>CAZNVH010000030.1:0-45527 GCA_964576525.1 uncultured Enterobacteriaceae bacterium
CGATGGCTTCGACCACTTCTACGGCTTCCCGAATGCGGACCACAACAACTTCGTGTCGGTCATGTACGAGAACCACCGGCCGACCAATCCTTCGGTCGGCAAGCCCGACTACCACCTCAGCACCGACATGGCCGACCGCGCCATCTACTGGATAACGGCGCAGAAGTCGGCCGCCCCGGACCGGCCGTTCATGATGCAGTGGGCTCCGGGCGCCAACCATGCGCCGCACCACGCGCCCAAGGCTTACCTGGAAAAATTCCGTGGCAAGTTTGACATGGGCTGGGACGCGGCGCGCGAGACGATCCTGAAGAATCAGATCGCGAAGGGCATCGTGCCCGCGAGCACCAAGCTCGTCCCTCGCCCGGCCGATATCCCGGCCTGGGATTCGCTCACGCCGGCGCAGAAGAAGATGTACGCCCGGCAGATGGAGGCGTTCGCGGCGCAATTGAACCATGTGGACCACGAGATCGGCCGCATGATCGCGACGCTCGAGCGTACCGGTATGCTCGACAACACCCTGATCATGGTCACCTCCGACAACGGCGCCAGCGGCGAGGGCGGCCTGGAGGGCAGCCATAACGAGGCGCTGTTCCTCAACGGCGTCGCCAAGACGCCGATGGAGGAAAACCAGAAGTTCTACGAGCAGTGGGGAACGGCGGAGACGAATAACCACTACCACGCCGGCTGGGCGATGGCCGGTAATACGCCGCACCGCTACTTCAAGCAGTCCAGCCACGACGGCGGCACCTCCATCCCGATGATCGTGCACTGGCCGAAGGGCATCCAGGCGAAGGGCGAGCTGCGCAACCAGTACCACCACATCATCGACGTGGCGCCGACCTTCCTCGACGTGGCGGGGACGCCGATGCCGGATGCCGTGGATGGCGTGAAACAGATGCCGCTCGACGGCGTCAGCATGAAGTATTCGTTCAACGACGCCAAAGCGCCCACCAAGCACCCGGTGCAGTATTACGAGATGTACGGCAATCGTGCCCTCTATGCCGACGGCTGGAAGGCGGTGACGCTGCACGGCAATCGCATGCCCTGGGTGATTGCGGGGACCTTCGACTTCGACAAGGACGTCTGGGCGCTTTACAACGTCAACGAGGATCCGGGCGAGGCCAACGACCTGGCCGCGAAGCACCCGGAGAAACTGGCCGAGCTTAAGAAGAAGTGGGAGGAGGAGGCGCTCAAGTACAACGTCTATCCGCTGTACGACGATCTGGCGGCGCGGTTCGCCAACATCGCGAAGATGAGCGGCGCACCGAGAAACACCTACACGTACTACCCGCCCGGAGCGGAGTTCATCAACGAGGCGCTCTCGCCCCCGGTGAAAAACCGCAGCCACACCATCACCGCGTCGATGGAAACCGGCGGCAAGACCAACGGCGTGATCGTCGCGGCCGGCGGCTACTACGCGGGCTACACGCTGTACGTGAAGAACAATATTGTCACCTTCACCTACAACGCGTTCGACCAGAACTACTACACCATCAGGGCCGGCAAGCCACTGATGCCCGGCAAGCACGAGGTCAAGTTCGTCTACGAGGCCGTCCCGGGTGACGCTCCGGGCAAAGCTACCGGCACGGGCACGATCTTCATCGACGGTGCCGAAGCCGGCCGCGGAACGATCGGCAGGACCGTCCCCGGCATGTATTCGGTCTCCGAATCCTTCGACGTCGGCGTGGACAACGGCGGCTCGGTGGAGCGGAAGGCGTATACATCGCCGTTCAAGTTCAGCGACACGCTGAACTGGGTGCGGTTCGATCTGGCGCCGGCAGAGGCGGCTCAGAAGTAGGTCGTCGACGGGTCGTCGGTTAGTCTGCTCCCGATCGTGGCATCTCCGAATCTGGGTAGGCACACACGCCGACTACCACTAGATCGTCGCCTAGTGGTATCGAAGCGATGACTCGGGAAATCAAACGGGTCGATCTCGCGCGTCGCGGGGCTATCGCTGCGGCGGGCGGTGCGGTGCTCTCGAGCGCGTTGCCATGGCTCGCCCCTGCGGCGCACGGTGCAGAAGGGCCGGTCATGACGCGGCCGATCCCGTCAAGTGGCGAGCGGCTGCCGATCGTCGGCATCGGCACGGCGATCATCTTCGACTACCAGAATGACCCGGCGAAGCAGGCGGCGCGCGGGGAAGTGATCCGCACGTTCATCGCCGGTGGCGGCCGGCTGATCGACACGGCGGCAGGCTATGGCAGCGCGGAAGAGCGGCTGGGGGAAATCGTCGCGGAGCTGGGGGTCAGGGACCGCCTCTTCCTCGCCACGAAGTTCTCCTTCGACCTGCCGCGCGCGGAAGCGGAGGCCTCGCTGCGTGGCTCGCTGCGCCGGCTGCGCACCGACCGCGTCGACCTGATGCAGGCGTGGAACGTCACCGAGGGTGGCTACACCCTGGACCTGCCGCGGGAGTGGAAGAAAGCGGGCCTTTGCCGCTACGTCGGCATTACCACCAGCCAGGTGCGCAGCTACGACGCGATGGCGAAGGTCCTCGCGCGGGAGAAGCCGGATTTCCTCCAGGTGAACTATTCGCTCGGCGCGCTCGAGTCCGAGAAAATGCTGCTGCCCGCCGCGCGCGACGCGGGAGCGGCGGTGCTCGTCAACCTGCCGTTTGGCCGCAATTCGCTGTTCCGCAAGGCGGGCAACCGTCCGTTGCCGGACTTCGCCGCCGAATTCGGCGCCCGCACCTGGGCGCAGTTCTTCCTCAAGTTCATCCTCGGGCACCCCGCGGTCACCGCGGTCATTCCGGGCACGGACAAGCCGGAGTACATGCTCGACAACCTCGATGCCGCCCGCGGCCCGCTGCCGGACGCGGCGATGCGGAAGAGAATAGTTCAGTACTGGGATTCGCTCGCCTGATGAAGGACGACGCCAAGCCACGCGTATACGACGTCCTTGCCAAGGCCTTCATGCAGGAGGACGTGCGGACCTGCTTCGCGCTCCTCGGGGATGCAAACATGAACTGGGCCGCGGAGCAGTCCACCTTACAATGCTTGCCCTAACGAGGAGTTGCAACCATGCGGAAAACTACGACCCTTGCCGCCGCGGCGCTGTTTGCGGCGGGCGCCCTGTCCAGCTGGCTGACGATTTCGACCGTCAGCGCCCCGGCGACGTCCGAGTCGTTCAAGAAGTACGGCCAGGAGTTCAAAGGAAAGATCGGCCGAACCTACGAAGAATCCGTGGAGTGGTATCCCGAAGCCCGGAAAACAAAACCAGGCACACCCAATGTCCTCCTGGTCTATCTCGATGACGTGGGCTTTGCCCAATACGGTTCTTTCGGTGGCCTCATCAATACGCCCAGCATCGATGGGCTCGCCGCCGACGGCCTGCGCTACAACAATTTCCACACCCCGGCCTTGTGTTCGCCCTCGCGCGCGGCGCTGATGGCGGGCAGAAACACGCACAAGATCGGTTTCGGCTCCCACGCGCTCACGGCAATGGGTTTTCCCGGCTACAACGGCTCGACCCCCGAGAGCGCCAAATCCCTGGCCAAGCATTTCCAGCACGCCGGCTTCGCGACCATGGCGCTCGGCAAATGGGACCACACACCATTGCCGGAAGTATCGCGGAGCGGGCCTTTTCACCGTTGGTCCAGCGGCGAGGGTTTCGACAGTTTCTATGGCTTCATGGCGGCCGACGCCGACAACTATCGGTCGCTGCTGTGGGACGGCAACCGTCCGGTGGAGAATTGGCTCGGCAAGAAGGACTACCACCTGACCACGGACCTTGCCGATCGTGCGATCGAGAACATCACGTCGCATGTCTCCATTAAACCTGACCAGCCTTTCTTCATGTTCTGGGCGCCGAGCGCGATGCACTCGCCGCACCAAGTGCCGCAGAAGTACATCGAGATGTACAAGGGCAAGTTCGACATGGGCTGGGACAAGGCTCGCGAGCAGATCTTCGCAAAGCAGCTTGCGATGAAGATCCTGCCCGCCGGCACCAAGCTCTCCAACGGCATACCCGAAATTCCCCGCTGGGACAGCTTGAGCGCCGAACAGAAAAAACTTTATGCCCGCCAGATGGAAGTCTTCGCCGGCATGATGACGCACACCGACGAGCAGGTCGGCCGCATCATCGCCAACCTCAAGCGCACCGGCCAATATGACAACACGCTGATCATCCTCACCGCTGACAACGGCGCCAGTGGTGAGGGTGGCTTGAACGGAACGTATAATGAGTCGCTGGTGCTCAATGGCTTGCAGACGTCGCTCGAAGAGAACATGAAGCACTACGCTACATGGGGCGGCCCCAACACTTACCCGCACTATCACGCGGGCTGGGCCATGGCCGGCAACACGCCATTCAAGTACACCAAACAGATCGTCCACAATGGCGGTATCGCCGATAGCCTCTTCATCACCTGGCCCAAGGGTATCAAGGCCAAGGGTGAAATCCGCAGCCAATACGCCTATGTCACCGACCTACTGGTCACGGCGATGGACGTAACGGGCACTCCATTCCTCAACGAAGTGGATGGCGTGAAACAAATGCCCGTGGATGGCATCAGCCTGGCCTATTCCTTCGACAAGGCCGCCGCTCCCTCCGCCCGCACCGAGCAGTATTACGAGCAGGTCGGCAACCGGGCGATGTACAAGGATGGCTGGAAAGCGGTGACCATCCATGGCAACCGTATGCCCTGGGTAACCGCCGGCACCTTCGATTTCGGAAAGGACGTGTGGGAATTGTACAACCTCAATGAGGATTTTGCCGAGACCAACAACCTCGCCGCCCAAAATCCCACGAAACTGGAGGAGCTGAAGAAGGCGTGGGATGAGCAGGCATGGAAAAACAACGTGTATCCGCTCTACGACGACGTCAACACCCGGATCGCCAAGCAGTTCAGCCGCACTTTCGGCGACCGGACGAACTATGTTTACTACACGCCTGGCGCCGTGCGCATCCCGGAGGCGGTTTCTGCACCGACCAAGAACAAGTCGCACACCATCGAGACCACGCTCAACCTGAAGGGCAACGAAGAAGGCGTCATCGTCGCGTGCGGCGGCGTGAACGGCGGCTACACCCTGTTCATTCGCGATCAGAAGCTGCACTACGAATACAACTACTTCAACAGCCAGCGCACCTCCATCGTCTCATCCAAACTGCCCAAGGGGAAGGTGGACATCAAGTTCAACTTCGTGAAAACCGGGATGTTCAAGGGCGTCGGCGAACTGCATGTGAACGGCAAGAAGGTCGCGGAAGCACCCATCGAGAAAACCGTTCCGGGCACTTTCTCGCTCAGTGAATCCTTCGATGTCGGTGTCGACTACGGCACCCCGGTGTCGAACAACTACAAGGTGAAGAGCCACTTCCCGTTCACCGGCCAGATCGACAAGGTGGTCATCAACTTGATCCCCGACGCGGCGCGATAGGCCCGCGAGCTGAGCGTCCGCGCCCGCCTGAACTAAGGGCCGAACGCTCTAGAGTTGAGCGGCAGCGCGCTGGCTTTCCTCGCGTATCAGAGCCAGCACCTCGAGGCGCAGGGCGTTGAACTCCGGCGAGGCGGTGATCTCGAGCGCGCGCGGGCGCGGCAGGCGGACGTCGATGCTCTTCTTGATGCGCCCCGGGCGAGCGGTCATCACGCACACGCGGTCGGCGAGCAGCAGCGCCTCCTCGATGTCGTGCGTGACGAACAGCACCGTCTGGTGGTGGCGCTCCCACACCGCGAGCAGCAGCTCCTGCATCAGCGAGCGGGTCTGCGCGTCGAGCGCGCCGAAGGGCTCGTCCATCAGCATGACGCGCGACTCGAGCATCAGCACGCGGGCGATGCCGACGCGCTGGCGCATGCCGCCGGAGAGCTCCGCCGGGTAGCTCTCCTCGAAGCCGCGCAGGCCCACCTGCTCGAGGATCTGCGCGGCGCGCGGCTTGTAGTCAGACGCCTGGTCGCCGCGCGTCTTCGGCCCGAACACCACGTTGTCGGTCACGTTGAACCAGGGGAACAGCGCCGGCTCCTGGAATACCACGCCGCGCTGCGGCGAAGGCTCGCGAATCGTTTCGCCGGCGACGCGCACGCTGCCGCCGGTCGGAAAGTCGAAGCCCGCCACCATATTGAGAAGCGTCGATTTGCCGCAGCCCGAGGGCCCGAGCAGCGCCACGAACTCGCCCTCGCGCACCGCCATGTCGATGCCTTGCAGCGCGACCACGCTGCGGCCTTCCTTCGCGAACTCGCGCGAGACGCCGGCGATCTCGATCATGCGTGCGCCTCGAGCGTGCGCCAGCGCAGGAGGAAGCGCGCGGCCAGCACTATGACCCGGTCGGAGAGGAAGCCGAGCAGGCCGACCGAGAACATGGTGGCGACGCAGATGTCCATGCGGCCGACGTAGTAGGCATCCCAGAGGACGTAGCCGAGCCCCGACTTGACCGCGATCATCTCGGCCACGATCACCGCGGTCCAGGCGACGCCGATGCCCAGGCGCAGTCCGGTGAAGATCGACGGCAGCGCCGAGGGGAAGACGACTTTCGCCAGCACCGTCCCCGCGCCCGCCCCCATCATGCGCGCGGCGCGCAACAGCAGCAGGTTGGTGTCGCGCACGCCGTGGGTGGTGTTGACCACGATCGGGTAGAAGGCGCCCATCCCGATGAGGAACAGCGCGCTCGCGTCGTAGATGCCGAACACGGCGATGGCGAAAGGCAGCCACGCCGTGATCGGCACCGGGCGCAGCAGCTGCACCGTAGGATCGATGACGCGCGCCGCGAAACGGCTCCAGCCGATCGCCAGGCCCAGGGGAACGGCCACCAGCACAGCCAGGCCGAAGCCCTGCAGCACCCGGCGCGTCGAGTAGGCGACGTTGTCGAGCCAGGTGCCCGAGTACAGGGAGAGCATTCCCTTCGTGCCGCCGCCGAAGATCCAGGTGTGCCAGGACTTCAGCACCTGCGTCGGCGAAGGCACGGTGCCCTCGGTCACCCAGCGCAGCTCGACGCCGAAATGCCACAGCGCCGCCAGCGCCGCCGGCAGCAACAGGAACCAGGGCGGCGCGAACCGCAGCTTCACGAACCTACTGCTTCAGGCCGAGCTGCTCCGCGCTCTTCCCGGTGGCGCGCGAAAGGAAGCTGTAGTCGTAGTACTGCGCGATCTCGCCCGACACGTCGCGCGTGATGACGCCGTTGTCGGAGAGGAACTTCGAGATGCGCTTGATCGACTCGAGCGGCAGCGTCGGGTCGAGGCGCGTGGTGCGGATCGACTCGGCGGCGACGTTCTCCGGCAGCCCCGCCTTCTCGGCGTAGATCTTCGCCCAGCGGCCGGTGTCCTTGCGCGCCAGCTCGAGGACGTCGAGGTAGGCGACCACCAGCCGCTGCACCGCGGCCGGGTTCTTGTCGAGAAACGGCTTGTTCACCGCCAGCACCGAGATCAGGCCGCCGACGGTCTTCGAGACGTTGTGGTTGAGCGTCGGGTAGGCGCCGAAGCCGTCGACGATGGCCTGCGCGCAGAACGGCTGCCACACCACCGCCATGTCGATCTCCTTGCCCTGGAGAGACTTGAGGTAGTTGCCGCCGCCGCCAACGATGTTGACGATCTTCAGCTTGTTGTACTCGAGGCCGTTTTCCTGCACCGAGGCGGCGAACTTCAGCCACGAGATAGAGCCCGCGCCGATGCCAATGCGCTTGTCGGAGATGCTCTTCCAGTCCTTGATGTCCTCGCCCTTGCGCACCACCAGGCAGTCGTTGCCCGAGCCCACGCCGGCGACGCCCATCATGCTCTTCGCGCCCTGGCCGAGCGCGAGCGAGATGTCCTGCGGGCCGAAGGCGGTGAGCTGGATGTCGCCGGTGGCGAGCGCGGTGCGCGCGTCGGCGAAGCGCTGGAACATCACTATCTCGATCTTGATGTTGTACTTGGCCGCCTCCTCGGGCAGCAGCCACAGCGGCGAGAGCGCCGGCACGTTCAGCATCCCCTGTTTGATCTGCACCGGCTGCGGCAGCGGCGCGCGCAGGTCACCCTGCGCAAAAGCCGGCGCGGCAAGCGTCACGGCGGCGAGCGAAAGCATCCAACGCTGAACGAGTTTCATCGGGACCCTCCTCCTTGGGGTAGGGCCGACAATATTACTCGCATCAGGGGCCTGCGTTACATCAGCCCGCGGATCCAGGTGGCGGTGCGCACGGCGCCGCCGAAGCTGTAGAGGTGAACGCCGACGACGTTGCTCGGCTGGCGCTGCAGACTGTAGCGCGCGAGGGCGACGAGCTGCTCGCGCGGATCCGAGTGGGTGACGAGCTGGGCGATGCCGCTGCCGAGGTTGCGCAGCGCGCGTAGCGAGGCGCTGACGCCGCAGCGCTGGGCGTAGCGTGCGAGCGCCACCGGGTCGGTGGGGCCGGCGACGCCGACGTAGATCGAGACCTCGGGCGCGCTGCGCGCGAGCTGCGCGCAGTACTCGACGACGCGGCCCGGCGCGAAGGAGAACTGGGTGACGACGTAAAGGCCCAGGCCCTGCTCGCTCGTGAGTTTGAGTTTTTTCTGGAAAGAAGCAGCTAAATCGGCTGCCGGAATGCGGGGATGTCCTTCCGGATACCCGGCGACGCCGATCTCGCGGATGCCCGAATCGGCGAGCAGCCCAGACTCGAGGATCTGCAGGCTGTCCGCAAAAGGCCCCTTCGGCTTCGGCTCGTCGCCGCCGAGCAGCAGCACGCGGTGCACCCCATGCTGTTTCGTAGCTTCTCTTAAAAAACCCCCGAATTCCTCGCGATCGAGGATGCGGCGCGCCGAGACGTGCGGCACCGGGTCGAGGCCGGCGGCGCGGATCGCCGCGACTGCTTCCAGCGTGCGCGCCAGCGGCAGCCCGGGCAGCGACGGAATGTAGACGCAGGTGTCGGTGGGCAGGAGCGCGGCGATCTGGCCCGCGCGGTGCATCTCGCGCGGTAGCAGCTCGAATGAGCCGCCGATCAGCAGCTCGGAGAGCCGCGCCTGGACGGCGTGCTCAGTCGCGCTTGCGGGAAACGACATAGGATTCGTCCAGGAACCACAGGCTGCCGTGCTTCTGCAGCACTTCGCGCGTCGCGTCGAGGTAGCGCGTGTCGCGCAGCACCTCGCCCAGGCGCTGATCGTCCATCTGCGCGACGTAGATCGCCGCGTTCCAGGCGGCGAACAGCGTCGAGGTGCCGATGCTCGCCGAGATCTCGCTCGGCAGCGTGTGCATCTCGTAGCGGAACAGCGCCCGCGCGTCGGCGTAGGCGTTGAAGTTGTAGCGCCGCGACTCCTTGCCGAGCTCGGCCTTGGTGGCGCGCAGCACGTCGTGGCGGCTCTGCGTGTAGGGGCTCTCCCCCGGCCACACCTTCTGGATGATCTCGAGGCCGGGGTCCTGGCCGTGCGAGTGGATGCCGAGCAGGCGCCCGCCCTTGCCGAGCGCGCGCACCAGCGGGGCGACCACCTTCTGCGCCTTGAATTCGAGCGGCGCCCGCAGCCGGTACGGTTGCGACGCGATCACCATGTCGTAGTCGGCCTTGCCCTCGCCGCGCTTCGGGATCACGTTGTCGAGCAGGAAGCGGTAGTCGTCGCGGTAGATCACCAGCGCCGTCGGGTGATCGTAGACCGGGTTGCCGGTCTTCGGGCTGTGGCGCGCCTGCCAGTTCTTCGCCAGGAAGGGCTCGAGCGCGGCGACCTGCTCGGCGAAGTCGTGCGCCGTGGTGCCGGTCAGCGCCGCCTCGTGCCACACCATCGAGGTGGCCGCCGGCACGCGGCGCGGCGTGAGCCACGGCGCCTCCGTGTAGTACATGTTGGTCACCACCAGTACGGTGGCCGGGTGCTCGTAGAAGCGGTCGACCATCTTGCGCAGCGACAGGCGCACGTCCTCGAGGCTGATCTCCTTGCCGACGATGTAGAACGGCACCGTCGGGAAGCGCCGGTGCATCTCGCGCATCACGCGCGCGAGCACCGTGCCATCGCCCATGCCGGCGTCGAACAGCCGCACCGCGGGCGGCTTCGGGTGGATGTGGCCGAGCTCGAGGCCGACGCGCTTCGCCACCACGTCCTTCTCGCTGCAGGTGTTGACGAACAGCAGGTACTTCTGGCGGTTGTCGAAGAAGCGGAAGTTCTTCTCGGGGGGCGCGTCGCGCGACTGCGGCAGGGCGATCGGCGGCACCGCGCTGGCGCGGATCAGCGGCAGCAGCTCGGGCGGCGATTCGCCCGCGCCGGGCGCGCCGTGCTTCAGCATGAACTGGTTGACGCGCTGCAGGGTTTCCGGAGTGACGCGCGCGCCATCGCGCAGCCGCGCCACGAACTTGCCGTCGTTCACCGCCCGACGGCCGAAAGTGGACTCCGCCATGCCCGAGCGCCGGCAGAAATCCGAGATACTGCCGAGCAGGCTGCCGGCAACCGCGACTTCCATTCGCTCCTCCTGGGTGCATAGTGGGCAGGGTTGATGTGGGACGGCAACCTCAACTAGGAGTGGGAAGTATCCCATCTATATGAAACAAAGGCTTACATGAAACTCGGGGATCTGGAGCTGAACCGCTTGGGCTTTGGCGCGATGCGCATACTCGGCCCGAACGTCTGGGGCGAGCCGAACGACCGCGCTGCGGCGCTCCGCGTGCTCCGCCGCGCGGTCGAGCTTGGCGTCAATTTCTTCGACACCGCCGAGAGCTACGGCCCGCAGACCGACGAAACGCTGATCGCCGAGGCTCTGCACCCTTACCCGAAAGGCTTCGTCATCGGCACCAAGTGCGGCCTCGCACGCCCGAGCCCCGCCAGATGGGATGCGGACGGAACCCCTCAAAAACTAAAGCGCGATCTGGAAGGGAGCCTCAAGCGGCTGCGCCTGGAGCGCATCGACCTGTACCAGCTCCACGCGATCGACCCGAAGGTTCCGCTCGAGGAATCGCTTGGCGTGCTGGTCGACGCGCAGCGCGCCGGCAAGGTCCGCCACATCGGCGTGTCCAATTTCAACGTCAAGCAACTCGAGCGAGCGCGCAAAGTGGCGACCGTCGTCTCGGTGCAGAACCGCTACAGCCTGGCGGATCGCAGCTCCGAGGACGTCTTATCCCATTGTGAAAAACTGGGAATCGCCTTCCTGCCCTGGTACCCGCTGGGCGCCGGCGCCGCGCTCAAGCTCGCCCGGGTGAGAAAGCTGGCGGAAAAGCTGAAGGCCACCCCGGCTCAGGTCGCCATCGCTTGGCTGCTGGCGAAGTCGCCGGTTATGCTGCCGATTCCGGGCACCGGCAACCTCGCCCGCCTGGAGGAGAATATGGGCGCCGCGAAGCTTCGCCTTTCGAAGGAAGACCTGGCGGCGCTCGATTGAGGAGGACCATGAACCGGCTCTGTCTGCTGCTTTGCGCAACACTCGCACTCCCCGCCTGGGGCCAGGACGCCTACCCCAGCAAGCCGATCCGCATCCTGGTCGGCTACGCCGCGGGCGGGGGCAACGACATCATCGTGCGCGTGATGCAGGCCGAGCTGCAGAAGGGCCTGGGCCAGCCGGTGATCGTGGAGAACAAGCCCGGCGCGCAGTCGATCATCGCCGCGGACCTGGCGGCGAAGTCGGCGCCCGACGGCTACACCATTCTCATGGGGCCGAGCGGCCCGATGACCATCAACCCGGCGACCTATTCGAAGCTGTCGTACTCGCCGACGCGCGACTTCGCGCCGATCTCGATGATCTGCGAGTTCCCGCTGCTGGTGACGGTCGACGCCAAGCTGCCGATCAGGAGCGTGAAGGAGCTGATCGAGTACGCCAAGGCCAACCCCGGCAGGTCGAACTACGCCTCGAGCGCCGGCATCTTCCAGATCACCACCGAGATGTTCAAGCAGCGCACCGGCACGGCGATCGAGATGATTCCCTACAAGAGCAGCGGCGAGTCGGTGCAGGCGGTGATCGCCGGGCAGGTGATGCTGACCATCGTCGACCCGCCGCCGGCCACCGCCCTGCTCAAGGCCGGCACGCTGCGCGGCCTGGCCGTCACCTCGAGCAGGCGCCATCCGTCCTGGCCCGACCTGCCGACCATGGCCGAGGCCGGCGTGCCCGACATGGAAGTGCCGGTGTGGACCGCGTTCTTCGCCCCGGCGAAGACGCCGCCGGCGATCGTCGCGCGCCTGCAGAAAGAAGTGGCGCGCGTGGTGCACACCGCCGAGGTGCGCGAGCGCTTCGCCGGCATGGGCCTCGATCCGGTCGGCAGCAGCTCCGAGGACCTCGGCCGCCGCGTGGTGCGCGACATCGAGAAGTGGACCGCCGTCGCCAAGGCGGCCAACCTCAAGAACGACTAGGAATTCGGGGTCAGGGTCGTAATTAAGCTTGCGCGGTACGCTGCGACTTAATTACGACCCTGACCCCGAATTCCTGCTGATGCGCAGGCGCGTCTCGCGCAGGTCGTCGCCGCGCAGCTCGCGCAGCGCGTAGCGCACGAAATTGCCGGTAACGTCCTTGCGCCAGTAAAGGTCCATGTCGGTGTTGTCCAGCGGCTTGGCGCGGGAAGCGACCAGCTTCGCCGCTTCCTCGATGACGTCGTCGGTCAGCTTCTTGCCGGACAGGAATTCATTGGCCTTGGCGACCAGGAATGGCTGCGATGCGACCGCGCCCAGCGCGATCCTGGTGTTTCCCGAGGAATCCGTCGCTGCGGCGACGCCCAGCACCGGAAAGTCGAACGCGCCGCGGCGCCGCAGCTTCCAGTAGCTGCTGGCGGGATTTTCCGGAATGGCAATCTCGGTGACGATCTCGTCCGCCCGCTTTTTCAGGTACTCGATGCCGTCGTTGTTGTAGAACTGCTCCAGCGAGATGGTTCTCTGGTCTTTTGAGGAAACAAGCGTGACCGTGGCGCCCAGCGCCAGCAGTGCAGGAGCGCAGTCGGTCGATGACGCGGCCACACAGCGCTTGCTCGCGGTCGCCACCCAGCAAATGTCGCCGTCCTTCTTCAGGCAGAAGTCGATCGCCTTGCGCCACTCGTAGTTCTGGTTGTAGTAGTTGCAGCGCGTGTCGAGGCACAGGTTGCCGCCGAGCGTGCCCATGTTGCGCAGGTGCACCGTCGCCACCTGGTGCGCCGCCTGGCGCAGCGCTTTCGGCGCGTTCGAATTCACGATCTGCGTGAGCGTCAGGCCGGATCCGTACGTGCTGCCGTTGTGTCGCAGGCTTTCGATCCCTCGAAGGGAAATCAAAACCTTGGGCGCCATCTGGCGGCGCTTCATGTTCGGCAGCAGATCGGTGCCGCCGGCGATCAGCATCGCGTCCGGTCCTTCGCCGGCGAGGATGCGCGCCGCCTCGGCGACGGTCTTCGGCGCGCGGTACTCGAACCAGGGGAGTCTCATCATGACGCGGGAACCCTGATCTTCGGACGAGTAGAGCCTTCAAGAGCATTTCCGTCGCCACCCTCCCAGGGCGGCAGCACCCTCACGGGATCGGGGTAAGGCACGGAGGGGAAGGATTCCGGACCCACTCGAGCCGGTTGTCCCTTTTTCTTCTTTTCAAGAGCACGCAGAACCTTGTCCGGCGTGATCGGCAGCTCGTCGATGCGCACGCCGACCGCGTCGTAGATGGCGTTCGCCACCGCCGGCATCACCGGCAGCAACGGCCCCTGCCCGGCCTCCTTGGCGCCGAACGGGCAGTTGGGGTCGGGATCCTCGATCAGCACCGTGTCGATCTCGGGCATGTCGAGCGAAGTGAGGCTCTTGTACTCGAGCATCGACGGGATCTTGTGCACCAGCGCGCCCGAGAGCTTGGGCGGCAGGCGGCGGAACACCTGCTCCTCCATCAGCGCCTCGGACAATCCCATGTACACGCTGCCCTCGACCTGGCCACGCGCCAGCACCGGGTTGATGGTGCGGCCGAGGTCGTGCGCGATCCAGATCTTCGGCACCGTGATCCAGCCGGTGGCCGGATCGACGTGGGTTTCGACTACGCAGGCGGTGTAGGAGTAGGCCGGCGAGGGCCCGACGCCCGCGCCTTTGAACCGGCCCGGCGCGCGCGGCGGCTTGTACGAGCCGACCGCGCCGAGCGTGCCGAACTTCTCCTCGGCGAGGACCACCGCCTCGGCGAAGGACAGGCTTTTCCCGCCAAAGGAAACTCTTCCCCCGGAAAATTCGAGACGATCCGGCGCGACTTCCAGCTGCGCGGACGCGGCCTCGGCGATGAGCTTCTTCAGCTTGCTGGCGGCGTCGATCGCGGCGTTGCCCATCATCACCGTGACGCGGCTCGAGTAGGAGCCGAGGTCGATCGGCGTCAGGCCGGTGTCGCCGGTCACGCAGCGGATCTCGAACGGGTCGATGCCCAGCACCTCGGCGATGATCGCCGCCAGCACGTCGTCGGAGCCCTGGCCGATCTCGGTGGCGCCGCAGAACGCGGTCACCTGGCCGCTGCGGTCGAGCAGCAGCTGCACCCCGGTCTGCGGCATCCGGTTGTAGTAGATCGGCAGCCCGGCGCCGCACAGGTAGGAGCCGCAGGCGATGCCCAGGCCGCGCCCCTCCGGCATCTTGCGGAAGCGCTTCTTCCAGTCCGACCGCTCGACCACCTGCCGGATGCACTCCGCCAGGCCGATCGAGCCGATCTTCAGCCAATTTGCCGTTATCGCATTTGGTTTAAGAATGTTTTGTAACCGCAATTCAGCGGGATCCATGCCGAGCTTCTCGGCGATCTTGTCGAGCTGGATTTCCTGGCCGAAGCGCGGCTGCGGCGTGCCGTGGCCGCGCTTCGGGCCGCAGGGCGGCTTGTTGGTGAAGACGCGCGCCGCGTCGAACTTGTAGCGCGGGATTTCGTAGGTGACGGTCTGCAGCGCGCCAGTGTAGAAGGTGCTGGCGACGCCGTAGCTGCCGTAGCCGCCGCCGTCGACCAGCGTCTGCAGGTGCATGCCGGTGATCTTGCCGTCCTTGGTGACGCCGGTGCGGAACTTCATCAGCACCGGGTGCCGGCCGCGGTGCATGTAGAACACTTCCTCGCGGTTGAGGCAGATCTTCACCGGCCGGCCGAGCAGCACCGCGGCCTTGGCCGCCACCATCTCGTGGTTGCACACGTCGCACTTGCCGCCGAAGCCGCCGCCATTTGGTGTTGCAATAACTCTTATTCTTGTTGGTGAAAGCTGTAAAACCCTTGCTAGGGCCCGGTGCACGTAGTGCGGCACCTGGGTCGAGGACCACAGCGTGAGCTTGCCTTCGCCGTCCAGCGCCGCCACCGTCGCGTGCTGCTCGATCGGCAGGTGGGTGTTGCCTTCGTAGAAGAACAGGTCTTCGAAGACGTGATCCGCCTTGTCGAGCGCTTCCTGCACATCCCCGAATTCAAAAGCCTGCAGCCGGTGGATGTTGCCGAGCTCGCTGTAGGCGTGGATTCTCGGCTCCGGATTTTTCAGAGCCTCTTCTGGAGAACTGATTGTGGCGAGAGGTTTGTACCTGACCTCGATCAGGTCCAACGCCTCCCCTGCGGTCTGTTCGTCCTTCGCCACCACCGCCGCGACCGGGTCGCCGACGTAGCGCACGTGCTCGGGCGCGAGCGGGTACTCGTCCTGGCTCACCGGCAGGATGCCGAAGGTGATCGGGAAGTCCTTGCCGGTCAGGACCAGGTGAACGCCGGGGTGCGCCCTGGCTTTCTCGAAATCGATTGATTCGATCAGGGCGTGGGGATGAGGCGAGCGCAGCAGCCGCATGTGCACCATGCGCGGCAGCATGACGTCGTCGGCGAACCGGGTCTGGCCGGTGACCTTGGCCCGGCCATCGACGCGCCGGCGCGGCTTACCGAGGACTGTCAGCATTGATCCTCCGCGCGGCTTCCTCGATGGCTTCGAAAATCTGCAGGTAGCCGGTGCAGCGGCACAGGTTGCCCGAGATCGCTTCCTTGATTCTTTCGCGCGTGGGATTGGGCTCGTGCGCGAGCAGCGCTTTCGCGGTCATCAGGATTCCCGGCGTGCAATAGCCGCACTGCGCGGCGCCGAGGTCGGCGAACGCGGCCTGCAGCGGGTGCAGCGCCGCGCCGGCCATTCCCTCCACGGTCTCGATCGAGCGCCCGGCGCATTCGAGCGCCAGCACCAGGCAGGAGAGCTGCGGCTGGCCGTCGACCAGCACCGCGCAGGCGCCGCATTCGCCGAGCTCGCAGCCGTGCTTGGTGCCGGTGAGCCCGAGGTCTTCGCGCAGCACCTCGAGCAGGGTTTTGTAGGGCGCGAAGGACAGCTCGGCGGGCTCGCCGTTGACCGTCATGCCCTGCAGGACGCTGCGCCGCATTGTTTGGCCCCCAAACAAATCGCGGCGCTACTGTACTCCAAATCCGATCCCTTGTTCCGGTAACAAACCGTTACGCCTGGGCCCCGGGAGCGGGTGTAGCCTCGGGGGCATGCGTACGGTGGCCCTTGCACTACTCCTCGCCGGCCTGATGGCGAGCGAGCCCGCGCTCGCGCATGGCGGCGCGCGGGTTTCCGTCGGCGTCGGGTTCGGTTACGGCTATCCCTATTGGGGGCCCTGGGGTCCTTGGGGCTACGGCTACTACCCCTACTACTACCCGGTGCAGACTGTCGTGGTCCCGGCGCAGCCGACCACCTACATCGAGCAGGCCCAGCCCGATATGACCGGCTGGTGGTATTACTGCGATGCATCAAGAGGTTATTACCCCTACGTGAAGGAATGTCCGTCGGGCTGGCTGCGCGTGCCGCCGACCCCTCCACCGGCCGTCGCGAAATGAAAAAGCTCGCTTCCGGAATCTTCGCCCTGCTGCTCTCAGCCTGCGCTTCGCTGCCCAACAGCCCGGGCATCCTGGTGCTCCCCGGCACCGGCAAGAGCTTCGACCAGTTCCGCGGCGACGAAAACGAGTGCCGCATGTACGCGTACAACCACGGCAATTCGCAGAACGCCGGCTACGGCCCGCAGCAGCGCTACGACTTCGCTTTCACCCAGTGCATGTACGCCAAGGGCCATCGCGTCCCGATCAGCGGCCGCTACGCGGACGCGCCTGCGGTTCGCGCGCCCACGCCATCGGCTCACCTCCCGCCTCCGCCTCCGGGCCAGCCGCCCGCCGAAGCGCCGCCCGACTACCGCAAGAACTGAATTCGGGGAGAATTGCGGCATGCTGGCGTTGCGGTGCTACGTCGGCGGCCGCTGGGTAGCCGGTAGCGGCGCGCCGCAGACTCTCTTCAATCCGGCGACCGAAGCGCCGCTCGCGCAGGCGAGCAGCGAAGGCGTCGACCTCCAGGCCGCCCTGCACTACGCGCGCGCCACCGGCGGGCCGGCGCTGCGCGCGCTGAGCTTCGCCGAGCGCGGCGCGCTGCTGAAAAACCTCGCCGACGCGATGCAGGCCGAGCGCGACGCGCTGATCGCCCTCGGCATCGCCAACGGCGGCAACACGCGTTCCGATGCCAAGTTCGACGTCGACGGAGCGATTGCCACCCTGCTTCACTACGCAGAGATAGGGGTTTCTTTAGGTCAAAACAAATTTCTGGTGGACGGCGAGGGCATCCAGCTCGGCCGCTCGGCGCGCTTCCACGGCCAGCACATCTGCGTGCCGCGGCATGGCGTCGCGGTGCACGTGAACGCGTTCAACTTTCCGGCCTGGGGCTTCGCGGAGAAAGCCGCGGTGGCGCTGCTCGCCGGCATGCCGGTGCTGAGCAAGCCCGCCACCGCCTCGGCGATGGTCGCGCACCGCATCATGGAGCTGGTCGTCGAGAGGAAGCTGCTGCCCGAGGGCGCGCTGTCCTTCCTCGCCGGCGCGGCGCGCGACCTGGTGGCGCAGCTCGGCCCGCAGGACGTGATCGCCTTCACCGGTTCGGGCGACACGGCGGCGCGCATCCGCGCCGCGCCGAACGTGATCCGCGACTCGGTGCGCGTCAACGTCGAGGCCGACAGCCTGAACGCCGCGGTGCTCGGCCCGGACGTCGAGCCGCGCAGCGACATGTACGAGCTGTTCCTGAAGGACGTGGTGCGCGACATGACGCAGAAGGCCGGGCAGAAGTGCACCGCGATACGAAGGGTTTTGGTTTCTCAGGAACAGCTTTCCTCCGTTAAGGAGGATTTGATCGAACTACTTACGCCAATTCGAGTAGGCGATCCCTCCCTCGAGGACACCCGCATGGGCCCGCTCGCCACCGCGTCGCAGCTGGCCGACGTGCGCGAGGGCGTGCAGCGGCTCGGCGGCAAGCTCGCTTTCGGCAGCGCTGCGCCGGTCGCGGGCAAGGGATATTTCATCTCCCCGGTGCTGATCGAAGCTCCGGGCGAGGCGGTGCACGAGCGCGAGGTCTTCGGCCCGGTCGCCTCGCTTTTGCCTTTTGAAAAGAATCCATCCTCCCTGGTGGTACGAGGCAACGGTGGCCTCGTTTGCTCGATCTATTCCGAAGACCAGGAATTCATCGAAAAAACGGTGCTCGAGGTGGCGCCGCACCACGGCCGCGTGTTCCTCGGCCATCCCAAGATCGAGCTCTCGCCCGGGCCGGGCACGGTGCTGCCGCAGCTCGTCCACGGCGGACCGGGGCGCGCCGGCGGCGGCGAGGAGCTTGGCGGCCCGCGCGGCCTCGCGCTCTACCTGCAACGCGTGGCGCTCGAGGGGCCGCGGCCGATCATCCAGAAGCTGCTGGGCAAAAGCTCCTAACGCCCCTCGAGCAGTGACGCGCGCATCAGGAACGCCTTGTGGCGTTTCGGGTCGTCGGCCATTTCCTTCAGTTCCCGGAAGCGGGCCGCGCGCTGCGCCGGATCCTTCTCCTCGAGCCGCTTCTTGTTCGCCACCGTCTGCTCCTGCACGTACTTGATATTCAGGGGTCGCCTTGTTTTTTCGTAGGAATCCAGGTCGACGGTCTCGCCACGCAATTCCTTGTTTAGCAAACCCGCGAGATGCCAGGCCTCATGAATCCCGCTGTTGAGCCCCAATCCGCCGATCGGGTTGTTGACGTGCGCCGCGTCGCCGCACAGGAACACACGGCCCTGGCGGAAGCTCTTCGCGACACGCTGGTGCACCGCGTAGAGGTTGAGGTGCAGGTAATCGCGGCTGGCTTCGGGAACGTGGACGCGCGCGAGGCGCGCGCGCACCGAGGCATCGGACAGCGCCTCCTCGTCCTTCTCGTCCTCGCGCGTGTTGTACACCGCGCGCCAGCGGCCCTTGAGGTCGTCGCCCGCGACCTTGAAGAGGTTGGTCCACTCCTCCGGATCGGCCATGTAGTTGCGCAGGCAGCAGCCGAGCGCCGCCTGGAAGTCGAACCTTGTCGTGATCACCAGGAAGCGCTCCGGCCAGGTGTAGCCCTCGAACTCGATGCCGAGCTGCTTGCGCACCGTGCTGCGCCCGCCGTCGGCGCCGATGACGTAGTCGGCGACGAGCGTGGAGTCAGAAGTGGTTACTGTGACTGCGTCGTTGTTCTGGGAAATACCAATGACTTTCTGGTCGAAAAAAACCTCCGCGTTTCCCATGTCGCGAAGCCGGGCGATCGCCATGTTGGCGAGCTTGTGCTGCTCGGTCTGCACGACGTAGGGATAGGCGGTCTCGCCCTTCAGCCGCTCGAAGTCGAACTCGGCGACGAGCTCGAGCGTGCGGCGGTCCCAGAACTGGAAGCTGCGCGACACCAGGCCGACGCGCAGGTATTCGTCGATCAGGCCGAGCTCGGCGAGGATCTCCAGGGTCGGCGGCTGGGTGGTCGAGGCGCGCGGGCTGTCGTCGACGCGCCCCTGCGCCTCGAGCAGCGTGACGCTGTGGCCGCGGCGCGCGCAGGCCAGCGCCGCTACGGTGCCGACCGGGCCTGCGCCGACGACGATGATGTTTCGCCGCCGCATTTTTCGCTGCGATTATACTGAGCGCAGGAGGAGACCATGAGAACCATCTCGCTGATGTTCGCCGCGCTCGTCCTCTCGGGCAGCGCGCTCGCGCAGCAATGGCCGCAGAGGCCGGTGAAGGTGATCGTGCCCTTCCCGCCCGGCGGCGTCACCGACTCCATCGCGCGCATCACCGCCGACTGGCTGGCGCCGCGCCTCGGCCAACCGGTGGTCGCCGAGAACCGCCCCGGCGCGAGCGGCGCGATCGCCGCGGAGCTGGTGGCGCGCGCCGACGCCGACGGCTACACCTTGTTCTCGGCGGCGACGCCGCAGCTCGCCATCGTGCCCTACGTGCAGAAAATCTCGTATGACCCGGTGAAGGACTTCGCGCCGATCTCGATCGTCGGCACCAACCCGTTCGCGCTCGGCTGCAACTCGAACCTGCCGGCGAAGACCCTGGGCGAGTTCGTCGTGCACGTGCGCGAGCGCCAGGGGCAGCTCAGCTACGCCTCGCCGGGCTCGGGCTCGGTCGGGCACCTGACGATGGCGCTGTTCTTGGCACGCGCCGGGCTGAAGATGGAGGCGGTGCTCTACAAGGGCGGCGGCCCGGCGATCGCCGACGTCATCGCCGGCCACGTGCCCTGCTACTTCGGCAATCTCAACGAGATCCTGCCGCACGCCGGCACCGGGCGGCTGCGCGTGTACGCGGTGTCCTCCGAGAAGCGCGCGCCGCAACTGCCGGACGTGCCGACGGTCGCCGAGCAGGGCTACCCCGGCTTCCGCACCATGACCTGGAACGGCTACGTCGCGCCTGCCGCCACGCCTCGCGAGATCGTCGAGCGCATCGCGCGCGAGATCGCCGCCGGCTGCCGCGACGCCGGGTTCGTCGGGCGCCTCGCCAAGATCGGCGTCGACGCCGTCTGCAGCACGCCGGCCGAGTTCTCGCAGGCCATCCGCGAAGACCTGATCACGTGGAAGGAAGCGGTGCAGGCCGCCGGCATCAAGTGAAGGTCGCGATCCCCGACCTGATCTCGCCCTCCTACTTCCCGCTGATCGCCGCGGTCGAGCTCGGCTTCTTTGAAAGGGAGGGAATGAGCGGCGCGAAGCTGGAGCTGCTCTACCCAGTGACGAAGACCTACGAGGACCTGCGCGACGGCAAGCTCGACTTCGTCGGCGGCGCCTCGCACGCAGTGCTCTACGCCTTCAAGGACTGGCAAGGCGGGAAGCTGCTTTGCGCTCTCGCTCAGCACATGTACTGGTTTTTAGTAATAAAAAAAGAAATCAAAGCTAAGCATGGGGATCTGCATGCCGTAAAAGGCCTGAGGATTGGAGCGGCGCCGGGTCCCGTCGACGGCCTGAAGGTCTTGCTCAAGCGCGCCGGCATCGATCCGCTGAAGGACCTGCAGATCGGCCCGGTGCCGGGATTCAGCGTCGGCCAGACCGCGTCCTTCGGCCTGCTCGCGGCGAAGGCGCTCGAGGAAGGCAAGATCGACGGCTTCTGGGCGAACGGCATGGGCGCGGAGGTCGCGGTGCGCAGCGGCATCGGCACGCTGCTGCTCGACGCGCGCCGCGAGGGTTCGGCGGAAGCCAAGGGCTACACCTTCCCGGCCCTGGTGTGCACCGAGAAAACCATCCGCGAGCGGCCGGACGCCGCCCGGAACGCGATCAAGGCGGTCGCCGCCGCCCAGCAGGCCCTGAAGGAAGATCCGGGCCGCGCGACCGCGATCGGCAAAAAACTCTTCCCGCCGGCCGAGGCCGGGATGATCGCCGAGCTGATCCGGCGCGACACGCCGTTCTACGATCCGCGGATCTCGAGAGCGTCGGTGGACTCGATGAACCGCTTCGCCCGCGAGCTCGGCCTGCTTTCGAAAGAAGCGGCATTCGAGGACGTCGTGTGGACCGGCTGAAAGGCAAGGTCGCGATCGTCACCGGCGCCGGCAGCGGCATCGGCAAGGCGCTCGCGCGCCGCCTGGCCGAGGACGGCGCATCGATCGTCATCGCCGACCTGAAGAGTTTCGACACCGCCGCCGCCGAGATCGCCAAGGCGACCGGCGCACGCACGCTCGGTCTTCAAATAGATGTAAGCAATGAAAAGGATGCCGACCGAATGGCGGCGGAGGCGGTGAAGGCCTTCGGCCGCATCGACATCCTGGTGAACAACGCCGCGCTGTTCAGCACGCTCAAGCTCAAGCCCTTCGAGGAGATCGGCGTCGCCGAGTGGCGCCAGGTGATGGACGTCAACATCATGGGCGTGGCGCTGTGCTGCCGCGCCTGCGTGCCGCAGCTGCGGAAGAGCGGCGCCGGCCGCATCATCAACCTCGCCTCGGGCGCGCCGCTCAAGGGCGTGCCGCTGTTCCTGCACTACATCTCGAGCAAGGGCGCGGTGATCGCGATGACGCGCGGCCTGGCGCGCGAGCTCGGCAAGGACGGCATCACGGTCAACACGCTTGCCCCGGGCTTCACGCTGTCGGAGACCGTGGCGAAGGACCCGGCGCACGTGGCGCAGGGCGAGCGCACGCGCCTGACGCGCGCCATCCAGCGCGACGAGACGCCCGAGGACCTGGTCGGCGCGGTGAGCTTCCTCGCCAGCGCCGACGCCGCCTTCATCACCGGCCAGACCCTGGTGGTGGACGGCGGCTCGGCGATGCTTTAAATGGGGACAGACCCATGAACGAATGCATCGACATCCACACCCACGTCGTCCCCGAGAACTTTCCGGCGTATGCCGGCAAGGGCAAGGACGTGCCCTGGCCCTCCATGGCGCCGGCGCAGGCCTGCCACCGGCACGTGATGATCTCGGGCAAGCTCTACCGCACCGTGACCGACGGCTGCTGGAGCGTGCCGCGGCGCATCGAGGAGATGGGCGCGATGCGCGTCACGCGCCAGGCGATCTCGCCGATGCCCGAGCTGCTGTCCTACTGGCTGCCGCTCGAGGACGCGAAGGTCATGATCCGCTTCCTCAACGAGCAGATCGCGGAAATGGTCGCCGCCGCGCCCGAGCGCTTCATCGGCCTGGGTTGCGTTCCTTTGCAGGATACGGATTCATCGATTTCCGAATTGCAGTACTGCCTGAAAACCCTGAAATTCTCCGGCGTCGAAATCGCCAGCCACGTCAACGGCGTCTCCATCGGCGACGCGCGCTTCGAGCCGTTCTTCGCCGAAGCCGAGCGCCTCGGCGCGGCGATCTTCGTCCACGCGCTGCGCCCCGCGGGGCAGGACCGCATCGTCGGCGCGTTCGCCGAGCAGGCGGTGTGCTTTCCCGGCGACGTCGCCCTCGCCTGCGCCTCGATGATCACCGGCGGCATCGCCTCGCGCCACCCACGGTTGCGCATCGCCTTCAGCCACGGCGGCGGCACCATGGCGATCCTGATGCCGCGCCTGGTGCACGCCTGGAACGTGTTCCCGAAGGCGAAGGAGTCGCTCCCCGAGTCTCCCGCGACCATCGCGCGGCGCTTCTACTACGACGAGCTGGTGTTCGAGCCGAAAGCCGTTCGCTTTTTAGTGGATACTTTTGGGAAAACCCAGATCGTCCTGGGCACTGACTACCCGTTCGCCCTCGGAGATTTCACTCCAATGAAGACCTTGGAAGGCGCGAGCCTCGATGGCGGCACGCTTACCGCCATCACCTCTACGAACGCCCGCCGCTTCCTAGGATTGCCGGCAGCACCTCGCTGATCGACGCCGGAAAGACGGCATCGGCGACAGCGTCGTACGCCGTCGGCTGCGCGTTCACGATGATCAGCCTGGCGCCCGCGGAGCGAGCGATGTCGACCGCGCCGGCCACCGGGTAGACCTGCAGCGTGGTGCCGACAGCGACGAACAGGTCAGCCTGGCCCGCCACCTGCATCGCGCGGTCGATCACCTCGGGCACGAGCTGCTGGCCGAAGGAGATGGTGTCGCTCTTGAGGATGCCGCCGCAGTCGCGGCAGGCCGGATCTTCCTCGCCGGCGCGCACGCGCTCGAGCACCCGCTGCATCGGGCCGCGCATGCCGCAGCCCCAGCACATGAAGCGGCGCATCGAGCCGTGCACCTCGATCACCTTGTCCGCGGAGTTGCCCGCCTGCTGGTGCAGCTCGTCGATGTTCTGCGTGATGAGCGCGTGCAGCTTGTTTCTTCGCTCCAGATGAACCAGGGCCAGGTGCCCGGCGTTCGGCCTGGAGGTCCACGCCGGGCTCGCCATGCGATTCTGCCAGGCGAGCTTGCGCACCTCGCGGTCGGCGAGGTAGTAGTGGATGTTGGACATCTTCTCGGCGAGCGGATTCTTCGTCCACAGCCCCTGCGGGCCGCGGAAGTCCGGGATGCCGGAGTCGGTCGAGATTCCCGCGCCGGTGAGCACGACGACGCGCTTGGCCGCGTCAACCCAGGAACGCGCTTCCTGGATCAAGACATCTGGATCTTGCCGCCGCCCGGGCCCGGCATCGGCGGCATGCCGCCCTGCGGGATGACGATCGACGACGCCGCCTGGCGGCGCAGCTCCTGCAGCTCCTTCACCGTGCGCTCGATCGCCTCCTTGGCGAGGCCGCCGAACTTCTCGGCCGCCTCCTCGAGCGAGCCGGCGCCGATCTCGAACGCGATCGGCAGCGCGCCCGCCGGCGTCAGCACCTGCGTCTCGCCGACGTACAGCACCGCGCGCGCCTGGTCGCGCTCGCCATCCTTGCCCACCGGCGTCAGGCGGCGGATCGTGCCGATGCGCCGGTCGGTGAAAACCTCTTCCAGGAAAAGCTGCTTCGGATCGATCCGGATGTCGTTGGTGGTCTCGGGTTTGGTGGCCATGGGTTCCCTATGCGTTGGCAAGGCGGCGCACCGCACGCAGCCGCCCGCCGATGTGCCGTTCCGCCGATTTCAGATCGAATGCCGCCTGCAGGTTCAGCCAGTACTGCGGCGACTGACCGAAAGCGCGACCGAAGAGCAACGCGAGCTCCGCGGTGACCGGACGGCTCCCGTTCACCACGTGAGAGACCCGCATCGGCGAAACGCCGATGGCGCGCCCGAATTCCGCCTGACTGGTGCCAAGCTCATCGAGCGTTTCCTTGAGAAACTCGCCCGGGTGAATCGCCAGCAGGCCGTCCTTGATTGCCATCTCATTCCATCCTAGTGGTAGTCGACGACTTCAACCTCGAATGCGTCCCCGTCCGCGAATCGAAAGCAGATCCGCCACTGGTCGTTGATCCTGATGCTCCACTGTCCCTTGCGATCGTGCTTCAACGCCTCCAAGCGGTTGGAGGGCGGTGAGCGCAAGTCGTTCAGCGAAGTTGCTGCGTTCAATTGCGTCAACCGCCGCGCCGTTCGCTCACGGATTTCGGGCGGAAGGCGCCGCGATCTCCCCGTCGCAAAGAAGCGCTCCGTCTCCGCGGAAGCGAACGATCGGATCACCGAAAGGCTATTGTAAACGTACCGTTTACAACGGTCAACCTCGAATCACGCCACCAGCCGCCCGGCCTGGTAGTCCAGGAACGCCTGCTCGATCTCCTGCTTCGTGTTCATCACGAACGGCCCGTAGGCCACCGCCGGCTCGCGGATCGGCTCGCCGCTGAACAGCAGCCCCCGGAAATCCTCAACCGCCGCGATCGAGAGTGCATCGCCCTCGCCCGGCTCGAACCACGCCACGTCGCCCTTCTTCACGTCCTTCCCGCCGATCGTCCCCCGGCCTTCGAGCACGTACACGAAGCCCCGGTGTTTTTCGGGGATTTCCTGGGGAAAGCCTTTACCCGAGGAAAGCCTGATATCCAAAAGCCACATCGGATAGTCGCTGCCGTGGCCGTGCTGGACGTCGCCCGAGCGCCCCGCATAGACGCGCACCTCGCCGCCTTCGATCTTCCTCACCGGCACATCGGCCAGCTTCTGATCCTGATACCTCGCCGGGATCATCTTCATCGAGCGCGGCAGGTTGAGCCAGAGCTGCAGCGTGTGCGCCGTCTCCTTGCCGTGCGGCATCTCGCTGTGGAGCACGCCGTGCCCCGCCGTCATCCACTGCACGTCGCCCGCCTTCAGGATCCCGTGCGCGCCGGTGTGGTCGCGGTGCTCGAGGGCGCCCTCCAGGATGACCGTCACCGTCTGCATCCCGCGGTGCGGATGCTCCTCGAACCCCTTCGGCGCCCCGAACCAGTCCTCGCTCAGGAACAGGAACGGCGTGGTGTTCTCCCAGCCTTCGGAGCCGATGACGAGTTGCTTGTTCTCGACCTGGGAGCTGGAGCCCCGTGGGATGACGCGGGATACGCGGCTGATCGATCTCATCTCAGTTTGAATCGCTGAATCTTGCCCGTCGCGGTCTTGGGTAGCTCGCCGAGGAACTCGATCCATCGCGGGTATTTGTACGGCGCGAGCTTGTCCTTGACGTGCTGCTGCAGCGCGGCCTTCAGCTTTTCATCGCCTTTGTAATTCTGTTTAAGAACGACAAAAGCCTTGGGCTTGATCAGCTTCTGGTCGTCTGCCGCGCCGACCACCGCAGCTTCGAGCACCGCTTCGTGCGTGATGAGCGCGGCCTCGACCTCGACTGGGGAAACGTAGATGCCGCCGACCTTGAGCATGTCGTCGGAGCGGCCGCCGTAGGCGTAGTAGCCGTCCTTGTCGACGCTGTACTTGTCGCCGCTGCGCGTCCAGGGGCCCTGGAAGGTGTTCTTGGTCTTCTCGCGCTGGTTCCAGTACATCACCGCCGAGGTCGGGCCGCTGATCTGCAGCTCACCGAGTTCGCCCTGCTTGGTGACGGGGTTGCCTTGGTCGTCGACCAGGCGCAGCTCGTAGCCGGGCACCGGCTTGCCGGTGGTGCCCGGCCGCACGTCGCCGGGGCGGTTGGACAGGAAAATGTGGAGCATCTCGGTCGAGCCGATGCCGTCGAGCAGCTCGGTGCCGGTGCGCTCGGTCCAGCGCCGGCCGATGTCGGCCGGGAGCGCTTCGCCGGCTGAAGTGCAGATCCGGAGGGAAAGCTGCTCTTTCTTGGGGAATGCATTACTTGCAAGAAGAGCCGCATACAACGTTGGTACCCCATAGAAAATCGTCGGCTTCTTCCCGGTGAGGCGCTTGAACACCGCGTCCGGCGTCGGGCGCTCGGCCATCAGGACCGTGGTGGCGCCGACCGCGAGCGGGAAGGTGAGCGCGTTGCCGAGGCCGTAGGCGAAGAAGAGCTTCGCCGCCGAAAACACCACGTCCGACTCGCGAATGCCGAGCACCGGCACGGCGTAGAGGTTGGCGGTGAGGATCAGGTGCGAGTGCAGGTGCACCGTGCCCTTGGGCGCGCCGGTCGAACCCGACGAGTAGAGCCAGAAGCAGATGTCGTCGCGGGTGGTGGGGGCCGCTTCCGCCTTCGGTGAGGCAGAAGCAAGAAGATCCTTCAGCTTCGAGTGCGGGACGACGTCGAACCCCTCGAAGTTCTTGAGCAGCGGGTCCGAGACGAAAACCGCCTTGGCGCGGCTGTCGTTGAGCTGATACTCGTAGTCTTTCGGCGTGAGCAGCGTGTTGAGCGCCACCGGGACGATGCCGGCCTTGATCGCGCCGAGGAACAGCGCCGCCCAGTCGGCCGAGTCGAGCATGGCGATCGCGATGCGCTCTTCCCGCTTGATGCCCATGGAAAGAAGCACATTCGCGGCGCGGTCGGCGCGCTCGGCGAGCTGCGCGTAGGTGGTGCTCCCCGAGTCGTCGATGTATGCGGTCTTGCCGCCGCGCCCGGCGGCGAGGTTGCGGCCAACCAGGTCTACTGCGGCGTTGTACTCGCGCGGAATCTCCATCCCTACGCCGCGGCCTTGGACGCCTGCCAGCGGTCCAGCTTGGCGCGGGCGGCGTTGCGCCTCGGGTCGGTCTCCTCGGCGTGGTTCGGCGCCTTGGCGGTGAGCTCGATGACGTAGCCGTTCGGGTCGCGGAAGTAGATCGAGTGGATGAAGCCGTGGTTCGAGACGCCGCGCGTCTCGATGCCGCGCGCCTTGCCCTTGGCCATCATCGGCTTCAGGTCCGCCTCGTCCACCTCGACCGCGATGTGCAGGTCGTAGTCGTGCTGCCGCTTGAACTCGAACGGCATGTCGGGCGCCTCGAAGAACGCGAGGTAGGAGCCGTCGCCCATCTCGTAGAAGGTGTGCAGCGTTTTCGTCTCGCGCCCGGTCATGGTCTCCTCGATCTCGAGGGTGCAGGCCAGGCGCAGGCCGAGAAAGTCCTCGTAGAAGGCGCGCGTCTCGCCCGAGTCGCGGCAGCGGTAGGCGTTGTGGTGCAGCTTCCTGATCATCAGACCCCCTCGAATTTCGCGTCCTTCATCGAGCCGGCGAAGCCGTAGAACACCTCGTGCACCTTGTTCCAGCTCTTCAGCCCCTTCATGCGGTCGTACCAGCCCTTCAGGTTCGGGTAGGGGCCGAAATCGGCGCGGATGAACTCGGCCAGGCTGACGAAGGATGAGGCGAAGTAGTCGGCGATGGTGATCCTGTCGCCGCACAGGTACTGGTGGTTTCCGATCAGGTCCTGGTCGAGGATCTTCATCCAGCCCTTGGCGCGCTCCCGCGCCCAGGCGAGCTGGCCCTTCTGCTGCTCGTCGCTCGGCCGCTTGTGCAGCGGAAAGATCTGCGGATACACCAGGCCGTACGCGAGGTCGCGGCACAGCTGGGTGTTGATCCAGTCCATGCGCTCATTCACCCGCGCGCGGGCGCGCAGCTCCTTCGGATAGGCGGGCAGGTTCGACTTCTCGGCTAGGTACTTCAGGATCGCCGAGCTCTCGGTAAGACGGAAGTCGCCGTCATCGAGCATCGGCACCAGTTTGCTCGGGTTCATCATGGAGTACGGCGGCTGCATGTGCTCGCCCTTCATCAGGTCGATGACCTTGGTCTCGACCGGCAGGTGGTTCTCCTGGATGAACAGCAGCACCGGGCGGCTGGTGGTGGATACGGGGTGGTAGTAGAGCTTCATGAGGTCAGCCTCCTTCGGCTTCGGAATAATCCACTAGCTTGGACTTGTATTCTATGATCGCCGCCCATGACCTGGTCGATCATCGCGCGCGACCCCGCGAGCGGAGCGTTCGGTGTCGCGATCGCCACGCGCTTCTTCGCGGTCGGCGCGCTGTGCCCGCATGCCGCGAGCGGCGTCGGCGCGCTCTCGACGCAGGCGCTGGTCAACCCGCACTACGGCCAGCAGGGCCTGGACCTGCTGCGAAAAGGCGTGCCCGCCGCCGAAGTGGTGAAGCGCCTCACCGCGCCGGACGAAGGCCGCGAGCAACGCCAGCTTCATGTGATCGACGCTTCGGGCCGCATCGGGCAGCACACCGGCAAGCAATGCGTCGACTGGTGCGGGGCTGTCGCCGGCGACGGGTTTTCAGTAGCGGGGAACATGCTGGCGGGTGCACGGGTCGTCTCTGAGACTGCAGAAGCGTTTCAAAAAGCAAAAAAGCCGTTCGCGGAACGCCTGATTGCGGCGCTCGAGGCCGGCGAGGCCGCGGGCGGCGACAAGCGCGGCAAGCAGTCGGCCGCCCTGGTCATCCATTCCACCGAGGACTATCCGGAGATCAGCCTCCGGGTCGACGACCACGCCGAGCCGCTCGCCGAGCTGCGGCGCCTCTGGGAGAAAGCGCACGAGCGCTTCATCCCCTTCATGCGCTTGGGCCCGAGCAAGGCGCGGCCGTGGGGTACGCTGGACCGCGCGCGCATCGAGGAGGAGATTGCCCGTTACAAAAAACCTTCTTGAAGTAAGCGGGCCTCACTCGCTCCTTCAAGTGCGCGGGCTGCGCACGTCCTTCGCCTCGGAGCAGGGCGAGGTGCGCGCGGTCGACGGCGTCGACTTCACGCTCGAACGCGGCCGTACACTCGGCATCGTCGGCGAGTCGGGTTGCGGCAAGAGCGTCACCGCCCTCTCCATCATGGGCCTGGTGCCACAGCCGCCCGGGCGCATCGCCGCCGGCGAGGTGCTGTTCGACGGCGAGGACCTGCTGAAGGCGGCGCCGCAGCGCCTGCGCGACCTGCGCGGCGACAAGCTGGCGATGATCTTCCAGGAGCCGATGACCTCGCTCAACCCGGCGTTCCCGGTGGGCGACCAGATCGCGGAAACGCTCCTGCGACATAAGAAAGTTGACAAGAAAAATGCACCGCAAAGCGCCGTGGAGATGCTGCGGCGCGTGCGCATGCCCTCCCCCGAGCGCCGCGCGCGCGACTACCCTCACCAGCTCTCCGGCGGCATGCGCCAGCGCGTGATGATCGCGATGGCGCTCGCCTGCAACCCGCAGCTGCTGATCGCCGACGAGCCGACCACCGCGCTCGACGTCACCATCCAGGCGCAGATCCTCGAGCTGATGCGCGCGCTGCGCGCCGAGCTCGGCACCGCGATCATCCTCATCACCCACGACCTCGGCGTGATCGCCGAGCTCGCCGACGAGGTGATCGTGATGTACGCCGGCCAGGTGATCGAGCGCTGTTCGGCCGCCACCCTGTTCGCCGACCCGCAGCACCCCTACACCGTCGGGCTGCTCGGCTCGATCCCGCGCCTGCACCTCGAGCAGGAGCGCCTGTCGGCGATCGAGGGCTTCGTGCCGGACGCCGCGGCGTTCCCGAGCGGCTGCCGCTTCCACCCGCGCTGTCCTTTTGCAATCGAGAAATGCCTGCAGGAAATGCCGCCGCTCATCGAAATCACGAAGAACCACTACGCTGCTTGCTGGAGGGCGCCCCTGTGAGCGTGCTGCTGCGCGCCGAGCGGCTGGTCAAGCACTTCAAGCAGGTGCGCGCGGTCGACGACATCAGCTTCGAGCTCGAGGAGGGCCAGACGCTGGCGCTGGTGGGCGAATCGGGCTGCGGCAAGTCCACCGCCGGCCGGTTGCTGCTGCGCCTGATCGAGCCGACGTCGGGAAAGGTGTGGTTCGACGGGAGCGATCTCCATAGTCTCTCCCAGAAAAACCTCAGGTCGCTGCGCCGCGAGATGCAGATCATCTTCCAGGACCCCTATGGCTCGCTTAATCCGAGGATGACCGTGGGCGCCATGCTGGAGGAGCCGCTGTTTCTTCATTCCCTTTCAAGAGGAAAAGAGAAGGAACGGGTGAAAGAGCTGCTGCGGCTGGTCGGGCTGGCCCCGGAGCACGCGTCGCGCTATCCCCACGAATTCTCCGGCGGCCAGCGCCAGCGGATCGGCATCGCGCGCGCGCTGGCGGTCGAGCCGCGCCTGATCGTGTGCGACGAGCCGGTGTCGGCGCTGGACGTGTCGATCCAGGCGCAGGTGATCAACCTGCTGCAGGACCTGCAGCGGCGCTTCGGCCTCGCCTACGTGTTCATCGCCCACGACCTGGCGGTGGTGAAGCACATCGCGACGCGCGTCGCGGTGATGTACCTGGGCAAGATCGTCGAGATCGCCGACAAGAAGGCGCTGTTCGCCGGGCCGCGCCACCCCTATACCCGCGCGCTGCTGTCGGCGATCCCGGTACCCGATCCTTCGCTGGTCCGGAAAAGAGTTGTCCTTCAAGGCGATGTGCCGAGCCCCTACAACCCGCCCTCGGGCTGCCGCTTCCGCACGCGCTGCCCTCACGCCCAGCCTCTTTGCAGTGCACAGGAGCCTGTTCTTGAAAACGGCGTGGCCTGCCACTTCTGGAAGGAATTGGAGCCGTTCGCGTTTACTTCACAATTGACTGCCGTCAATGAGAGACTGCTGCGGCTTCAGGCAGCGTTCCGAACTTGAGGAGGTGTCGCATGAGAACCGTTTCCTTCGCCGCGCTTTTACTGTTTTCAGGGCTTGTCCAAAGCCAAACCCTCCGCATCGGCCTGGCGGAGGATCCCGACGTCCTCGACCCGAGCATGGCGCGCACCTTCGTCGGGCGCATCGTGTTCGCCGGCCTGTGCGACAAGCTGTTCGACCTGGACGAGAAGCTGAACATCGTGCCGCAGCTCGCCACCTCCTATCAGTGGTCGACCGACAGCAAGTCGCTGGTCCTGAAGCTGCGCTCCGGCGTCACTTTCCACGACGGCGAGCCGATGGACGCCGCCGCGGTCAAGTACAACCTCGAGCGCCACAAGAACATGAAGGGCTCGAACCGCCGCGGCGAGCTCGCAGTGGTGTCGAGCGTCGACGTGGTCGACGCCTCCACGGTGCGCATCAACCTCGCATCGCCCTTCGCTCCGTTGCTCGCGGTGCTGACGGACCGCTCCGGGATGATGGTGTCGCCCAAGGCGGCGGAAGCGGCGGGCGAGAAGTTCGGCGCCCGGCCGGTATGCTCCGGGCCGTTCCGCTTCGTCGAGCGCGTCGCGCAGGACCGGATCATCCTCGAGCGCTTCCCGAACTACTGGAACAAGGGCCAGATCCACTTCGAGCGCATCGTCTACCTGCCGATCGTCGACGCCACGGTGCGCCTAGCCAACCTGCGCTCGGGCCAGCTCGACTTCATCGAGCGCATGGCGCCCTCGGACGTCCCCGGCCTGCGCGGCGACAACCGCTTCCGGCTCGCCAAAATCGTCGAGATCGGCTACCAGGGCATCACCATCAACGTCGGCAAGAGCGACATCGCGCAGAAGAACCCCCTGGGCAAGGACGCACGAGTCAGGGAGGCGTTCGAGCTGTCGCTCGACCGCGACGCCATCGTCAAGGTGGCGATGGAGGGCGAGGCGCAGCCCGGCAACCAGTGGGTGGCGCCGAGCAACCAGTACTACGGCAGGAGCGCGCCGATTCCGAAGCGCAACGTCGAGCGCGCAAAGCAGCTGCTGAAGGAAGCCGGCGTGCCGAACCCGAGCTTCACGCTGATGACGCCGACCACTTCAGACGCGCAGCGCATCGCGCAGATCGTGCAGGCGATGGCCAAGGACGCCGGCTTCGACGTCAAGATCCAGTCGACCGAGTTCGCCACCTCGCTCAACCTCGCCGACAAGGGGCAGTTCGAGGCCTACATGCTCGCCTGGAGCGGGCGCGCCGACCCCGACGGCAACCTGCACACCATGCTCGCCTGCAAGGGGCCGACGAACTACGCCGGCTACTGCAAGGAGGACGTCGAGGCGCTGATCAACGAGTCGCGCACCTCGCTCGACCCGGCGCGGCGCGCCGCCGCCTACGACAAGATCGCGCAGCAGGTGCAGAAGGACCGGCCGATCGTCTACCTCTACCACCGCAACTGGCTGTGGGCGCACAACGCCAAGCTGACCGGCCTGCGCACGGTGCCCGACGGCATGGTGCGGGTGCAGGGCCTGAGGATGAACTGAGGACTGCACTGAAGTGCTGAAGTACCTGCTGCAGCGCCTGGCGACCATCGTCCCGACGCTGTTCTTCGTCTCGGTCCTGATCTTCGGGCTGCAGCAGCTCCTTCCCGGCGACCCGGCGATCGCGCTGGCGGGAGAAGACCGCGATCCAGAAACAGTCAGGTATTTGAGAGAAAAATTCCATCTGGACGAGCCGCTGCCGGTGCGCTACTGGTACTGGCTCTCGGGCGTGCTGCAGGGCGACTTCGGCGAGTCGGTGCGCATCCAGAAGCCGGTGATGGAGCTGATCCTGGAGAAGCTGCCGGTGACCCTGCAGCTCGCCGCCATGGCGATGCTGATCGCGCTCGCCATCGGCCTCACCGCCGGCGTGGTCTCGGCGGTGAAGAAGGACAGCTGGCTCGACTACGCGGCCAACGTGTTCGCGCTGTGGGGCCTGTCCACCCCGAACTTCTGGCTCGGGATCCTCCTCATCCTGCTCTTCGCGGTGAACCTCGGCTGGCTGCCGGCCTCGGGCTACGTCAGCCCGTTCGAGGACCTCAAGGCGAACCTCTCGGCGATGATCATGCCGGCATTCGTCCTCGGCAACGCCATCGCCGCGGTGCTGATGCGGCACACGCGCAGCGCCATGCTGCAGGTGCTGTCCTCGGACTACGTGCGCACCGCGCGCGCCAAGGGCCTCGACGAGCGCGTCGTGGTGCTCAAGCACGCGCTGCGCAACGCGCTCATCCCGATCATCACCCTCGGCGCGCTCGAGCTCGGCACCCTGCTCTCCGGCGCGGTGCTGACCGAGCAGGTGTTCTCGATCCCGGGCTTCGGCAAGCTCATCGTCGACGCGGTGTTCAACCGCGACTACTCGGTGGTCCAGGGCGTGGTGCTGTTCACCGCGACGGTGTTCATCACGCTCAACCTGCTGGCGGACCTCGCCTACTTCCTCGTAAATCCGAGAATGAGGGTCCAATAAAGCGCCTCTTGCGACGCGGCGGCGCCATGTTCGGCCTGGCGGTGGTGGCGTTCTTCGTGCTGATCGCCCTGTTCGCGCCGTGGATCGCGCCCTACGACCCGGTGGCGACGAGCTGGGGCGCGGTGCGCGCCGCTCCGAGCACCGCGTACTGGTTCGGCGCCGACGAGCTCGGGCGCGATGTGCTGTCGCGCATCATCTGGGGCACGCGCGCCTCGATCCTCGCCGGCGTGGTGTCGGTCTCGATCTCGCTCGCGCTCGGCGTGCCGATCGGCATGGTCGCCGGCTACCTCGGGCGCTGGGTGGACGGCCTGATCTCGCGCATCACCGACGCGATGCTCGCCTGCCCCTTCCTGATCCTCGCCATCGCGCTCGCCGCGTTCCTGGGGCCCAGCCTGACCAACGCCATGATCGCCATCGGCATCTCGGCCACGCCGATCTTCATCCGGCTGACGCGCGCGCAGGTGCTCGCGGCGAAGGCCGAGGACTATGTCGAGGCCGCGCGCGCGCTCGGAAACCCGCACTTGCGCATCGCGCTGCGCCACATCCTGCCCAACATCGTCGCGCCGCTCATCGTCCAGGCCACCCTGGCGATCGCCGCGGCGGTGATCGCCGAGGCCAGCTTGTCGTTTTTGGGATTGGGGCAACAACCGCCCGCGCCGAGCTGGGGCAGCATGCTCAACACCGCGCGCAACTACGTCGACCAGGCACCCTGGATGGCCATCTGGCCTGGCGTGTCGATCTTCCTGCTGGTGCTGTCCTTCAACCTTCTCGGCGACGGGCTCCGGGACGCCTTAGACCCGCGGCACAAGTAGCGGAACCGGGCAGCGGTCCGTCACTCGACGACGCGGTCCGCCCGCGAGAGCAGCGCCCGCGGAACCACGAGGCCGAGGGCCTTGGCGGTCCTGAGATTGATCACCAGCTCGAGGCTGGTTGGCTGCTCCATCGGCAGGTCGGCCGGCTTCGCGCCCTTGAGAAGGCGATCGACGAACCTCGCCACCATCCGGTACATCTCCTGCGGCGTCGGGCTGTAGGAAGCCAGGCCTCCGGCGTCTACGATGTCCGGGGCCGTGTACATGTCTGGAATGCGCGCCGCGCGCGTGAAGCGCAGGATCTGCTCGCGTTGCTGGTAGAGCATCGGATCGGGCGCGACGATCATCGCGTTGGGCTTCGCTGCGCGCACCGCTTCCAGGGCGCGCGCCAGGCCCTCGGGAGAGAGCGCTTCGAAAAACTCGAGCGTCACGGCGAGGAACTGCTCCGCGAAGGACTTGGCCTGCGCTCGCGCCGCAGCCATGGCCGGGTCGCCGCGCACGAGGATGGCGATGCGGGACAACGACGGCACGATCTCCTGCAGCACCTGGATCTGCTTGATGCCCAGCTCCTGCGGCACGGTCACGCCGGTAATGTTGCCGCCGGGTCGCGCCAGGCTCTGCACCAATCCCGCTTCCACCGCGCCGATGCCGCCGGTCATGATGATCGGAATGGTGGAGGTCGCTTTTCGCGCAGCGGCGGCCGAGATATTTCCGCCGCCCGTGATGATGATGTCCACCTTGCGCGCCACGAGCTGCGCCGCAAGCCCGGGCAGGCGCTCAGCGTTGCCCTCGGCGGACAGGATCTCGAGGGAGATGTTGCGGCCCTCGACATAGCCCAGCTCGCGTAGATTCGCGCGAAAGCTGTCGATGATCGCCGCGACCGAGGGCAGCGAGGCGAGGATCAGCAAGCCGAGGCGCGGCGTCCGGGTCTGCGCCAGTACCGGAAAACCGGACGCTGCAGCGAGCAGCGCTGGCAGCGCGAGGAGCGTCCTGCGCCTGTTCATACGGCGGAGCCCATCTACTTGCTCGCGATGAGGTCCGAAGCCATCAACTCGGGCGCGATGCCCTCGGCCTCGGCGGCGGCGTAGTTCAGCTCGATCTTGATGCCGTTAGGGTCGAAGAAGAACAGCTGGAACAGCGCCTGGCCGTTTGCCCTTCTTTGCGTAAAGGGCACGCGTTCAGCGCGAAGGTGTTGCAGCATCTGCCGGAGCCCGGTGGCGCGGAAGGCGATGTGGTCGATTGCGCCGGTCCCCTGCTCCGACTTTTCCGAGGTGCGGCCGAGGTACTTCTTCTGGATCTCGCCCGCGATCTTCGCGCTCGGGCCGATGTGGACGATGTCGACACCGCCGAGGTACATCCAGTGCACCGGGAAGCCGAAATCGGGATGCGACCCGCTGGTCATGCCGAGCACGCGGGCGTACCAGTCGCGCGTGGCGTCGATGTCGTCGGCCGCGACCAGGAGGTGCTCGATGTGCGACAGGGGCATGCAGGTAATATATAACGAGGAGGAGCAAGCATGTACGTCGAGCCTGGAAAGCGCCTGACCGCCGCCGGAGCGCGCAAGGTGATGGACACTGCCCTCGCCCGGGCGAAGGAAGCCAAGCTCGCGGTCACGGTCGCAATCGTGGACGCGGGCGGTCACCTGCTGCTGCTCGAGCGCATGGAAGGCGGCAAGTTCCACACGGTGCACTCGGCGACCACCAAGGCGGTCTGCGCGGCGTCCAACAAGCGCGTCACCGGGTCGCAGGGCGCAGTCGGCCAGGCGCTGGACACGGCGCACGCGCTCGGCCTCGCCCTGGCGGCGGGGCCGGAGCGCTGGACGGCGATGGAAGGCGGCGCGCCGATCATGGCGGGGAGCGAGTGCATCGGTGGGGTCGGCGTTGCCGGCGGCAACTGGGAATTCGACGAGAAGGTCGCACGCGAAGCAGCCGACGCCATAAAAGGATAAACGCCCCTGAACGTCGCTTGTCTCGGCATGGGCTGGTGGTCGGACGTGCTTGCCGACGCAATGAAGCGCTCGGGAAAGCTCAAGATCGTCGCCTGCTTTTCGCGCTCCGCGGAGAAACGCGAGGCGTTTGCGAAGAAGTACGGCTGCCGTGCTGCGAAGTCCTACGAGGAGATCCTGGGAGACAAGGGCATCGAGGCGGTCATCAACACCACGCCGAACTCGGTGCACCTCGAGACCACGCACGCCGCGGCCAAGGCCGGCAAGCACGTGTTCCTCGACAAGCCGATCGCCAACACCATCGAGGACGCGCGCGCCATCACCGAGGCCTGCCGCAAGTACAAGGTGGTGCTCGCGCTGGGGTATCAGCGCCGGCGTGAAAGCCATTTTCGATGGATCAAGCAAAACCTGGATAAATTCGGGAGGCTCGTCAACGCCGAGGCGAACATCAGCCGCGACCGGCTGGGCAAGATCGACTTGAGCTCCTGGCGCTACACCGCCGAGGGCATGCCCGGCGGAGTGATGCTGCAGATCGGCATCCACTACACCGACGTCCTCGAGTACCTGATGGGCCCGGTCGTCGCGGTCAGCGGGCGCTTCGTGCGGCTGGTGCTGCCGGGCGACAACCCCGACGTGGCGAGCCTGGTGCTCGAGCACGAGAACGGCGCGCTCTCGACGCTCAACGCGAGCTACGCCTCGGCCTCGGAGTATTACCTGATGAACATCTACGGCAAGGACGCGAGCGCGTATTACGACCTGCATCAGGGACTGCGATGGTTGCGGCGAGGGAACGATAAGGCAGAAAGCATTGAAGTGAGAAAGAATGACCCCATCGCCGACGAGCTGGAGGAGTTCGCCGCGGCGGTGCGCGGCGACGCCGAGGTCGAAATGGACGGCGAGCGCAGCACGCGCTCGCTCGCCGTGCTGCTGGCGGGCATCAAGTCGGCGCGTGAAGGACGCAGGGTCGAAGTCAAGGAGATCCTCGCATGAGAGCTTTACTGCTTTTCCTTTTTGCTTTTTCAGTGCAGGCGCAGGAGTTTCCCCAGCGCGGCCCGATCGAGATCACGGTTCTTTTCCCCGCCGGCTCCTCCGCCGACGTCACCGCCAGGCTGCTGGCGGACGGCATGCGCAAGCACCTCAACCAGCAGGTGCTGGTGGTGAACCGGCCCGGCGCTGGGGGCGCAATCGGCTACCGCCACGTGGCGGCGCAGAAGCCCGACGGCTATGCGCTGGTGTGGAATTCCAACTCGATCTCGACCACCTTCCACTCCGGCCAGCTCGGCTTCGACTACCAGGCCTTCGACGCCGTGGCGCGCGTGCTGGTGGAGTCGGTGGTGCTGGCGGTGAAGGGGGATTCCCGCTGGAAGTCGCTGAATGACTTCCTGCAGGAGGCGAAAGCCAAACCCAAGACGATCAGCGTCGGCCACTCCGGCATCGGCAGCCACACGCACATCTCCCTGGCGGCGCTGTTCAGCGCCGCGGGCGCGCAGGTCAACGAAGTGCCCTACGGCGCGGCGCAGGTGGTGCCGAACCTCGTCGGCGGCCACGTCGACGCGGTGGTCCAGCTCCCGGCGGCGCTCGCTGCGCTGGTCAAGCAGGGACAGGTGCGGCTGCTCGCGGCGCTGATCCCGAACCGCGACCCGGCGCTGCCCGACGTGCCCACCGCGAAGGAGCAAGGCGTCGACGTGTCCCTGGAGGCCTGGAGAGGCATCGCCGTGCCCAAAGGAACGCCCAGGCCGGTGATCGCCGCGCTCGAAGCGTCCATTCGCTCCACGGTCGCCTCAAGCGACTTCCAGAAAACGAGCGAGAACCTGGGCGTGCGTCCTGCCTTCCTGCCGGCCGATGAATTCGGCCGGCTGATCGCCGCGGAAGACGCGACGCTCGCGCGGCTGATGCAGGCGATCGGATTGAAGAAGTAACAATTCGGGGTCAGGGTCGCAATTAAGCTGCGGCGTACGCTGCGACTTAATTACGACCCTGACCCCGAATTGACCTTGTCGCGCCAGGCCTGGCACCACTCGAGCGCGGTTTCCTCGGGCAGGATGCCGCTCGAGGCGTCGTGCATGTGGCGCTCGCCGACGCGCTTCGCACCGAGCTCGGCGAGGAGCTCGTCGAAGCGCTTGCCGCCGAAGTTGAAGGTCTCGGCATAGGTGCGGTCGCCCAGGCCGAACACGCCGTAGCGCACCCGCGACAGGTCCGGCCGGCTCGCCTTCAGGTGCTCGTAGAGCCCCTTGGCATTGTCGGGCACGTCGCCCTGGCCGTAAGTCGAGGTGCAGACCAGGAAAACGCCGTCGCGCGCGAACACCGAGCCGTCGAGCTCGTCCATCAGCAGCGTCGCCACCTCGGTGTCGCCGTCGTCGAGCGCCAGCTCCATCTCCTGCGCGCAGAGCTGCGCCGTTCCGGTCATGGTGCCGACCAGGATGTTGATCTGCAACCGCATTGACATTCACTATATTGCACCTCTACAATGACCGTCAAGCACTATAGTTCATGACGGAAACCGCATACCTTTCACGCCTCGGCGAGCGCGTGCGCGCCTGGCGCAACGAGCAGGGCATGACGCGCAAGTCGCTGGCGCAGGCGAGCGGCGTCTCCGAGCGCTACCTGGCGCAGCTCGAGGCGGGCGAAGGCAACATCTCGGTGCTGCTGCTGCGCAAGGTGGCGCGCGCCATGAGCGTGCCGGTCGAGGAGCTGGTGCGCGAAGACCGCTCCGCGGAGAAAAAGCCGATCGCCCTCCTCGGCCTGCGCGGCGCGGGCAAGTCGACGCTCGGCGCCCGGCTGGGCGAATCCCTGAAGATCCCGTTCGTCGAGCTCGACCGCGAGGTGGAGAAGGAAGCCGGCGCCGCGCTCGGCGAGGTGTTCGCGATGTACGGGCAGGACGCCTTCCGCCGCTTCGAGCGCCGCGCGCTCGAGCGCGTGCTGGCGCAGAACGGCCGCGCGGTGATCGCCACCGGCGGCAGCCTGGTCACCGACCCCGGCACCTACAAGCTCCTGCTCGACCGCTGCCGGTGCGTGTGGCTCAAGGCCTCGCCCGAGGATCACATGGCGCGCGTCATCGCGCAGGGCGACATGCGGCCGTTCAAGGGCCGCTCGGCCGCCCTGGATGAAATAAAGAAATTATTGGAAGACCGGAATCGGCTTTATTCCCGCGCCGACGCGACCGTCGATACCTCGGGCAGGACCGTGAAGCAATCATTGAACGAAATCAGGAACGCCCTCGCATGATCTCCTTCGAGACCCAGCCCGACCGGTACCACCATTGGAAGCTGGGCTGCGACGGCCCGCTGGCCACGCTCACGCTCGACGTCGCCGAGGACAAGTCGCTGGTCCCCGGCTACAAGCTCAAGCTGAACAGCTACGACCTGGGCGTCGACATCGAGCTGTCGGATGCGCTCAACCGCATCCGCTTCGAGCACCCCGAGGTGAAGGCGGTGGTGATCACCAGCGGCAAGAGCCGCATGTTCTGCTCGGGCGCCAACATCTACATGCTCGGCCACTCGAGCCACTCGTGGAAGGTGAACTTCTGCAAGTTCACCAACGAGACGCGCAACGGCATCGAGGACGCCAGCGCGTACTCCGGGCTCAAGTTCATCGCCGCGCTGAACGGCACCACCGCGGGCGGCGGCTACGAGCTGGCGCTCGCCTGCGACGAGATCGCGATGATCGACGACCGCTCGTCCACGGTCAGCCTGCCCGAAGTGCCTCTGCTGGGAGTACTGCCCGGGACCGGTGGATTGACCAGATTGGTCGATAAAAGAAAAGTCCGGCGCGACCTCGCCGACGTCTTCTGCACCACCGCCGAAGGCGTGCGCGCCGACCGCGCCAAGGCCTGGCGCCTGATCGACCACGTGGCGAAGCCGCAGCAGTTCGCCGAAGCGGTCAAGGCGCGCGCGCTGGAGCTGGCGAAGCTCTCCGACCGGCCTGGCGGCAGCGGGGTGGCGTTGACGCCTCTGGGTGAAAACCGCTTGCTTGAAATACAGATTGATTCGCAAACCCGTACCGCGACCCTGACCGTCAAGGGGCCTGAAAGCGTCAAGCTCGAGCGCAGCGCCGACTGGTATCCGCTGCGCCTCGCGCGCGAGCTCGACCGCGCCGCGCTCGACCTGCGCCAGAACCACCTCGAGATCGGCCTTTGGGTCTTAAAGACACGTGGGAACGTCGAACAAGTTCTCGAGCTTGATGCCTTGTTAAAAGCAAACGCTTCTGACTGGTTCGTCCGCGAGGTCGTCGGCTACCTGCGCCGCACCTTCTCGCGGTTCGACGTCTCGTCGCGCTCGATGTTCGCGCTCATCGACCAGGGCTCGTGCTTCGCCGGCACGCTGCTGGAGCTCGCCTTCGCCGCCGACCGCAGCTACATGCTGGACGTGAGGGAGGATGAAATGAGCGGCCCTCGCATCGCGCTTTCGGAGATGAACTTCGGCGCCTACCCGATGGCCAATGGGCTATCGCGTCTCGAGACACACTATTGCGGCGAAGTGCCCGAGATTTCACGAGGAACGGTTTTTTCGACGGATGAAGCGAAAAATCTTGGTCTGGTGACCTCCACCCCGGATGACATCGACTGGGAAGACGAAGTGCGCATCGCCATCGAGGAGCGCGCGAGCCTCAGCCCCGACGCGCTCACCGGCATGGAGGCGAGCCTGCGCTTCGCCGGCCAGGAGACCATGCTGACGCGAATCTTCGGCCGCCTGACGGCGTGGCAGAACTGGATCTTCATCCGGCCGAACGCGGTCGGCGAGCAGGGCGCGCTCAAGGTCTACGGCACCGGCGCGAAAGCCAAATTCAACTGGGAAAGAGTGTGATGAGCGGCATCAACTATTCCGAAAAGATCCCGAACAACGTCAACCTGGTCAACGACCGCACGCTGCAGCGCGCGCTCGAGCACTGGCAGCCGAAGTTCCTGGAGTGGTGGCGGGGCATGGGGCCGGCCGACTTCCAGGGCTTCGAGGTCTACCTGCGTACCGCCACTTCAGTCGACGCCGGCGGATGGGCGAGCTACGGCGCGGTGAAGATGCCCGACTACCGCTGGGGCATCTTCCTCGCCGACCCGACGGCCGACCGCAAGATCGGCTTCGGCGACCAGATGGGACAGCCGGCCTGGCAGCAGGTGCCGGGCGAGTACCGCTCGACGCTGCGCCGCCTGATCGTGACGCAGGGCGACACCGAGCCCGCGTCGGTGGAGCAGCAGCGCCTGCTCGGGCACACCTGCCCTTCCCTCTACGACCTGCGCAACCTGTTCCAGATCAACGTCGAGGAAGGCCGCCACCTGTGGGCGATGGTGTACCTGCTGCACGCCTACTTCGGCCGCGACGGCCGCGAAGAGGCCGAGGAGCTGCTGACGCGCCACTCCGGCGACGCCGACAAGCCGCGCATCCTCACCACCTTCAACGAGCCGATCTCGGACTGGCTGTCGCTGTTCTGCTTCACCTACTTCACCGACCGCGACGGCAAGTACCAGCTGAAGAGCCTCGCCGAGTCGGCCTTCGACCCGCTGTCGCGCACCTGCCGCTTCATGCTCACCGAGGAGGCGCACCACATGTTCGTCGGCGAGACCGGCCTCGCCCGCGTGGTGAAGCGCACGCTGGAGGTCATGAAGGAAACCGGCACCGACGACCCGGCGAAAGTCCGCGCCGCGGGCGCCGTCGACCTGCCGACGCTGCAGAAATACCTCAACTTCTGGTGCTCGAGCTCGCTCGACCTGTTCGGCTCCGAGATCTCGTCCAACTCGGCGGCGAACTTCGCCAACGGCTTGAAGGGACGCCCGGACGAGACCCACTATGAAGACCACGTTCTTCGTTCTTCCTCATTCAAACTGCTGACTCCTGAGGGAGAGCAGGAGGTCCCCATGCTGAACGCGCTGAACGAGGTGATGCGCGAGTCCTACCTCAAGGACTGCGAGATCGGCCTGAAGCGCTGGAACCGGCAGATCGAGCGCGCCGGCTTCGCCGCCCGCCTCACCCTGCCCTCGTCGCGCTTCCGCCGCACCATCGGCACCTGGGCGGGGCAACCGGTGACCCCGGAGGGCAACCGGGTTTCTCAAGAGATCTACAACAACAAGCTGAACGACTGGATCCCCTCGGAAGCCGACCGCGCCTTCATCCACTCGCTGATGCAGAAGGTGGTCGCGCCGGGAAAGATGGCGGCCTGGATCGCGCCGCCCGAGCGCGGCATCAACAACCTCCCGGTGGAGTACGAATACGTGAAGTTGCACTAGTGCAACGCGTCTCACCCACTGAATTGCTGAACGCGATGCTCGAGGCCGAGCGCGCCGGCGCGAAGGCGCTGGTCGTGTTCATGAACGACTGGCCGCGCAACGGTCCCGAATGGACCGTGCTGCGCAAGGTCCACGAGGACGAGGCGCACAACTGCGCGCTGATCGGCAAGCTGCTCGAAAAATCCGCCACGCCCTACAGCCACGCCACCGGCGAGTTCTACGCCAAGGCGGTGGCACTCAAGGGCGGCCGGGAGCGCATCGCGTTCCTGGTGAAGGGATTGCACTGGGCCGTGAAGCGCTTCGAGGAAGCGCTGCCAACGCTGGACGATGAAGCGCGCGCCCTGTTCGTCCGGATGCGCGACTCGCACCTGCGCAGCATCGCCGCCTGTGAGAAGCTAGCGAAATGAAATCCATTCTCTCCATACTGCTGCTCGCGTTCTTCCAGCTTGCGGCGGCCCAACCCTACCCCACCAAGCCCATCCGCATGATCGTCGGCTACGCCGCCGGGGGCGGCGCCGACGCGCTGGCGCGGCAGGTGGCCGCAAAAATGTCGGTCGAGCTCGGGCAGCAGGTGTTCGTCGAAAATCGCGGCGGCGCCGGCGCCACGCTGGCCGCGAACGCGGCAGCGACCTTCGCGCCGGACGGCTACGCGCTTTTCTTCGCCGACACCGCGCTGCTGATCGCGCCCAATATCTTCCAGAAGCTCCAGTTCGACCCGGTGAAGAGCTTCGCGCCGGTGTCGGGCGCCGCCACCGTGCCGCTGGTCGTGGTGGTCAACCCCGCGGTCAAGGCGCAGAGCGTCGCCGAGCTGATCGCGCTCCTCAAAGCCGACCCCGGGCGGCAGGCGTATGGCTCGCCCGGCATCGGCACGGTGCACCACCTCGCGATGGAGACCTTCCAGCTCCAGGCGGGCGTGCGGATGGTGCACGTGCCGTACAAGGGCGCCTCGGCGATCATCCCGGACCTCATTTCCGGGCAGATCCCGATCGGCGTCATCAGCGCGCCGCCGGCGCTCGCGCAAGCCAAGGCCGGGCGGCTGCGGCCGCTCGCGCTGACCAGCCCCATGAGGGTGGCCGGCGCCGACTGGCCGGCGCTCGCCGACACGCTGCCCGGCTTCGACGCCTCGCCGCGCCTGTTCATCCTCGCGCCGGCGGGAACGCCCGACGCCGTGGTTTCCCGCCTGAACCAGGTTCTGAAGGACATCCTCATTTCGAAGGACCTGCGCGACGCCTTTGCCGCCCAGGGCGCGAACACCGACTGGACCACGCCGCAGGATCTCGGCGCGCGCATGGCGGACGAGACGCGCCGCTGGGCGCAGATCGCGAAGGACGCCGGCATCAAGCCGGAATGAGCGCAGGGCTGAGATTCGCGCCGGCGCGGGCCGAGCTCGAGAAGCGCGCCGACGGCAGCCTGCTGCTGCGCTCGCCGCAGCCGCTCGGGCCGCAGGCGCGCTGCGTCACCGAGTGGCTGGTGCATTGGTCGGACCGCGCCCCGGAGCGCGTCTTTCTCGCTGAACGGGTCAAGGATTCCTGGAAAAAACTGTCTTACCGCGAAGCCTACGGCGCGGTGCGCCGCATCGGCCAGGCGCTCCTCGAAAGGAACCTGGACGCGGAGAAGCCGGTCGCCATCCTCTCCGACAACAGCATCGACCACGCCCTGCTCGCGCTCGGTGCGATGCACGTCGGCATCCCCGCGGCGCCGGTGTCGCCGGCGTATTCGCTGCTGTCGAAGGACTTCGGCAAGCTGAAGGCGATTTTCGAGCTGGTGAAGCCCGGCCTGGTGTTCGCCGCCGACCCGCAGAAGTTCGGCCCGGCGCTCGAGGCGGTCGGCGCGAAATCGACGCCGGTGGCCGAACTGCTCGAGACCAACCCGGGGTCGATCCTGGAACGAGAATTTTCAAGAGTAAAACCACAAACTACAGCCAAGATTCTATTTACCTCCGGGTCGACCGGCATGCCGAAGGGCGTGATCAACACGCACGGCATGCTGTGCGCAAACCAGCAGATGCTGGCGCAGGCCTGGCCGTTCGTCGAGGACCGGCCGCCGGTGATCGTCGACTGGCTGCCGTGGAACCACACCTTCGGCGGCAACCACAACTTCAACCTGGTGCTGCGCAACGGCGGCACGCTGTACATCGACGGCGGCAAGCCGGCGCCGGGCCTCGCCGAGATCACCGCGCGCAACCTCAAGGAGGTGGCGTCGACGATGTACTTCAACGTGCCGCGCGGCTACGACCTGCTGCTGCCCTTCCTCGAGCAGGACGCCGAGTTGCGAGCCAACTTCTTCCGCGACCTCGATGTCTTGTTCTATGCCGCCGCGGCGCTGCCGCAGAACCTGTGGGACCGCCTGAAGAAGCTCAAGCCCGATCTGGTCATGCTGTCCGCCTGGGGCTCGACCGAGACCTCGCCGCTCGCCACCTCGGTGCATTTCCCGATGGAGCGCCCCGGCGTCATTGGCCTGCCGGTCGCCGGCTGCGAGCTGAAGCTGGTGCCGGCCGCCGGCAAGCTCGAGGTGCGCGTGCGCGGGCCGCACGTTACGCCCGGCTACTACCGGCGCCCCGATCTCACCAGGGCGGCGTTCGACGACGAAGGCTTCTACCGCATCGGCGACGCGGTGAAGCTCGCCGACCCGAACGATCCTTCGCGCGGCGTCGTGTTCGACGGCCGCGTCGCCGAGGACTTCAAGCTGACAACCGGTACCTGGGTCCACTCGGGCGCGATCCGCGTGAAGCTGATCGCCGCGGGCAATCCGCTGATCCAGGATGCGGTAATCACGGGACACGACCGCAACGAGATTGGCGCCTTGGTGTTCTTGAATCCAGGAGCAGTAAAAGATCTTTCGAAAGAAAAGATCAATGAA
>CAZNVH010000031.1:0-112830 GCA_964576525.1 uncultured Enterobacteriaceae bacterium
CGCGCCCCAGCGCGCAATTGCCACCAGCACGCCGCCCCTGGCCGTGCCGTCCAGCTTGGTCACGATCAGGCCGGTGAGCCCCAGGGCAGCGTCGAAAGACTTGACCTGCGCGAGCGCGTTCTGGCCGGTGTTGCCGTCCACCACCAGCAGCACTTCGTGGGGCGCACCGGGCTGGGCTTTGCCGATGACGCGCTGAATCTTCCTTAGCTCTTCCATCAGGTGCGTCTGGGTCGGCAGGCGGCCGGCGGTATCGGCGATCACCACGTCGACGTTGCGCGCGCGCGCCGCGGCGAGCGCGTCGAACACCACCGCTCCGGGATCGCCGGAAGCCTGCGCGATCACCGGGATGTTGTTGCGCGCGCCCCAGGCGACGAGCTGCTCGCGCGCCGCGGCGCGAAAGGTATCGCCCGCGGCGAGCAACACGCTCTTGCCCTGCGACTGCAGCCATTTCGCCAGCTTGCCGATCGAGGTAGTCTTGCCCGAGCCGTTGACCCCCGCGATCATGATCACGAACGGTTTGGCGCTTTCGGTCTCGAGTTTTTTCTCCAGAGGGGAAAGCAGTTCAGCCACGGCATCCTGCAGCGCGCGCCTGAGCGCAGCGCCGTCGTCGAGATTCTTTTTTCTGAGGAGAGAAACAAGGGACTGCGACGCGGCGACGCCGCAATCGGCCTGCAGCAGGGCGGTCTCGAGTTCCTCGTACAGCGCCTCGTCGATCCGGCGGCGCGCGAACAGCGCGGAAATGGAGATGTCGAGAACATCCCGCGTGCGCGCGAGTCCGGCCTTGAGGCGCGCGGTCCAGGAGAGCGCTACCATGGATCGGTGCATCTTAACAAAGGCCGCAAGCCAGAAAACCGCGTCCGCATCATCGCCGGCGACTATCGCGGCCGGCGCATCGCGGTGCCGGACCGTCCCGGCCTGCGGCCGACGCCCGACCGCGTGCGCGAGACGCTGTTCAACTGGCTCGGCCAGACGCTCGACGGGCTGGCCTGCCTGGATCTGTTCGCCGGCAGCGGCGCGCTCGGCTTCGAGGCCGCCTCGCGCGGCGCCGCGCGGGTGGTGATGGTCGAGCACGACCGCGCGGCTTTCGCGGTTCTCGGCAAGACCCTCGGCTTGCTGAGTGCAAAGCAGGTGGAGCTCGTCCATGAAGATGCTTTCGCCTATCTGAAGGGCATGCGCGAGCGCTTCGACGTGGTGTTCCTCGATCCCCCGTTCGGGCAGAATGCGCTGCCGGCGGTCTTCAGGCACCTGGAGATGAAATGCGGGCCCGGGCCGGGCGTGCGCGTCTACGTCGAGTCGGAGGCGCCCTTCGCGGCCGGCGAGCGCTGGCGCGAGCTGAAGCGCGCGCGCGCCGGCAAGGTGAGCACCCAGCTGTTGGAATGGAGAGGCGATGATCAAGGCGATCTACCCCGGAACGTTTGATCCGCTGACCCGCGGCCACGAGGACCTGGTGCGCCGCGCCGCGACGCTGTTCGACACGGTGGTGCTGGCGATCGCCGACAGCAAGACGAAGCGGCCCTACTTCACCGCGGAGGAGCGCATCGCGATGGCGCGCGAGGTGCTCGGCGACGCAAAGAACGTCGAGGTGGTCGGTTTTTCGGGCCTGCTCACCGATTTCGTGCGCAAGCAGCGCGCGCGCGTGGTGCTGCGCGGCCTGCGCGCGGTGTCGGATTTCGAGTACGAGTTCCAGCTCGCCGGCATGAACCGCCACCTCTATCCCGAGATGGAGACCGTATTCCTCACGCCCTCGGCGGAGCACATGTTCATCTCGGCGACGCTGGTGCGCGAGATCGCCACCCTCGGCGGCGACGTCTCCGAGTTCGTGCACCCGCTGGTGGCGAAGCGCCTGAAGGAGAAGTCGAACAAGGCTTAGCGCTGGCAGCGCGGGCAGTAGAAGCTGGAGCGCTGCCCCTGCACCAGGCGCCGGATCGTCGCGCCGCAGCGCCGGCACTTCTGCCCGGCGCGGTCGTACACCCAGTAGCGCTGCTGAAAATACCCCGCGCTGCCGTCGGTGCCGACGAAATCGCGCAGGCTCGAGCCGCCGGCGCGGATCGCGGCGCGCAAGGTGTGCTTGATCGCGGCCACCAGTTTCCTTGATTTTTCCATGGACATGCGATTTGCAGGCCTGCGCGGGTGGATGGCGGCGCGGAACAGGCTCTCGTTGGCGTAGATGTTGCCGACGCCGACGATGCGCCGGCCGTCCATCAGGAACTGCTTGATCGGCGCGCGGTGCGCGCGCGTCAGCGCGTACAGCCGCGCCGGGTCGAGCGCACGCGTCAGCGGCTCGATTCCCAGGTGCGCGAGCAGCGGGTGCGCGCGCGGCTCGCCGGTGCTCCACAGCACCGCGCCGAAGCGGCGCGGGTCGCGCAGGCGCAGCAGGCGATCGCCGAGCAGCAGGTCGAAGTGGTCATGCTTGCCGGGCGGCGTGCCCGACGGCAGCACGCGCAGGCTGCCCGACATGCCGAGGTGCAGGATCAGGTGGCCGTCGCCGCAGTCCACCAGCAGATATTTGCCGCGCCGCCGGACGGCGCGCACCGTGCGTCCCGCGAGCGCCTGCACCGCGCGCGGCACCGGCCAGCGCAGGCGACGCTCGCGCACGGCTACGCCGGAGATCGTGCGGCCGGTGAGCTCGCGCGCAAGGCTGCGGCGCGTCACTTCGACTTCGGGCAGCTCGGGCATCGGGGAAACGCGCTTGTGCGGGGCATCAAATATACCTAAGATGATCCGTTCCCGATGGCCATGAAATTCCTCAAAGCCGCAGTCGCGGCCGCGCTGTGCATCGCCGCCGGCCTCGCCGCGGCGCAGTCTCCGGACAAGGCGCTGTCCGACCTGAACGAGCCGACGCTGCACGACTTCCTGCTCGCCGAGATCGCGGTGCAGCGCGGCGACCTGCCGCTCGCCTCCAAGATCTATCTCGACCTCGCCCAGCGCACGCGCGACCCGCGCGTCGCGCGCCGCGCGGTGGAGGTGGCGAACCAGGCGCGGCTGCCCGAGCAGGCGCTGGAAGCGGCGCGCATCTGGCACGAGATCGAGCCCGAATCGGCGCAGGCGCTGCAGGTGTTCGCCGCGATGCTGGTGGCGGCGAAGCGCGTCGAGGAGGCCGAGCCGGTGCTCGAGAAGCTGCTCTCCGCCGAGGGCGTGAACCGCGAGAACGGCTTCATGCAGATGAACCGGCTGCTGGCCGGCAACCCCGACAAGACGGCGAACCTGCGCGTGGTGCGCAATCTCGCCGCGCGCCACCCGCAGATGCCGCAGGCGCACTTCGCGGTGGCGCAGGCGGCGCTGCTGGCGGGCGATGACCCGGCGGCGCTCGCCGCCGCGCGCCAGGCGCAGGCGCTGCGTCCGGACTGGGAGCTCGCCGTGCTGCTCGAGGCGCAGGTGCTGCAGAAGCGCTCGCCGGCCGAGGCGGCGAAGCGTCTCGGGGATTTCGTGGCGAAGAACCCGAACTCGCGCGAGGCGCGGCTCAACTACGCGCGCGTGCTGGTACTCGACAAGCGCTTCACCGAGGCGCGCAAGCAGTTCGAGGCGGTGGCCGGGGCGAACCCCCTCAACCCGGACGTGGTCTACGCCGTCGGGCTGCTCGCTTTCCAGGTGAAGGACTACGGCGCCGCCGAGGACTACATGAAGCGCTCGATCGCGCTCGGCTACCGCGATCCCGAAGAAGCGCGCTACCTGCTCGGCCAGATCGCCGAGGAGCAGAAGCGCTGGCCGCAGGCGATCGAGTGGTACGAGAGCATCGACTCGGGCAACCATGTGCTTTCGGCGCGCATCCGCACTGCCAGCGCGTTCGCCAAGCAGGGCAAGCTCGACGAGGCGCGCGCCTTCCTGCAGCGCGTCGCCGCCGACTTCCCCGGCGAGCAGGTGCAGCTGATCGTCGCCGAGGCGCAGCTGCTGCGCGACGCCAGCCGCAACCGCGACGCCTTCGACATGCTCGGCCAGGCGCTCGCCAAGCAGCCCGAGCAGCCCGACCTGCTCTACGACCTGGCGCTGACCGCCGAGAAGCTCGAGCGCTTCGACCTGCTCGAGGCGCACCTGCGCAAGCTGATCCAGCTCAAGCCCGACCACGCGCACGCCTACAACGCGCTCGGCTACTCGTTCGCCGACCGCAACACGCGGCTGCCCGAGGCGCGCAAGCTGATCGAGAAAGCCATCGAGCTCGCCCCCGAGGACTTCTTCATCATCGACAGCCTCGGCTGGGTGCTGTATCGCGAGGGCGACCTGAAGGGCGCGGCGCGCGAGCTGCGGCGCGCCTACGACGGCCGCCCGGACGCCGAGATCGGCGCGCACCTCGGCGAAGTGCTGTGGATGCTCGGCGAGCGCGCCGAGGCGCGGCGCATCTGGGAAGAGTCGCTCAAGGCCGGCCCGGACAACGAGACGCTGCAAAAGACGATCAAGCGATTGCGCAGGTGAAAAGGCTGGTATTGCTCGCAGCGTTTGCGGCTGCGTGCGCGCAGGTCGAAATCAAGCCTCCCCAGGGAGTGCTCGAGTTCTCGCTGGCCGGCCGCATCGCGGCGCGCCACGGCAAGGAGTCCTTTACCGGCAGCATCTCCTGGCGCCATGCGCGCGGCGGCGACGAGCTGCTGATCAGCACGCCCACCGGCCAGGGCGTGGCGCAGATCCTGCGCCAGGGCGATGCGGTGCTGCTCAAGACGGCCGAGCCCCGCGAGTACCGCTCCAACGACGCCGAAGCGCTGACCGAGCGCGTGCTCGGTTTCCGCCTGCCGATCGAAGGCCTGGCCGACTGGGTGCGCGGCCGGCCCGCGCCCGATCTCGAGAGCCGCGGCTGGAAGATCGAGTACCAGGAATACGATGCCGAGCGCCGGCCGATCCGCATGCGGCTCACCTATCCCGGGGTCGAGCTGCGCCTCGCCATATCACAGTGGAACTGATGGCGTGGAACTGAGTTGGTATCCCGCGCCTGCGAAGCTCAACCTGTTTCTCCACGTCCTCGGGCGGCGCGAGGAAGGGGAACATGCGGGCTACCACGAGCTGCAGACTGCATTCCGCCTGATCGACCGCAGCGATCGCGTCGGCGTCGCGCCGCGCGCCGACGGCGAGGTGGTTTTTTCGGGGATGTTCGGCGACGACAACCTGTGCCTGCGGGCGGCCCGGCTGCTGAAAAGCGCAACCGGCTCGGCCAAGGGCTGCGATCTCGCCCTCGAGAAGAATCTCCCGGTCGGCGGCGGGCTGGGCGGGGGATCCTCCGATGCCGCCACGGTCCTCGTCGTCCTCAACCGGGTTTGGGACTTGAAGCTTTCCCGGGAAAAGCTTCTTCAAATCGCACTGGGACTCGGTGCCGATGTGCCGTTCTTCGTGTTCGGCAGGAACGCCGTCGGGGAGGGCATCGGCGAGCGGCTGAGCGCGCTCGAGCTGCCGCCCGCCTGGTACCTCGTGGTCGATCCGCAAGTCTCGGTTTCCACAAGAGAAACCTTCAACGCCTCGTTGACACCCTCGTCGAAACGACTCAAAATGTCGCCCTTTTTGTCGGGGCAGGGAGCGAACGATCTCGAGCCCGTGGTCGTCGCCCGAAACCCCGGCGTAGCAGCGAGCCTCGCGTGGCTGAGGAAACACTGCCCGCAGGCGCGCATGACAGGATCGGGAGCGTGTGTCTTCGCCGAGTTCGAGACCGAAACCGAAGCGCGCGCGCTGCATTCGGCGTTACCCGGGGGAATGCGGGGATTCGTGGCGCGGGGACTCGAGCGGCACCCGCTCTTCGACTATGCAGATTGATTCTACTGGGGAGTCGCCAAGCTGGTTAAGGCACCGGATTTTGATTCCGGCATTCGAGGGTTCGAATCCTTCCTCCCCAGCCATATTGACGGATGAGCGCTACGAACACGGTAATGGCTAACCACCCCACGCTCGAGCAGCTGATGGTGTTCACCGGCAACGCCAACCCGCGCCTGGCGCAGGAGGTGGCGAAGCACCTGAACCTGTCGCTGGGGCGCGCGATCGTCGGCAAGTTCTCCGACGGCGAGGTGATGGTCGAGCTGCTCGAGAACGTGCGCGGCAAGGACGTGTTCGTGCTGCAGTCGACCTGCGCGCCGACCAACGACAACCTGATGGAGCTGCTGGTGATGATCGACGCGCTGAAGCGCTCCTCGGCGGCGCGCGTCACCGCGGCGATCCCGTACTTCGGCTACGCGCGCCAGGACCGCCGGCCGCGCTCGGCGCGCGTCGCGATCAGCGCCAAGGTGGTGGCGAACGCGCTCACCTCGGCGGGCGTGGCGCGCGTCCTGACGATGGACCTGCACGCCGACCAGATCCAGGGCTTCTTCGACATCCCGGTCGACAACATCTACGCCGCGCCGGTGCTGCTCGGCGACGTGTGGAAGCAGCGCTACGACGACCTGATCGTGGTGTCGCCCGACGTCGGCGGCGTGGTGCGCGCCCGGGCGCTCGCCAAGCGCCTCGAGTCTGACCTGGCGATCATCGACAAGCGCCGGCCCAAGGCCAACGTGTCGGAAGTGATGAACGTGATCGGCGAGGTGAAGGGACGCACCTGCGTGATCATGGACGACATGGTCGACACCGCCGGTACGCTGGTGAAGGCGGCGCAGGTGCTGAAGGAAGAAGGCGCGACCAAGGTGGTCGCCTACTGCACGCACCCGGTCCTCTCGGGCGGCGCGGTGGAGCGCATCGCCAAGTCCGACCTCGACGAGCTGGTGGTGACCGATACCATCCCGCTCGGCGAAGACGCGCGCGCCTGCAAGAAAATCCGCATACTGACGGTCGCCGGCCTGATCGCCGAGACCATCCTGCGCATCTACACCGAGGAATCGGTGAGTTCGCTGTTCATCGAATAGCTTTTCTACTGGGGTCAAGGCAATGGCAATCGAAATCAGCGCGCGCAAGCGCGAAATGCAGGGAACCGGGGCGGCGCGCCGCCTGCGCCGCCTGGGGCGCGTGCCGGGCATCGTCTACGGCGGCGACCAGGGCGCGGTGAACATCGAGCTCGACCACAAGGACCTGTACCTCAACCTCAGGAACGAGCGCTTCCACGCCTCGATCCTGACGCTGGAGCTCGGCGGCGCGAAGGAGCAGGTGCTGCTGCGCGCGGTGAACATGCACCCGTTCAAGGCGCAGGTGCAGCACGTCGACTTCCAGCGCGTAATGAAGGACCGCAAGCTGCACATGAAGGTGCCGCTGCACTTCGTCAACGCCGAGGAATCGCCCGGGGTGAAGGACCAGGGCGGCGTGGTGAGCCACGTGCTGAACGAGCTCGACATCAGCTGCTTCCCCGCCGACCTGCCGGAGTTCATCGAGGTCGACCTGGGCAGCCTCGCGGTCGGCAACTCGATTCACGTGCGCGAGCTGACCCTGCCCAAGGGCGTCGAGGCGGTCCTGCACGCCAAGGACAACCCGGTGGTTGCCACCGTGGTGGTGCCGCAGCTGATCACCGAGGAAGAGGAAGTCGCCGCAGTCGTGTCGGCGGCGGACGTGCCGGCCACCGAGCAGGCCGCCGCGCCGACGGAAGGCGAAGCGCCTGCGGACGGCAAAGCGGGTGACAAGCCCGCCGCCAAGCCTGGCGAGAAGCCGGCTGCCGAGAAGGCCGACAAAAAAGACAAGAAGTAGAGAGGCGCGTGATTCGGCTGATTGTCGGTCTGGGGAACCCGGGCAAGGAGTACGAGCGCACGCGCCATAACGCGGGCTTCTGGCTGGTCGAGCGCTTTGCGCAGGCCAACCGCGTGACGCTGCGCAAAGACCCGAAGTTCAAGGCGCTGGTGGGCAAGGATGGCAACGGCACATGGCTGCTGCTGCCGCAGTCGTTCATGAACCTGAGCGGCCAGCCGGTGCAGATGCTCGCCGGGTTCTTCAAGATCAAGCCCGAGGAAGTGCTGGTGGTGCACGACGAGCTCGACTTCGAGCCGGGCACCGCCCGGCTCAAGCAGGGCGGCGGCATCGCCGGGCATAACGGCCTGAAGGACATCTCGCAGCGGCTCGGGACGCACGACTACTGGCGGCTGCGGCTCGGCGTCGGCAAGCCGCCGGCGGGCACGGAAGGTAGCGACTACGTGCTGCAGAAGCCCTCGGCCGAGGAGCGGGCGGCGATCGACGCGGCCATCGACAAATCGATTGCGCTGCTGCCGCAGATCCTGTCGGGCGACGTGCAAGGCGCGATGAATAAGCTGCACACCGAAGAGAAAAAACCCGAACCTGAGAAGAAGGTCGAACCGGCAGCGGCAAAAGCCGAGAAGCCCGGCCTGCTGAAGTCTCTGTTCGGCAGGAAATGAAGTGCGGCATCGTGGGCTTGCCGAACGTCGGCAAGTCCACCCTGTTCAACGCCCTCACCAAGGCCGGCATCGCGGCGGAGAACTATCCGTTCTGCACCATCGAGCCGAACGTCGGCATCGTGCCGGTGCCGGACCGCCGCCTGGACGTCATCGCCGAAATCGAGCAGCCGCAGAAGGTGGTGCCGGCGGTGGTCGAGTTCGTCGACATCGCGGGGCTGGTCGCGGGCGCCTCGAAGGGCGAGGGCCTGGGCAACAAGTTCCTCGCCACCATCCGCGAGACCGAGGCCATTGTCCACGTCGTACGCTGCTTCGAGGACGCGAACGTGGTGCACGTTGCGGGCAAGGTCGACCCGGTGTCCGACATCGAGACCATCAACATCGAGCTGGCGCTCGCCGACCTCGATTCGGTGGAACGGCAGATTTCCAAGCACGCCAAGCTCGCCCAGACCACCGGCGACAAGGACGCGGTGCGCCTGGTAGCGGCCCTGAGCAAGGTGCGGGAGGTGCTGGACGCCGGGCGCCCGGCGCGCACCGCGGAGCTGTCGAAAGAGGAGCGCGCCGTGGTCGCGCCCCTGTTCCTGCTCACCATGAAGCCGACGATGGTCATCGCGAACATCGCGGAGCAGGGTTCGCAAAAGCTCCTCTCCCAGGTGCAGGCGCATGCCGCCAAGGAAGGCGCGCCCGTGGTCCCGGTGAGCGCGGCGATCGAATCGCAGATCGCCGACATGTCCGACGAAGACAAGCAGCTGTTCCTCGAGGACATGGGGATGGACGAGCCGGGCCTGAACCGCGTGATCCGCGCCGCCTATCAGATCCTCGGCCTGCAGACCTTCTTCACCGCCGGGCCGAAAGAGGTACACGCCTGGACGGTGCGCGCCGGCGCCACCGCGCCGCAGGCGGCCGGGGTGATCCACACCGACTTCGAGCGCGGCTTCATCCGCGCCGAGGTCGCCACCTACGACGACTACGTCGCCTGCGGCGGCGAGCAGGGGGCAAAAGAGGCGGGTAAGCTGCGCCTCGAGGGAAAGGACTACATCGTGCGCGACGGGGACGTGATCCACTTTCGCTTCAACGTATGAAAGCGCGAGGCCCATGCTGCGCCGCGTGAGGCTGGTGTCAGGCCTGATCCTGATGGCTTTCGTCACCGGGCACCTCGCCAACCTGACGCTCGGCATCCATTCGCTTGCCTTGATGGAGGCCTGGCGACCGGTCCTGATGGGGCCCTGGCGCAGCGGCCCGGGCATCGCCCTGCTCGCCGGCGCCGCGCTGGTGCACATCGCGCTCGGGCTCTACGCGATCGGCGCGCGCCGCTCGCTGGCGATGAGCCGCACCGACGTCGTGCAGCTGATCCTCGGCCTGCTGACCCCGCCGCTGCTGCTCAACCACGCGGTGGTGATGCACATGGCGGGCGAAGTGACGCCGAATTTCGACGCCGCCTTCGGCCAGATGCTCGCGGTCTACTGGAGCTTCTCGCCCGGCTACGCTTTCCAGCAGCTCTCGGTGGTGGTGATCGTCTGGGTGCACGCCGCGGTCGGCCTGTATTCGTGGCTGGTGCTCAAGCCCGCCTGGCGGCGCATCGGCGGCCTGGTGCTGCCGGTGCTGTTCGCGGTGCCGATCCTGGCGCTGATCGGTTTCGCCGAGTCGGGCAAGGAAGTGCTCGACAAGCTGGCGAACGATCCGGCCTGGCGCGCCTACATAACCGCCAACCTGGAGCGCGTGATCAAGGTGACGAGCCAGCTCGATGCGATGCAGCTGCGTGTGCTGCTCGTCTACGCCGCGGCGCTGCTGGTCGCCTTCGGCGTGCTCGCCGCGAAGCTGCTGCGCGACCGGATGCGGCCGGTGCAGGTCGCCTACGACGGCGGGTTCGCGGCGCAGGGCCGGCACGGCCTTTCGATCCTCGAGATGAGCCGCCTGAACGACGTGCCGCACGCGCATGTCTGCTCGGGGCGCGGCCGCTGCGGCACCTGCCGCGTGCGAGTCGAGTCCGGCGCGGACCAGCTCTCGCCGCTCAATGAGACCGAGCGCCACACCCTCGCCCGGGTGGGCGCCGGCGAAGGCGTGCGGCTCGCCTGCCAGGCGCGCGTCCTCGGTTCGGGCGTCGCCGTGACGCGCGTCCTGCCGGCCTACGCCGACGCTTCCGCCGCGCGCGCGCCGGGCGAATGGGTGACGCCTTGAACCTGGCGGGCTGGTCGGTGCAGGCCCTCGCCGACGCCAAGGCGCGCACCGCTATGCTCGCTACCGATCTCATGCTCGCGCCCTCCGAGCTGCAACAGCTCGCGGAGCAGGCACGCGCGTCGCTGATGAGCGGAACCGGGGTGCGTGCCTTCGCCTATCTCATGATCCTGCTGCTGGTCGGCTGCGGCGCGGAGTGGCTGTACTGGAGCTACGCCTACGCGCCGCTGCGCTCGATCCAGTCGGCGCCGTCGCCGTCGCCGCGCGACGCGCTGCGCACCGGAATGCGCCGCCTGGCGCTGCTCGCCTGCGGCGTCGTGATCTTCACGCTCGCCACCATCGGCGCCTCGGCGCTCTTTTCCTGGCCGCCGGGCGTGCAGGAGCTGGTGGTCGCGGCGACGCTGCTGCTGCTGGTGCTGCGGCTCGCCTGGATCGGCATCGCAACGGTCCTCGCGCCCGGGATGCCGCGCCTTCGCCTGGTGCCGGTCGAGCCGCGCCGTGCGCCGTGGATGGCCGCCACGGCGATGGCCGCCGTCACGTTTCTCGCGCTGGGGCACTTCCTGCCCGACTTCCTCGAGCGCATCGGCGCCGCGCGGCACGCCCCCGGCGCGCTGCGCCTGGCGGCGGCGAGCCTCACGGCGCTGCTCCTGCTGATCGGCGCGTTCGCGTTCTTCAGGCGCCCGCAGGGCCGTTCGGCGCTGTTTCCGCGCTCTTTCGTGCTCGCGCTGCTGGTCGTCGTGGTCTACGCGCTGTGGCTGCTCAGCCCGTCGGTCGCGGTGTTCGCGGCGATCGTCGCGATCGTGATCGCGCTGCAGCTCGGCCTGCGCGCGTTCGTGGCGTTCTTCTGGCAGGAGGCTGGCGCAGGCGATGTTCTGCCGAACATCGTGCTGTCGGCGGCGCGCTTCGTGGTGGTCCTGATCGGCCTTGGTGCCTGCGTGCTGGCGCTCGACACGCCCGTGACGATGCTCGCCGCGAGCCAGAGCCCGCTGATGCGCCTCGGCCTGCGGCTGCTTGGCGTCGCGACGCTGATCTTGCTCACCAACGTGCTGTGGATCTGCATCCGCACCGTCATCGACCAGCGCCTCGCCCGCATCCGTTCCCCTGATCCGCACGCTCCGCTCGACGCGAGCGCGCGCCTGCTGACGCTGCTGCCGCTGCTGCGGGTATCGGCGGCGGTGTTCCTGGTGGTGATGCTGGTGCTGTCCTCGCTGTGGGCGCTCGGCATCGAGATCACGCCGCTGATGGCAGGCGCCGGCGTCGTCGGTATCGCGCTCGGCTTCGGCGCGCAGGCGCTGGTGCGCGACGTGATCGCCGGGATCTTCTACCTGGCGGAGGACGCGTTCCGCATTGGCGAGTACATCGAGAGCGGCACCAGCATCAAGGGAGCGGTGGAGCGCATTACCCTGCGCACGGTGGCGCTGCGCCACCACAACGGCCCGCTGCACTTCGTGCCCTATGGCTCGCTCGGCACGGTGCGCAACACCTCGCGCGACTGGGTGATCGAGAAGTTCAACCTGCCGCTGCCGATCGACGTCGACAGCGAGACCATCCGCAAGCTGATCAAGAAAGTGGGCGAGGAGCTGCTCACCGACCCCGAGATCGGCCACATGCTGATCGAGCCGCTCAAGGGCAAGCTCTACCGCATCGATCCGGGCGTGAAGCTGTTCCGCTGCAAGTTCCGCACCGCGCCCGGCAACCAGTTCGACGTGCGCGCGCAGGCGCTCAAGCGCATCGAGGCGGCGCTGAAGAAGATCGGCGTCGGCTTCGCCGACGGCAAGCAGACCGTGCTCCTCGCCGCGCCGCCGGCGTGAGCCTGGAGCTCGGCAGCGCGACGCCCGAGGACCTGCCGCAGCTCGTGGCGTTGCTCGGCATGCTGTTCTCGCAGGAGGCCGAGCTCGTCCCGGACGAGGCGAAGCAGGCGCGCGCGCTGCACAAGATCCTGTCCGACGACTCGGTCGGCCGCGTCTACGTCGCGCGCGACGGCGGCCGCGTGGTGGCGATGGCCGCGCTGCTGTACTCGATCAGCACCGCCGAGGGCGGCCTGGCCGCCTCGTTCGAGGACATGATCGTGCTGCCGGGTCACCGCGGCCGCGGCGTCGCGGCGCGGCTGCTCGCCTTTGTCATCGAGCAGGCGAGGAAGCAGGGCGTGCTGCGCCTGACGCTCCTCACCGACCGCGACAACGAGCGCGCCCAGGCGCTCTACCGCAAGCTGGGATTCGCCGAATCCACCATGAAACCGATGCGCTTGAAGATCAAGCCGAAATAGCAGCCCATCTCTTCCTTTCTGCTCGCGGCTTATAATGTGCAATTAGTCGGACGACCTTCGCCAAGGCGAAACGTCTGATCGAGGGGGCGATGCGAGCAGCAAAACAACAGATCGTTCTCGACATGAGCCTTGTGTCCGCTGCAAAGGCTCGGTCTCGCGTGAGCGGTTTTACTCACGAGTATTACCGCTATCCCGCCCGCTTCTCGCCCCTCTTCGTACGGAGCGCTATCGAGCAGTTCACGAGGCCAGGGGATTTTGTCTTGGATCCCTTTATGGGCGGCGGAACGACCTTAGTAGAAGCAGCCGCCTGCGGCAGAAACGCGATTGGCACTGACATAAGCACGCTTTCCGTGTTTGTCAGCCGCGTCAAGACTCGCGTGTATAGCCAAACCTTCGTCGAGACTCTGGAACGATGGGGCGAGACAACGGCTCGGCGTCTCAGTGTCAATCGGGATGTTGAACGGCCAGAAGAATGGATTGAGGCCGGTTATCAACGCAATCTCAATACGCCCCGGACGTGGCACGTGCGCAAGCTTATCGAGCAAGCCCTAGACGAGGTTCAAAGGCTTTCCACTGGTCGCGAACAAGACTTCGCCCGCTGCGCGATTCTCAAAACGGCTCAATGGGCTCTAGATTGTCGAGAAACAATACCTGGCGCACAGGAGTTTCGCGAAGCGCTTTCGACTCACGTGTCGGAAATGACCGACGGGGCGAGAAGCTTTGCATCTTCCGTGCGAAGCAACAGAGAAGCAAACTCTCGAGGTCCACGAATTATTTGTCTTCGCCGATCCGCAAATGGCGTGGAAAAGGATAAGCGGATCACTCAGCATGTCAGACCCAAGCTCATCCTTACTTCGCCACCCTATCCAGGCGTCCATGTCCTCTACCATCGATGGCAGATTCATGGTCGGCGTGAAACACCGGCACCTTTCTGGATTGCCAACAAGCTCGACGGCGCAGGTGCGGCGTACTACACGTTCGGCTACCGAGGACAGGAAAGTCTTTCGAACTACTTCGCTCACGCGAAGATGGCATTTTCGTCACTTCGGAAACTCGCACGACCCGACACAACGCTTGTACAGCTTGTTGCATTTTCGGAACTCGAGTGGCAGTTGCCGAAGTACCTCGAAACTATGGAGGAAAGCGGTTGGCGCGAAGCGGTTCCCGAGCGAAGCAATGCGAAGGAAGATATTCGTCTTTGGCGAGATGTTCCAAACCGCCGCTGGTATGCGTCAATGCGGGCCGATTCGGATGCAGGGAAGGAAGTACTCTTGTTTCACCGACCGGCAAAAGAAGGCTGAGGAAATCGCTAAGTCGCTTCCCCTGCCGCCTCAATCGAAGGCGCTAGATCCTGTTCCTGGAGATCACCCAAGCAAGAGATCATCGGCAGCAGAATCGGCGCTACTGCCTGCGTGAATTGCTCTACTTTGTCTTCGATATTTGTTTTTTCGTCGTCCTGATTGGAACTCTGGTCTTGCTTAGATCCTTCTTCCACGTCAGCCTGGACTAGTCCCAAGCCAAGGAGCGTTAAGCCCAGCTCGAATCGCTTCCTAACAAGGTCAACGATGTCTTTCGTCGACTTCAACTCTCGCAGCAAGTGAACGTTATCGATGTTCACAAAGAAGTCGTATGTAGGCTCCTTCTTTTCTTCTCCTTCTTTTGCCGGCACTTGACGAATACGCAATGCGGTAAATTTGTCGAAATGCGGATCATATTTTCCCCAATCCGCCTCCTTTACGAGTGTTACGTCCGGAAGACTTATCTTGTCCGGAAGTTCGTGTTCCTTTCCGGGTTTTTCAGTCGGGGGCTTCTTTGGCCCGGCGGGTTTACCGGAGGGCTCTACGGCCGCCTTAACATTTACTACGAATCGGTTTTGAAACGGCTCAATGCGGCTGTCGTCGGTCACCTCGGCGATAAACGCTAACGTATCTCCTGCCTCAGCGTTATCCGGTAGTTGAACGCTTAGAGTCCCTGAACCGTCATTCAGATTCGGACCAACGTACCCGGAAAAAGCGACACGGCCCCCAGCCTTTGTCTCACGAAACAACGCGAACTTCCCTTTGCCTAGATTCGTATCGAAGTATTCATTTACCGCGTCGGTTTCGAAGGCGATTCGCGCACGCAGGTTGATATGCGTGTCGCGGACCAACGTTTCTCCGTATTTCTTTTCTTTGAACTTGAAAAAGATCGGATACGCCTTTCCCTGATACGGTTTGTCTTCGCTACCCACCGACTTAACTTTGAATGGGTTGGCGAGATGTGTGCCTAAATTGAACAGGGACGCCAAAGACGGTGACCGCTTAATCAACTCCTCCAAAATATTGCGCAGCGGCTTGTTGTCCTCCAGCATGGACTTAATTTCTTCACGCCGGCGCTTTTCAGCGAGCGCGCGAAGACCTTGGTGATTTTTGAGCAGTTCTTCCAGGGCTTTTTCGACATGCTGCCGCAACTCACCCGCCATGAGACGGTCGCGACTATTCATAAAAAAATCTTCTCGTGCGCGGCCACTGAATTCCGAGCAGTCCACCAATATGAGAATGGATTGCCGGAGATAGCTCAGATTCACTTCCCTTCGTCGGAAGAAATCCGTCGTGAGGTGGCCGTGTGTTTGGCCATTTAGGACGAATATGACTCCCTCGTTTGCTCGGTAGCTTTCGGCTTTTTGCGGCCTAAACGCATATATCGTCGCGGTCATCTTTTCATTCAGTACGCTAATGGGCGACGAGGTAGGGAAACCCTCCTCAAGATTTTGCGACTTGTCGTCCGATAGACGTACGCCGAGGCCGTTTACGTTTGTATCGAAGCTACCTGCATGCCCGGCGAAATCCCGACATTCATGCAGCCGGATCGGCAATGCCAGATCCGGCAACAGCAAATCAATACGCTCCATTAGGCCGTCGCGCCGCAAGATGTGGGTGTTGCTGTAACCAGAAGCGGCATACTCATACAGCTTTATAAGGGTCCCCCATCCGCCGTCTCGCGCGTAGGGCTTATTGAGGTGAGGAAATATCGGTAAAGAAGAAGCATCGAAGCGCAGCACACCACCCGCTCCTGGCGCCTTATCAACCCCAAGCGGAGCCAAGTATGTGTACATCGAGCTTCTACGGCTCCCCTCCGGATTTTCTCTGCGAACGACGGTAAATCCCCATTTCGAATCGGAAGGGTTATTGGGGGTGCCGACGATGGCGGGATTTCGTCTGCTTAGTACGAGCTGCAAATTTCGCGTGCCGCAGAACTTCAGAACTCCTGTCCCTCCCATGTTGAATTTGCCTTGAACAAAGGGGATACGAAGCTTGTTTGAGCGGTTTAGCGACAAAAGCGTATCGGGAAATCGATCTGGCGATTGGCCTTCTCCGCAGTCTGAAATCGTGAAGCAAGGTTTGCCCTCTTTTGGACGGGCCCCCGTAGCCGCCAGGGTGATTCCCCGCGCCACCTTTGTACGGACTTCGGGTGTCCACTCCCGGATACGTCCTGCGGCCTCGGAAAGCGGTTGGGGATTTTTCTCTATGTACGTAGCGACGGCTTCTCGTATCGATTTGGGAGCGTTAGACCCCTCAGCGTCAATGCCCGCTGCAAGGCACTCATTCATCAAACGAGCATCGATCGAATTTACGAGTTTCTCCACGATTGCAGCGTCTGATCTGCTCTGCTGATTTCCGGCCTCGCTAAAGTTATTTTCTGAATCCCCATAGAGTCGCCATAGCTTGGTGTCGTCCCAAAGGTTCCATTTTCCAAGCAGTTTTATGACTTCACTCTCGGAGTTAGCGTCCAGTAGGGCTTCCAAGAGTTTTCTTGCGTCCGTCTCAGTCATTGAGAGCCCCTTTTTCGAAAGCAGCACCCTGTTCTGTAACCACGTAGCTGACTCTTGTGCCCTCTCGATGTCGATCTATTAATTCAAGATCGCTCATTCGGGAGATCGCTCCAGACCTTTGCGTCGACACAAATCCATCCGAGGCATCAAATGCTTTTGATACGCGCTTGCGCAATAATTTGTCGAGCTTGTCCGGGGTATCGTGGCCCTCTCGAATCAGTGCGATAAGCGTGCTGAACGCGGTCACTTCCTGCGGGACGTGCTCCCTAATATGTCGGCATAGGAATTGTTTTTCCTGGGGCGTAAATCGGGTGATTGCTGAATCATCGATACAGGCGTTGCGTAGCAAGGCGAAGCGCCATCCTTGTTCTGTAAGACTGATAAGGCTCCTTTTCTTACCTTCGACCCGCCCCACCAGTTTTAGCGATGCCGGTAATCCGGATAGTTGTCCGCGATTGTTGAGGCTGCCCACGAAGTGGTTCGAGTACCGTGCAATTCCTTTCTCCGCGGATGCCCCGAGCGGGAATGCGACCGAAAGTTGATCGTCGCGGTCCAGCTTTTTTTCTTTGCTCCGGTGCTCCAGCTCTTCTCCGAGCATTCGTGCCGCTCGAGCAATCTCGATTGCCACGCCGCCTAAATCGACGCCCCCTTCGCTATCGTTCAGAAGATTTGCCAACGCCCTACAAGTGGCTTTAGCGGGTAACAAGCGGTTGTACTGACCAAAGATCCATCGCTCCGGTGGGACAATTTCATCCGCGTCAAACACATCGTCCACCCCCTGAACGAGGTGGGGCTTCTTGCCCTTGTCCGTTGGTAGTCGGAACAGATCGTTGCGCCCACCGTTCATCTCCGCCTGCGATGAATTTTGCGCGGGCCTCGAGTCGGTCCTGGCAGAAGCGGTATGTACCAGCACGCTCCCACCAATTTGTCGGTGAAGAAGCATTTGGTTGCTCACTGCGAGCAATATGAATTCGGAGTAATCGCGACACGCCCCGCTCTCGATGAGCTTGTCCAAATCCCTCTTTAAGGCGTCGGGGCACTCAAAACATACGATCATGGGTCTCTCCTATACTGTATACAGTATATATACAAATGTATATAATACAAGAGATTTGTAGCGACAGTACAAGTCAAGAGCCCTGGCCGCAACGCTCGGGCCAGGAACCCCTGTCACGCTGTTGCTGATCTACGGGGCGGGCACGCCATATCGCCGTAAGGGTGGTGGCCAGTCCGGCGAGGAATCGACTAAGGTGTTGACGCTGTAGGCCGCCGCTCGGCAAAGATTTTCTTCAGCGTTTCTGAAAATGCCACGACCTCAGCCCCGTCGAGAACGCCAGTCTTCTTCATCTCCCCATGCAGCGCGCGCAGGTTGTAGTGCGGCACCGAGGCGTAGAGGTGATGCTCGATGTGGTAGTTGACGTGGTGCGGGAAGATCAGCCACTCGAGCCAGCGCGGCGCGAGGTTGGTGCGCGCCGCGGTGAGCGGCGAGGAGAAATCGGTGGTCGCGCCGTGCTCGGCGATCGCGCGCAGGCGCAGGATCGCCTGCACCACGGTGACCAGCGGCAGGATCCACAGCACCAGGTATTGCACCAGGTGTCCGGTCCACGCGAATACTGCAATCAGAAGTAAATGAAAAATCACAACCATGTTGCGATCGGTGCGCGCCTCGCTTTTTAATTTCTGCGAAGTATCGTCAAGCGGCCGGAGGGCCACATTGGTTTTGGTGTTGAGCGCGGGAGCACCGCCGAGGAAGTACGCGTACGTTTTCCACGCCGTGAGCCCGGACAGGTCTTTCAGAAGCTTTCGAATCAAATAGCCGCGACCGCGCGGGTATCCCCCGTGCAAAGCCGTATCCGGATCGAGCTCGCCGTACAGGTTGTTGTGGTGCATGCGGTGGATCACGCGGTACGTGCACATCGACAGCCCTTGCAGCATGGCGCAGGTGCGGCCGACGACATCATTCAGCACCCGGTGGTCGTAGAGCAGGTAGTGCGCCGCGTCGTGCGCGATCACGAACAGCGCGTGCTGCCGGCTGCCGATGACCACTACACACGGAATGATGGCGAGCGGATTGGGCCAGAAATGGACGGCAATTCCGATGGCAACTGCGAGAACGGCAAAGTCATGGAAAACCGCCAGGCTTGCGCGCCAGGGCGAGCGGCGCGTCAGGCGCTGCACCACCTCGCGCGGCAGCTTCCTCGCGCCTCGCCAGTCGTCCTTGAACTCTTCGCCCTTCACTTGCGCTCGTCGATTCCGCCCAGCAGGATGTACTTCACCTCCAGGTACTCGTCGAGCCCGTACTTCGAGCCCTCGCGCCCGAGGCCGGACTGCTTCACGCCGCCGAAGGGCGCGATCTCGGTCGAGATGATGCCGACGTTGGCGCCGACGATGCCGGTCTCCATGCGCGCGGCGACCCGGAAGATGCGGCCGATGTCGCGGCTGTAGAAGTAGCCCGACAGCCCGAACTCGGTGTCGTTGGCGAGCGCGATCGCCTCGTCCTCGGTCTTGAAGCGGATCAGCGGCGCCACCGGGCCGAAGGTTTCCTCGTGCGACACGAGCATGTCCGGCGTCACGCCGGTCAGCACGGTCGGCTGGAAGAACAAGCCGCCCAGGGAATGCCTTTTTCCTCCTAAAACTGTTTTTGCTCCTTTGCTGAGCGCATCGGCGACATGGGTCTCGACTTTCTTCACGCCCTGCTCGTCGATCAGCGGCCCGATGACCACGCCGGGCTCGGTGCCGGGGCCGACCTTGAAGCCCTTCACCTTCTCGACCAGCTTGGCGGCGAACGCGTCGTAGACGCTGTCCTGCACATAGAGCCGGTTGGCGCAGACGCAGGTCTGGCCGGCATTGCGGTACTTGGAGGCGAGCGCGCCCTCGACCGCGGCGTCGAGGTCGGCATCGTCGAACACGATGAACGGCGCGTTGCCGCCGAGCTCGAGCGACAGCTTCTTGACCGTGTCGGCGCACTGCTTCATCAGGATGCGGCCGGTCTCGGTCGAGCCGGTGAAGGACAGCTTCCTCACCTTCGGGCTCGCGCACAGCTCGGCGCCGATCGCCTTCGCGTCGCCGGTGATCACGTTCAGCACGCCCTTCGGCAGGCCGGCGCGCTCGCCGAGCTCGGCCATGGCGAGCGCCGAGTAGGGCGTCTGGCTCGCGGGCTTGATCACCACGGTGCAGCCGGCGGCGAGCGCCGGCCCGGCCTTGCGCGTGATCATGGCGTTGGGGAAGTTCCACGGCGTGATCAGCGCGCATACGCCGATCGGCTGCTTGATCACCAGCACGCGCTTGTCCGCCTGGTGCGGCGGAATGACGTCGCCGTAGGCGCGCTTGCCTTCCTCGGCGAACCACTCGATGAACGAGGCGCCGTAGGCGATCTCGCCGCGCGCCTCCGAGAGCGGCTTGCCCTGCTCGGCGGTGAGGATCTGCGCCAGGTCCTCCTGGTTCGCCATCATCAGGTCGAACCATTTGCGCAGGATCGCGGCCCGCTCCTTCGCGGTCTTCGCGCGCCACGCCGGCCAGGCGCGCTCGGCGGCGTCGATGGCGCGGCGCGCCTCCTCGGCGCCCAGCCGCGGCACGCTGCCGAGCTGCGCGCCGGTCGCGGGGTTGACGACCGCAATGGTCTTCGCATGCCCGAGCCACTCGCCGTCGACGTAGCACTGCGTGCGGAACAGCTTCGGGTCTTTCAGGGGGAGTGCCGGGAGCCCGGCCTGCGCAGGCGCATTCATAGTTCGCTCCAAAAAGGGAATCTTACGCCTTAGAATCGGTTGTCTGACAACCTGAGGAGGAGTCATGAGAAAACTGCTCGCAGTCGCGCTGCTTCTGGCGGCGTCTTCGTCCGCCTTTGCTCAATACCCGCAGCGCCCGGTGCAGCTGATCGTGCCCTGGGGCGCCGGCGGTGGCACCGACGCCACCGCGCGCATCATCGCGACGCTGCTGGAGAAGGAACTGAAGCAGCCGTTCAACGTGGTGAACCGCACCGGCGGCTCGGGCGTGGTCGGCCACGACGCCATCGCCAAGGCGCCCGCCGACGGCTACACCATCGGCCTGATCACGGTCGAGATCACGATGATGCACCACGTCGGCCTGACGCCGCTCAAGCACACCGACTACACGCCGATCGGCCTGGTGAACGCCGACCCGGCGGGCGTGCACGTGCGCATCGACTCGCCGTACAAGAGCACCCGGGAGCTGCTCGCCGCGATCAAGGCGAATCCCGGCAAGCTCAAGGCCTCGGGCACCGGCCAAGGCGGTATCTGGCATCTCGCGATCGCCGGGCTGCTCAAGGATCAGGGCATCGACCCGAACGCGCTGCCCTGGGTGCCGTCGCAAGGCGCGGCGCCCGGCCTGCTGGACCTGGTGGCCGGCGGCGTCGAAGTCGTCCCCTGCTCGATTCCCGAGGCTCGCGCGATGATCGACGGCGGCAAGGTGCGCGCGCTTTCCATCATGGACGCGAATCCGCCGCCCCTGTATCCCGGCGTGCCGACCTTGAAGAAGGAGCTCGGCAGCAACTGGCAGATCGCCGCCTGGCGCGTGATCGCCGCGCCGAAAGGCATACCCGCCGGGGCGCAGAAGACGCTGGTGACCGCGCTGAAGAAGGTCTACGACTCCAAGGAGTACAAGGACTTCATGGCGAGCCGCGGCTTCGGCGTGGTCTGGGCCGATCCCGCCGGGACCACCAAGTTCATGGCCGAGTCCGACAAAAACCTCGGCGCCGCGCTGAAGGCCGTGGGGTTGGCCAAATAAGGGTCAACGACGCGCTGACCGGCACGGCGCTGGTCGCGCTCGCCGCAACGATCCTCTGGCACATCCAGGGGTTTCCGGCCATGCCGGGCCAGAGGTTCGGCCCGGCGTGGTTCCCCGGCGTGATCGCCGCCGGGCTCGGGATCTGCGGCTTGCTTCTGATCTTCACGGGCGTGCGCCAGGGCGCACCCTGGGTCGCCCTGCCGCCTTGGATTTCGCGCCGGCGGCCGTTCCTGGGCGTGGCGGGCGTGCTCGGCGGCCTGGTGTTCTACGTCGTCGCCGCCGACACGCTCGGCTTCCATCTCACCGGCATCGCGCTGCTCGCGTTCTGGATCCGCATCCTCGGCAGATCGTGGCGCGTGGCTGCCGTGGTCGCCGTGGTCGGCACGGTGGCGATCCACCTTTCCTTCTACAAGCTGCTGCGCATTCCGCTCCCCTGGGGATTGCTGGAGCAATATGCTTTTTGAGGCGTTAGCGTTGGTGTTCACGCCGTACGTGCTGTGGGTGATCCTGGCGTCGGCGGTATTTGGACTTTTTGTCGGTGCAATACCCGGCCTGACGGCGACCATGGCGACGGCGTTGCTGGTGCCGGTGACTTTTTTCATGGACCCGGTGCCGGCAATCGCCTCGATCGTCACCGCGACGGCGATGGCGATCTTCGCCGGCGACATCCCGAGCTGCCTGCTGCGCATGCCCGGAACGCCGGCCTCGGCCGCCTACACCGACGAGGCCTACGCTATGACCAAGAAAGGCGAGGGCGAGCTCGCGCTCGGCGCCAGCCTGGTGTTTTCGGTGATCGGCGGCCTGTTCGGCACCGCCGTGCTGATCATGGCCGCGCCGGCGCTTGCCGAGGTCGCGCTCAAGTTCTCCTCGGTCGAATATTTCTGGCTGGTGGTGCTCGGCCTGCTCTCCGCCGTGTTCATCGCGCTCGCCAATCCCCTGAAGGGCATCGTATCGCTGCTCCTCGGGTTGCTGGTGGCGTCGGTGGGCCTGGACAATCCCGCGGGGTTTCCGCGCTTCACCTTCGGCAATGCCGAGCTTGCCGGCGGCCTCACGCTGATTCCGATCATGATCGGCATGTTCGCGGTCTCCGAGATCATCCGCAGCGTGTCGCGCATCGACCAGCCGTGGGAAATGGCGCAGGCGAAGATCGGCAACGTGTTCCGCGGCATGTGGGGCCTGACCAAGCGCTACCCCCTGCCCATCCTGCGCGGCAGCGCTCTCGGGACGGCGGTGGGCGTGCTGCCCGGCGCCGGCGCCGACATCGCCGCGTGGATGAGCTATGCGGTATCCAAGAAATTCTCCAAGGAGCCGGAGAAGTTCGGCACCGGCCACGTCGAGGGCATCATCGAGGCCGGCGCGTCCAACAACAGCGCGCTGGCCGGGGCGTGGGTGCCGGCGCTGGTGTTCGGCATCCCGGGCGACTCGATCACCGCGATCGTCATCGGCGTGCTGTACATCAAGGGGCTCAATCCGGGGCCGTCGATCTTCATGGAGAACCCCGTGGCGATCTACGCCATCTTCATGGTGTTCATCCTGGCGAACCTGCTGATGCTGCCGCTCGGCATCGCCGCCATCAAGAGCGCCAAGCAGCTGTTGCGCGCGCCGCGCGAGGTGCTGCTGCCGGTGATCCTGCTGTTCTGTATCGTCGGCTCGTTCGCCATCAACAACTCGATCTTCGGCGTCGTGCTGATGCTGGCGTTCGGCGTGATCGCCTACCTGATGGAGGAGAACGGCTTCCCGGTGGCGCCGGCGATCCTCGGCATGGTGCTCGGCGCGATGCTCGAAGAGCACTTTATCCGCGCGATGATCCGCGCCGACGGCCAGCTCGTCGGGTTCGTCGAGCGGCCGATCGCCCTCGGACTCGCCATCGCCGTGTTCGCTGTCGTGCTCTGGCCGCTGGCCTCGTTGCTATGGAGGAAAAAACCATGATGCGTTTCGTTTTCCTCGCCGTCGCGCTCGCGGCGGTGCCCGCGCTTGCGCAGGAGAAGATCAACAAGCCGGTCCGGCTGGTGGTCGGTTTCGCCGCCGGCGGCTCGGTCGATCTGGTGGCGCGCATGATGGCCGAGCGGCTGTCGCCGCGCATCGGCCAGCCGGTCATCGTCGAGAATCGGCCGGGCGGCTTCGTGCGCCTGGCGATCGACGCCGTGCGCAGCGCGACGCCCGACGGAACGACCTTGCTGCTGACCTCGAGCACGCCGCTCACCGTCACGCCGCATGCCTATTCCAAGATGCCGTATGACGCGCAACGCGACCTGGTATCGGTGGCCAAGCTGGTGAACGGGCAGTCGGGCTTTGCGCTCGGTCCGATGTCGGGCGCCCGCTCCTGGCCGGAATACGTCGCGTGGGTGAAGGCGAATCCGGACAAGGCGTTCTTCGCCAGCTCCGGCGTCGGCAGCATGGGACATCTGGTCGGCGTGGTGCTGGCCAATACGAGTGGCCTGCGCATCGAGCACGTCGCCTACAAGGGCTCCGGCCAGTACAACGCCGAGCTGATGGGCGGTCAGGTATCCGCCGGCATCAGCGGCATCGCGGATGCCTCCGAATTCCACCGCAGCGGCAAGCTGCGCATCGTCGCGACTTCCGGCGTCGAGCGCTCGCGCGCGCTGCCGGACGTGCCGACCTTCAAGGAGCTCGGCGTGCCGATGGATCTCTCCCTCTGGTACGGCGTGTTCGCGCCTACCGGAACGCCGCAGGCGATTGTCGAGCTGCTCGGCCGTGAGCTGGTGGCGATCGTCGGTACGCCGGAGATGACCGAGCGCTTCGTCAACCTCGGGCTGGATCCCGCCGCCGCAGGGCCGAAGGCGACCGCCGAGCAACTCGCCGCCGACTACGCGCGCTGGCGCCCGATCGTGCAGCAAGCCGGCTTCAAGCTGGACTAAAGCCGGTCCCCTGATGTCATACCCATTTGCCGCCGCGTATCAGGCGCCGCGCGGCTCGGCGATCCGCGAGCTTTTCCCGTACCTGTCGCTGCCGGACATGATCTCGTTCGCCGGCGGCTATCCGTCGCCGGCGCTGTTCGACGCCGAGGGCCTGCACTCGGCCATGGAGCACGCCATGCGCGCTCCGCCCGCCGAGTGGCTGCAGTACGCCAACACGCAAGGCGAGCTGGCGCTGCGCGAGGCGCTGGTCGTCTGGATGGCGCGGCGCGGCATCGTCGCCAAGGCCGACCAGGTACTGGTCACCACCGGCTCGCAACAGGGCTTCGACCTGATTCTGCGGGTGATGATCGATCCCGGCGATACCGTGCTCGTCGAGCGTCCCACCTACACCACCGCGCTCCAGGCGCTACGCCACGCCGGCGCGCGGGTGCTCACCGTCGGCACCGACGCCGACGGCATCGACGTGGACGAGCTGGAAACGGTGCTCGCCGAGCGCGGCGCGTCCACCAAGGCGCGCATCAAAGCCCTCTACACGCTGCCGACCTTCGGCAACCCGACCGGCGCGACCTTGTCGCTGGCGCGCCGCAAAAAGCTGCTCGACCTGGCGCTGCGCCACCGCCTGCTGATCATCGAAGACGACGCCTACGGCGACCTGCGGTTCGACGGTGAAGAGGTTCCTGCCCTGGCCGCGCTGGCGCGGGACGCCGGTGCCGAGGACCGTCTGGTTTATCTCGCGACCCTGTCGAAGATCGTCGCCCCCGGCCTGCGCACGGGATGGATGGTCGCCCCGGCGGAGATCGTGCAGCGCTGCGTGATCGCCAAGCAGACCATCGACCTCTCGACCTCGCCGTGGATCCAGGGCGCGGCCGCTCACTATCTGAAAGCCGGGCTGCTCGAGCGTCATTTGCCGCGCATCCGCGCCGCCTACCGGGAACAGGCGCACGCCATGATCGACGCCTTGCGCGAGCGCCTGGCGGGAAATCTTGCATTTTCCGCACCGCAAGGCGGGATGTTCGTCTGGGGGTTCCTTCCCACCGGGATCGACGCGGGAGCCCTGGTGCGCACCGCGATCGAAGAGAAGGTCATGTATGTGCCGGGCGCGCCGTTCTATGCCGACGCGCCCGATCCCCGCAGCCTGCGCCTGTGCTTCTCGATGTCGACCCCGGAGCGCATCCGCGTCGGCGTCGAGCGGCTGGAGCGGGCCCTGCGGCGGCATGCCGCTGGGTGAAATCTCGGGGTAGGATGCCGTTTCCTTGGAGGAGGAGAAACGATGGTCAAGTTTACGGTCAACGGTAGAGAGGCTTATTCCGAGCAGCCGGGCGATACCCCGCTGCTCTGGGTGGTGCGCGACGAGCTCGGGCTCACCGGCACCAAATGCGGCTGCGGCATGGCGCAATGCGGCGCGTGCACCGTTCATGTCGACGGACAACCGGTGAGCTCGTGCGTGACGCCGGTATCGGCGGTGGCCGGGAAGAGGGTGACGACCATCGAAGGCCTGTCCCCGGCGGCCGACCACCCGCTGCAGAAGGCCTGGATCGCCGAGCAGGTGCCGCAGTGCGGCTACTGCATGTCGGGCCAGATCATGCAGGCGGCGGCGTTGCTCGCCAAGAACAAGCAGCCGACGCGCGAGCAGATCGTGAGCCACATGAACGGCCACCTGTGCCGCTGTGGCACCTACAACCGCATCATCAGCGCGATCGAACGCGCCGCGCGGGAGGTGTAGCCATGATCACTCTCGAGAATTTCGATCCCGAGAAGCTGGAGCTGCTCGACGTCAAGGTCAGCCGCCGCGCCTTCCTCGGCGGCAGCGCCGGCCTCGCGTTTGGTTTTACTGTTGGATTTTCAAAAACATCTGAAGCCCAATCTGCTTCAGGACGGCTCAACGCCTACGTCTCGATCGCGCCCGACGGTACGATCACCATTCAATCGCCGGCGCCCGAAATGGGTCAGGGCGTCATGACGGGCCTGCCGCTGATCGTCGCCGAAGAGCTCGACGCTGATTGGAGCAAGGTAAAGATAGAGCAGTCGCCGATCGACGCGGCTTACCACCATCCCATCTTCAAGGCGCAATACGTCGTCGCGAGCATCTCGACGCTCGGCTACTGGACGCCGCTGCGGATCGCCGGCGCGCAGGCGCGCCGCGTGCTGATGGACGCCGCGGCCGCAAGATGGGGCGTGCCGGTGGCGGAGCTGACGACCGAGCCGAGCACCGTGGTGCACGCGCCGAGCGCGCGCCGGATGAGCTATGGCGAGATTGCTTCGTTCGCCACCGCCCCGGCGACCGCACCGGCCATCGACGCGGCCAAGGACCTCAAGCCGGCCGACAAGTACCGCCTGCTCGGCAAGGGAACGGCGCGCGTCGACGTCCCGGCGAAAACCAACGGCAGCGCCAAGTACGGCATCGACGCCCGCATCCCGGGAATGGCGTACGCGACTTTCGTGCGGCCGCCGGTCCGCGACAGCGGCCCGGCGTCTTCCAACGCTGCGCAGGTCAAGAAACTCCCGGGGATCATCGATGTCGTGACCTTCGAGCACGGAGTGGCGATCGTCGGCGAGACCTTCGCCGCAGTGCGCAAGGCGCGCGGGCAGCTCAAGGTGAGCTGGCGTTCGGGCCAGCCCGGCGACGCGATCAACACCGACAAGGACCTGCAAACCTATCTCGGCGACGGCCGCGATCCGAAACGCGTCGGGGTGGAGTGGAAATCGAAAGGCGACGCACCCAAAGCGATCGCCGGCGCGGCGAAGGTGATCTCCCGCGAGTACCTCACCGACCACGTCTACCACGCGCAGATGGAGCCGATGAACGCGACGGTGGACGTGCGCGGCGACAGCGCCGAGGTCTGGGTCGGCACGCAGGCGCCGACGCGCACCCAGCTCGACGTGGCCAAGGCGCTCGGCATGGCGCCCGAGCGGGTCAAGGTGAACCAGCAGTTCCTCGGCGGCGGCTTCGGCCGGCGCGCGACCGTCGAGGCTTCGGTCGACGCCGCGCTGGTCGCCAAGGCCGTGCGGCGGCCGGTCAAGCTGATCCTCAGCCGCGAGGACGACCTTCAGGCGGGCACGTTCCGCCCGATGACGGCGCATCGGATCGAGGCGGGGCTCGACGGCGGCGGCAAGCTCCTCGGCTGGCGCCACCGCGTGATGGGCGAGCCGGTGGGCGATTTCGTGTACCACCGCGGCTACGTCAAGGCAGCCAAGGACCGCGACGTGATCTTCATGATGGGCGCGGACCTGCCGTACTACGACAAGGTGCCGAACTGGCTGTCGGAGCACGTCATGGAGCCCGAGCGCGCGCGGGTCGCCGCGTGGCGCGGCGTGGGCGCGGGGCACAACAAGTTCGCCGTGGAATCGATGCTCGACGAGCTCGCCCACGAAGCGAAGATGGATCCGCTCGCCTATCGGCTGTCGCTCACCGACGTGTCGCGCGCCCGGCGGCTGCTGGAGCGCGTGGCGCAGATGTCGGCCTGGGGCAAGAAGGGCGCTCCGGGCACCGCGCTGGGCATGGCGTTCGGCGATTACGGCCCGTTCACGCCGAAGCTCGGCTCGCTCAGCGCTTCGGTCGCCGAGATCTCGGTCAACCAGAAGAGCGGCGTGATCCGCGTCCACAACTACTGGGTGGCGGTGGACCCCGGCCTGGTGATCAATCCCGATGCGATCACTGCGCAGGTCGAAAGCGGCGTGGTGTGGGGGCTGAGCGGCGCGCTCAAGGAGCGCGTCACGATGGTGAAGGGCGTGGTGCAGCAGTCGAACTTCCACGACTACCAGATCCTGCGCATGGCGGAAGTTCCCGCGATCCACGTGGCGATCCTCGGCAGCGGCGGGCCGCCGACGATGGTCGGCGAGCTGGGCGTGCCGGGCTGCGCGCCGGCGGTGGCCAACGCGTTCTTTGCCCTGACCGGGAAGCGGCTGCGCCACATGCCGTTCACTCCGGAGCGGGTCCGAGCGGCCCTGAAGGCCTAGCTATCTGGGCTTGTCGCCGGCAAGGGTGATGCGATGCATCACCCGCCGGTGGCCGTGGTAGTCGTTGATCGGGTTGTGCTGCGTGCAGCGGTTGTCCCAGAAGGCGAGCGAGCCGACCCGCCAGGAGAAGCGGCAGGTGAACTCCGCCTTCACCTGGTGGCGGAACAGGAACTGGAGCAGGGGCGCGCTTTCGGCCTCGGTCATGCCGCGAAAGCGCGCGGTGTGGCCGGTGTTGACGTACAGCGCCTTGCGACCGGTCTCGGGGTGCGTGCGCACCACGGGGTGCTCCGCCTCATACTGCTTTGAATATTCCTTCACCCGGTCCTCGCGCGTGCGAGTGACGTCGGCCTTGGACGAGGTGTTGACCGCGACCAGGCCGTCGAGCAGGCGCTTCATGCCGTCCGTGAGCGCTTCGTAGGCGAGGGTCTGGCTGGCGAACTCGGTGTCGCCGCCGTGCGGCGGCACTTCGCGCGCCAGCAGCATCGAGCCCATCGGCGGCTCCTGCAGGTACGCGGTGTCGGAGTGCCAGATGCCGCCGAAGTTGTGCTTCTCGTGCTCGAGCTTCTTCACCTCGATCACTTCGGGGAAACCCTCGATGCCCTTGACGAAGGGATACTCGATCGGCTTCCCCATGCGGCGCGCGAACGCCATGAACTGCGCCGGCGTCAGATTCTGGTCGCGGAAAAAGATGACCTGGTGCTCGAGAAATACCTCCCGTATTGCTTTTTCGGGAATATCCCTCGACAGATCGACGCCGAGAATCTCGGCACCCAGCGCTCCGGCGATGCGGCGGACTTCTATAGCTCGACCCTCCTCGAAAGGCTTATTCTAGAACCTGTGAAGATCGGTCTTCTGCTTCCGCAATCCGGCGTGGACGCGACGCAGGGCACCGACGCCGCCCGCGGCTTCGAGCTGTACGGGAGAAAGGCCGACGCGGCGCCGCAGCTCGTCAAGGAGGACGATCAGGCGAAGCCCGAAGTCGCAGCCGCCAAGCTGAGGAAGCTCGTCGAAGACGACCGCGTCGATTTTCTCGTCGGACCGATCAGCAGTGCAGTGGCCCTGGCGATCCGCGACTATGTGCACCGCCAGCGCGTGCCGCTCCTCGTGCCGGCGGCTTTCACGCGCGTGCTCACCTCTCCGCAGCAGGCTTCACCGAACATCTTCCGCCTGAGCGACACCACGGACCAGGCGAATTACCCGATGGGCGCCTGGCTCACGAAAAATACGCCGCACCGCAAAGCGCTGGTGATGGCGGCTGACTTTGCCGGCGGCCGGCATTCGGTCGAAGCCTTCATGGCCGGATTCCGGGACACGGGCGGCGAGGTCGCCGCCGAGATCTACCCGCCTTTCGACACTGCGGATTTCAGACCGTACCTGCGCCGCGCCGCCGGGGCCGGCGCCGACATGATCTATGCCTGGTTCGCCGGCGGCGACGCCATTCGCTTCGTGCGGCAGTGCAAGGAATCCGGCCTCGGCCTGCCGCTGTTCGGACACTCCGCACTCTGCGCCGACACCATCCTCGCCAGGATCGGCGACGCCGCGCTCGGAATCGTCAGCACCGGCGCGTACAGTCCGGCGCTCGAGACACCCGAGAACCTGGAGTTCGTCCGCGACTACGAAGCTGCCTACGGCTCCTGGCCGAGCCGCTACAGCGAATGCGGGTGGATCGCCGCCGCGCTCATCGCCACCGCGGCAGGGGACCTGAAAGGCGACCTGAGCGACGGCGGCAAGGTGCGCGAGGCGCTGACGCACGCGCTGCCGAAGATCAAGCCGCCGCGCGGCCCGATGCGCTTCGACGCGTACCGCCAAGCGGTAACGCCGATCTACATCACGCGCACGGAGAAGAAGGGCGCTCGCATCGTCAACGTAGTGATCGACAAGCTCCCGTCCGTCAGCCAGGAATCCGTCTGGGGCTGGTGGAACCGAAGCTAGAACGTCCCCGGGTACTGGCCGCCGTCCATCAGCAGGTTCTGCCCGGTGATGAAGCCCGCCTGCGCGCTGCACAGGAAGGCGCAGGCGTCGCCGAACTCCTCGATGGTGCCGAAGCGGCCCGACGGGTTGGCGTCGGTGCGCAGCTTGCGCAGCTCGGCGGCGGTCTTGCCGGTCTTCCTGGCGTTGAACTCCAGGTTGGAGCGCAGCCGGTCGGTTTCGAACGGCCCGGGCAGCAGGTTGTTGATCGTGACGTTGTGGCGCCCGGTGGTGCGCGACAGGCCGGCGATGAAGCCGGTGAGGCCGGTGCGCGCGCCGTTGGACAGACCGAGCTCGGCGATCGGCGCTTTGACCGCGGCCGAGGTGATGTTGACCACGCGGCCGAAGTTGCGCGACAGCATGCCGGCGATCACGGCGCGGATCAGCAGGATCGGCGCGAGCATGTTGGCGTCGAGCGCCTTCACCCACGCCTCGCGGTCCCAGTCGCGGAAATCGCCCGGCGGCGGCCCGCCGGCGTTGTTCACCAGGATGTCCGGCGCGGGGCAGGCTTTGAGCGCCGCCGCGCGGCCTTCGGGTGTAGTGATGTCGCCGGCAACAGCATCTATTTTTATCTTGTAGAGAGAACGAATTTCAGCTGCCGTAGCCTCCAGCGCCTCTTTGCCTCGCGCGGTGATCACCAGATTCACGCCCTCCCGCGCGAGCGAGATCGCGCAGCCCTTGCCGAGTCCCTTGGAAGCGGCGCACACCAGCGCCGTCTTGCCGCGAATGCCAAGCTCCATGGCTAGCTCCTTCTTAAGGTTACGAGCAGCACACCGAAGATCACCAGCGCGCCGCCGACGGCCTGCACCCCGGTGAACGGTTCGTCCAGGCCGAGCGCGCTGGTGAGCGCCACGCTCACCGGCCCGACCGCGCCGATCAGCGCGAACTGGTTGGCGCCGATGCGCTTGAGGGCCTCGGCCTGCAGGAACACCGGCAGCACCGTGCTCAGGGTGGCGAGCACGATCGCATAGCCCCATACGGCGCCGGGCAACTGCAATGATTCCATCGATTCCATGAAGAAAAACTGGACGACCGCGGGCACCGTGGCGACCGCCATGGAATACGCGGTGAAGCGCATCGAGCCGACGCGCTTCACCACCTGGCTGCCGGCGACGAGATACACCGCGTAGAGCAGCGCCGAGGCGAACACCAGCAGCACGCCGAACAGGAAGAGGCGCCCTTCGGCGCTGGCGCCGATCTGGTTCGACACCACCAGCGCGATGCCGGCGTAGCTCAGCAGCAGCGCGGCGATCTCCCGCCGGGTCGGGGTTTTGTGCAGGAACAGGAACGAGAGCAGCAGCACCAGGGTCGGAAACAGGAACAGGATCAGGCGGCCGACGCCGGCGCCGACCCATTGCAGGCCGATGAAGTCGAGGAAGCTCGCGCCGTAGTAGCCGAGGAAGCCGAGGCCGGCGACCGCCGCCCAGTCGCGCGGCGCCAGGCGCGGCTCGTCGCGCCGCAGCCACCAGCCGACCGCGAGGAAGAACGGCAGCGACAGCGCCATGCGCAGGAACAGCAGCGTGTTCGGGCTGACCGGGTGCGCGGCGTAGGACAGCTTGATCAGGATCGGGCGCAGCGAGAACGCGAGCACGCCGACGACGGCGAAGGCGATGCCCCAGCCGCGGTACGCGGCCGGCGTCAAGAAACGAGCGTCCCTTCGGTCAACGCCGCTTGCCGCCGAAGATCGAGCCGAGGATGCCGCGAACGATTTCCCGTCCGACCTGCGAGCCCACGGTGCGCGCGGCGCTTTTTGCCATCGCCTCGAGCAGGCCCTGCGACTGCTTGCCGCCGCGCGGCCCGGTCCTGCCGAGAAGAATGTCGGAGACCGGGTTCTGCGCAGTCGGCTGTGATGCGGGCGCGGCGGGCGGCGCCTGCTTGTCCTGCGTGTGGCCCCTGAGCTTCTCGTAGGCCGATTCGCGGTCTACCGTGGTCCGGTATTTTTCAAGGAAGCGGGATTTCTGGATCTCGTTCTGCCGTTCGTCGCCGGTCAACGGCCCGAGGAAGCTGCCCGGCGGCACGACGAAGGCGCGCTCGACGATGCACGGCGTGCCTTTTTCGTCGAGGAAGCTCACCAGCGCTTCGCCCACGCCCAGCTCGGTGATCACTTTCTCCGCCTTCAGCTTCGGGTTGGGCCGCAGCGTCTCGGCCGCGGTCTTCACCGCCTTCTGGTCCCTGGGCGTGAAGGCGCGCAGCGCGTGCTGCACCCGGTTGCCGAGCTGGCCGAGCACGCTCTCGGGCACGTCGAGCGGGTTCTGCGTGACGAAGTACACCCCCACGCCCTTGGAACGGATCAGCCGCACCACCTGCTCGACCTTGTCGGTGAGCGCCTTGGGCGCCTCGTCGAACAGCAGGTGCGCCTCGTCGAAGAAGAACACCAGCTTGGGTTTTTCCAGGTCGCCGACCTCGGGCAGCTGCTCGAACAGCTCCGCCAGCATCCACAGCAGGAAGCTCGAGTAGAGCTTGGGCGAGTTCATCAGCTGGTCGGCGGCCAGGATGTTCACGACACCGCGGCCGGCCTGGACTTGCATCAGGTCGGCGATGTCGAGCATCGGCTCGCCGAAGAACTGCGCCGCGCCCGGGCTCTCGAGCGCCAGCAGGCCGCGCTGGATGGCGCCGATCGAAGTCCCGGCGACGTTGCCGTACTCGGTCTTGAACTTCGCCGCGTTGTCGCCGACGAACTGCAGCATCGCGCGCAGGTCCTTGAGGTCGAGCAGCAGCAGGCCGTTGTCGTCGGCGATCTTGAAGACCAGGCCGAGCACGCCTGACTGCGTTTCGTTCAGCCCGAGCATGCGCCCGAGGAGCAGTGGCCCCATGTCGGAGACGGTGGCGCGCACCGGGTGGCCGCTCCTGCCGTAGACGTCCCAGAAGGCCACCGGGCAGGCGCTGAACTCGGGGTTGATCTTCAGGGATCTGAATCTTTCCAGGACCTTCGCGTTGCCGCCGCCAGCCTTGGCGATGCCGGAGAGGTCGCCCTTCACGTCGGCCATGAACACCGGCACGCCGATCGCCGACAGCGCGTGCGCCAGCGCCTGCAGCGTGACGGTCTTGCCGGTGCCGGTGGCGCCGGCGATCAGGCCGTGGCGGTTGGCGAGAGCGGGGAGGAGGTGGAGCTCGGTCTTGCCGGTCTTCGCGACGAGGAGAGGCGAGGCCATGACGTAAAATCATACTATGTCGGGACACAGCAAATGGGCGAACATCAAGCACCGCAAGGCGGCGGCGGATTCGAAGAAGGGCAAGGTGTTCACGCGGCTGATCAAGGAGATCACCGTGGCGGCGAGGCTCGGCGGCGGCGATCCGGACGCCAATCCGCGCCTGCGCCTCGCGATGGACAAGGCGCGCGAAGCGAACATGACCAAGGACAGCGTGCAGAGCGCGATCAAGCGCGGCAGCGGCCAGCTCGACGGCGCGTCTTATGAGGAAGCGCGCTACGAGGGCTACGGCGCGGGCGGCGCGGCGATCATCGTCGACTGCCTCACGGACAACCGCACGCGCACCGTGGCCGAGGTGCGCCATGCCTTCACCAAGAACGGCGGCAACCTCGGCTCCGACGGCTCGGTCGCCTATCTCTTCAAGCATTGCGGGCAGTTCATGTTCGCTCCCGGCACCAGCGAGGAGAAGGTCATGGATGCCGCCCTCGACGCCGGCGCCGAGGACGTGGTGAAGGACGACGACGGTTCGGTCGAGGTGATCTGCGCGCCGGAAGATTTCGGCGCGGTGAAGGAAGCGCTCGCCAAAGCGAGCCTCAAGCCCGAGCTGGCCGAGATCACGATGAAGCCGACGATGGAGAACGCGCTCGCGGGCGAGGACGCGGCGCGCCTGCGCCAGCTGCTGGAGGCGCTCGAGAACCTCGACGACGTCCAGGACGTCTACACCACCGCGGTGGTCGACTGAAGATCCTCGGCATCGATCCCGGGCTGCGGGTCACCGGGTTCGGCGTGATCGAGGGCGGCGGCGGACGCCTGACCTACGTCGCGAGCGGCTGCGTCAAGTCCGGCGCGGGCGACCTTGCGTCGCGGCTGAAGGCGATCCTCGAAGGGCTGAACGAGGTGATTGCAGAGCACCGGCCGGGCGAGGTGGCGGTCGAGATGGTCTTCGTCAACGTCAACCCGCAGTCGACGCTGGCGCTCGGCCAGGCGCGCGGCACCGCGATCTGCGCCGCGGTGCTCGCCGGGCTGCCGGTGGCCGAGTACACCGCGCTCCAGGTGAAGCAGTCGGTGGTCGGCAATGGCCATGCGAAGAAGGAGCAGGTGCAGCACATGGTCAAGCGCCTGCTGGAGCTGCCGGGCGACCCGTCGCCGGATGCGGCCGACGCCCTCGCCTGCGCCATCTGCCACGCGCACGGCCGCCGCCTGGGCGGCCTGGAGATCCGCGGCCTGCGGCTGAAGCGGGGGAGGCTGGTCTGATCGGGCGCCTCTCGGGGAAGCTCGCCGCCAAGCAGCCGCCCCAGGTGCTGGTCGACGTCGGCGGCGTCGGCTACGAGCTCGACGTGCCCATGAGCACGCTCTACGCCCTGCCGGGCACCGGCGAGCCGGTGACGCTGTACACGCACCTCGTGGTGCGCGAGGACGCGCAAACGCTCTACGGCTTCGCCACGCTCGAAGAGCGCGCCGCGTTCCGGCAGCTGATCCGCATCTCGGGAGTCGGCGCGCGCACCGCGCTCGCGGTGCTCTCGGGGCTCTCGGTCGCGGAACTGGCGCGCGCGGTCACGCTGCAGGAGGCCGCGCGCCTCACCCGCATCCCGGGAATAGGCAAGAAGACCGCCGAACGGCTGCTGCTCGAGCTGAAAGGCAGGCTCGCGGAGGTGTCCGCGGCCGCCGGCGGGGAGCAGCCCTCGGACGTGGTCAATGCCCTGGTCGCCCTGGGTTACAGCGAAAGGGAAGCGCTCGCCGCAGTCAAAGGGATGCCTTCGGGCATTCCGGTCGCGGAGGCGATCCGGGCGGCGCTAAAAGCACTGGCAAAGGGTTAGTGGTAATGTTCACCTTTTGATCCAATAACAAGGCAGGGGTTTCTCATGAAAAACGTGAAGCTGGGAGTGGTGCTCCTGGGCCTGCTCGCCGCTGCGGTTGCCGGGCCGGCCGTCGCGCAGTCGAAGGACGACGAGAAGGGACTCTATCTCGGCGGGTCGGGCGGCATCGCGCATTTCACCAAAAGTTGCGACCGCTCCCTAGTTCCTTGCGAAGACAAGGACTCGGCATTCCGCGTCTTCGGCGGTTATCGCTTCAACAAGTATTGGAGCGCCGAGATCTCCTATTTCGACCTCGGCCACTCGACAGGCGAAGCGGATATCGGCGGGCAGCTGGCGACCTTCAAATACGATGTGTACGGCGCCGATGTCGTGGCCACGGGAACGGTCCAGGTGGCGGGGCGGCTCCACGCGTACGGCAAGCTCGGCATCTACCTGGCCCGCGTGACGATGAAGCAGGAATTCGGTGGCCAGGTCATACAGTCGAGCGGAGGCACGAACCACAACTACACGGCCGGCGCCGGCCTGCAGTACAACCTTGGGCCGCTGGGAATCCAGCTCGGCTGGCAGCGCTACAACAACACCGGAGGGCCCGAGGACCAGGGCACCCTCATCGAGGACGACGTCGACTACTACAGCATCGGCCTGCTCTGGAGGTTCTAGCCCCGCGGGCCCGGGTCCGGCCCTGAGGGGTTGCCCCGCTCTGGCAGAATCGGAGCCGTGAGCGTCGAACCCGACCGCATGACCTCGGCGCGGCCCGCCACGCCGCAGGAGGAGCAGTTCGAGCGCTCGCTGCGGCCCGGCACGCTCGCCGAGTACGTCGGCCAGGACAAGGTGCGCGCGCAGCTCGAGATCTTCATCGCCGCGGCGCGCGGCCGCGGCGAGGCGCTCGACCATGTGCTGCTGTTCGGCCCGCCGGGACTGGGCAAGACCACCCTCGCGCACATCCTGGCGAAGGAGCTCGGCGTCAACCTGCGCCAGACCTCGGGGCCAGTGCTCGAGCGCCCCGGCGATCTCGCCGCCCTGCTGACCAACCTCGAGCCCCGCGACGTGCTGTTCATCGACGAGATCCACCGCCTGGCGCCGGTGGTCTAGGAGATCCTGTACCCCGCGCTCGAGGACTTCCAGCTCGACATCATGATCGGCGAGGGGCCGGCGGCGCGCTCGATCAAGCTCGACCTGCCGCCGTTCACGCTGGCCGGCGCCACCACGCGCGCCGGCATGCTCACCAACCCGCTGCGCGACCGCTTCGGCATCGTCGTGCGGCTCGAGTTCTATTCGCCAGACGAGCTGACGAAAATCGTGCTGCGCTCCGCACGCTTGCTGGACGTTTCTCTTGAAAACGACGGAGCGGCCGAAATCTCGCGTCGTGCGCGTGGCACGCCACGAGTAGCGAACCGATTGCTCAGGCGCGTGCGCGACTATGCCCAGGTAAAAGCCGACGGGATAGTCACCAAGGCGGTCGCCGAGAGCGCGCTGAAGATGCTCGACATCGACGTGCTCGGCCTCGACACGATGGACCGCAAGCTGCTGCTCGCGGTGATCGAGAAGTTCGCCGGCGGCCCGGTCGGGGTGGACAACCTGGCGCACGCCATCGGCGAGGAAACCGACACCATCGAGGACGTGATCGAGCCCTTCCTGATCCAGCAGGGCTATCTGCAGCGCACGCCACGCGGGCGCATCGCGACCCTCATCGCATACCGGCACTTCGGCATCGTCGCACCCGCCGCGGTCAAGGACCTGTTGTCGGGCGCGTGAAGTTTCCCCTTTGAAGATCCCGGTACGGGTCTACTACCAGGACACCGACGCGGGCGGGGTGGTGTTCCATGCGCAGTACCTCGCGTTCATGGAGCGCGCGCGCAGCGAGCTGCTCAACGCCAACGGCATCGACCTCGCCCGGTTCACCGAGAAGCACCGCGTCCTCTTCGTGGTCCACCAGATCGTCGTGAACTACCACCTGCCCGGACGGCTCAACGACATGCTCTCGGTGAGCGCCGATGTGGTAAAAATGGGACGCGCGAGCCTGGTTTTCCGCCAGCGCGTGGAACGCGGCGCCGAGCTTCTGGTCGAAGCCGAGGTCAGCTTGGCGCTGGTCGACCGCGACGGCATGAAGCCCGCGCGCATGCCCGAAGAACTCAAACAGGCCCTGAGATGAATCTCACGCAAGACCTCGACATCTGGACGCTGATCCTCAACGCGAGCATCGTCGTCAAGGTGGTGATGGGGCTGCTCGCGGCGGTGTCGTTCATGTCGTGGATGTTCATCTTCCAGAAATGGTTCGCGATCCGGCGCGCGGTGGACCAGACCCTCAAGTTCGAGCGCGAGTTCTGGGGCGGCCAGGACTTGAACGCGCTCTACCAGGGCGCGGTCAACCACCGCCACAGCATCGGCAGCCTGGAGCGCATCTTCGAGGCCGGATTCCGCGAGTTCACCAAGCTGAGGAGTGCCAAGCGCGGCGACGACGCGAGCGACATGGTCGACGGCGCGCGCCGCGCCATGCGCGCCACCTTCCAGCGCGAGATGGACTTCCTCGAGCGCCATCTGGCGTTCCTCGCCTCGACCGGCTCGGTGAGCCCCTACGTCGGCTTGTTCGGCACGGTGTGGGGCATCATGCACGCCTTCCGCAGCCTGGCCAACGTGCAGCAGGCGACGCTGGCGCAGGTCGCGCCGGGGATCGCCGAGGCGCTGGTGGCGACCGCGATCGGCCTGTTCGCCGCGATCCCGGCGGTGGTGGCGTACAACCGCTACTCGCACGACGTCGAGCGCCTCGCCAACCGCTTCGAGAGCTTCATGGAGGAGTTCTCCAACATCCTGAATCGCCAGGCGGTGAAGTAGCGATGGCGGCCCTGCGGCGCCGGCGCGGCCCGATGCACGAGATCAACATCGTGCCCTACGTCGACGTGATGCTCGTGCTGCTGGTGATCTTCATGGTCACCGCGCCGCTGGTCACGCCCGGGGTCATCGACCTGCCGACGGTCGACAAGGCGAGCCCGCCGCGCATCGTGCCGCTCGAGGTGTTCGTGAAAGCCGACCAGGGCATCATCGTGCGCCAGCGCGACGCCCGCGGCAGCGTGGTGAACGAGCAGTCGCTCTCCCGGGCGCAGCTTCCCGGCTTCATCAAGAGCGTGCGCGCGCAAAAAGGCGCTGCAGGCGGCGAGCTCTCGGTGCTGATCGGCGGCGACAAGAACGCGCGCTACGAGTCGGTGCTGCAGGTGATGGACGAGCTGCGCCGGCAGGGCGTGCAGAAGGTCGGGTTGCAGGTCAGGACGGCGCAGTGAGCCGCTCATGAGCGCCGCGGTCCTGGGGCACGAGCACCGGCAGGAGCACGCGCTCGGCCGCTCGTTCGTCCTTGCCGCGTTGGTGCACCTCGCGCTCGCCGGGGTGATCTTCCTGGGGGTGCGCTGGCAGGTGTACGCGCCCGCGACGGTGAGCGTCGACCTGGTGGACGAGGTGCAGCGGCCGGCGCCGCCGCCGGTGGAGGCGCCCAAGCCCCTGCCGAAGGTCGAGCCGCCGCCGGTGGCGAAGCCCGAGCCCCGCGTCGTCAAGCCCGACATCGCGCTGGCGGAAAAGCCCAAGCCGAAGCCCAAACCCAAGCCGGAGGCGAAGCCCAAGCCCGACCCGGATTTCCAGAAGCGGCTGCGCGAGCAGGTGGCGCTCGAGCAGAAAGCGCTCGACCAGCAGCGCGCGGAGCGCGAGCTGCGCGAGCTGATCGCGCGCCGGCAGGCCGACGCCGCGCGCGTGCAGGCGGCGGCGCGCGCCAAGGCGCTGAACGAGTACATTGCAAGCATCCAGGCCAAGGTGAAGGGCAGCTGGATATTGCCGGTCGACCTTCAGGGAAACCCCGAGGCGGTGTTTCTGGTGGTGCAGTTGCCGACCGGCGATGTGCTGCCCTCGCAACTGCGCCTGCTCAGGTCGAGCGGCAATCCGGCCTATGACGAGGCGGTCCTGCGCGCCATCCTCAAGGCTTCGCCCCTGCCGCTGCCCCCGGCGGGCGTGGATTTCAGCCGGGAGCTGAAACTTACCTTCCGACCGAAGGACAAATAGAAGATGCGATTTCTCGCCGGCGTGGTGCTTTCCCTGGTGACGGCCTCGGCCGCGGCCCAGCTTTCCATCGAGATCACCGGCGCTGGGGCGAGCCGCATCCCGGTGGCGATCGTGCCGTTCGCCGGCGAGGCCGCGGCCGGCACCAGCCTGAGCGCGCTGGTGCGCGCCGACCTCGAGAGGAGCGGCCTGTTCCGCGGCCTGGAAGTGCCGCCGCTGTCGCCGCACCCGACCGAGAACACCCCGGTCAACTACGGCGAATGGCGCTCGCGCCTGGCCGACGCGCTGGTGCTCGGCTCGGTCGTGTCGCGGCCCGACGGCCGCTTCGAGGTGCGCTTCCGCCTGTTCGACATCGTCAAGCAGGCGCCGCTCGGCGCCATCGCCTACGTGTTCAGCAAGGAGCACACGCGCACCGCGGCGCACCGCGTGGCCGACTTCGTCTACGAGAAGCTCACCGGCGAGAAGGGCGTGTTCTCGACGCAAATCGCCTACGTGGTGAAGCGCGGCACCGCCTACGAGCTGCAGATCGCCGATGCCGACGGCGAGCGCGCCGAGTACCTGCTGCGCTCGAACGAGCCGATCATCTCGCCGGTGTGGTCGCCCGAAGGCCGGCGCATCGCCTACGTGTCCTTCGAGTCGAAGAAGCCGGTGGTCTACGTCCACCACCTGTCGGAGAACAAGCGCCAGGTCATCGCCAGCTTCCGCGGGTCGAATTCGGCGCCCGCCTGGTCGCCCGACGGCAAGACCGTCGCCGTGGTGCTGTCGGTCGACGGCGGCACGCAGATCTTCCTGATCAACGCCGACGGCGGCGGCGCGCGCCGGCGCATCAGCAACTCGAGCTCGATCGACACCGAGCCGCGCTACTCGACCGACGGCAAGTGGCTGTATTTCACCTCCGACCGCGGCGGCAGCCCGCAGATCTACCGCATGCCGTCGACCGGCGGCGAGCCGCAGCGCGTCACCTTCGAGGGCAGCTATAATGTGTCGCCCCGCCCAAGTCCCGACGGCAGGATCCTTGCCTACGTGACCCGGAACGGCAGCAGGTTTCAGGTGGCATTGCTCGATTTGTCGAACCGCCAGGTGCAGGTCATCACCGACAGCGACCGTGACGAATCGCCGAGCTTCGCGCCGAACGGCAGGATGATCCTGCTGGCGACGGTGATCGGCGGGCGCGGCGTGCTGTCGGCGGTTTCCGCCGACGGCCGCATCAAGCAGCGCCTGCCCTACGCGGGCGGCGACGTGCGCGAGCCGGCGTGGGGACCGTTCATCGAATGAAAGGAGGAACCACCATGCGTGCAATCCTGATCGCAGTTCTGAGCGGCGCGGCCTTCGGGCTGATCTTCGCCGGCTGTGCCACCACCCCCGAGGAGCAGGCCCCGGCCAAGGTCGAGGAGCGCGGCACCGGCAGCAAGCCCGGCGGCGCCGAGACCCGCTCGGCGGACCGGCCGAAGATCGCGGCGGTCGACCTCACCAGCGGGCGCCCCGATCCGTCGGGCGCGCTGAAGGACCCGAACAACATCCTGTCGAAGCGCTCGATCTACTACGACTACGACAAGTTCGACGTCAGGGACGACTACCGCGGCCTGGTCGAGGCGCACGCCAAGTACCTGCGCGAGAATCCCGGCGCCCGCATCATGATCCAGGGCAATACCGACGAGCGCGGCGGCCGCGAGTACAACGTCGGCCTCGGGCAGCGCCGCTCCGACGGCGTGAAGAAGATGCTGATGCTGCTCGGCGCGCGCGACAGCCAGATCGAGTCGGTCAGCCTGGGCGAGGAGAAGCCGCAGGCCGAAGGCCAGGGCGAGGCCGCCTGGTCGAAGAACCGGCGCAGCGACATCCTCTACGGCGGCGAGTACTGATGCGTTTTGTATTAGTTTTTCTTGCCTGGGCCGTTGCTTGGCCGGTTTTCGCGCAAGGCCTGTTCGACGACAACGAGGCACGCCGCCGAGTTGAGCTGCTGCGCCAGCAGGTCGAGGCGGGCCGCAAGACGACCGAGGAGCGCCTCGCCAGGGCCGAGGCCTCCGCGGCCGACCGCGGCGCGATGATCGAGTTGTCGTCGCAGATCGAGGCCCTGCGCGGCGAGATCGCGCGCATGCGCGGGCAGATCGAGGTGCTCACCAACCAGGCCGAAGTCGGCGAGGGCCGCCAGAAGCAGCTCTACCTCGACATCGACACGCGGCTGCGCAAGCTCGAGCAGGCGCGCGAGCAGCAGGCCGCGGCGCCGGAGAAGCCGCCGGCGGCGGTCGACACCGAGCCCTCGCCGGCCGAGGCCAAGGCCTACCAGGCGGCGCTCGACCAGTTCAAGCTCGGCAACTACTCGCTGGCGGTGGCGGCGATGCAGGGCTTCCTCGTCACCTACCCGAGCAGCCCGCTCGCGGCCAACGCGCAGTACTGGATTGGCATGGCGCACTCCGGGCAGCGCGACTACAAGAGCTCCATCGCCGCGCAGCGCAAGCTGCTCGCCGCCTGGCCCGACAGCCCCAAGGCGCCCGACGCGATGCTCAGCATCGCCAGCGCCCAGGAAACCATGGGCGACCGGGCCTCGGCGCGCAAGACGCTTGAAGAGCTGATCGCCAAGTATCCGGGCAGCAGCTCCGCGACGAGCGCCAAGCAGCGCCTCGCCGCCTCCGCCAAGCGTTGAGCGATACCACTCCGGCTTCCCTCGTATCGTACGTAACCGGCGGGGCTTTCGTCCTCGCCTTCATCTTCGGCGCGGTCGGCAACAAGACGCATTTCTGCACCATGGGCGCGGTGTCCGACTGGGTCAACATGGGCGACCTGAGCCGCATGCGCATGTGGCTCCTTGCCATCGCGGTAGCGCTGCTCGGCTCGAGCGCGCTGCACCTCGCCGGCGCGATCGACCTGTCCAAGTCGATCTACCCGGGATCGAACTTCACCTGGCTGTCCTACCTCGTCGGCGGCTTCCTGTTCGGCGTCGGCATGACGCTCGGCTCGGGCTGCGGCTCGAAGACACTGATCCGCGTCGGCGCCGGCAACCTGAAGTCTCTGGTCGTCTACCTCGTGCTCGGCATCGCCGCCTACATGACGCTGCGCGGCATCCTCGGCGCCTTCCGGGTCGGCGTGCTGGAGAAGGCCACCCTCGTCCTGCCGCAGGGCCAGGACCTGGTTTCGCTCCTGGGCCTGCACCGGGCGCTGCTCGCCGCGCTCATCGGCGGCGGCATCCTCGCCTTCGTCTATGCCAGCAAGGACTTCCGCGCGAGCCTCGACTACACGCTGGGCGGGGTCGTCACCGGCCTGGTGGTGGTCGGCGGCTGGTACGTCAGCGGGCACGTCGGCCACGTGGCCGAGGACCCGAACACGCTGCAGGAGGCCTTCGTCGCCACCAACACCGGGCGCATGGAGTCGTTCTCCTTCGTCGCGCCGTTCGCCTTCACCCTCGAGTACCTGATGCTGTGGACCGACAAGTCGAAGATCATCACCTACGGCATCGCTTCGGCCGCCGGCGTCATCGCCGGCTCGGCCGCCTATGCGCTCGCTACCCGCACGTTCCGCTGGGAAGGCTTCCGCGACGCCGAGGACACCGCCAACCACATCGTCGGCGGACTGCTGATGGGCTTCGGCGGCATCACGGCGCTCGGCTGCACCATCGGCCAGGCGATCTCGGGCGTCTCCACGCTCGCGCTCGGCTCGATCCTCACCTTCGGCGCGATCGTGGCGGGGTCCGCCGCCACGATGAAGTACCAATACTGGCGCGCGGGCTGATAAAATTCCGCCCTTTCCGCTAGGGTCGCCGATTCGCGCAGCGAATTGGAACCGATAGCGCAGTTCTCCTGCGTGGGCCGTTAGCTCAGCTGGTAGAGCAGCGGACTTTTAATCCGTTGGTCGGCGGTTCGAATCCGCCACGGCCTACCAAATTCTCAAGAGCTTAGGAATGTCCTAGGCCCTCTTCGCAGTAGACCGTGGGGAAACCATGGCTATACTTATCATCTGATGATAAGATAGAGCCTACGTGGCGAGGCGCCAAACCGGCCTGGATACGTTGCTCGACCTCCATGGCGAGATCCTCGTCCAGGAAGGCGGCTATTGGATCAAGATCGAGGCATGGACTGTCGAGGTGACCGAAGGCATTCCGCATGGGATTCGCTATTCCCTGACGCTGCACGACCCCGAGGGAAAGCGGATTCTCGGTTACGACAATGCCCACGCGATCGAGCCGCCGAAAAAGGGTTTCGTCGGCCGGCGGCTCGAGTACGACCACAAGCATCGCAATGCCAAGGACAAGGGCGTGGCTTATGAATTCTTGTCGGCAGGGCAGCTTTTGACGGACTTCTTTGAGGAAGTGGACAAGGTTTTGAAGGAGGTTTTATGAAGACCATCACTATCGGGATCATGCCCCAAGCCAAGATGCGCGCCAGAGCGGTGAGCATCGCCAAAGGCAAGTACAAGCCAAAGCCTGGCGAACCGAAGATCTGGTTTCCCTCGATGCGTTCGGTAGCCGAGGTACTCAGCGATGAGAACCGAGTCTTGCTTCATGTTATTCGCGAGGCGCAGCCAAGTTCCCTAGGCGAGTTGTCTCAGCTAACCGGCCGACAGGTCAGCAACCTGTCGCGCACACTCAAGACCATGTGCAACTACGGCCTCGTAGAGCTGAAGCGCGCCGACGGCGGCAAGCAAGTGAGGCCCGTTGTCAAAGCGCGGGAGTTCAAGATTCTGGCTGCGGCCTAGTCTAAGATATCGCCCATGAAACGAGCCTACGCTTTCCTGCTTGCCCTCTTCGCGGCCGGAGCTGTCGCCCAATCCGACCGGCCGCTGCGCATCATCCTTCCGGTGGCTGCGGGTTCAGGGGTCGATACCATCACACGCGCGGTCGGCCCGTCGCTCTCCAAGGCCCTCGGCCAGTCGGTGGTGATCGAGAACCTGCCGGGAGCCGGCAGCGTCACGGGGACCGCGGCACTCGTCAAGGCGCCGGCCGACGGCTCGCACATCGGCCTGGTGTCGAACAACCACGTCATCAATCCGAGCGTGTACGCGAAGATGCCGTTCGATTCCATCGCCGACATCACGCCGATCATGATCGTCGGCAGCACGCCGCTGGTGCTGGTGACGAATCCGTCCAAGGTGCCGGCCCAGAATCTCCAGGAGTTCATCGCTTTCCTGAGGGCAAAGCCCGGCGCCTATAACTATGCGTCGTCCGGGAACGGCACGATTCTCCACCTCGCCGCGGAGATGTTCGTCAACGAAGCCAAGGTCGACGTACGGCACATACCGTACAAGGGCGTGGGCCCGATGGTCACCGATCTTCTCGGCGGCCAGGTGGAATGGGGTATCGCGGCGCTGCCCTCGCTGCAGGGCCACATCAAGAACGGCGCGCTGCGCGCCATGGCCGTGAACGGCAAGGAGCGTCTCGCGGCGGCGCCGGAAATCCCGACGTTCGCCGAGCAGGGAATGCCCGGCTACGACGCGGAAGCCTGGTTCGCGGTCATCGGTCCGGCGAAAATGCCGGCGGTCGTGGTGAAGCGAATCCACGCTGGGTTCATGACGGCCTTCGCCACGCCGGAGGTGAAGGAGGCGATGGCGAAGCAGGGGAACACGATCAATCCGTCGTCGCCGGAGGCGGCGGCGCAGTTCTTCCGCACCGAGCTGGCCAAGTACGCGACGGTGGTGAAACGCGCCGGCGTAAAGATCGACTGAACAAACCGCACCTAGAGGAGGCTCGCATGGCACGTAAATCCAAGGTCAAGAGCAGCTCGTCCCCCGAAGCTCGGCGCGCCATGAAGCGCGCCCGGGCGGCGGTGAATGAGATGGGCAAGGCGGCGAAGGCGGCCGGCGCAATGATGGCCATTGCCTGGAAGAGGGCCTCCGGGTCCAAGGAAATGCGTGCCATCCAGGCGAGCTCGCGCAAAGCGGCGAAAGCCGCGGCCTCTGCGGCGCGCAGCGCGGGCAGCAGCGCCTTGTCGCGCGCCCGCAGCTCGATGGCCAAGGTGCGCGGCAGGCTGGCGGCAAGGCGCCGCAAGCGCAAGGCCTAGAAGCGGAAGATCACGCCGACGCTGAACACGTCGACTTCCTGATCGGTGTCGTAGCGCTGCCACTGGCCGCGAATGCCGAGCTTCGGGGTGAGGTCATACAGGACCCCGAACCCATAGGTGAGTTCGGTGCCGTCATCGCTCCCGGCCGGGGTCTTGACGTCGACGTTGGCGAAGCCGAGCTTGCCGTAGAGGGAGAGCTGGTTCGCGACGGGAAACAGGCCCACCGCGACCACTTCGAGCGCGGTCACTTCCGAGCCGCTTTTGTCGAACAGCAAGCCGTAGCCGGCCTCGACCGCGAAATTGCGGTTGATCTGGTAGCCGCCGAAGAACTTGAACGACGTGTCATCCTCCGAGCCGAAGTCCGCCTGCCCGACGTCTGCGCCGATGTACCACGCGGTCGCCGGCTGCTGGGCGAGCGCGGCCGCCGACACCGCCATCGTTGCTGCTCCGAACATCGCCACGAACCATTTCCTGATCATTGGTTTCCTTTCTTTCACTCCGATGCATCGAGTGTAGGAGCGCGAGGAAGCGCAAGACCACCGTGCCGGCGTGAATATCGCCGCTTTTGCGCCAGGTAGCGCATGGTGCCGTTGCGCGAATGCAACGGTCGGAAGTTCGCCTGCCGGATAGTGTCGGGAGCGCCCGACAGTCAGCGCAGCTCGTGCTCGAGGAATTCGAGCATCGCTGCGTACGCTTCTTCTCTTGCTTTGGGATTCGAGCCGACGGTCACGCCCTGGCCGGGGCGCACGCCCCCGGGCACGTCGCGTCGTACGCGCACCCGCGCGCTCGGGTGATCGAAGTCATGGTAGCTGCCGGGCAGCACGCGGACGAACACCTTGGCGGTGTAGTCGGCGAGCGCGACGCAGGGCTGCGGCGGGGTCCAGTCGTCGAGCTCGCCGATGAGGATCAGCAGCGGCGCGACCGGCTGGTAGCCGGCGGTGCTGCGCGCGTAGGCGCTACAGCCGGGGTAGAAGGCGACCGCGGCGCGCGCCTGCAGCGGCATGGCGCCGATCCGGTGGCTCAGGGCGGAAAGCAGCGCGCTGCCGCCATGCGACCAGCCGAGGACCACGATGCGGTCGCGGTCGACCTCGGGCCGCGCCGCGAGCCAGTCGAGCGCGCCCTGGATGTCGAAGCGCCGGTCGCCCGCGCGCAGGCTGCGCGTGGCGAGCGGGACGGTGCACAGCTCGTGCAGGCCGCGCGGCGTGAGGCTGTCGGGGAACAGCACGTGGAAGCCGCGAGCGTGAAGCAGCTCGGCCATGGCGCGGTGGCGCTCGTTCAGGTCCCCGCCCCGCGCGTAGAGCCCGCCGCAGCCGTGCAGCGCGATCACCGCCGGGCGCGGCGCCGCCGCGGCGGGCAGCCACCAGCCAAAGAGCGGGGTGGCAGCGGCATCGCGCGAGGCGAACTCGACTCGCTCCGCGCCGGCCACCGGCTGCGCCTGCGCCGTCGCGGCGAGGCATAAAGCGAGAATCGTGCATACTCCCCGAGCCATGGCCGGCAAGTTTCGCACTATCGCGCTCGTCTTGCTGCTGGCCGCGCCACTGGCGCGCGCCGAGGTCGAACTCGGCGCGCGCTACTGGGGAAGCTCGGGCATGACGCGCTGGTCGCACAACGCGCAGGGCGCGCAACCGGCGCTCGGCAACCCGACCTCGATCCTCACTTACAGCAACCTCGACGCGAACGCCGGCGAGCTCTACGGCCGGGCGGGCTTCGGCGAGCGCTGGTTCGTCAAAGGCACGATCGGCGTCGGCCGCATCAACACCGGCGACTTCGACGACGAGGACTATTCTTCCGGGCAGGTGAAGTTCTCCGACACGACCTCGTCGGTGAAGGGCGACCGCATTGCCTACGGCGGCCTCGACCTGGGGCTGGAGGTGTGGCGCTCGCGCAGCAGCCGCGAGGCGCTCGCCGTGTTCGTGGGCGCGCAGCGCTGGACCGAGCGCGTCAACGCCTATGGCGTGACCGCTACCGTGGGCGGGATCGGGCCGATCGGCAACGACGTCCTGGTGCTCACCAACGAGGTGACCTGGACCTCTCTGCGCCTGGGGCTCGAGGGGCGCGCCGCGCTCGGCCGCGGCCTGCGGCTGACGGGCGAGGTCGCGCTGATCCCGTACGCGCGCCTGAAAAACGAGGACAGTCACCACTTGCGGCAGAGCCCGGGCGACCTCGGCCCGGTGCCGAACGTGATCACCGAGGGCCACGGCGCCGGCGTGCAGGCGGAGGTCGAGCTGCGCTGGGCGTTCTACGACGGCTTCGAGGTGGCGCTGGGCGGGCGCTACTGGCGGCTGAAGTCGGTCTCCGGCACCGTCAGCCTCGCCGGCGGCAGCTTCCCGCTGGTCTCCGAGGAGTCCGAGCGCAGCGGCGTCACGCTCAGCCTGTACAAGCTGTGGTGAGGCCTATTCGCGCTCGCGCGCGAGCTTCTTGACGTCGGGCAGCCGGCGCAGCGCGCGCATCACGCGCGCGAGGTGCTGGCGGTTCTTGACCTCGAGGACGAAGTGCATCGTGGTGAACACGGCGCGGTCCTCCTCCATGGTGATCGAGTCGATGTTCGAGCCGCTCGCGGCGATCTCGGAGGCCACCTTGGCGAGCACGCCGCGCTGGTTCTCCACCGTGACGTTGATCGCCGCCTGGAACAGGCGCGTGGTGCGCGCATCCCACTCGACGTCGATCCACTGGTCGGGCTCGTTCTTGCGCGAGCGCACGATCGAGCGGCATTCCTCGACATGCACCACCAGCCCCTGGCCCTTCTTGATCGAGCCGACGATGGTGTCGCCCGGGATCGGCCGGCAGCAGCTCGCCAGCTGCACCGCCATGCCTTCCGTACCGCGGATGGTCACGCTGCCGGCGGGTTTTGCCTCCTCGCGAGAGTCGCTTTGTTGGAGAATCCGCCGCGCGACGACTGCGGCCAGCCGCTTGCCCAGGCCGATGTCGGCGAGCAGCTCCTCGCGCGAGCGGGCGCCGCCGTCGCGCACCACGCGCTCCCAGGCGGCGTCCTCGACGCCGGCGAGCGAGCCCTTCAGGGCGCGCAGCGCCTGGTCGAGCAGCCGCTCGCCCAGCCCGGCCGACTCCTCGTACTGCATGGTCTTGAGGAAGTGGCGGATGTTGGAGCGCGCCTTGCCGGTGCGCACGTATTGCAGCCAGCCGGGATTCGGCTTGGCGTGGCTCGCGGTGATGATCTCGACGCGATCGCCGTTGCGCAGCTCGGCGCGCAGCGCGACGAGCTCGCCGTTCACCTTCGCCGCCACGCAGCGGTTGCCGATGTCGGTGTGCACCGCGTAGGCGAAATCGACCGCGGTGGCGCCGCGCGGCAGCGACAGGATGCGGCCCTTCGGCGTGAACACGTAGACCTCGTCGGGGAACAGGTCCACCTTGACGTGCTCGAGGAACTCCTGCGGGTCGCCCGACTGGTGCTGGATCTCGAGCAGCGATTGCAGCCAGCGGTGCGTCTGTTTCTGCAGCTCCGAGAGTTTGTCGGCGTCGTCCTTGTACATCCAGTGCGAGGCGACGCCCGACTCGGCGAGGCGGTGCATCTGCTCGGTGCGGATCTGCACCTCGACCGGCACGCCGTAGGGGCCGATGAGATCGGTGTGGATCGACTGGTAGCCGTTCGCCTTGGGGATGGCGATGTAGTCCTTGAACTTGCCGGGGATCGGCTGGTACAGCGCATGCAGCGCGCCGAGGGCGAGGTAGCAGGCCGGCACGTCCTTGACCACGACGCGGCAGCCGAAGATGTCGTGCACCTCGGAGAACGACAGCTGCTTCTCGATCATCTTGCGGTAGGTGGAGTAGACGTGCTTCTCGCGGCCGAACACCGCCGCCGGGATGGGGCCCGCGGCGAGCTTCTTCTGGATCGCGTCGAGCGTGCGGCCGATCATCTCGCGCCGGTTGCCGCGCGCCGCCTTGGTCGCCTTGGCGAGCACCCGGTAGCGGCCCGGGTAGAGGTGCGAGAAGGCGAGTTCCTGCAGCTCGTGGTACAGCGTGTTCAGGCCGAGGCGGTTGGCGATCGGAGCGTAGATCTCCATGGTCTCGCGCGCGATGCGCCGGCGCTTGGCCAGCGGCACCGCGCCGAGGGTGCGCATGTTGTGCAGCCGGTCGGCGAGCTTGATCAGCATGACGCGCACGTCGCGCGCCATGGCGAGCAGCATCTTGCGGAAGTTCTCGGCCTGCGCGTCCTCGGCGCTCTGGAACTCGATGCGGTCGAGCTTGGAGACGCCGTCGACCAGTTCCGCCACCGGCCTGCCGAAGGTGTCGGAGATCTCGTCCTTGGTGACCGAGGTGTCCTCGGTCACGTCGTGCAGCAGTGCCGCCATCAGCGTCTGGCCGTCGAGGTGCCAGTCGGCCAGGATCTCGGCCACCGCCAGCGGGTGCGAGATGTACGGATCGCCCGACTGGCGCGTCTGCCCGGCGTGCGCCGCCTCGGAGAAGCGGTAGGCCTCGGCGAGACGCGCCACGTCCTTCGGCTTCAGGTAGCCGAAGCGGCTGCCATCGAGAAGGGGGGCGGTCGCCGCCATGGGGTCAGATTACCCGACCCCGCGCTTCTTACAACCCCGGCGGGGCGGTGGGCGGAATGGCGCTGCGCTTGAGCACTTCGGTGCCGACCTTGCCGGCGGCGATCTCGCGCAGCGCGATCACGGTGGGCTTGTCGCGGTTGGGCTCGACCAGCGGGCTCGCGCCCGCGCTGAGCTGGCGCGCGCGGTAGGTGGCGGCCAGCGTGAGATGGAAACGGTTCGAAATTCTCTTCAGGCAATCGTCAACGGTGATGCGGGCCATGAGTCCTTGCTCTTTCTTTCTGAATGATTTCCGTCAGCTCGCGCTGCGCGGTTTGGAAGTCCTTGTTAATTATAGCGTAATCAAACTCCCCGGCGTGCTCCATTTCGCCCCGCGCGGCCTCCAGCCGGCGCCGGATCACCGCGTCGGCGTCCTGCCCCCGGGCGCGCATACGGCGCTCGAGCTCCTCGATCGAGGGCGGCAGGATGAAGATGCCGACGCAGTCGGGGTACTTCTCGCGCACCTGCCGTGCGCCCTGCCAGTCGATCTCGAGGATCAGGTCTGCGCCGCGCGCGAGCGCTTCGGTGATCACGCGCCGCGCGGTGCCGTAGCGGTTGCCATGGACCTCGGCGCTCTCGAGGAATTCGCCGCGGCTTTGCATGGCGAGGAAGGTGGCGTCGTCGACGAAGTGGTAGTCGACGCCGTCCTTCTCGCCGGGCCGCGGGGCGCGCGTGGTGTAGGAGAGCGACAGCTTCAGGCTCGGATCGTCGCGCATCAGCGCGTCGATCAGCGAGGTCTTGCCCGCACCCGAGGGCGCGGTGATGACGAACAGGCGGCCGGGCCTACTCAATGTTCTGCACCTGCTCGCGGACCTGCTCGACCAGGAGCTTCAGCTCCAGGGCGCAGTCGGAGATCGCCGCGCTCGCCGCCTTGGAGGCGAGGGTGTTCGCCTCCCGGTTCAGCTCCTGTGCCAGGAAGTCGAGCTTTTTTCCCGCCGCGCCGCCCGCCGCGAGGGTTCGCTCGACCTCGGTGAGATGGCCGCGCAGCCGGTCGATCTCCTCGGCTACGTCCACTTTCACCGCAAACAGAGCGATCTCGGTGCGGATGCGCTCGTCGTCGGCGGAGCCGATGGCCTCCTTCAGGCGCTCGGTGATTTTTGCCTGGTACGCGGCCAGCGCGTCGGGGAGCAAAGGCGAAATCCTCTCCACCTGCTCGCGCATTGCGCGCACCCGCTCGGCGATCCCGGCGGCGAGCCTGGCGCCTTCGCGCGCGCGCGAGGCCACCAGCTCCTCGAGGGCGCGGCGGCAAAGCTGCTCGCTCGCCGCGCGCAGGCCCGCCTCGTCGACCGGCTCGGCGAGCACCCCGGGCCAGCGCAGCACGTCCGTCACGCGCAGCGGCGCCGCCTGCGGAAAGGCCTGGGTGGCCGCGTCGGCGAGCGATTTCAACCGGGCGAGGGCTTCCGGGTTCAACTGGGAAGGCGCGCCCAGCGTGCCTTCCGCCAGCGAAAGGCGGCAGTCGACCTTGCCGCGGGCGAGGCGCGCGCCGATCATCTCGCGCAGCGCCGGCTCGAACGCGCGCAGCTCGTCGGCGATGCGGAACTGCAGGTCGAGGAAGCGCGCATTCACCGAGCGCAACTCGACGCTCAGCGTGCCGCGCGACGAACCGGCGGACGCGGTGGCGTAACCGGTCATGCTTTGGACGGGAGGGGACAAGCGCGCGGGTATCATAGGGTAGATGCCCGAGCAAGCCAACCAGCCGCTGCCCGACGGAAGCCGGCTGCAAGACTATCGCATCATCCGCGTGCTCGCGAGCGGCGGCTTCTCGTTCGTGTATCTCGCGCACTATGCGAACGATGCGCCGGTCGCGATCAAGGAGTATCTGCCCTCGACGCTGGCGCTGCGCGTCAACGGCGCGTCGCAACCGAGCGCCTCGGCGGAAGACGTGGCGAAGTTCCGCTACGGCATGAAGTGCTTCTTCGAGGAGGCGGGCGTGCTCGCCGGCCTGTCGCACCCGAACGTGGTGCGCGTGCTGGACTTCTTCCGCGCCAACGACACCGTCTACCTGGTGATGCGCTACGAGCGCGGCCGCAGCCTGCAGGAGCACATCCGCCAGCGCAGCGGCGCGCTCGAGGAGCTGTGGATGCGCAGCACCTTCGCGCAGCTGCTCGACGGCCTGCGCGAGGTGCACAAGGAGAAGCTGCTGCACCTCGACATCAAGCCCGCCAACGTCTACCTGCGCAATGACGGCACGCCGCTGCTGATCGACTTCGGCGCCGCCCGCCAGATCCTCTCGCAGGAAGGCTTGAAGCTGCCGCCGACCTATACCCCGGGGTTCGCACCGCCCGAAGCGCACCAGCAGCGCGAGCTGCTCGGGCCCTGGAGCGACATCTACTCGGTCGGCGCGACCCTGTATTCCTGCTTCGCGAGCGCCGCGCCGCAGCCCGCCGACCAGCGGCTGGAGAAGGACCTGCTGGTGCCGGCGCGGCGCGCCTGGTCGGGCAAGTACGCCGCCGAGCTGCTCGACATCATCGACTGGTGCCTGCAGCTCGATCCGCTGAAGCGGCCGCAGAGCGTGCTGGCATTGCAGAAGGCCCTGCTGGGTGAACGGCTCGAACATCGTCCAGGCTAGCCGCGTCGGCGGGCGCGAGGTCAACGAGGACCGCGTCGGCCACTGGTCCACGCCGGAGACGATGCTGCTCGCGGTCGCCGACGGCCTCGGCGGGCATCTGCACGGCGAGGTCGCGGCGCAGCTCGCGATCGACGTGCTCGGCGCGGCATTTGCGGGAGAGGCACGGGAGAAGCTGGACGACCCGGGGGAGTTCCTGGGGCGCGCTTTCGCCACCGCGCACGCCGCGATCCTGCGGGAGGCGGAGAAGCGCGCGTACCCGGAATCTCCGCGCACCGTGATCGCGGCCTGCGTGGCGCAGGACGGGCACGCCTACTGGACGCACGTCGGCGACTGCCGCTTCTACCTGTTGCGCCAGGGCCGGGTGCTCGCCCGCTCGCGCGATCACACGGTGGTGCAGCGGCTCGTGGACGAGGGTCGCATCCGCGAAGAGGCCGCCGCGGTACACCCCTACCGCAACCGGCTGCTGCAATGCCTGGGCGGCATGAACACGCCGCGCGCCGAGCCTGCGGCGGGCGTGCGGCTTGCGCAAGGCGACATCCTGCTGCTGTGCTCCGACGGCTTCTGGGGGCCCCTGACCCAGCGCCAGATCATGCACGCGCTGCTGTCGCGGCCCCTCGACGAGGCGATCGCCGAGCTGGTCGAGCTCGCCGAAAGCCGCGCCGGCCCGCAGAGCGACAACATTTCGGCGCTGGCCACGGTGTGGAACGAGTGAAGCTGGTCCTGGCGTCCTCGAACCCCGGGAAGCTGCGCGAGATTCGCAGTCTTCTTTCCATGGAAGTCATCCCGCAGGCGCAACTCGGCATTGCGGAAGCCGAAGAACCCCACGCGACGTTTCTCGAGAATGCGCTGGCGAAAGCCCGGCACGCGAGCCGCGCCGCGCGCCTGCCGGCGCTCGCCGACGACTCCGGCCTGTGCGTCGAGGCGTTGGGCGGCGCGCCGGGCGTTAATTCGGCGTACTACGCGGGGCGCGAGGGCAGCCGGGAGCAACGCGACGCGCGGAACAACGAGAAATTGCTGAAGGAACTCGGGGAGCGCCGCGCCGCCCACTATTGCTGTGTCATGGTCTTCATCGATCATGAAAATGATCCACGACCCCGGGTGGCCGAGGGCATCTGGCGCGGCGAGATCGCGCGCGCGCCGCGCGGCGCCAACGGCTTCGGCTACGACCCGCTGTTCTTCGTTCCTTCGCTGAATAAAACCGCCGCCGAGCTGGATGCGGCGGAGAAGAACCGCATCAGCCACCGCGGCATCGCCCTGCAGAAGCTCCTGGGATTGCTCGATGAATCCGGCCGTCGTTGAGCGCCCCGGAGCGGTGCGCCTGGCGGCGCTGCCGCCGCTCGCGCTCTACGTCCACATCCCCTGGTGCGTGCGCAAGTGCCCGTACTGCGACTTCAACTCGCACGAGCGCGGCGGCGCGCTGCCCGAGAAGGACTACGTCGAAAAGCTGGTGCTCGATCTGGAAAGCCTGCTGCCTTCCGTGTGGGGCAGGCGGCTGGCCAGCGTGTTCATCGGCGGCGGCACACCGAGCCTGTTCGCGCCGCAATCCATCGACAGCCTGCTGAGCGCGGTCCGCGCGCGCTTGCCGCTGGAGCCCGGCGCCGAGATCACCCTGGAGGCGAACCCGGGCACGGTCGAGGCGGCGCGCTTCCGCGGCTTCCGCGACGCCGGCGTCAACCGCATCTCGGTCGGCGTGCAGAGCTTCGACGACCGGATGCTCGCGCGGCTAGGCCGCATCCATGGCGGCGAGGAAGCGCGCCGCGCGGTCGACGCCGCGCTGGCCGCGTTTGACAACGTGAACCTGGACCTGATGTATGGCCTGCCTGGGCAGAGCGCCGCGATGGCGCGCGCCGACATCGAGGAGGGCGCGCGCAGCGGCGTGCCGCACCTCTCCGCGTACCAACTGACGATCGAGCCGAACACCGTGTTCTGGAGCAAACCGCCGCAGCTGCCGGAGCATGACCAGGCTGCGGACATGCAGGTCATGATCGAGGAAGTCCTGGCGCAGGCGGGCTTCGAGCACTACGAAACTTCGGCGTTCGCCAAGCCCGGCCGGCGCTGCCGGCACAACCTGAACTACTGGGAGTTCGGCGACTACCTCGGCATCGGCGCCGGCGCCCACGGCAAAATCAGCTTTCCCGACCGCGTCACCCGGCACGAGCGCGCGAAGCAACCGCGCGACTATCTTGAAAAGACAAATACTCTTGCAACGGAAAAGACGGTACTTCCAGCCGAGCTGCCCTTCGAGTTCATGCTGAACGCCCTGCGCCTGGTCGAGGGATTTCCGGCGTCCTTGTTTTCTGAAAGAACGGGTCTTCAGTTGGCCGCGATTGAGCAACAACTCGCAAAAGCGGAACAGCAGGAGTTGCTCGAGCGCGATTGGCAGCGCATCCGGCCGAGCGCACGCGGCCAGCGTTTCCTCAACGAGCTGCTGGAGCTGTTCCTGCCCGGCGATACAGCAGATCGCGCACCAGGTGCCCCAGGCGGAGGCCGCGAGATTCGAACTTCGTGGTCGGGCGGCTCGCAAAGCCTCGGCTCACGACCTCGAACTGCGGGCTCGCCGAGAAAACCGTAGCGATCTGGTCCGCGTACTCCGGCCAGTCGGTCGCCGCGTGGAAGATCCCGCCGGCGCCGAGTTTCCGATGGACCAGGGAAACAAAGGGAGCCTGCACCAGGCGCCGCTTGTGGTGGCGCTTTTTCGGCCAGGGGTCGGGAAAGAACAGGTGCAGCGCGGTGAGCGCGCCGTCCGGAACCATGCGCTCGAGCACCTCGATCGCATCATGACGGATGACGCGCAGGTTCTTCAGCCCTTCGCGCTCGATGGCGTTGAGCAGGCTGCCGACGCCCGGGCCGTGCACCTCGACCGCGATGAAGTCGGCCTCGGGATGCGCCTTGGCGATCTCCACTGTGCTGTCACCCATACCGGAGCCGATCTCCAGCACGAGTTTCCGGGAGGAAGAAATCTCCTGGTCGGAAAACGCAATGCCGTATTTCGGGAAAAGCTCCTCGAGCGCGCGCTTCTGCGCCGGCGTTGTCCTGCCCTGGCGCAGGACGTAACTTCGAATGGGCCTCTTCAGGCCGCCTTCGATGAAATCTTCCCTTCGGTGGGCGAGCTCGGCGCGGCGGAGTAGAGCTTCTTCGGCATGCGCCCGGCGAGGAAGGCCTCGCGGCCGGCCTCGACCGCCTTCTTCATCGCCCGCGCCATCAGCACCGGGTCGCGCGCGGCGGCGATCGCGGTGTTCATCAGCACGCCGTCGCAGCCGAGCTCCATCGCGATGGCGGCGTCGGAGGCGGTGCCGACACCGGCATCCACCAGCACCGGCAGCTTCACCTTGTCGATCACCAGCTGCAGGCTCCAGGGATTGAGGATGCCCATGCCCGAGCCGATCAGCGAGGCGAGCGGCATGATCGCGACGCAGCCCGCTGCCTCCAGCATCTGCGCCTGGATCGGGTCGTCGGAGCAGTACACCATCACCTTGAAGCCCTCCTTCACCAGCTGCTCGGCCGCCTTCAGCGTTTCGGGCATGTTCGGGTACAGGGTGTGCGCGTCGCCCAGCACCTCGAGCTTGACCAGGTCGTGCCCGTCGAGCAGCTCGCGCGCGAGCCGCAGGGTGCGCACCGCGTCGGCCGCGTTGTAGCAGCCCGCGGTGTTCGGCAGGTAGGTGTACTTCGAAGGCGGCAGCGCCTCGAGCAGGCTCGGCTCGTTGGGGTTCTGGCCGATGTTGGTGCGCCGGATCGCCACGGTGACGATCTCGGCCCCCGAGGCCTCGACCGCGGCGCGCGTCTGCGCGAAATCACGGTACTTCCCGGTGCCGACCAGCAGCCGCGAGGAATAGCTCTTGCCGGCGATGAGGAGCGCGTCCGCCATCATTTCATCCTTCGGCTCAACCTCCGCCTACCGCGACCACGATCTCCAGGCGGTCGCCGTCCGTGAGCAGCGTGCTCGCATGCTTGCTCTTCGGCACGATTTCACCGTTGCGTTCCACCGCGATTTTCTTGCCCAACAGGTTTAGCGTGGAAAGCAAAGCCGAAACCTCGACCGGCCGCTCGAAACGGTGCGCCGCCCCGTTGACCGTTACCTGGATCATGGATAAATGATACGGCTATCGCGGGCGCCCGGGAATGCGCTCGACCCGCGTCTCGACGTGGAATTTCCCCTCGATCACCCGGCCGCCGCGCCCGCGGCGGCGCCACCACAGCCAGGCCGACAGCAGCAGGCCGGCGGTGAGCGCGAGGGCCACCAGGAAAGACGCGAACACGAACACCACGACCAGGAACACGAGGCCGACGACGGCGGACAGCAGGCGCTGGATCATGCGCGAATTATGCACCCGCAAACTGCCTTAAAATTCCTGCGCGGCGCGGCCTTCGTATAGTGGCAATACCTCAGCTTCCCAAGCTGATGCGACCGGTTCGATTCCGGTAGGCCGCTCCACCACCCCCGGGTTCCTAGGGCGTGTCGGTAGAGACGGTCTCGAGAAGCGCGAGCAGCCCGCCAAGGAGAGCGATGGGCGACGGCGGACAGCCGGGGATATGCAGGTCCACCGGCAGCACGGCCGAGACCCCTCCGACGCAAGCGGCGCTGCCGGCAAAGACGCCGCCGTCACGTCCGCAGTTTCCGACCGCGACGACCCATTTCGGATCGGGCGTGGCCTGGTAGGTACGCTCGAGCGCTTCGCGCATGTTCGCCGTGACCGGCCCGGTCACCAGGAGCACGTCGGCGTGGCGGGGAGAAGCGACGAAGCGCAAGCCGAAGCGCTCCAGGTCGTAGAGCACGTTGTTGAGCGCGTGAATCTCGAGCTCGCAGCCGTTGCAGGAACCGGCATCGACCTCGCGAATCGAGAGCGTTCGTCCGAGCCGCCTGCGCGACGCTTCCTTGACCCGCCCGGCGAGCTCGGCGAGCGCGACCTGGTCAACTGCGGGCGCTGCCTCCGTCAACGGTCCTTGGAAAAAATTCTTGAGCAGCAGGCGGTTCATCTAGAGATCATGACCCGCATAGGAGCAGTTGAAGGATTTATTGCACAGCGGGAAATCGGCGACGATGTTGCCTTCGATCGCCGCCTCGAGGAGCGGCCATTGAAACCACGACGGGTCTCTCAGGTGGCAGCGCTCGACCCGGCCGTCGGCGCCGATCCGGACCCACGCAAGAACGTCACCGCGGAAGCCTTCTACGAGCGCCGCGCCTTCACCCTGCGCGACTGAAATCGAGGCGCAGATCGGCCCCGGCGGCAGCTGCTCGAGAATCTGCGCGATCAGCGCAAGGCTCTGCTCCACTTCCTGGATGCGAATCCATACGCGCGCGTTTACGTCGCCCGCCTGGACGACCGGGACTTCGAACTGCAGCGTGTCGTACGGCGGATAGCCCGGCGCGCGCCGGGCGTCGAAGTGACGGCCCGATGCGCGTCCGACGTAGCCGCCGGCCGCGTACTGCTGCGCGAGGGCAGGCGACAGGATTCCGGTTCCGACGGTGCGGTCCTTGAGCGACGAGGTGTTTTCATAGAGCTCGACGAGCTCGGGAAAGTGCTTGCGGGCGGTCGCGAGCAGCGCGATCAGCCGCTGCTCGCCGCCGGCCGCCAGGTCGCAGCTCATGCCGCCCGGAATGACGCGGTCCATCATCAGACGATGGCCGAAGCAGGCGTCGGACGCGCGCAGGACCTGCTCGCGCAGCCAGCCGCAGCTCGCATGCAGGAGGCTGAAGGACGCGTCGTTGCAGACGGCACCGATGTCGCCGAAATGATTGGCGAGCCGCTCGAGCTCCCCGGCAAGCGCCCTCAGCCACACGGCTCGAGCGGGAACCTGGGCCCCGAGCGCGGCTTCGATCGCCTGGGAAAACGCGAGGGCGTAGGCGACGGTGCTGTCGCCGGAGACGCGCCCGGCAAGCTGCGCGGCGCGCTCGAGGGGCGCGCCGGCCATGAGCGCGTCGATGCCCTTGTGAACGTAGCCCAGGCGCGCCTCCAGGCGGACTATGGTTTCGCCGTTGGCGGTGAAGCGGAAGTGGCCGGGCTCGATGATGCCGGCGTGCACCGGACCTACCGGGATCTGGTGCAGGCTCTCGCCTTGCGCCGGCAGAAACGCATAGGGCGCGCCGTGGCGCAGCCAGGGCCGGGTGTCCGGGGCGCCTTCGGCGTCCAGCCCGGAAAGGTCGCGCATCGCGCGCTCCAGCCGGATCGCCGGCGGGTGGAGCCGGCCGATCGAGGGAAAACGGCCGGCCGCGCACGGCAAGCGCAGCAAGGACGGCTTGCTCGATTGGTTGTCGATCACCGCCAGGTGCGCGCATCCCGGCTCGCCCCACAGGCTCAGCAGCGACAGTTCCCCCGCGTGCAGGCGCGACGCCGCCTCTTGCCAGGTTTGGGGGGTCGCGACGGAGAGCGCCCAGTTCATGTCAGTTCAACAGGATCGCCACGTGCTGGAACCAGGTGACCAGCGCCGGCGGCAGCCAGATCCCGGCGACGAGGACCAGGACAAGGTGCGCGCCGATCGGCAGGAACGAGGCCCTGGCGGGAGCGCTGCTGCCGTGCGCCTCGCCGAAGGCGAGGCCGTTCAGGTGGCGCAGCAGCGCGCCCAGCGAGACCAGCAGGCTCAGCCCCAGCACCACGGCGAGCGCCGGCTCGCGCGCAAACGTGGAAGTGACGATGAGGAACTCCGTCATGAAGAGTCCCATGGGCGGCAGGCCCGCGATCCCCACGACCCCCAGCACCAGGCCCCAGCCGAGCACCGGGTGCGAAACCGTGAGCCCGCGGATGTCGGCGATCCGCTGCGTGCCCTTGATCTGCGCGATATGACCCACGCAAAAGAAGATCGCCGATTTGGTCAGGCTGTGCAGGGCCATGTGCAGCAGCCCGGCGAAATTGGCGAGCGGGCCGCCGATGCCGAAAGCGAAGGTGACGATCCCCATGTGCTCGATCGACGAGTACGCGAACATGCGCTTGATGTCCTGGCGCCGGTACAGCATGAACGCCGCAAACACCACGGAGAGCAAGCCGAGCGACATCATCAGCGGCCCGGGGGCGAGCGCTTCTGAATTGGCCGACATGACGCTCTTGAAGCGCAATAGCGCGAACAGGGCGACGTTGAGCAGCAACCCGGAAAGCACCGCCGAGATCGGCGTGGGGCCTTCCGCATGGGCGTCCGGCAGCCAGGCATGCAGCGGCACGAGCCCGACCTTGGTGCCGTAACCGAGCAGCAGGAACACGAACGACAGGTTGAGGAGCGCCGGGTCGAAATCGGCCGCGTTTTCCACGAGCACGTTCCAGGCCATCGCGTCCAGGCCCTCGCCGACCACCGAGCGGGCCGCGAGGTAGACGAGGATCGTGCCGAACAGCGCCAGGGCGATGCCGACGCTGCCGAGGAGAAAGTACTTCCACGCCGCTTCCAGCGCCGCCGGGGTGCGGTAGATGCCGACCATCAGTACGGTCGTCAGCGTGGCCAGCTCTACCGCGACCCACATCAGCCCGACGTTATTGGACAGGAGCGCCAGGTTCATGGCGAACATGAGCGCCTGATACATCGCGTGGTAGAAGCGCAGGTAGGCGGGGCTCAGGTGGCCGACCTCCAGCTCGTGCGCGATGTAGGTGGCGCTGAACACGCTGGTGGTAAACCCGACCAGCGTGCTGATGATGATGAACACCACGTTCAGATCGTCGACGATCAGGAACGGGCCCGGGGAGGGACGCTCGATCAACAGCATGAGCGCGCCCGCGAAGGTCAGGAAGGAAACCAGGGCATTGAGCCACGCTCCCTTGCGATGGTCCGGGATCAGGGCGAGCACACCCGCCCCGAAAGCCGGAATGACGAGGATCGCGGCGGCGCTCAGGGCTGCTCTCCGCGGTGCTCGTGGAGCTGGTGGATGTCGACGGTCTCGAAGCGCTCGCGGATGCGGAACAGGAAGATGCCGATCACGATCAGCGCAACGAGGATCGAAAAGGCGACGCTGATTTCCACCACCAGCGGCATGCCCCGGGCGCCCGTGGCGGCGAGGATCAGCCCGTTCTCGATCGACAGGAAGCCGATCACCTGGCTCACGGCATTGCGGCGCGAGCTCATCATCAGCAGCCCCAGCAGGATGACCGACAGCGCGAACGACAGGTCTTCGCGGGCCAGCGTTCCCAGCTGTGCCGTGACCGGCAGCATGACCATGATGGACAGGGCGACCAGCCCGATGCCGGCAAGCATGGTCAGCCCGATGCCGACCACCGGCTCGATGGTGCGGTGGATTCCGAGCCGCACGACGATGCGATGCAGCGCGAGGGGAATCACCACCGCCTTGATGAGCAGCGCGATGGCGGCAGTGATGTACAGATGCCGCGCCTCCTGGATATGCGCCTGCCAGGCGACCGACAGGGAAACCACCAGCGCGTGCAGGGCGAAAATGTTGATCAGCCCGGTCATGCGGTCCTGGTAGAGCAGCAGAAAGCTGACCAGCACCAGCCCGCCGGCGAACAGATGGGCGAGGTCGAGGGCGAGCGGGTCCATCAGGCCACGCGCGATACGAAAAGCAGGAGCGTGGCGAGCAGGCCGAGCATCAGCGCCGCCCCCAGGAAGTCGGACACGCGGAACACGCGCATCTTCGCCACCGCGGTCTCGAAGACCGCCAGCAGGACCCCCCCGGCGGCGAGCTTGACCCCATAGGTGGCGAGCCCGGCGAAGTAGGCGGCGAAGCCCTGGCCGGAGACGGCGATCCCCCAGGGAGCGAAGGCGCAGGCAACGACCGAGACGTAGAGCAGCAGCTTGACGAACGACGCGGCTTCGATCAGCGCCAGGTGCCGGCCCGAGTACTCGAGGATCATCGCCTCGTGCACCATCGTCAGCTCGAGATGCGTCGCCGGGTTGTCGACCGGGATGCGCGCGTTCTCGGCGATCGCCACCATGACCAGCGCCACCAGCGCCAGCGCGAGCGACACGCGCAGGCCGACCCCCGGCCCCTGCATGAACGCGGCGATCGAGGAAAGCTGCGTGGAGCCGGCGAGCAGCGACAAGGTGAACACGACCATCAGCATCGCCGGCTCGGCGAGCGAGGCGATCATCATCTCGCGGCTCGAGCCGATGCCGCCGAAGCTGGTGCCGATGTCGAGCCCTGCCAGCGCCAGCATGAAGCGCGCGCTGCCGAGCAGCGCGACGATGGCGATCATGTCGGCCGCGTAGCTGAACAGCAGGCCGGTGGCGAACGTCGGCACCAGCGCCGCGGCGACCCAGGTCATGGCGAAGACGAGGTAGGGTGCGACGCGGAAGACCCACGACGCGGAATGCGCCAGCACGACTTCCTTGCGTAGCAGCCGCAGGAGGTCGCGATACGGCTGCAGCAGCGGAGGCCCCTGACGGCCGAGCAGGAGCGCCTTGAGCTTGCGCACATAGCCCGTCAGCAACGGCGCCAGCGCCAGCACCACGAGCATCTGACCGAGTTGGACCACCGCGTCGAGGATCATTGCCATATGGAGAGCACCATCAGCAGCACCACCAGCGCGCCGAACACCAGGGTCAGGTAGCCGCGGATCGTCAGGAACTGCAGCTTGTTGAGCCGGTTGGCGGCAAAGTTCACGAGCTTCACCACCGGCGCATACAGCGTTTCCCAGGGAACGTCGTGCAGCCGCACGTGCAGGCGGGCGGCTTCCGCGCTTCCCGGAGGCGGCATATGGACCTCTTCGCGGGCACGGAACACCACGCCGAAGATGCGGCGAATCGGCTGCGAAAAGCTTCCGGCGGTGTACTGGGTGATCGGGGTGGCGTCGGGAAAGCCGCAGTCCCAGGCGGCGGAGCGGCGGGTCGCGCTCGACGCCCATCGATGGATGACTTCAACGCACAGTCCGGCCGCCAGCGCGATGAACAGGAACAGCAGCAGGCCGTTGTAGGAGCTGCGGCTCTGCGCGATCGGCACGATCGTCAGCCAGTCCAGCTGCTCCTGTCGCGGCAGGGTGGCGCCGGTCAGGGCCTGAATGACCGGCGCGAGCGCGTCGATGAAATAGCCCGGCAGGATGCCCGCCAGCAGGCACAACGCGGCCAGCGCGAACATCGCGGCCAGCGACCAGCGGTCGGTTTCGACCGCCTCGCGGGCGACCTGGGTGCGGGGTCGTCCCAGAAACGTGATGCCGAACGCCTTGACGAAACAGGCGGCCGCCAGCGCGGCCGAAAGGGCGAGCAGCGCGCCAACGGCCGGAATGAGGAACTTCAGCAGCCACTGCGGCAGCGCCGGGCTGAGAAGAATCGCCTGGAACGTGAGCCATTCGGAGACAAAGCCGTTGAAGGGCGGCAGCGCAGAGATCGCCATGCAACCGACCAGGAAGACAAAGGCCGTGAGCGGCATGCGATGGATCAGACCGCCAAGGCGCTCCATGTCCCGCTCGCCGGTCGCGGTGAGCACGGCGCCCGCGCCGTAGAACAGCAGGCTCTTGAACACCGCGTGATTGAAGACGTGGAACAGCGCCGCCGTGAGCGCCAGCGCGGCTGCGGCCGGCATGGCGTTCGCCTGGAAGGCGAGCGCCAGACCGAGCCCGATGAAGATGATGCCGATGTTCTCCACCGTGTGATAGGCCAGGAGGCGCTTGAGGTCGTGTTCCATCAGGGCATAGAGCACGCCCATCACCGCCGTGACCCCGCCCAGCAGCGGAACCAGCGCGCCCCACCACCAACTCGGCGGGCCGAGGAGGTCGAACACGATGCGCACGAATCCGTAGACCGCGACCTTGGTCATGACGCCGCTGAGGAGCGCCGAAACGTGGCTCGGCGCGGCCGGATGCGCCAGAGGCAGCCACACGTGCAGCGGCACGAGGCCGGCCTTGGATCCGGCGCCGATGAGCGCGAGGACGAGGACGGCCGCGGAGATCTGCGCCGGCGGGGCGGCCTGGCGAATGGCCTCGAACGCGTAGCCCCCCGACGGGCCGGCCAGCAGGCCGAAGGCGAGCAGCAGGACGAGCGTGCCCAGGCTCGCCATGAGCAGATAGAGGTAGCCCGCGGCGGCGTTGTCCGGGCGGCGATGGTGCGCCATGACCAGCGCCCATGAAGACAGCGACATGAACTCCCAGGCGAACAGGAAGGTGAAGGCGTCGGCGGCGATCACCACGACGTTCATGGTCGCGAGGAACACCGGGAAAAACGGCAGCACCCGCCCCGGCGCGGTTTCGTGGCGGCCATAGCCGAGACCGAACAGGCTGGCCGTCGCGCCGCCCAGATTGACCACCAGCAGGAAAAATGCGCTCAGCGCATCCAGCCGGAAATGCGCGCCCAGCCACGGCAGCCCGACCGGCAGGATCATGCCCGCGGCCGGCGCCGGAGCGAGGAGCGACGCCGCCGCGATCAGCAGCGCGACCGACGTGACGCACAGCGTGATGCCGTAGACCAGCGCGCTCGCGGCGCGGCGCCGCGCCATGGCGAGCGCTGCCATGCCCGTGCCGAGCAGCGCCGCAACGCACCACAACAGCCCTTCCAGAGCCACGCCACCCCTTCTTCAATCTTCTTAACCAATCATAATAGAGGGTCATGCCTTACTCGGTCGAAGGCAAGCTGGTCGTCGCGATCTCCTCGCGGGCGCTGTTCGACTTCGAGGACGAGAACCGCGTGTTCGAGAACGACGGCGAGGCGGCCTACATCGCGCTGCAGTACGCGCGGCTCGACGTGCCGGCGCGCCCGGGCGTCGCCTTCCCGCTGGTGAAAAAGCTCCTGGCTTTCGGTTCGAGCCGGGTCGAAGTGGTCGTGCTGTCGAAGAATGACCCGGTATCCGGGCTGCGGGTATTCCGCTCGGCCAAGCAGGCGGGCCTCGCCATCGAACGCGGCGTGTTCACGCGCGGGCGCAATCCGTACCACTACCTGGATTCGCTGAAAGCCAACCTGTTTTTATCGGCGAACGAAAGCGACGTCATCGGCGCGCTGGAGGCCAAAGTGCCGGCGGCGCGCGTCTACCCGGAATCGGCGCAGGCGGCGAGCCGCCACGCCGACGAGGTGCGCATCGCCTTCGACGGTGACGCGGTGCTGTTCTCCGACGAAGCCGAGCGCGTGTACCAGCGCGACGGCCTGGATGCGTTCACCCGGCACGAGACGACCAACGCCTTGCAGCCCCTTCCCCCCGGACCTTTCAAACCTTTGCTCGAAGCCCTGCACCGGCTGCAGAACGAGAAAAACGCTTCGGTAAAAATCAGAACTGCGCTGGTCACTGCGAGGAGCGCCCCGGCGCACGAGCGCGCGGTGCGCACGCTGATGGAGTGGAACATCGCGGTGGACGAGGCGATGTTCCTCGGCGGCCTCGACAAGGGCGCCTTCCTCAAGGCGTTCGAGCCCGACTTCTACTTCGACGACCAGCACGGCCACGTCGACTCGGCGCGCGCGCACGTGGCTGCAGGCCACGTGCCCTTTGGGGTCGCGAACCGCCGCTAGATCCGGCCTTCCTCGACGGCGTGGCAGGCGACGTTATTGATGAGCCGCGGCGACTCGACCCTGCAACGCTCGTTGGCGTGCGGACAGCGCGGGTGGAAGGCGCAGCCGGGCGGCGGCGAAAGCGGGTTGGGCACCTCGCCCGCCACCGGCGTGCGCGCCTTGCCGCTCATCTCCAGGTCGGGCACCGCGTCGAGCAGCATGCGCGTGTAGGGATGGCGCGGCCTGGCGAAGAGCTCGGGCGTCGCCGCGAACTCGACCACGCGGCCGAGGTACATGACGCCCACGCGGTCGGCGACCAGCGACACCACCGCGAGGTTGTGCGAGATGAACAGGTAGGTGAGGCCGAGGCGCTCCTGCAGGTCCGCCATCAGGTTGAGGATCTGCGCCTGCACCGAGACGTCGAGGGCCGAGGTCGGCTCGTCGCACACCAGGAAATCGGGCTCGCCGGCGAGCGCGCGCGCGATCGAGATGCGCTGGCGCTGGCCGCCGGAGAACTCGTGCGGATAGCGCTCGGCGTCGTCGGCCGACAGGCCGACCTGGACCAGCAGGTCTTCGACTGGCTTGCTGGTTTTCACGAACATCATGGGCTCGGCGATGATGCGCCGCACGCGCCAGCGGGGATTTAGGCTCGCATAGGGGTCCTGGAAGATCATCTGCATGCGCCGGCCGCGGAACTCGAGCCGCCCCTCGGTCGGTGCGTACAGGCCGACGATCAGGCGCGCCACCGTGGACTTGCCGCAGCCCGATTCGCCGACCAGGCCGAGCGTCTCGCCGGCCTGGACCTCGAAGCTCACGCGGTCCACCGCGCGCAGCGTGCGGCGCGGCTCGCCCTCGAGCACACGGTTGAGCCACGGGCGCGACACGTCGAAGTCGCGGCTGACGGATTCCAGTTTAAGTAGAAACATGAAGCCAGCAGGCGGCTCGACTTGACCCCGCGGACAGCAACTCCGGCCGCTCCGTGCGGCAGCGCTCGAAGCGCTTCGGGCAGCGCGGGTTGAACGCGCAGCCCGGCGGTATGGCGTTCAGCCGCGGCATGGCGCCGTCGATTTGCACCAGCTTGTCCTGACGCGTTCCGATTTTCGGAATCGAGCCCATCAGGCCTACGGTATACGGGTGCTGCGGCGCGTGGATCACGTCGCGTACCGAGCCGAGCTCGACGATGCGCCCGGCGTACATCACCGCGACGCGCTGCGCGGTCTCGGCGATCACGCCCATGTCGTGGGTGATCAGCATCACCGCGGCGCCGCGCTCCGCGGCGAGGCGCTTGAGCAGCGCGATGATCTGCGCCTGGATCGAGACGTCGAGCGCGGTGGTCGGCTCGTCGGCGATCAGCAGGCGCGGCTCGGCGGCGAGGGCGAGGGCGATCACCACGCGCTGGCGCATGCCGCCGGAGAAATGGTGCGGGTAACTGCCGTAGCGCCCCTCCGGCGCCGGGATCCCTACCTCGCCCAGCAGCGACAAGGCGCGCTCACGCGCGGCGGCGCGGCTGAGCGGCAGGTGGGTGAGGATCGTTTCCTCGAGCTGCTGGCCGATGGTGTAGAGCGGGTTGAGCGAGGTGAGCGGGTCCTGGAAGATGACGCCGATCCTGCGCCCGCGGATGCGGCGCAGCTCCTCGTGCGCCAGGTTGTCGATGCGCCGGCCCTCGAGGCGCACTTCGCCCGCGGCGATGCGTCCCGGCGGCTCGAGCAGCCCGATCACCGCCATGCCGGTGATCGACTTGCCGGCCCCCGACTCGCCGACCACGCCGAGCACTTCCCCGGGGGCGATGGAGAAGCTGATGGAATCGACGGCGGTGAGTGTGCCGCGCCGCGTCGGGAACTGCACCTTCAGGCCCTTGACCTCGAGGATCACTGCGGGGTCATCGCAGCTTCGGGTTGAGGGCGTCGCGCAGCCAGTCGCCGAGCAGGTTGACCGACAGCACCAGCACGATCAGCGCGGCGCCCGGAAACACCGTGATCCACCATTCCCCGGAGTACAGGAACTCATTGCCGACCCGGATCAGCGTGCCGAGGGAGGGCTGGGTCGCCGGCACGCCCACGCCGAGGAAGGACAGCGTCGCCTCGGTGATGATTGCGGTGGCGATGTGGATGGTGGCGATCACCAGCACCGGGCCCATGACGTTCGGCAGCACGTGCGCGAACATGATGGCGAGCGGCCGGCGGCCGATGACGCGCGCCGCCTGCACGTACTCCTTCTCTCTCTCGACCATGGTCGAGCCGCGCACGGTGCGGGCGTACTGCACCCATCCGGCAAAGCCGATCGACAGGATCAGCACCGGCACTGCGATCTGATCATGGCGCTCGCCACCCAGCGCGACGCGCGCGACGCCGTCGATCAGCAGCGCGATCAGGATCGCAGGGAACGACAGCTGGACATCGGCGACGCGCATGATGACGGCGTCGAGCTTGCCGCCGAAGTAGCCCGACGCCAGGCCGAGCGCCACGCCCAGCACCATCGCGAGCGCCACCGAGGCGAGGCCGATGCCGAGCGAGATCCTCGCGCCATGCATGATGGTCGAGAGGATGTCGCGCCCCTGGTTGTCGCTGCCCAGCGGAAAGGCCGGGCTGCCGCCCTCGCTCCACGACGGCGGCTTGAACGCCTCGTTAAGGTCGAGCCCCGCCAGGTCGAACGGGTTCTGCGGCGCGAGCCAGGGCGCCAGCACGGCGGCGCCCACGGACAGCAGCGTGAGCAGCGCCGCGACCACGGTGACCGGCGACCTGCGGAAGCTCCAGGCGAGGTCGTGGTCCCAGACTCGCCTCAGCAGCACCGCGGCGCGCCGCCGGTCATTTCACCGTGGTGAAGCGCGCGTGGTGCCGGTCGAGCACGTCGTAGTTGGGGCTGACGCCCTTCTTCATTGCCCAGGGCCTGAGCTGGTGGTGCAGCGGTACGTAGTAGGCCTCGTCGCGGGTCTTCTGCAGCCCCTCGCGCAGCAGGGCGTCGCGCCCCTTCGGGTCGGTGGCGATCTTCAGCGCGTCGATGGTGTTGTCGAGCTTCGAGTCGCTGATGCGGCCGAGATTGAAGCTGCCGTCGGCGCCGCTGGTCTTGGTGCGCACCAGCGACTGCAGCGTATAGAGCGCGTCCAGCGTCACCACGCCCCAGCCGAGCATGTAGGCGCTCGAGTCGAAGTTCTGGATCTTCGGGATGAAGGTCGAGAACGGCATCGCGTTCAGCCGGGCGTTGATGCCGGCTTTCGCCCACATCGCGACCAGCGCCTGGCACACCTTCTCGTCGTTGACGTAGCGGTTGTTGGGACAGTCGAGGGTGAAGTCGACGCCGTTCGGGTACCCCGCCTCGGCGAGCAGCTTCTTCGCACCCGCCGGGTCGTACTTCGGCACGACGTCCAGGTCCTTGGCGTAGCCGTGCACGCCGGGCGCGACCATGATGCCGGCCGGGATCGACAGCCCGCGCATCGTGACGCGCTTGATCGCTTCGCGGTCCACGGCGAGGTTCAGCGCTCTGCGCACGCGCACGTCCTTGAACGGGTTCTTGCCCTTGATGCTCGAGTACTTGAGCTCGTTGTTGTGCTGGTCCATCGCGATGAAGATGGTGCGCACTTCGTGTCCGTCCTGCACTCGGACCTTGCCTTCCTTGCGCAGCCGATCCACGTCCTGCACCGGCACCTCGGTGACCAGGTCGACGTCGCCGGAAAGCAGCGCCGACATGCGGGTGGCGTCGGACTTGATCGGCGTATAGGTCATCTCGGTGACGTTGCCCTCGAGCTTGCCCCACCAGCCCTTGAACTGCTCGAACACGACGCGCTGGTCGGGCTCCCAGGTCTTGAGGATGAACGGGCCGGTGCCGTTGGTGTTGCGCGAGGCGTAGGTCTCCTCCTTCGCCTTGTAGTCCTGGATGTTCTGCGAGCGGTTCTTCTCCGCCCAGGCCTTGCTCATGATGCGGAAGTCCACCAGGCCGCGCAGCAGCAGCGGGGTCGGGCCGGACAGGAGGAAGTCGACGGTGGTGTCGTCGATCTTCTTCACTTCGGCCACGCCGGCGACGTAGATCTGCATGGTGCCCTGCGGCTGCTTGATGCGGGTGAAGGAGAACACCACGTCGTCGGCGGTGAACGGCGAGCCATCGTGGAACTTGACGTTCTTGCGCAGCGTGAAGCGGTAGTGAGTCGGCGACATCTCCTTCCAGGCGGTCGCCAGCGCGGGCTCGAGCTTGTAGTCCTTGGTGTAGCGCGTCAGCCCCTCGTAGGTGTGCTGCAGCATGGTGGTGGTGGTCTGGTGGTTCTGCGAATGCGGGTCGAGCGTCAGCACGTCGTTCTGCGCCGCCCACCTCAGGTTTGCGGCATGGGCGGGAAGCACCGCCAAGACCAGCAGCAACAGCAGCTTTTTCATCGTTCCTCTCCTCTACTTGATGGGCAGGGACTCCTCCACCAGCGCCGCCAGGTAGCCGGCGCCCAGGGGAATCACCTCGTCGTTGAAATCGTAGTTCGGATTGTGCAGGAAGCAGCCCCCTTGTGCGCCGCCCTGGCCGAGAAATACGTAGGCGCCGGGGCGCGCCTGCAGCATGTAGGAGAAGTCCTCGCCGCCCATGGTCGCCTCGTGCTCGGTGTGGACATTGCCGGGGCCGAACAGGCGCTCGCCGACCCGGGCTGCGAACGCCGCCTCGCGCGCGCTATTGATCGTCGCGGGGTAGCCGCGGGTGTAGCTGACCTCGGCGCTCGCGCCCAAGGCTTCGGCGACCTTCGTGCAGATCTGCCTCAGCCGGTTTTCCGCCAGTTCCCGCGTCGCGGGCTGGAAGCTGCGCACCGTGCCGACCAGCTTCACCGAATCGGGGATGACGTTGAAGGCGCCGACCTGGCTGGTCTGCATCGAGCAGATGCTGACCACCACCGCGTCGACCGGATTGACGCTGCGGCTGGCGATGGTCTGCAGCGCCGAGATGATCTGCGCCGCGGCGACCACCGGGTCGACCGCGAGGTGCGGCATGGCGCCGTGGCCGCCGCGCCCGCGCACCGTGATCTGCACTTCGTCGGTCGCGGCCATCACCGGGCCGGCGCGCACCGCCATCTGGCCGGGCGGCAGGCCGGGCCAGTTATGCAGCGCGTACACCTCGTTCGCCGGGAAGCGCTCAAACAGCCCTTCCTTGACCATCACCTGGCCGCCGCCGCCGCCTTCCTCGGCCGGCTGGAAGATGACGTAGGCGGTGCCGTCGAAGTTGCGCGTCTCGGCGAGGTAGCGCGCGGCGCCGAGCAGCATGGTGGTGTGGCCGTCGTGGCCGCAGGCGTGCATCCGGCCCTGGTTCGTCGACTTGTGAGCGAAGCTGTTGGTTTCGTGGATCGGCAGGCAGTCCATGTCGGCGCGCAGGCCGACGCCGCGGCCGCTGGTGTTCCTCCGGCCCGCAATCACGCCGACCACGCCGGTCTTCGCCAGACCGACGTGCGTTTCGACTCCCAGCTTCTTCAGGTAGCCGGCCACCAGCGCCGAGGTGCGGCCCTCTTCGAAGGCGAGCTCGGGATGGGCGTGGATGTCGCGCCGCAGCGCTCTCAGCTCGGCGTGGTACTCGCGGATCGATTCGATGGGGCCGGTCATGTCGGGCGGATGCGCAGGCGCGGGTCGACCGCATAGTAAAGCAGGTCCACCACCAGGTTGATCACCACGAAGAACAGCGCGATCAGGCACAGGTACGCCGCTATCACCGGGACGTCGGCGGCGCCGACCGCCTGGATGAAGAGCAGCCCCATGCCGGGCCACTGGAACACGGTCTCGGTGATGATGGCGAAGGCGATGATCGCGCCGAGCTGCAGCCCGGTGATGGTGATCACCGGCACCAGCGTGTTCTTGAGCGCGTGGCCGAAGTGCACCGTGCGGTCGGTGAGGCCGCGGGCGCGCGCGAAGCGGATGTAGTCGGTGCGCAGCACCTCCAGCATTTCCGAGCGCACCAGGCGCTGGATCAGCGTCATCTGGAACAGGCCCAGGGTGATCGAGGGCAGGATCAGGGCCTTCAGGCCCGAGGCGGTGAGAAACCCCGTGCTCCACCAGCCGATCGCCACGGTGTCGCCGCGTCCGAACGAGGGCAACCATCCCAGGTGCACCGAGAACACCAGGATCAGCAGGATGCCGATGAGGAAGGTGGGCAGCGACACCCCGGCGAGCGATACCGCGAGCAGCAGGTGCGACAGCCACGAGTGGCGCCGCAGCGCGGTATAGATGCCCATCGGGATGCCGGCGGCGAGCGCGAGGAACGCCGCCACGAACGACAGCTCGAGCGTCGCCGGCAGGCGATCGACGATCAGCTTCGACACCGGTTGCACCTGGCGCAGGCTCAGGCCGAACTCGCCCTGCACGGCGTGGCCGAGGAAGCTGAAGTACTGCACGTAGAACGGCTGGTCGAGGCCGAGCGCGCGCGTGACCTCGCGGCGCTGCTCGTCGGTCGCATCCTGGCCGAGCATGAACGTCACCGGGTCGCCGACGAAGCGGAACAGCGCGAACGCAATCAGCCCGACGGTCAGCATCACCAGGACCGCCTGGCCGAAACGGCGCAGGATGAAGGCGAGCATTTTGAGAGAATGGTACCGCATGTCTTTCGCGCAAAAGCTCGTTGCCTGGCAGCGCCGCCACGGGCGCCAGGGCCTGCCGTGGCAGGACACGCGCGACCCGTACCGCGTCTGGCTGTCCGAGGTGATGCTGCAGCAGACGCAGGTCGCCGCTGTTGTTCCTTATTTCAAAAGATTTATTCGAAAATACCCGAGCGTGGAAGCGCTCGCCGCGGCCTCGCAGGACGAGGTGCTGCAGCTGTGGAGCGGGCTGGGCTACTACGCGCGCGGCCGCAACCTGCATGCCGCGGCGAGGACCGTGGCGCAGCTCGGATCTTTTCCAGGAACCGCAGAAGAACTCGAAAAACTGCCCGGCATCGGGCGATCCACGGCAGCGGCAATTGCCGCGTTCGCTTTCGGCGAGCGCGCCGCGATCCTCGACGGCAACGTCAAGCGCGTTCTCTCGCGCTGCTACGGCCTGGTCGATGAGAAGGAGTTGTGGCGGAAAGCCGAGCGGCTTCTCCCGGAAAGAGACGTGGAAACCTATACGCAGGCGCTCATGGACCTCGGCGCCACGTTGTGCTCCCGGCGAAAGCCCAACTGCGCCGCCTGCCCGGTGGCCGGCCAGTGCGTCGCGCGCAAGCAGAACCGCATCCACGAGCTGCCGGCGCCGCGCCCGCGCAAGACGCTGCCGCTGAGGAAAGCGACCTGGCACGTCCTGGTGCACGCGGGCCGGGTGCTGCTCGAGCGCCGGCCGTCGTCCGGCATCTGGGGCGGGTTGTGGTGTTTTCCGGAGAAAGCAAACAGCGCATTCCCGGTCCGCTCCATGAAAAAGCTCGCGCCTTTCGAGCACGGCTTCACCCATTTCCGGCTGCGCGTGCAGCCGCTCCTCTATGAGTTGAAGTCCGAGCCGGCCGTCGCAGGCCTGTGGCTGGATCTCGACGATGCGATGGCGGCCGCGGTGCCGGCGCCGGTGAGGAAGCTGCTAGGCCGCCTGCACGAGCGCGTTTAACCGCTCGAGCCGCGTGCGGCCGTCGTCGAGTTCGAGCAGCGCCTGCTTCGCCTCCAGTGGCAGCGGCAGGACCTCGGCGAGGCGCGAGCTCACCCAGGCACAGGAATCGAGGCGGTGCGGGCGCTCGAACAGCGCCGGATGCTGCTCGATCACCCGCTCAAGCAGCTTCACACATTGACGGAATGCTTCGGCAACGGGGCCATCCGCAGCCTCGTCCAGCATTTCAATGGAAGCGCGCGCCAGGCCGTCGGCCTGCACCCGGCGCTCGAGGATGCGGAAGCGGCTCTCGCCGCGCGCCGTGATTTGCAGCAGCCCGAGCTGCGGCATGTCCCACTCGCCGATGCGCGCGAGGCAGCCGACGCCGGCCGGAACCGCCGGCGCGCCCACCTCCTGCCCCTCGCGGATCAGGCACACGCCGAACGGCGCGTTGTCGCGCAGGCAGGCCTTGGCCATGTCCATGTAGCGGGTCTCGAAGATGCGCAGCGGCAGGCGCCCGCCCGGGAACAGCACCGTGTTCAGCGGGAACACCGGCAGGTCCGTCAGGCGCTCTCCCGGGCCAGCACGCGGTGGCGCACCAGCACGTTCCAGTCCCGGCGGAACTCCGCGGCGAGGCGCTCGGCGAGATACACCGAGCGGTGGCGCCCGCCGGTGCAGCCGATGGCCACCGTGACCGAGCTGCGGTTCTCGCGCACGATCTCCGGCAGCCAGCGCGCGAGCAGCGCGCGCACGTCCTCGAGCCAGCGCGCCACCGTGGCGTCGCGCGCCAGAACCTCGATCACCGGCGCGTCGCGCCCGGTGAGCGGCCGCAGCTGCGGGTCGTAGTGCGGATTGGCGAGCATGCGCGCGTCGAGCACCCAGTCGGCGTCGAGTGGGATGCCGTCGCGGTAAGCGAAGGATTCGAACAGCAGCGTGAGCGTGCCGGTGCCGAGGCCGAGCAGGTCGCGGATCCAGTTCTGCAGCACGCGCGGCTGCAGCTCGCTGGTGTCGATGCGCTCGGCGAGCGGCGCGACGCCGGCGAGCAGCGTGCGCTCGTGCTCGATCGCCTCGGGCAGGGTCAGGCGGCCGGCGAGGGGATGCTTGCGCCGCGTCTCGGAGAAGCGTCGCAGCAGCGTCGGCGTGGCGGCCTCGAGGTACAGCACGCGGCAATCGAGGCCGCGGGCTTTCAGCCGGGCGATGTGCTCGGGCAGCGCCGGCAGCGAGGCGCTGCGCGCGTCCACGCTCACCGCGGCGCGCTCGTGGCCGGCATCGGCGAGGAAGTCGACCACCTCCAGCAGCAGCGTCGCCGGCAGGTTGTCGACGCAGTAATAGCCGGCGTCCTCCAGCACCTTGAGCGCGATGCTCTTGCCGGAGCCCGACAGGCCGCTGACCAGGACCAGGCTTTGCGGCACTCCTACTTCTCTCCCTTCTGGATTTCCTCGTTCTGCCGCGCGAGGAACTCGGCCATCGAGTCGATGCCGCGCAGCTTGAGTATTTCGTTCCTCACCGCGGCCTCCACCAGCACCGCGAGGTTGCGGCCGGCGGCGACCGGGATGATCACCTTGCGCACCATGACGCCGAGGATCGGCTCGGTGAGCTCGGCGAGCGGCAGCCGCTCCGACGGGTCGCGCATCGCCGAGGAGCGGGCGAGGTGCGCGACCAGCCGCAGCTTCATTTTCCGCCGCACCGCGGTTTCGCCGAAGATGGTGCGGATGTTGAGCACGCCGAGGCCGCGCACCTCGATGAAGTCCTTGAGCAGCGCCGGGCAGCGGCCCTCGAGCGCGCCGGCGCCGAGGCGCGACACCTCGACCACGTCGTCGGCGACCAGGCCGTGGCCGCGGCTGATGAGTTCGAGCCCCAGCTCGCTCTTGCCGACGCCGGACTCGCCGGTGATCAGCACGCCCAGGCCGAGGACATCCATGAACACGCCGTGCAGCTCGGTCGACTCGGCGAGCAGCTTGGCGAGATAGTGCCCGAGCTTCTCGATGACCTGCGGCGCCGGCAGCGGCGAAGTGAACAGCGGCGTGCGGCTGCGCCCCGCCGCTTCAACCAGCGCCTGGGGCGGCGCGACGCCGTCGGCGACGATCACCGCCGCGGGATGCGACTCAAACAGCCGGTCGACGAAGCCGCCGACCATGCCGGCTTCGTAGGCGCCGACGACCTGGATGCTGTTGGGGTGGGTGAGGTTGAGGTGGCCGATCAGCGACGCCGCGGCTGCGGCCTCGCGCCGCACCGCGGTGCCGCCTTCGCGCCCGGCGACCCAGGCGAGCGACAGCGCCTCGCGGTTGTCGTCATGCAGCCGCGCGACGTTGACCTGAAGCATCGGGCTGCCATGTAACGATCAGCTGATGGAGCGCGCCGGCGTCCGCGGCGCCGAGCATCGCCTCGCGCAGCGCCTTGTCGGAGAACATCTGCGCCAGCTCCGACAGGAGCTGCAGGTGCTTCTCGGTGGCCTTCTCCGGCACCAGCAGCACGAACACCAGGCTCACCGGCGCGCCGTCGGGCGCGTCGAACGCCACCGGCTGCGCCAGGCGGAAGAAGGCGCCGAGCGCCTCTTTCAGTCCCTTGATGCGGCCGTGCGGGATGGCGACGCCCTGCCCGAGGCCGGTCGAGCCGAGCCGCTCGCGCGCGAACAGGCTGTCGAACACCAGGCTACGGGCGATGCCGTCGTGGTTCTCGAACAGCAGGCCGGCCTGCTCGAACAGGCGCTTCTTGCTCGACAGCGGGGCGTCGAGCACCACGTGATTTGCGGACAGCAACTTGGCGACTAGGCTCATGCCGGGGCGGGAAGCGGGGGCGGATTATAGCCCCTTCTACAGGGCCTTTCTCTGGCTGACGGGGGGGATCTGCAGCAACTCGCGGTACTTCGCGATGGTGCGTCGCGCCACCATGATGCCCTGCTCGCCCAACACTTGCGCGATGCGCGAGTCGGAGAGCGGCGCCTTGGCGTCCTCGGCCGCGACCAGCTGCTTGATCAGCGCGCGGATCGCGGTCGAGGAGGCGGCGCCGCCCGCCTCGGTGGCGACGTGGCTGCCGAAGAAATACTTGAGCTCGAAGGTGCCGCGCGGCGTGGCCATGAACTTCTGGGTGGTGACGCGCGAGATGGTGCTCTCGTGCAGCCCGAGGGTGGCGGCGATTTCACGCAGAACCAGGGGCCGCATTGCGACCTCGCCGTGGTCGAGGAAATGGCGCTGGCGGTCGACGATCGCCTGCGCCACGCGCAGGATGGTGTCGAAGCGCTGCTGCACGTTCTTGATCAGCCAGCGCGCCTCCTGCAGCTGCGAGGAGACGCCGGCGCCCGAGCCGCCGCGCGCGCCGGCGGCGATCTCGGCGTACAGCCGGTTGATGCGCAGGCGCGGCATGGCGTCGGGGTTGAGGCTCGCCTTCCACACGTTCTTGCTCTTGCGCACCACTACGTCGGGAATCACGTAGCGCGCCTCGACGCGCGCGAAGGCGGCGCCGGGGCGTGGGTTGAGCGTCTGGATCAGGCGCTGCGCGGCGCGCAGCGTTTGGTCGTTGGCGCCGGTGACGTTCTTCAGGCGCGTGTAGTCGCGCCCAGCGAGCAGCTCCAGGTGCTTCTCGGCGATTTCCAGCGCCAGCAGGTGGGCCGGGGCATCGTCGCCTTCGCACGGCACGCGCAGCTGCAGGCACAGGCACTCGCCGGGGGAGCGCGCGCCGACGCCGGCCGGCTCGAGGTTCTGCAGATGGCGCAGCGCGATGGCGAGCTCCTCGGCGTCGAGCTCGTTCTCGGCCGAAAACAGCGCCGCGATCTCCTCGAGGGGCTGCGTCAGGTAGCCGTCCTCGTCGAGTGCGTCGACCAGCAGCTCGACCAGGGCGCGGTCGCGCTCGCTCAGATTGGTGAGCGAGAGCTGCGTGCGCAAGTGATCGCGCAGCGTGGGCAGTTCTGCGGTGCCGAAGTTGCGGTCGCCGTCCTCGTCGTCGTCCTCGGGGCCGCGCCAGTTGGCCGCGATCTCGCCCGGCCAGTCCGGCGCTTCGGGACTTGAAGGGACGGAGGGGATTTCAGGAGCCGGGGCGCGCGGCGCTTCGTTTTCGCCTTCCGTTTCTTCGCGCTCGAGCGCCGGGTTCTCCATCAGGAGGCGGTCGATCTCCTGGTTGAGCTCGACCGTCGAGAGCTGCAGCAGGCGGATCGACTGCTGCAGCTGCGGCGTGAGCGTGAGGTGCTGCGAGAGGCGGAATTGAAGCGAGGGCTTCATGCGGCGAGCGCGAACCTACATCCGGAAATTCTCGCCCAGATAGACGCGGCGAACACTGTCATTGTAGACAATCTCTTCGGGGTGACCCGACGCGAGCACCGCGCCTTCGTTGATGATATAGGCGCGGTCGCAGATGCCCAGCGTTTCGCGAACGTTATGATCTGTGATGAGCACGCCGATGCCGCGCTCCTTCAGGAAGCGGATGATGCGCTGGATGTCGAGCACCGCGATCGGGTCGACCCCGGCGAACGGCTCGTCGAGCAGGATGAAGGCAGGCTTGGTGCTGAGCGCGCGCGCGATCTCCAGGCGACGCCGCTCGCCGCCGGACAGCGAGATCGCCGCGTGCTTGCGCAGGTGGGCGATGTTCAGGTCCTTGAGCAGCTCGGCGAGGCGCGCCTCGATCTCTTCGCGCGCGAGCCCCTGCAGCTCGAGGATCGCCTGCACGTTCTCCTCCACCGTCAGGCGCCGGAACACCGAGTTCTCCTGCGGCAGGTAGGAGATGCCGAGGCGCGCGCGGCGGTGGATCGGCAGGTGCGTGAGCTCGCGGCTGTCGAGGTGGATCGAGCCCGCGTCCACCGGGATCAGGCCGACGATCATGTAGAAGCAGGTGGTCTTGCCGGCGCCGTTCGGCCCGAGCAGCCCGACCACTTCGCCGCTCGACACCTCGAGCGACACGTCCTGCACCACCGTGCGGGACTTGTAGCGCTTGCGCAGCCGCTGGGAGCGCAGCTCGCTCATGTGCCGCTCATTTTCCAGCCTCGGCGCCCGAGGGCTTGGGCTGGATGATCGCCTTGACGCGTCCCGGGGTCGCGCCTTTGCCGGCGCCCACCTGGTAGAACTCGGAGCGCTGGTCGACCAGGATGTAGTTGCCCGCGACCTCGTCGCCGCCGCGGTTGACCCGCGCGTTCTCGAACAGCTCGATTTTCTGGTTGCGGTCGTCGAGCTCGATGCGCAGCGCCTCGCCCTCGACCCAGATGCCCTCCTTCTCGCCGGGCTTGGGGTCCTGGCGCTGCCGGAAGCGCACCGGCCGGCCGCTGGCGCTGGCGTACTGGAAGCCGTCGGCGTCCTGGCGCACCAGCAGCCGGTCGGCGCGCAGCGTGATGGTCCCCTTGGTGAGCACCACGTTGCCCTCGAACACGTTGAGGCGGCGCGCGTCGTCGGCGCTCATCTTGTTCGCCTCGACCTGCGTCGGCTTGTCGCGGTCGGCCTTCTCGGCGAGGGCCGGCGCCGCCAGCGCGAAGAGCAGGATGCCGAGAAGTCTCATTGCGGATCGGCCGAATCGAAGCGCGCCTGGACGTCGTGGTGCAGCACCAGGGCGCGCGACTCGTTGTTGTACTCCATGCCGCGGCCGGTGAGCGAGCGGCGCCCTTCGACGAACTGCACTGCGCGGTCGCTGCGCACCAGCGAGCGGCTGCGCAGCACGTGCAGGAACTCGGTGCGCACGCGCGCCTCGGGTTGCTCGGGCGTCGCCTCGCGCACCAGCTGCACGTCGCCGTAGAGGAAGATCTCGTCGCCGTCGCGCGACAGCTGTCCGCGGTCGGCGCGCACCGTGAAGCGCGGCTCGGCGGGTTTCGCCTGGACCATGCGCGGCGCCTCGAGCTCGGTGGTGTCGTCGTCGGGGTAGTGCAGCATGCGCGCCGCCGACAGCACGGTCTCGGCGGCGCCGTCGCGGTTGTAGGTGGTGGTGGTGAAGTTGGTCACCAGGTAGTCCGGGTCGTGGCGGCGCGGCGCCTGCGGCGAGTCTTCCTCTCGCGCCGCGCGCTCGAGATAGAAGGTGAGTGCGGCGAGCACCAGCATCAGGCCGAGCGGGAACAGCCGCGCGGTGGAGAGCTTCACGCGAGATAGGCTTTCAGCGCCCGCTCGAACGAGCCCTGGGCGCGCATCACCAGCTCGCACACCTCGCGCGCCGCGCCGCGCCCGGCGGCGGCGGCGGCCACGTAGTGCACGCGCGCGCGCACCGCCTCGGGCGCCTCGTGCGGCGCGCAGGCGAGGCCGCAGCGCGTCAGCACCGGCAGGTCGAGCAGCTCGTCGCCCATGTAGCCGGCGCTTTCGGGCGTCAGCCCTTTTTTGCGGATGATTTCCTGAAAAGCCGCCAGCTTGTCGTCGATGCCCTGCAGCACGTCCGCGATACCGAGCTCGGCGGCGCGCAGCGCGACCGCCGCGGAGCGCCGCCCGGACAGCAGCGCGCAGGCCACGCCGCTCGCCGCGAGCATCTTCATCCCGTGCCCGTCGAACGAATGGAACGCCTTGATTTCCTCTCCGGCCGGGCCGTAGAGCAGGGTGCCGTCGGTCAGAACGCCGTCCACGTCAAAGATCATCAGCCGTACACCCCGCGCTCTCGCGAGCGCTTCTTGGGAGGGCTCTTTCAAATTACTTTCGCGCGGAACAGGTCGTGCATGTTGAGCGCGCCCACCAGGGCGCCGTCCGCATCGACCACCAGCAGCTGGTTGACCTTGTGGTCCTCCATCAGGCGCACCGCCTCGACCGCCAGCGCTTCCGGGCGGATGCTGCGCGGCCCCGAGGTCATCACCTCCTCGACCCGTGCCGTGGCGAGGTTGACGCCCTTCTCCAGCGAGCGCCGCAGGTCGCCGTCGGTGACGATGCCGCACACCCGCTGCGCCGGGTCGAGCACCGCGGTCATGCCGATGCGCCCGCGCGTGATCTCGACCACCGCCTGCATCGCGGTGACGCCGCTCTTCACGCGCGCGATCTGCTCGCCGTGCCGCATCACGTCGGACACGTGCACCAGCGCCTGGCGCGGCAGGTTGCCGCGCGGGTGGCTGCGCGCGAAGTCGTCGGCGGAGAAGCCGCGCTTGTCGCGCAGCGCGACGGCGAGCGCGTCGCCCAGGGCGAGCGCGGCGGTGGTGCTGGCGGTGGGCGCGAGGTTGTGCGGGCAGGCCTCCTGGGCCACGCCGGCGTCGAGGTGCACGTCGGCCTCGCGCGCCAGCGCCGAGTCGGCCTTGCCGGTTATGGCGATCAACTTGGCGCCGCGGCGCTTGACCAGCGGCACGATCTGCAGCAGCTCGTCGCTCGCGCCCGAGTAGGAGAGGGCGATGAACACGTCGCCGGCTTCCACCATGCCCAGATCGCCGTGGCTCGCCTCGGCCGGGTGCACGAAATAGGCCGGCGTGCCGGTGCTCGCCAGCGTCGAGGCGATCTTGCGCGCGATGTGGCCGGACTTGCCGATGCCACTCACCACCACGCGGCCCTTGCGGGCGTGGATCAGCTCGATCGCGGCGGTGAAGTGCTCATCGAGGCGCGGGATCAGCGCGCGCACCGCGTCGGCCTCGATCTCGAGCACGCGGCGCGCGAGCTCGAGGGCCGAAGCCCTTTTCACCAGCGGGCGCGCTGCCTTTATCATGCCGGAGGAGTATAGCCCATGGACCCCACCGCAGTTCCGCTGCTCTCGGTGCTCGCGCTGCTCGTATCGAGCGTGCTGGCCGTGGCCGCCTGCAGGAGCTTGCGGCTGCCGCCGATCATCGGCTATCTCGTCACCGGGCTGGCGCTCGGGCCGCATGCGCTGGGCGTGGTTGCGGACCGCGAGGAGACGCACCGCCTCGCCGAGTTCGGCGTCGTGTTCCTGATGTTCTCGATCGGCCTCGAGTTCAGCCTGACCAAGCTGAGGACGATGCGGCGCCTGGTGTTCGGGCTCGGGTTCTCGCAGGTCGCGGCCACCATCGCCCTGGCGATCGCGTGCGCAGCCGCGTTCGGCGTGCCCTGGCAGGCCGGCTTGGCGTTGGGCGGAATCGCCGCGATGTCCTCGACCGCGATCGTGTCGAAGCTGCTCGCCGAGCGCGGCGAGTTCGACACGCCGCACGGCCGCGAGGTGATCGCGGTGCTGCTGTTCCAGGATCTCGCGGTGGTGCCGCTGCTGGTGCTGATCCCGGTGCTCGGGCAGCCCGCCGACGCGATCGGCGTCGCGGTGGCGCTGGCGCTGGGCAAGGCCGCGGTCGCGCGCGCCGTCGTGGTCCTCGCCGGGCCGCGGCCGGTGCGCGCCTGGCTGCGCGCCGCGGCGCGCAGCCGCTCGAGCGAGATCTTCGTGCTGAACGTGCTGCTGATCACGCTCGCCGCGGCGTTCATCACCGCGGCCGCCGGACTGTCGCTGGTGCTGGGGGCGTTTCTCGCCGGGATGCTGATCTCGGAGACCGAGTACCGCTTCCAGGTGGAGCAGGACATCAAGCCGTTCCGCGACGTGCTGCTCGGGCTGTTCTTCGTCACCGTCGGCATGATGCTCGACGTGCGCCTGGTGATTGCCCAGTTCTGGCTGGTCCTGCTTTTTCTCTTTCTTCTTGTTCCAATCAAGGGTGCGCTGATCGCAGCTCTGTCGCGGGCGTTCGGCGCCGCGCCGGGCACGGCGCTGCGCGTCGCGCTGGCGCTGGCCCAGGGCGGCGAGTTCGGCTTCGTGCTGCTGGCGCTCGCCGGCATCGCCGGCGTGGTGCCCGAGGAGCTGCTGCAGCCGCTGCTCGCTGCGATGATCGTCTCGATGCTGGCGACGCCGTTCGTGATCGCGGCGAGCGACCGCATCGTGCTGCGCCTGTCGCGCTCGGAGTGGCTGCTGCGCTCCCTCGAACTGCACCGCGTCGCGGTGCAATCGATCGAGGCGGAGCGCCACGTCCTCATCGTCGGCTACGGTCGCAACGGCCAGCGCCTGGCGCGCCTGCTCGACGCCGAAGGCGTGCGCTACGTCGCGCTCGACCTCGACCCGGAGCGCGTGCGCGAGGCCGCGGCCGCAGGCGACACCGTGGTGTTCGCCGACGGCCGGCGCCGGGAGGCGCTGATCGCCGCCGGCCTCGCGCGCGCCGCTGCGGTGGTGTTGACCTTCGCCGACACCGCCGCCGCGGTGCGGATGCTGGCGCAGATCCACGACCTGAACCCCGCGCTGCCGGTGATCGTGCGCGCGCGCGACGAGGCCGACATCGAGCCGCTGACGGCGGCCGGCGCCTCCGAGGTCGTTCCCGAGGCCTTCGAGTCCGGCGTGATGCTCGCCTCGCATACCCTGGTGTGGGTCGGCGTGCCGCTGTCGCGCGTCATGCGCCGCGTGAGCCAGGTGCGCGGCGAGCGCTACGGCCTGCTGCGCGGCCTGTTCCAGGGCCGCGACGAAGTGGAGTCGACCGCGCGCCTGCACTCGGTGACCCTCGACCCCGGCGCCGGCGCGCTCGGCAAGACCCTCGACGAGCTGGCGCTCGACGCGTTCGGCGCGCAGGTGCGCGCGGTGCGCCGGCGCGGGGCGAAGACCAAACTCGACGCCGCCGGGGCCGGCGCGCTGCAACCGGGCGACGTGGTGGTATTGCTCGGAACCTCGGAAGCGCTCGCCGCTGCTGAGGAGCAGTTGACCGGAAAATAAAAAAGCCGGCTCGCGCCGGCTTTTCTTGGAGCTCGCTGCTCCTTACATCTGGCGGCAGATGATGTAGGTGCTGACGCCGTCTTCCGCGTAGTCGTCCGCGGTGACCGAGACGTCGGCTGGGTTGCCGGAGGCTTTTTTCCCGCGCACCGAGCCCTTCTTGCCCAGGCCGTCGTCCATCTGCGCGTCGACCGAGATGGCAATCTTGTCGGGCAGTCCCGCCGAGCACAGCATCAATGAGGTGAACAGCGTCGGGGTACCGCCGCCGTCGCTCAGGACGCCGGTGGGCGGAGTGTCGCCGGCGCCGGTCTGCACGCCCATCTTCCCCGACACGGCATTGAAGGGGTTCTCCACGCCGCTGCCCGAGATGAAGCCCGCGCGCCGCAGGTGGTCCCAGTAGTTCATCGCTTCGCTCGCCGCCGTCCACTTGCCCGCGACGATGCCGTCGCCGTTGCCCGCGGTCGCGCCGGTCCAGCGGTCGGCTTTCTTGTCGTCGCCCGGCAGCGCCTTGTAGCGGTCCTGGTAGCCGTACATGGCGGCGGACACGCCCGACATGTCGGCGATCACGTTCTTGATCTTCGCCTGGGTGATCATTTCCTGGCCCTTGAGGATGCCGCCCAGCAGCAGCCCGATGATCACCAGCACGATGGCGATCTCGACCAGGGTGAAGCCCTGTTGTTTCCCGTATGCAGCCTTCATGGCCTTCTCCTTGGACAGTCTATGCAACGATACTATGCAAGCGTCATGCCATGCAGCATATCATTAAGAAACAATGACTTCTGAAATGAATTGAAAGGGAAACTGTCGAAATGCCGACAAAGCCGTCGGGGGGCCGACAGGGCTAGCGCGCCGGCGTCCGCGCTTCGAGCTGGTCCAGCCGCTCCTTCAGGAAGCGCAGCTCGGCCGGGTCGGTGACGGTCCCGCTCTGCAGCAGCCCGCCCAGCATGATCTTCGCCGCCTCGAGCTCGTTCAGGTCCTCGAGGATGAAGATCTCCATCTGCTTTGCCCAGAGCGGAACGTCGCGCGCGGTAGTGTGGCGGTCGATCGCCTGGGCGTAGCGGCGCGCGAGCGCCGGGTCCTTGAGGCGATGCTTGGCGAGCAGCGCGGCGTGCGCCAGCCAGGGCCAGCGCCGGTTCGGGTCGCGCAGGAACTCGACGTAGACGAACTCGAGCGCGCTGCGGCTGCGCGCCGCGTCCGCGGTCTCCGCATAGACGCGCGCCGCGGCGAACAGCGGGTAGGTGTTGCGCGGATCGAGCTCGAGGATCGAGCCGAGCCAGCCGAGCAGGCGCGCGTAGTCGAGCCGGCTGTAAGGCGCGGCATTGCCCCCGGCGTAGTCGAAGGACTGCAGGTAGAGCATGGCGAGGCGCGCCGCAGCCTCGGCTTCGCCCAGGCTCGCGAGGCGCAGCACCTGGGGCGCGGGCGGCGGCGGGAGCTCGGCCGCGGAGGGCGCGCGCGGTCGCGCCGCAAAGGTGGAAAACTGCACGGCGATCTGCCCGGCGAGGCAGGCCGCGAGCGCGCCGAGCACCCAGCGCGGCACCGCGCCGACCGGGCGCAGGCTCCGGCTCACACGCTCCTGCGGTGGAAGTCGAACAGCCCGGCCGCCACGAGGAGCAGCCCGTAGAGGGCCAGGCCGGCGAGCACCCAGGCGTATTCGCCGGGCGCGGGCGTTTCGTAGAGCAGCCACGCGGTGCGCGTCGCGCCGTCCAGGCGCGGCAGCAGCAGGGCCGTGGCATCGACCGCGTAGCGCGCCGCCGTGCCGGCGAGCGAGGTCTCGGCGAGCGGCCCGGCGGCGATGGCCTGGATCGCGCCGATCGAGCGCGCGAGCAGGTACAGGCCCGCGGTCGCCGCGATCGCGGGCAGGAACTGCGCGAGCGTCATGGCGAAGAACAGTGCCGCCGCGGCGACCAGGGCCGTCTCGCAGGCGAGCGACAGGCCCCACAGCGCCACTGCGCCCGGCGGCGCCCACAGCAAGAGCGGCGCCGCGAACGCGGCCGCGAGCGCCGCGCCACAGGCGGCGAAGCCGAGCAGGCGCCCGAGGTAGTGCGTGCTGCGCGACAACGGCAGCGACAGCATCAGCTCGAGGCCCTTGTCGTCGATCTCGCGCAGCGTGCTCGAGGTCACCTGCGCCGCGATCAGAAACACCGCGCAGGCGCGCAGCAGGGCAGCGAGCAGCGCCGCCTGCAGCGCGCGGCTCTCGGTGAGCGCGACTTGCGACAGGAACGCGGCCAGCGCCAGGCCGAGCACGATCGCCGCCGCGGCGAGCCAGGGCAGGCCGCCGCGGCGCGCCTCGAGCAGGACAGAACGTGCGAGAGTGGCCGCCGGCATGGGTTCGTTTGTAGACTAGTCGCGGGGGGTCACTCATGCAACCGGCGGCGCCTGCGCCGCGCTTCCTCGCGCGGCTGGCGAACACGACCTGGAGCTTCAGCCAGCGCTACTGGCGGCTGGTGGTGGTGGCGATGCTCGCGCTGCTGCACGTCGCGGTGTTCCGCGGCGTGGCGGACCCGTGGGCGCGCGCGCTGCTGCTGGCGCACCTCGGCCTGCTGCTGCTGTGGCAGCCGTTCCTGCGCGCCGAGCAGCGCGTCTCGCCGGTGCAGGGCCTGATCCTCGCCCTGGTGGCCACCGGGGCGATGCTGTGGCTCGACTGGTGGTTCCTCGCGTTCTGGGTGGTGGTGCTGGCGGGGCTGGTCGGCGGCAAGGTCTACCAGCAGCACGCGCGCTGGCAGCGGCGCTGCTACCTGGTGGTGCTGGCCTACCTCCTGGCGCTGCTCGCGGTGGCGATCCTGCCGGAGATCGCGCCGCGGCGCGAGATGGATCCCGAGATCCGCTCCTACGCCGAGTACGTTCTGCCGATGGCCTTCGTGCTGATCGCGCTGTTCCCGTCCGAGCCCGAGCCCGCGGACACCGCGCACATCATCGACTTCTTCTACAGCCTGTTCCTGATGCTGCTGCTGGTGGTGGTGATCCTCGGCAGCTTCACGTTCATGACGGTGACGCGCACGCCCTACCTCGAGGCGCTCACCTCGACCATCTTCATCACCGCCGGCGCGGTGCTGCTGATCGCGCTCGCCTGGAACCCGCGCGCGGGCGGCGGGCTGAGCGTGTTCTTCTCCAGGTACCTGTTCTCGATCGGCCTGCCGGTGGAGAAATGGCTGCATTTCCTCGCCGAGCTGCTGCAGGTCGAGGCGCGCCCCGAGCGCTTTCTGGGCGAGGCGATCGCGGCGCTGCTGCGCCTGCCGTCGGTCGACGGCGTGCGCTGGCGCGCCGGTGACGCGCGCGGCGAGCAGGGCAGCCGCACGCCGAACGCGGTCGACTACGCCTCGAGCGAGCTCGAGCTCACCATCTACTCGCCCTACCGCCTCGGGCCTGCGCTCACCTGGCACCTGCACCTGCTCGGCCAGCTCCTCGGCGAGTTCTACGTCGCCAAGCTGCGCGAGGAGAAGCTGCGCCAGACGAGCTACCTGCAGGCGGTGCACGAGACCGGCGCGCGCATGACGCATGACATGAAGAACCTGCTGCAGTCGCTGAGCGTGCTCACCTCGATGGCGGCGCGCGAGGAAGGCCGCGACGAGGCGCGCGGTTCCGAGCAACTTCAGGCGCTGATGCGCCGCCAGCTGCCGCTGATCGAGCGGCGCCTCGCCGAGACGCTGGAGAAGTTCCAGCGCCCGCAGGCCGGCGGCGAAACCTGGGTCGCGGCGCGCGCCTGGTGGGAGGCGCTCGCCCGCCAGTACCGCAGCGAGGGCGTCGAATTCGAGCCGGCCGCGCCACCGCCGGACGCGCGCCTGCCGCGCTCGCTGTTCGACGGCGCCGCCGACAACCTGATCCGCAACGCGCTCGCCAAGCGCGCCGACGACGAGGGCCTGCGGGTGCGCGTCGCGCTCGAGTACGGCGAGCGCGTGCGGCTCAGCGTCTCGGACACCGGCGCCGCGGTGTCGGCGGAGGTCGCCGCGGTCTTGCTGCGCGCGCCGGTCAGCTCGCGCCACGGCCTGGGCATCGGCCTGTACCAGGCGGCGCGCCATGCCGAGGCGAACGGCTACCGCCTGGCGCTCGAGTCAAACCGCGATGGCGAGGTGTGCTTCGCGCTGAGCGGGCCGGCCGGCTAGGGCAGAATCCCGGCCGCGATCAAGCGGCCATAGAGCAGGCCTACCGGAATCCAGACCATCATGTCGTCGAACTCGCCGCCCGTAGCCCCCGGCGGGTCCGGCGGCCGGTCGACGAACAGCGGGTTGTTGTCGAGATTGCGCGCCTCGTTCGTGCCGCCGCCGCCGGTGGCGAAATTTTTCCCGGTGGAGAACACGATCGCCACCACCGTATTCTGGTTGGTGACGCTGGTGTTGGCGTCGCAGACTGTATTGGTCGTCGTCGCCGGCGAGACGTTGCAGACCACCAAGTCTCCCGGTGTCTGAGTCAAGCTCCAGGGGGCGGTGACAGGAACGGTGGTGGCTACCGTACTGGCATTTGCACCGTGTTGCCGAGTGAATCGTGCGGGCCAGACTCCCCAAGGGGTCGTCGAGACGACATAGCGGATGCGGCCGCCCCAGCCATCCAGCCCGAAGCCATTCGCATCGGTCGGCTGAAAGCCGATCGCGCGCGCGGGCAGGAAGCCGTTGCTGTAGTTGCTGGTGCACGCGGCGGTGCCGCCGCCGGCTTCGTCGCCGCTCGTGGTCCCTGGGCAAGGCAAGCGGCCGTTGACGATCGCGAAGCTCAGCAGCAGCTCTTTCGCCTCCTCGAGCCGGCGCTGCGTGTCGCCGCGGTTGCGCTGCTCGATCTGCGCGGAAAGCGTGAACATCGCGCTCGCGAGCAGCATGCCAACGATCGCCAGCACGACCGCGAGCTCGAGGAGCGAAAAACCCGACTGCCCGCGGCGCATTACGGACTGGTGTCGACGACGATGACGCGGTCGTTGAACAGGGCCGCGCGGCTGATCAGCCGCTGCTCGTAGCGCGTGCCGCCGTCGCTGTTCCCGAACTCGAGGTAGTCGGTAATCGTGCCGTTGGGCCGGGTCGCCGGCGGGCTGGCGATGCTGCAGCCGGCGAGGATCAGCAGCGCTCGCTTGTCCCAGACCACCGTGGTGCTCGGCGCGGTGGTCAGCCGCAGGCAGTTGCTATCCTTGGTGCATCCGACGCCCGGCAACGTACCGTCGGCGGTGCTCATCTGGGCCGCAGCATAGTAGACCAGCCGGAACCACTCGTTGCGCACGAACCAGCCGGTGGACCCCGCGCCCGTGCTGGTTGGGTCGAGCAGCGCATGGTCGGTGACCACCAGGCGCTCGATCCGGATGCGGTACTGGGCCCAGGTCCCCCAGGCCATGCTGTCGATGTTGGGCAGGTCGGCCCAGAACCGGATCGTCAGCGAACCGTCCGGGTTCATCGTCAGAGCCTGATTCACCGTCTGCGTGAGCCAAGGGAAGGTGGCGTTGTCGCGCGCTTCGACCTGCATCCGCGCCGTGTCGAAGGCGCGCAGGCCCATCGCGACGTTTCTGAGCGTGACCTGCATTTCGATGCGCATCCCGGGGTTCGCCGGGAAGAAGTCGTCCTCGTGGTACTCGCCCTCGCAGACCGCTGCCGCATTGCCGGGCTCCCACCAGCACGACTGGGCCTGGATGTAGCCCCAGCCGCCGGCTTGGTAGCCCGATGACGCGGCCGCCCAGCTGGTCAGCGCCGCCCCCGGCAGGCAGCGCGGGTTGGCCGGGTCGGCAGTGCAGTTGACCTGGTTGAACGGCAGCAGGCCCTGGTACCTGCCGTCCTCTCCGGCGAAGTTCGAGCTGCCGGGGCCCGGGCCGGGATTGGTGGCGACCGGCCACGGCGCCGCGAACGGATACAGGCGCGACCCCGCGGTCAATCCCCAACCCGGGCCCGCGAACACGGTCTGCAGCTGCGGCACGATGTCGCGCTCGATGCGCTTGGCGATCGCCGCCTCGAGCGCCGGCAAGAGATCGGCGGCGGTGATGGCCACGACCTGGTCGTTGAGCACCTTGTTGGTCGCGTTGTCGACCGCCGCGGCGGTGAAGCTGTTCCCGGTGTAGCACTCGAGGAAATCGAGCGGGTTGGGGGCGGTGGCGGGCAGGCTGAGCGCCTGCGACTGGTTGCGCACGGCGCAGCCGGCCGCGGTCTGTGCGGCGTTCGGCGAGATGCTGAGCGGCCCGCCCGGCGCGATGATCAGCGCGACCGCAGCGCGCCCGTCGAGGGTGAGCTGGCCCGGGGTATTCGAGTTGATGGTGAGGTTGCCGGCGGCGGGAACCAGGTGCCACCCGGGCGAGACCACGTACCAAAGCTGGCGCCCCGCGGCGTCGTAAGGCACCGGCAGCCCGAGCGTGCGCCAGGGCAGCCAGCCGATCGCAGTCGAGCTGCAACTCCCCGCTGCGCGCCCTTCGTTGGTGCTGCCGACGTCGCCCCAGGCCTGCGGGCAGGGCAGGCGCCCGGGGTTGTTCTCGGTGGCCTCGAGCGCGTTCATGGCGATCCAGGCGATGAGCGCGGCCTTGGCGTCGGCGAGCACGCGGCCGTTCTGCCCGACCTGCGCTGCGGCGCGCGCAGAGGCCGTGCTGACCGCCGAGACCAGCATCCAGGTCATTCCCAGCACCAGCAGCGCCGCGAGCGCGAGCAGGAACGCCCCGCGCTGTCTCGTTTTGTTTCGGGAGAGGAGTTTCATGGGGAGCGGCGGATGCGGATCTCGCCCTCGCCGAGCACGTCGCGCACTTCGCCGGTGCCGCGGTCGAGCACTTCGCCGGGACGCATGGTGGCGCGCCTGCCGCCCTCGCCGAGCGGCACCGAGACCTTGCCGGCGTCGCCGCGCGCGGCGCCGAAGCGCGGCGCGTCGGCCGGGCCTTCGGTGAGCGATTCGCCGTTGACCCACACGGTCGAGGGTCCGCCCGAGCGCTTGACGTAGCCGTCGAGCTTGGTGGTCGGCGAGGCCACCATCACTGCGGCGGGCTTGTCGGGCACGCGCGCCTTGCGCCGCGCGTCGAGCGCGGCCCGCTGGTCCGGGGTGAAGAACAGGCGCCCGAGCTCCTGGGCAACGCAAGGCTTCATACCCAACAGAATGACTATGAAGAGGAAAAGCCTCATTGCTTCGCTGCCCGGTCGATGACGGTAATCAGGTCGATCTCGCAGGTGGCGCGCAGCCGCGGCGTGATGGTGGCGCCGGTCGCGGCCTGGCCGGTGCGCGCCAGCGAGCAGCCCTTCACCGAGTAAAAGGCATTGCCCGAGGCGCGCAGGTCGGCGAGGAAGCGCAGCAGGTCCTCCTCGTGCAGCAGCGCCATCTGCACGCGCATGGTGCTGGCGAAGAACTCGACGCTCGCCGGCTTGCCGGGAACCGACTTGATCAGCTTCTGGCGGTCGACGCGGTAGGACAGGTCGAGCAGCTCGCGCTGCGCGCGGATGCGAATGATGGCGTCGGCCCATTCCAGGCGGCGCTCCTCGCCGAGGATGTTGAGGCTCTTCAGTTGCTGGTACACGTCCAGCTTTTCCTTCACCTCGCGCTCTTCCTCGGCGATGCGCGCGAGGCGTTCGGCATTCTCTTTGCGCTCGATCTGCGCCGCGGCGAGCTGACGCTGGGCGCCCACCAGCGAGGCGTCGGCGGCCCAGATCAGCCCGGCGCCGGCCGCGAGCAGCGCCAGCGCCGCGAGGAACGGCAGCGCCAGCTTCCTCAGTTCCGCGCGCGTCAAGTTCACGGCAGCCTCCGCGCCAGCGTGATGGTGAAGCGCGGCGCCTCGCTCGACTCGGAGCCGCCGATGTCGCCGGTCAGCGTGCCCTCCGAGGTGACGTCGAACGGCAGCTGCGTGCGCACCAGCTGGTAGCCCGAGTCGCCCAGCGCCGCGGCGAAGCGCTGCACCTGCGCGGTGATGCCGCGGTAGTCGTTGCGTTGCGTCGCGTTGACCCGGCCGCTGATCTCGAGCAGCACCGCCTCGCCCTGCGCTTCGGGCTGGGCCGCGGGCTGCGGCACCGCCGCGGGCTTGCGCTCGCCCGGACGCCCGACGCTCCAGTTGAGGGCGTCGATTTCCATCTGCGGGAACTGCTCGAGCACGCGCGACACGTGCACGAACGAGCGCTCGGGCGTCGCGCTGTGCTCGGCAATGCGCCGGAACTCGAGCACTGCCGCCCGCAGGTTCTCGGTGGTGGTCTCGGTCACCGGGAAGGTTGAAGTGATGCGCTTGTACTGATCGGCGGCGCGGGTCGCCTCCTGGCTCTGCGCCTCGGCGCGGCTGCGCAGGTCGTAGCCCTCGAGCCAGCGGCTGCCGGCGTACAGCGTGCAGGCGGCGAAGCCGAGCACGCCGGCGGCGACCACCGCGCGCTGCAGCTGCCAGACGTAGTAGCGGCGGCGGTCGGAACTGCTCGCGAACTGCTCGCGCGGCGGCTTGCGCGCCGCGAGGTGCAGGTACAGCGCCTCGGCGCTGGTGCCGTCGGGCGCCTGCCGCAGCTTGACCGCCTTCAGCGCGTCGGCGCTGTCCACCGTCTGGAACTCGACGCGCTGGTCGGAAACCAGCGCCTGCTCGAACACGGCGCGCTGCCCCGGCGGCGCGACGATCAGCGCCTGCACTGCCGTGCCGTCGCGCGGCAGCGCGCGCAGCGTGACGAGGTACTGCACCAGCCGCAGCGTCTCCGAGCGCACGAACAGCGCCAGCGCCTGCGGCACCATCTCTACCGTGCGCTCGAGGCGCGCGAAGCGCAGCTTGCCGTTCTCGACAAAGCACTGCCGCAGCCCGGCGCGGTTGGCGGTCACCACCAGCGCGCGCGGCCCGCGCGCGCCGAGCCGCGCGGCGAGCTCCGGCGCGAGCAGCGGCACCGAGTAAACCCCGGCGAGACGTGCGCCGGACTCCTCCAGCGCGTCGAGCCAGGGCGTGAACTGCTGGGTGTTGGTGAACGAGGCGAGCAGCAGCCGCTCGTTGCGCCGCTGCGGCGAGGTCACCTGGCCGAGCGACAGCGCCGCGGCGAGGCGCGTATCGCGGTAGCGCTGCGCCAGGCGCCGCTGCACCACCGCCTCGCGGTCGCTGCCGCGCAGCCACGGCACCTGCTCCTCGTGGAAGTCCTCGCCGGCCAGGTCGGCGAGCACGCCGAACAGCGCGTCCTTGCGGCCGCGCAGGTACTCGCGGAACGCGGTGACGCCCAGGTCGTCGCCGGAAAACCGGGCGACGAGCTCGAGCCGGCCGCCGCCCGCCGTGTAGAGGTAGTGGTCCTCGGCGGTGAAATAGAGGAGGTGGCGCGCCATGATCAGAACTTCATCTTCGAGATGGCGTCGTACACCGGCCCGAGCACCGCCAGCATCACCCAGCCGAGCAGCGCGCCGAGCACCACGGTGAGCGCCGGCTCGATCATCGCCTGCACCTTGTTGATCGATTCGCGCACCTCGCGGTTGTAGAAGTAGCTGACGTTGAGCAGCGCGGTGTCGAGCTTGCCGGTGCCTTCGCCGATGCGCATCATGCGGATCACCAGCGGCGGGAACAGCTCCAGGTCCTGGAACGCCGCGGTCAGGTTCTTGCCCTCGGCGATCTGCTGGCCGGCCTTGCGCAGCGCCTGCTCGAGCGGCCGGTTGCCGACGATCTCCTCGCAACTGCGGATCGAGTCGAGCACCGTGATGCCGGAGCTGTACATCATGGCGAAGCTCGAGGCGAAGCGCGACAGGATGATCTTGCGCAGGATCGGGCCGAGCAGCGGCATCGAGATCTTGTAGTGGTCGACCGCGTACTCGACGCGCGGGTTGGTGCGGATCGCGATCTTCAGCCCGAACCAGGCGGCGAACGGCGCGGCGGCGATCGCCCACCAGTAGTTGACGAAGATGTCCGACACCACCATCAGGATGCGCGTCTGCAGCGGGATGGCCTGCCCCATGTTGCGGATGAACGAGGTCATCTGCGGCACCAGGTAGATCATCAGGAAGAAGGTGACGATCAGCACGATGCTGCCGACGAACGCCGGGTACATGATGAGCTTCTTGGTCTGCGCGGCGAGCTCGTCCTCCCACTTCAGCGACTCGGTCAGGCTCTTCAGCACCTCCGGGAGCTTGCCGGTCTGCTCGCCCGAGCGCACCAGGCTGACGAACACCCGGCCGAACACGCTCGGGTAGTCGGCGAGCGCCTGCGACAGGTGCTGGCCGCCCTGGATCGACTCGACCAGGCCGGAGACCACCTCGCGAAAGCGCTGGTTTTCCACGCTGTCGCGCAGGTCGGTGAGGCCCTCCACCAGCGGCACGCCGGCGGTGGCGAGCTGCTCGAGGTGGAAGCAGAAGTTGATCAGGTCCTGGCGCGTGACCTTGCCGCCGCCGAGCAGGCGCGACATCTCGTTGGAGGGCGCGCCGGCGACCAGGTCGAGGTCCATGCGCGACAGGCGCTGCTCGAGGTCGAACAGGTTTACCGCCTCGATGCGGCCGAGCACGTTCTTGCCCTGCGCGTCGATCGCCTTATAGGTAAACAGGGGCACTACGCCATCCGGTCGGTCAGATCTACCACGCGCATGACTTCATCCAATGCCGTGACTCCCGCGCGCACCAGGCGCACGCCGTCGTCGGCGAGGGTCTTGAAGCCGGCGGCCCGGGCGGCGGTGAGGATTTCCCTCGCGGTCGCCCGACGCGCCACCAGCTCGTCGATGCCGGCGTCGATCTTGAGCAGCTCGAGGATGCTCTGGCGACCGACGTAACCCTGGTACTCGCATTTCTCGCAGCCGACCGCGCGCCACAGGGCGATCGGCTCGGTCGGCGACAGGCCGAGGAGGCGCCGCTCCTTGACGTCGGGGTCGTAGGACTGGCGGCAGGTGCGGCACAGGCGCCGCACCAGGCGCTGGCCGAGGATGCCGATGATGTTGCCCGAGAGGATGTCGGGCACGATGCCGATGTCGAGCAGCCGCGGGAAGGCGCCGACCGACGAGTTGGTGTGCAGCGTCGAGAACACCTGGTGGCCGGTCATGGCGGCGCGGAACGCCATCTCGGCGGTCTCGTGGTCGCGGATCTCGCCCACCAGGATCGCGTCCGGGTCCTGGCGCATCAGCGCGCGGATGCCGTTGGCGAAATCGAGCTTGGCCGTCTCCGACACGGAAGTCTGCCGGATCAGCGTCATCGGGTACTCGACCGGGTCCTCCAGGGTCATGATGTTCACCCCGTCGGAGTTGATGTGGTTGAGGACCGAGTAGAGCGTGGTGGTCTTGCCGCTGCCGGTCGGGCCGGTCACCAGGATGATGCCCTCGGGACGCGCCAGCATGCGCTTCAGCATCTCGAGCTGCGACTCCTCCAGGCCGAGCTTGTCGAGCGGCACGATGCCCTTCTGCCGGTCGAGCACGCGCAGCACCAGGTTCTCGCCGTGCGTGGTGGGCAGGCTGGAGACGCGGAAGTCGACCACCCGGCCCGACATGGTGGCCGAGATGCGGCCGTCCTGCGGCGCGCGCGTCTCGGCGATGTTCATCTTCGCCATGACTTTCAGGCGCACCGCCATCGCCGGCCAGTAGGTCTTGTGCAGCGAGCGGATCTGGCGCAGCACGCCGTCGATGCGGTAGCGGATGCGCAGGAAGTTCTGCTCGGGCTCGAAGTGGATGTCCGAGGCGTTGCGCTCGACCGAGTCGGCAAGCACCGCCGAGATCAGGCGCACCACCGGCTGCGAGTACTCGTCGCGCTCGGTGACGGTGGTGTAGTCGACCTCGCCGGTCTCGATCTCCTTGAGGATGCCGTCGATCGAGAACTCGTGGCCGTAGTAGTGCTCGATGGCGCGCTCGATCTCGGAGTCGCCAGCGAGGCGCATCTCGATCTCGTACTCGCCCTTGAGGTGCGCGCGCAGCTGGTCGATGGCGACGATGTTGTTGGTGTCGGCGAGCGCAACGATGAACCTTTTCTGCTGGCGGTCGAGCGCCACCGGGAACATGCGGTTGCGCCGCGCCATCTCGCGCGGCAGGTGCTTGAGCGCCGCCGGGTCGACGATGATGCGCGCCAGGTCGACCGACTGCAGGCCGAGCTTTTCGGACAGCGCGTCGCGCAGCATCGCCTCGGAGACGAAGCCGAGCTGCACCAGCAGCTTGCCGACCGGCACATGCTGCTTGGTCTGCTCGAGCAGCGCGATGCGCAGCTGGTCCTCGGTGAGGATCCCCTGGTCGATGAGGATCTGGCCGAGGTGGCGCTTGGTTTGCGGCGGCGGGGCGGGCTGGTTCATATCAACGCGCGAGTTGCGCCGCGCGGGCCTCGGCGGCGGCAGGATCGAAGCTCGCGCCGCGCGTCTTCGCGAGCGCGACCGCGCGCCGGTAGTAGCCGAGCGCGAGCGCCGGCTGGCGCAGGTGGTCGAGGCTTACGGCGAGGTTGTAGGCGAAGTCGGGGTTGTCGGGCTCGGCGGCGAACGCCTTGAAATACTGCTGCTGCGCCTCCGCCCAGCGGCCCTGCTGCGCGAGCTGGTTGCCGAGGGCGAAATTCAGCATGTGCGCGCCCGGGTTGTCGGCGAGCATCGACTTGATGCGGCTCTCGGCGGCCACCGGGTCGCCGCGCCCGCCGCGCAGCGCTACCAGCGCCGCCTGCGCGTGGCTGTCGCGCGGGTCGGCCTGCAGCAGGCGCAGGTACACGGCCTCGGCCGCCTCGTAGCGGCCGGTGCGCACATCGAGCGCCGCGAGGCCGAGGAGCGCGTCGCGGTTGGCCGGCTCCTCGTTCAGCGCCTGCTGGTACTCGGTGCGCGCGCCGGCGAGGTCGCCGGCGTTGTAGGCGGCGTAACCGGTGCTCACCTTCGGGTGGACCTGCGGGATCGGGCGGCTCGTGCTGACCTCGGTGCCTGGGGGCGCAGCGGCGGGCGCGGCGCCCGGGGTGCGCGTCGCGGTTCTCGGCGCGGGCTTCAGCAGCGGCGCCTCCGGCGTGCGCTCGGCTTGCGGCGCGGGCTTCGCCGCGGGCGCCTTGAAGGCGGGGGCCGCCGGAGCGCTCGCCGGCAGGCCGGGAATCGCGGACTCCTTGGCGCTCGCCGCGGGCGCGGCGCCCGGCGCTGGCTTCGCGGCCGCCACCACCTGCACTTCTCCGGCCGGCGACTTCGGGTTGGTGTTCACTAGCGGCGCCGGCGGGCGCAGCTGGATCCAGAAATAGATCACCGTGCCGACGGCGAACGTGCCTAGCACGCCCATCGCGATGAAGAACGGCAGCCGCGGATTGGGCTCCTTGAACTTGGCTTCGAACACCTTGCGCCCGGCGGCGCGCTCACCGGCCTGGGCGTCGGCGCCGCGCGCCGGCGGCGCCTGGCGCTCGCGCGGGGCGGCGGGCACAGGCGCCGGCGCGGGCCGCGGCCGCTCGGCTGCAGCGGCGGACTCGGCAGACTGCACCTCGAGCTCGTCGCCGACCATCTCGAGCGGCTGGCGGACATCGGGAAGGTTGTCGCGCGTGAGCACCGGCCTCGCCCCGGCCGCGGCTTCGCCCTCGAGCTGAAGCGCGGCCGGTTTTTCGGCGCTCTCGCCGCGGGCGCGGCGCTGCGCGTCTTCTTTGGCTTTCTCGGCTTTCTTGAGCGCCTCGAGCAGCAGGCTCATGTCAGTCGAACGGCCAGTCGCTGTTCCGCGGCTTGGTCGGGTTCGGCTTGGAGAAGAAATCCGCTCCCGGCAGCAGGGCGCGGAAGGCGGCGTAGTCGCCGTCGATGCTCGCGTCGCGCACCACCACAGCGCGCAGGAAGATCACCAGTTCCGTCTTCTGGTTGAGATCCTTGCGCTGCTCGAACAGCGCTCCGAGTCCCGGGATGGCGCTCACGCCGGGGATGCCGTCCTCGGTATTGCTGCGGCTGTCCTGCATCAGCCCGCCGAGCACCGCAACCTGCCCGCTCTGCATGCGCAGCACCGATTCCATCTCGCGCGTCTGGATCACCGGGATCAGGCTGGTGACGCCGGCCCTCGCCAGGTCGGGGTTCGGGTCGGCGACGTCGCCGATCTTGCGCGAGATCGTCGGCCGCAGGTTGAGCACCACCGAGTCGGCGTCGGAGATCTGCGGCACCAGGCTCAGGATGAAGCCGACCGGCACCGAGTTGAGCGTGCTGGTGAAGGTGGTGAGCGAGCTCGTCTGAGAGACGGTGGTCTGCGCCTGGATCGTGAAGTACACCAGGTTGTCGACCACCTTCAGCACCGCGGTCTGGTTGTTGAGCACGCTGATCTTCGGGCTGGAGAGCACGCGCACGTCGCCGTAGGACTCGAGCAGGGTGAGCGCGAAATTGAAGTTGAGGCTGGTGACCGCGCCGCCGAACACGAAGGCGTTGGTGGCGATGCCGGCCGGGGTGTTGGCCGAGCTCTGCCCGAACTCCAGGCCGCTTCTGCCGGTGTTGAAGCTCGGCACGCCGACCGAGGCCGCGCCCGAGCGCAGCCGCTGCCAGTCGATGCCGCGCTGGTACTCGTTCTTGAGCTGCACCTCGGCCACGGTCGCCTCGATCAGCACCTGGCGCTTGGCGCTGGTCATCACCTGGTCGAGGAACTCCAGCACTTTCTCGTGCTGGCGCGAGGTGGCACGGATGTTGAGGATGCCGGTTTCGGGGTTGGCGATGACGGACGCCAGCTCGATGAACTCGATCGGCGGTTGCGGCGGCGCGGCCGCTGGCGTTGTCCCGGGCGCGCCGGGTGCCGGGGCGGCTGCGACCGGCGCGGGAGCGGTTTTCGGGATGATCTTGTCGGTCTCGCGCAGGATGTCCTTGACGTTCGCGACCAGCGTTTCCCAGAACTTGTTCACCGATTTCGAGTTGATGGCGGCGGTCGAGTTGTTCTGCGCACCGGCGGTGGCGGTGCTGCCCGGCTGGGTCCCGCTCACCTGCGTCGACAGGGTGGTGACGCTGACCGCGTCGCGCGACTGGTTCACGTAGTCGATGCGGTAGACGCGCAGGAAAGGCGTGTCGCGCATCACCACCAGGTTCTGGCCGTCGATCTCGTAGCGCATGTCGACCTGCCGCGCGATGCGCGTCAGCAACTGCGGCAGCGTCTGGTCGATGGCGTTGATCGTCACCGTGCCGGTGATGTCGGAGCCGATGTCGACGTTCAGGCGCGCGTCGCGCGCCAGCGCGAACAGCAACTCCTGCGCGCGCACGTTGTTCACCACCACGCTGTAGGTCTCGGGCCGCGCCTGGGGCTTCGGCTGCGGCAGCACCGGCGTGATCTGCACCGGCGGCGGGATCGTGCCTTCGGCGCGCGGCTCGTCGGCGCGAATATGCTCGGCCGCCGGCTTGATCGGCGGCAGGCCGCAAGCCGCGAGCAGGACTAACGGTACGGCGATCGCAAGCGCACGACCTGGTCGCATGGCGCGGGTGACTCCCTCCGCGGCAAGGATAACACGATGCGCGTTTCAGGAAACTCACCTAAGCGCCTGTCGCGCTGGCGTTTTTCCGTCCTTTACAACGGCCGCCGGAGCTCGGCGAAGCTGCGCGGCGCGGCGCGGAAGGCCTGCTGGTAGCGCGGGGGCAGACGCCGCACGGCAGCGGCGGCTTCCTCGCGGCTGGCGAACTCCCCGAACAGCACCCACAGCCGGTACTGGCCGGCGCCTGCGACCGGGATCACGTAGAGCTCTTCGATCGGCACCAGTTCGCGCGCGCGCAGCAGGAAACGCTCGGTGCGCGCCGGGTCGGTGTTGTCGGTGACGAACAGCTCGAGCGTGTGCTTCTCGTCCTCGGCGCGCGAGAGCCGCTCGCGTGTCGCTGCGAGCCGCTCGCCGAGCAGGCGCTGGCCCGCCGGGGAGTAGCCGGCGAGGCGGCGCAACTGTTCCTCGCTCACGAGCGGCGCGGGCGGCGGCTCGGGCTCGGGCTTGGGCGGCTCGGCGACCGGGTCCGCGGGCGCCGCCGGGGCTGGCGCGGGAGCAGGAGCGGGGGCGGGGGGTGCGGCCGGCGCTCTCGCTGCACTCGCCGGAGGCGGCTCAACGGGGGTGAACGTCCACTGGGCGGCTGCGCCGATCACCAGGCCGGCGGTGGCCGCGGCCGCGACGAGCAGCGCCGGGCGCAACGGACGGCGCACGGCGGCGAACTCGGAATCGGCGACCGCGGCGCGCACGTGGCGCTCGGTGATCGCGTGCGTGTTCTCGGTAAACGCGGCGAGCAGCGCCTTGTCGGCGAGGATGTTGATGCGGCGCGTCAGGCCGCCCGAGGCGCGCGCGAGCCGCGCTACCGCGCGCGGCGTGAACACCTCGGGGCCGCGGTAGCCGGCGGCGCGCATGCGGAACGACAGGTATTTCGCCACCTCCTGCGGCGCGAGCGGGCGCATGCGGAACGAGTGGGTGATGCGGTCGCGCAGCTGGCGCAGCGCCGGCTGCGCCAGCATCTGGTCGAGCTCGGGCTGGCCGAACAGCACGATCTGCAGCAGCTTGTGGCGGTTCGACTCCAGGTTGGAGAGCAGCCGCACCTGCTCGAGGGTGTCGTCGGGCATGACGTGCGCCTCGTCGATCAGGATGACCACGCGCCGGCCGGCGCCGTACAGCCCGATCAGGTGCTCCTGCAGCTCGCGCAGCGCCACGCTGCGCCGCTCCGGTGACAGCTTGAGCTCGAGGTCGTCGGCGATCGCGTACAGGATCTCGTCGCGCGCGAGCGACGGCGTGGCGAGATAGATCGTCGCCACGTGCGGCGGCAGCCGCTCCATCAGCACGCGGCACAGCATGGTCTTGCCGCTGCCGACCTCGCCCGACACCTTGACGATGCCCTCGTCGTGCAGCACCGCGTAGATCAGCGCCTCGAGCGTCGCGCCGCGGTCCGCGCCGTCGAAGAAGAAGTCGGTGTGCGGCGTGATGCGGAACGGCGGCTCGGTGAGCCCGAAGTGCTCCAGGTAGAGCGCCACTACTTCTCCTCGTCGCTCTGCATGCGACTGTACAGGGTGGTGCGGTTGATGCCGAGGAGCTTGGCCGCCTGGCTGACGTTGCCGCGCGTCAGGCGCAGCGCCGCCTCGATGTAGCCGCGCTCCCAGGCCTTGAGGGTCTGGTCGAGATCGAAGCTGCCGGCGCGCTCGAGCTGGCGCAGCGCCTGCTCGGCGATGGCGCTCGGGCTTTCATTTCCCAGGGCCAGTTCCTGGCCGATGTCCAGCTCGGGCTCGAGCTCGGCCGCCGACAGGCGCTGGCCGGGGTACTTGGCGCAGAGGCGGATGACGATGTTGCGCAGCTCGCGCACGTTGCCGGGGAAGTCGTAGCGCAGCCAGCGCGCGGTCGCGGCTTCGTCGAACTCGAAGGGTTTTTCAGGAGAAAGACGCCTGAAATGCTCGAGCAGCAGGAGCTTGTCCCCCTCGAGCTCGCGCAGCGGCGGCACGCTCAGCGTGAACACCGACAGCCGGTGGTACAGGTCGGCGCGGAACGCGCCGCGGCGCAGGTCGGCGCGCAGGTCGCGGTTGGTCGCGGCGATGACGCGGCAGCGCGCGGTGCGCCGCTGCGTCTCGCCGACGCGCTGGTACTCGCCGTTCTCCAGCACCCGCAGCAGCTTGGCCTGCATCTCGAGCGGCAGCTCGCCGATCTCGTCGAGGAACAGCGTGCCGTCGTCGGTGTCCTCGAAAAAGCCGGCCTTGTTGGCCGCCGCGCCGGTGAAGGCGCCCTTGACGTAGCCGAACAGGGTCGGCTCGACCAGCGCGGGCGAGATCGCCGCGCAGTTGAGCGTGAACCAGGGCCGTGCGGCGCGCGACGACAGGCGGTGCAGGCGCGTCGCGACCAGCTCCTTGCCGGTGCCCGACTCGCCCTCGATCAGCACCGGGTAGGGCGCGGCGGCGAACTGCGCGATCTGGCTCTTCAGCTTGGCGAGCGCCGGGCTCGAGCCGACGAAGTCGCCGTCCTCGGCCGCGGGCAGCTCGAGCCCGCGCGCCAGCAGGCGCGCGAGGCTCGCCGGGTCGGCCGGCTTGGCGACGAACTCCCAGGCGCCGAGCGCGCGCGCGTGGCGCGCGTTTGCCGCGTCGTTCTGCCCGGAGAGCACGAAAATCTTCATGCAGGGCGAGTGCGCGAGCAAGTCGGCGATCAGGCGGAAGCCTTCCTCGGGCGAGTGCGGCGTGGGCGGCAGACCGAGGTCGACCAGCGCGAGCCGCGGCGCCGCGGGCAGCTGGCGCAGCAGATCGATGGCCTGCGCGCGCGAATCGCAGGTAAAGACCTCGAAGTCGGCGCCGAGCGCGAACGCCAGCGTGTCGGTGATCAGCGGGTCGTCGTCGACGATCAGCAGCGCCGGTTTTTTTTCAGAGGCTGGTTGCAGGTTCGTGCTCACGAATGCATTTCATGAATGCGCGCTCCAGGCTGTCTTCTCCGGTGTGCGCGCGCAGCGCCGCCGGGGCGCCCCGCCAGCGCACCCTTCCGCGGTCGAGCACCGCGATCGACGAGCACAGCTCGTCGACGTCGGCGAGCACGTGCGAGGTGAAGAACAGCGTGCGGCCCTCCGCGGCGAGGCGCCGCAGCACCGCCTTCACCGCGACGCGCGCCGCGGGGTCGAGGCCGCTCATCGGCTCGTCGAGCAGGTACAGGTCGCGCGGCAGGACGAAGCAGCCCGCGAGCCCGAGCTTCTGCGTCATGCCCTTGGACAGGCTCCTCACCGGCTGCCCGAGCGCGCCCGGCTCCAGCTGCAATTCCTCGAACAGCGCCAGGGCGCGCGTTTCGTCGTAGCGCTCGCCGGCGAGCTCGAACATCAGGGCGAGGAATTCGCGCGCGCGCAGGTAGTGCGGCGGCATGAAGCGCTCGGGAAGGTAGGCCAGCCGGCGCCTTGCCGCCGGGTTGTGCGCGGCCACCCCGAAGATCTCGATCGCGCCCGCGTCCCAGGCGCACAGGTCGAGCGCGCACTTGATCAGCGTGGTCTTGCCGGCGCCGTTCGCGCCGACCAGGCCGAACGCCTCGCCCGAGGCGACTTCAAGGTCGACGCCCGCCAGCGCGGCGGACTTGCCGTAGCGCTTCTCGAGCCCTGCAATCCTTAAGGCCACCCCCATGCTTGATAATATTACGCCGTGCAGCAAGCGCAGATTGTTGAAATCCAGAACGTTTCCTTCGGCTACGATCCCGCCCGGCCGGTGCTGCGCGATATCAACCTCGCCATCCCGCGCGGGGCGGTGGTCGGCATCATGGGCCAGTCGGGCTGCGGCAAGACCACGCTGCTGCGCATCATCATGGGCGCGCACCTGCCTTCGGCCGGCACGGCACGCGTGCTCGGCCACGCCACCGGCGAGCTCGACCGCGCCGGCCTGTACCGCATGCGGCGCAAGATGGGGATGCTGTTACAGTTCGGCGCGCTGTTCACCGACATGACGGTGTTCGAGAACGTCGCTTTCCCGCTGCGCGAGCACGCCGAGCTGCCCGAGGACGTGATGCACGACCTGGTGATGCTCAAGCTGCAGGCGGTCGGCCTGCGCGGCGCGGCGCGGCTGATGCCGACCGAGCTCTCGGGCGGCATGGCGCGGCGCGTGGCGCTGGCGCGCTCGATCGCGCTCGATCCCGGGCTGATCCTGTACGACGAGCCGTTCACCGGCCTCGACCCGATCTCCTTCGGCGTCATCGTGCGCCTGATCCGCAACCTGAACGACTCGCTCGGCGCCACCTCGCTGATCGTCACGCACGATGTGCAGGAGGCGCTCGGGGTGGTCGACTACGTCTACTTCATGGCCGGGGGCCGCGTCATCGCCAAGGGCACGCCCGACGAGATCCGCGCTTCGGCCGAGCCCTTCGTCAACCAGTTCGTCAGCGGCAAACCCGACGGCCCGGTGCCGTTCCACTACCCGGCGCCGGGCTACGCCGCGGACCTCGAGCTGGCGGCGGCATGATGCCGGTCGCCGCCCTGCGCACGCGCCTCGAGCGCCTCGGCGCCACCTTTACCTCGCTGATCTGGCGCCTGGGCTACGCCAGCCGCTTCCTCGCCTACCTGGTGATGCACTCGGGCACCGCGTTCCGGCGCTTTCGCCTGACGATCGCGCAGGTGTACTTCGCCGGCGTGCTGTCGCTGGTGATCATCCTGGTGTCGGGCCTGTTCGTCGGCATGGTGCTCGCATTGCAGGGCTACGAGACGCTGCAGCGCTTCGGCGCCTCGGAGTCGCTCGGCGTGCTGGTGGCGCTGTCGCTGGTGCGCGAGCTCGGCCCGGTGGTGGCGGGCCTGCTGTTCGCGAGCCGCGCCGGCTCGGCGATCACCGCCGAGATCGGCCTGATGAAGGCCACCGAGCAGATCTCGGCGATGGAGATGATGGCGGTCGACCCGATCGCGCGCGTGGTGGCGCCGCGCTTCTGGGGCGGGGTGATCTCGATGCCGCTGCTCGCGGCGCTGTTCTCGGCCTCGGGCATCTTCGGCGGCTACCTGGTCGGCGTGCAGCTGATCGGCGTCGATGCCGGCGCCTTCTGGTCGCAGATGCAGGCCGCGGTCGACCTGCGCAACGACATCATGAACGGGGTCATCAAGAGCGTGGTGTTCGGCGTCGCCGTGACCTGGATCGCGGTGTTCGAGGGCTACGACGCGCCGCCCACCGCCGAGGGCGTGTCGCGCGCCACCACGCGCACCGTGGTCATGTCCTCGCTCGCCATCCTGGCGCTCGATTTCGTCCTCACCGCACTGATGTTTACCGGAGGCAACAACTGATGAACCGCTCGATGATCGACCTTTGGGTCGGAGTGTTCGTCGCCGTGGGGTTCGCGGCGCTGCTGTTTCTCGCGCTCAAGGTGGGCAACCTCGCCTCCTTCTCCACCAACAAGACCTACCAGCTACAGGCCAAGTTCGGCAACATCGGCGGCCTCAAGGTGCGCGGCCCGGTGAAAAGCGCCGGCGTGGTGGTCGGGCGCATCGCCGAGATCCGCTTCGACACCGAGAGCTACGAGGCGGTGGTGTCGATGAACCTGGACGCCGCCTACCAGTTCCCGCGCGACACCACCGCCAAGATCCTCACTTCCGGCATCCTCGGGGAGCAGTACGTGGGCCTGGAGGCCGGCGGCGACGGCGTGATGCTGAAGCAGGGCGATCGCGTGCGCCTGACGCAGTCGGCGGTGGTGCTCGAGAACCTGATCAGCCAGTTCCTGTTCAACAAGGCGGCAGAAGGCAAGGACGATAAAAAGTGACACGCCGCGTGACGCGGCTGATTGCCCTCCTGGCGCTCGCCTGCGCGGGCGGCTGCGCCAGCCTCGGCGGCGACGACCCGCGCGATCCGTTGGAGGGCCTGAACCGGGGCGTGTACCGCTTCAACGAGGAGTTCGACGAGTGGCTGGCGAAGCCGGTGGCGCGCGCCTATCGCAGCGTGCTGCACCAGGAGATCCGCGTGCGCATCGCCAACTTCTTCGCCAACCTGCAGGACCCGCTGATCGCGGTCAACAACCTGCTGCAGGGGAAGTTCGAGGACGGCGTCAACGACATCGCGCGCTTCGCGTTTAACAGCACATTCGGGCTGCTCGGCATCCACGACGTCGCCTCCGAGTGGGGACTGGAGAAGCACAATGAGGACTTCGGCCAGACCTTCGGCCGCTGGGGCGCCGGGCCGGGGCCCTACCTGATGCTGCCGCTGCTGAGCTCGAGCACGCTGCGCGACGGCATCGGCCTGGGGTTCGACTGGACCCTCGACCCGCTGAGCGAGGTGCGGCCGATCAACCTGCGCAACTCGCTGTATGTGCTGCGCGGGGTCAACCTGCGCGCCGACCTGCTCGACGCCACCCGCCTGCTCGAGGAGGCGGCGCTCGACAAGTACACGTTCCAGCGCGACGCCTACCTGCAGCGGCGCCGCAGCCTGATCTACGACGGCAGCCCGCCGCGGGAAAAACTGGAGTAGCCATGAGAAGAATTGTGAGCCTGCTGTTCCTGGTCCTGCCCCCGGCTTTCGCCCAGGACGTCGCGCCCGACGCCTTGGTGAAGACCGTGACTCTCGAGGTCGTGGAGCTGATCTCCAAGGACAAGGAGATCAAGTCCGGCAGCCGCGCCAAGCTCATCCAGGTGATCGAGGCCAAGGTGCTGCCGCACTTCAACTTCAGCGCCATGACCGCGCTCGCCATGGGTCAGGGCTGGCCCAAGGCCACGCCGGAGCAGAGGAAGCGCCTCACCGATGAGTTCAGGACGCTGCTGGTGCGCACCTACGCCAGCGCGCTCGCCGCCTACAGCGAGCAGAGGTTCGATTTCCGGCCGCTGCGCGCCAAGCCGACCGACACCGACGTCACCGTGAACGTGCGCGTGATCCAGCCGGGCACGCAGCCGGTGACCCTCGACTACAGCATGGAGAAGACCAGCAGCGGCTGGAAGGTGTACGACGTCATGGTCGGCGGCGTGAGCCTGGTGGTGAACTACCGCACCGAGTTCGCCAACACCGTGCGCGCCTCGGGGGTCGACGGGCTGATCCGCGAGCTCGAGAAGAAGAACCGCTCGCAAGAGCAGGACAAGAAGTGATCCGCCGCGAGGGCAGCAGCATCGTGATCAGCGGGCCGGTGACGCTCGCCAACGTGGCGCAGGTGCTGGAAGAGGGCCGCCGGCATCTCGCCGAGGGCGTGCGCATCGTGGACCTGGGCGAGGTTGCCGAGATGGACTCGGCGCTGCTCGCGCTGGCGCTCGCCTGGCTGCGCGACGCGCGCGCGGCGAAGAGCGAGCTCACGTTCGCCAACCTGCCCGAGGCGCTGCGCACCATCGCGCGCCTGTACGGGGTGGAAACCCTTCTCCCTGTAGCAGCCCCCTGAACGCCATAGAAGTCCGCGGCGTCGAAAAGCGTTACGGTGCCTTGCGCGCGCTCTCCGGCGTGACGCTGTCGGTGGCGCGCGGCGAGTTCTTCGGGCTGCTCGGCCCCAACGGCGCCGGCAAGACCACGCTGATCAACGTAATCGCCGGGCTGGCGCGCGCCGACGCGGGATCGGTCTCGGTGATGGGCAACGACGTGAGTGCCGACTACCGGCAGGCACGGCGCATGCTCGGCGTCGTGCCGCAGGAGCTGGTGTTCGACCCGTTCTTCACGGTGCGCGAAGCGCTGCGCATCCAGTCGGGCTACTTCGGCATCCGCAGGAACGACGCCTGGATCGACGAGGTGATGCACAGCCTCGACCTCACCGCCAAGGCCGACGTCAACATGCGCGCGCTTTCCGGCGGCATGAAGCGCCGCGTGCTGGTGGCGCAGGCGCTGGTGCACAAGCCGCCGGTGATCGTGCTCGACGAGCCGACCGCCGGGGTCGACGTCGAGCTGCGCCAGGGGCTGTGGCAGTTCATCAGCCGCCTGAACCGTGACGGCCACACCATCGTCCTGACCACGCACTATCTCGAGGAGGCGGAGCTGCATTGCAGCCGCATCGCGATGCTCAAGGCCGGCGCCATCGTGGCGCTCGATTCGACCGTCAACCTGTTGGCGAGCGTCGCGGGCTCGCGCACCACGGTGCGCGTGGTGGCGCGCGACGGCCGGCAGATCACCCTCGAGCTCGCCGGCTACGCCGAGCTCGAGCGCGAGCTGGCGCGGCTGCGCGAGCAGGGCATCGAGATCGCCGACCTCGAGCTCGAGCGCCCCGACCTCGAGCAGGTGTTCCTCAGGCTGACTTCGCGATGAGCTTCTGGACCCTGTTCTGGAAGGAGCTGCTGCGCTTCCTCAAGGTGAGCGTGCAGACGGTGGCGGCGCCAGTGCTGACCGCCCTGCTGTACCTGGTGATCTTCGGCCAAGTGCTCGAGGGGCGCCTGCAGGCGTTCGACGGCGTGCGCTATGCCTCGTTCCTGGTCCCCGGGCTGGTCATGATGAGCGTGCTGCAGAATTCCTTCGCCAACAGCTCCTCCAGCCTGATCCAGTCGAAGATCACCGGCAACATCGTGTTCATCCTGCTCGCGCCGATCTCCACCCTCGAGTTCTTCTGCGCCTACGTCGCGGCCGCGGTGGTGCGCGGCCTGGCGGTGGGCGCCGGGGTGCTCGCGGTCACCGCCGCCTTCGTCGAGCTGCGCCTGGAAGCGCCGCTGTGGACCGCGGCCTTCGCGCTGCTCGGCGCGGCGCTCGCCGGCGCGCTGGGGCTGCTCGCCGGCATCGTCTCGGAAAAGATCGACCAGCTCGCCGCGTTCCAGAACTTCGTCATCCTGCCGCTCACCATGCTCGCCGGGGTGTTCTACTCGGTCCACTCGCTGCCCGCCTTCTGGCGTGAGGCCTCGCACGCCAATCCCTTCTTCTACATGGTGGACGGCTTCCGCTACGGCTTCTTCGGCGCTTCGGATGTGGCGCCGTGGAGCAGCCTCGCGGTGGTCGCGGCGAGCTTTTTGATCGTATCGTTCGTTTCTTTGTGGCTATTGAAGTCCGGGTACAAGCTGAGGACCTGAAATGGTGACGCCGGAAAGCGTGAAGAGCGGCATCGCGGCGGGACTCGCCTGCGAGCACCTCGAGGTGATGGGGGATGGCCAGCACTTCCAGGCGCTGGTGGTCTCGGCGCAATTCGCCGGCCGTAGCCGCGTGCAGCGCCACCAGCTGGTGTATGCGGCGCTCGGCGACCGCATGCGCGAGGAGATCCACGCGCTGTCGATTCAGACGCTTACGCCCGAGGAATGGAATGCCCGTGGTTCGTCATGAGAAGCGCCGTTTTCCGCGGTAGAACGCGCTCATGGACAAGCTGAGGATCACCGGCGGGCGCCCGCTCGAGGGCGAAGTGCGGATTTCCGGGGCAAAGAACGCCGCGCTGCCGATCATGTGCGCGGCGCTGCTGACCGACAAGCCGCTCGTCCTCACCAATGTGCCGCGCCTGCGCGATGTCTCGACGATGGGGAAGCTCCTGGCCGAGATGGGCCTTATGGCCGAACGCTCCGGGGAAAAAATCGTCCTGCAGGCCAAGGCGATCCGCGAGCCCACCGCCTCCTACGAGCTGGTCAAGACCATGCGCGCCTCGGTGATGGTGCTCGGGCCGCTGCTCGCGCGCTGCGGGCAGGCCAAGGTGTCGCTGCCGGGCGGCTGCGCCATCGGCCAGCGCCCGGTCGACCAGCACGTGAAGGGTTTGCAGGCGATGGGCGCCACGATCAGCATCGAGCACGGCTACATGGACGCGAGCGCCAAGCGCCTGCGCGGCGCGCGCATCGTGATGGACCTGGTTACCGTCACCGGCACCGAGAACCTGATGATGGCCGCAGCGCTCGCCGAGGGCGAGACCGTGCTCGAGAACGCGGCGCGCGAGCCCGAAGTGGTGGACCTGGCGCGCTGCCTCACGGCGATGGGCGCGCGCATCGAGGGCGCCGGCAGCGGCACCATCCGCATCCAGGGCGTGCGCTCGCTCGGCGGCGCCGAGCATCGCGTGATGCCCGACCGCATCGAGACCGGGACTTACCTCGCGGCGGCCGCGGCCGCCGGCGGCAAGGTGCGCCTCACCGGCGCCGCGCCCGACTCCCTCGAGGCCACGATCGACAAGCTGCGCGAAGCCGGCGCCGTGGTCAGGACCAAGGACGCCGAAATCGAAATCGAAGCGGCGGCACGGCCGACTTCGGTCAGCATCCGCACCGCCCCGTACCCCGGATTCGCCACCGACATGCAGGCGCAGTTCATGGCGCTCGCCACGATCGCGCGCGGCAGCGCGCGCATCACCGAGACCATCTTCGAGAACCGCTTCATGCACGCGCTCGAGCTGCAGCGCCTGGGCGCCGACATCCAGCTGCAGGGCAACACCGCGGTGGTGAAGGGCGTCGAGCGCCTGCAGGGCGCCACGGTGATGGCGACCGACCTGCGCGCCTCGGCCGGCCTGGTGATCGCCGGGCTGGTCGCCGAGGGCCAGACGGTCGTCGACCGCATCTACCACCTCGACCGCGGCTACGAGGCGCTCGAGCAGAAGCTCGGCGCCCTGGGCGCGCGCGTCGAGCGCGTCAGCTAAGCAGCCTCTTCAGGGCATCCCCCTGTTTTTGCGATAGAATGCGCGCCCCTAGCATCTTGCATCGGGCGTTGACGGACATGGCAAATGGCGAGCATCAGCATTGCGCTGTCGAAGGGGCGGATCTACGACGAGACCGCACCCCTGCTCGCGCGCGTCGGCATCCGGCCTAGGGAAAACCCGGACCGCTCGCGCAAGCTGGTCATCGCCACCAACAGACGCGACCTGCGTCTGATCCTGGTGCGCGCTTCGGACACCCCCACGTACGTGCTGCACGGCGGCGCCGACCTCGGCATCGCCGGCGGCGACGTTTTGGCCGAGCAGGGCGGCGAAGGCCTGTACCAGCCGGTCGACCTCGGCATCGCCGCCTGCCGCATGATGGTCGCGGTGCGCCGCGGCTTCGACTACAAGGCCGCGGTGCGCCAGGGCGCGCGGCTGCGCATCGCCACCAAGTACGTCGCCATCGCGCGCGAGCACTTCGCGGCGAAGGGCATGCACATCGACCTGATCCGCCTGTACGGCTCGATGGAGCTCGCGCCGCTCGTCGGCCTGGCCGACGCGATCGTCGACCTGGTGTCGACCGGCAGGACGCTGCGCGCCAACGGCCTGGTCGCGGTCGAGGAAATCATGCCGGTCTCCGCGCGCTTGATCGTCAACCAGGCGGCGCTCAAGACCAAGCGCGCGGCGCTGCAGCCGCTGATCGAGGCCTTCGCGAAGGCTGCCGCAAGGTGACGAAGCTGCGCCGGCTCTCCACGCGCGACGCGCGCTTCGACGCCAAGCTTGCCACGCTCACGCGCTTCGACGCGGCGCGCGACCCCGCGGTCGAGAAGGGCGTGCGCCGCATCCTCGCCGGCGTGCGCAAACGCGGCGACGCGGCGGTGCGCGAATACTCGAGGAAGTTCGACGGCGTCGTACCAAAAGATTATTTGGTTTCGAAAGAATCCATCGAAGCCATTCCGCAGGACCAGGCGGAAGCCCTGCGCGCGGCGCACGCCCGCATCCGGGCCTTCCACGAGAAGCAGCTGCAGAAGTCCTGGGAGTTCACCGACGCCGACGGCACGCGCCTCGGGCAGCAGCTGAGCGCGCTCGACCGCGTCGGGCTGTACGTGCCCGGCGGCAAGGCGGCGTATCCCTCGTCGGTGCTGATGAACGCGGTGCCGGCCAAGGTCGCCGGCGTGCGCGAGCTGGTGATGGCGAGCCCGAAGCCGAGCCCGCTGGTGCTCGCCGCGGCGGCGCTTGCCGGCGTCGACCGCGTGCTCGGCATCGGCGGCGCGCAGGCGATCGCCGCGCTCGCCTACGGCACGAAGTCGATCCCGCGGGTGGACAAGATCGTCGGCACGGGCAACGCCTGGGTGGCCGAGGCGAAGCGCCAGGTGTTCGGCGAGGTCGGCATCGACATGGTGGCCGGGCCCTCCGAGATCCTGGTGATCGCCGACGGCAGCGCGCCCGCCGACTGGACGGCGATGGATCTCTTCTCGCAGGCCGAGCACGACGAGTCGGCGCAGGCGATCCTGCTTTCGCCCAGCGAGTCGTTCCTGGATGAAGTGGAAAAATCGATAAGAAAACTGCTTCCTGAAATGCCGCGAAGCAAGATCATCGCGGCGTCGCTGAAAAGCCGTGGCGCGCTCATCCTCACCCGCGACCTCGAGGAGGCGTGCGCGGTGGCGAACCGCATCGCCCCGGAGCACCTGGAGCTCATGGTGGAGAACGCCGACGCCTGGCTGCCGAAGCTGACCCGCGCCGGCGCGGTGTTCCTAGGCCGCTGGAGCTCTGAGGCGATCGGCGACTACTGCGCCGGCCCGAACCATGTCCTGCCCACTGCCGGCACTGCGCGCTTCTCCTCACCACTCGGCGTCTACGATTTCCAGAAGAGAACGAGCGTGATCGCGGTTTCAAAGGAATCGGCTTTGAAGTTGGGGCGCATCGCCGTCACGCTGGCAGAGGGCGAAGGCCTGTCGGCCCACGCACGCGCCGCAGCGATGAGGTTCAAGTGAAGCCGGAAGACCTCGTGCGGCCCGAGATTCTCGCGCTCAAGGCCTACCACGTCGCCTCCTCCGACGGCATGGTGAAGCTCGACGCGATGGAGAATCCGTACGGGCTGCCGCCGGCGATGCGCCGCGAGCTCGCCGAGGCGCTGGCGCGCGTCGATCTCAACCGCTATCCCGATCCGGCGGCGCCGCAGCTGCGCGAGCTGATCGCGCGCAAGATGGGCGTGCCGCAGGGCATGGAGGTGCTGCTCGGCAACGGCTCGGACGATCTCATCCAGATCGTCACCCTGGCGCTCGCCCGGCCGGGCGCGGTGATGATGTACCCGGCGCCGACCTTCGTGATGTACGCGATGAACGCCACGTACTTCGGCATGCGCGCGGTGCCGGTCGGGCTGCGCGAGGACTTCTCGCTCGACGCCGCGGCGTTCATCAACGCGATGCGCGAGCACCAGCCGGCGCTGGTCTACCTCGCGTATCCGAATAATCCGACCGGCGTGCTCTATCCGGAGCAGGAGGTCCTCGAGATCATCCGCGCCTGCAAGGGCCTGGTGGTCCTCGACGAGGCCTATCACGTGTTCGCGCAGAAGAGCTTCATGCCGCGGCTCGCCGAATTTCCCAACCTGGTGGTGATGCGCACCGTGTCGAAGCTCGGCCTCGCCGGCATCCGCCTCGGCTACCTGGCGGCGCGGCCCGAATGGGTCGAGCAGTTCAACAAGGTGCGCCAGGTCTACAACGTCAACGTGCTGACGCAGGCGGCGGCGCAGTTCATGCTCGAGCGGCTCGAGGTGCTGGAAGAGCAGGCGGCGCGCATCGTGCGCGAGCGAAAGGGCCTGGGCGAGGCGCTGGCTTCGCTGAAAGGCGTCAGCGTGTTTCCGTCCGCGGCCAACTTCTTCCTGATCCGCGTGTCCGACGCCGACCGGACCTTCGAGGCGTTGCGCCGACAGGGCGTGCTGGTCAGGAACCTCAACAGCCCGGCGCTGAAGAACTGCCTGCGCGTCACGGTCGGCACGCCGGACGAAAACCGTATACTCCTTACTGCCTTGCGCGAAGCGCTCTCATGACGGGAACGATGTGAGACAGGCCGAAGCCACCCGCAGCACCAAGGAAACCCAGATCCGGGTGAAGCTCAACCTGGACGGCAAAGGCGCGGCGAAGCTCTCGACCGGGCTGCCGTTCCTCGAGCACATGCTCGACCAGGTGGCGCGCCACGCCATGATCGACCTCGAGATCGAGGCGAAGGGCGACCTGCACATCGACGGCCACCACACCGTCGAGGACATCGGCATCACGCTCGGCCAGGCGTTCCTCAAGGCGATCGGCGACAAGGCCGGCGTGCGCCGCTTCGGCCATGCCTATGTGCCGCTCGACGAGGCGCTGTCGCGGGTGGTGATCGACTTCTCCGGCCGGCCGGGGCTCGAATACCACGTCAAGTTCACGCGCGCCCTGATCGGCGAGTTCGACGTCGACCTGATGCACGAGTTCTTCCAGGGCTTCGTCAACCACGCCCAGGTGACGCTGCACATCGACAATCTGCGCGGCGACAACGCGCACCACCAGTGCGAGACCATTTTCAAGGCGTTCGCGCGCGCCCTGCGCATGGCCGCCGAGCCCGACCCGCGCGCCGCAGGCACCGTGCCATCGACGAAAGGCTCGCTCTGAACATTGCCGTAGTCGATTACGGCATGGGCAACCTGAGGTCGGTCTCCAAAGCGCTGGAGCACGTCGCGCCCAAGGACCGGATCGTGGTGACCGCCGACCCCAAGACAATACTTTCAAGTGAAAGAATTGTTGTTCCGGGCCAAGGCGCCATGCCAGACTGCATGCGCCAGCTCGCCGCGAGCGGGGCGCGCGACGCCGTCATCGCGGCCGCCAAGGCGAAGCCGTTCCTCGGCCTGTGCATCGGGCTGCAGATGCTGTTCGAATGGGGCGAGGAGGGCGACACGCCGGGCCTGGGCCTGCTGCCCGGCCGCGTGCCGCGGCTCTCGGCGCCCGGGCTGAAGATTCCGCACATGGGCTGGAACGAGGTGATGCAGGCGCGGTCTCACCCGTTGTGGGCCGGCATTGCCGACCGCAGCCGCTTCTATTTCGTGCACAGCTACTATCCCGCGCCCCTCGACAGCGCGCTCACCGCGGCGACCACGGTGTACGGCGCGCCCTTTACCTGCGCCGTGGCTCGGGATAATATTTTTGCCGTCCAGTTCCACCCCGAGAAAAGCCAGTCCGCCGGCCTGCAACTTCTTTCCAACTTCGTGCGCTGGCGCCCCTGATTTGCATCGAGCACCGCAGTGCTCATCATCCCCGCGATTGATCTCAAAGACGGCCGCTGCGTGCGCCTGAAGCAGGGCGACATGAACACGGCCACGGTGTTCTCCGACGACCCGGTGGCGATGGCGCGGCACTGGGCGGCGCAGGGCGCCAAGCGCCTGCACATCGTCGACCTCAACGGCGCCATCGCCGGTCGGCCGAAGAACGAGAAGGTGATCCGCGAGATGATCGCCGCGGTCGGCGAAGCGGTGCCGATCCAGCTCGGCGGCGGCATCCGCGACCTCGACGCGATCGAGAGCTACATCGACGCCGGCGTCACCTACGTCGTCATCGGCACCGCCGCGGTGAAGAACCCCGGCTTCCTGTCCGACGCCTGCTACGCCTTCCCCGGCCACATCATCGCCGGCCTCGACGCCAAGGACGGCAAGGTGGCCGTCGAGGGCTGGTCGAAGATGACCGGCCATGACGTCCTGGACCTGGCGAAGAAATACGAGGACTACGGCATCGAGGCGCTGATCTACACCGACATCGGCCGCGACGGCATGATGAGCGGCATCAACATCGAGGCGACGCTCAAGCTCGCGCAGCAGCTGAAGACGCCGATCATCGCCTCGGGCGGCCTGAACAGCATCGAGGACGTGCTGGCGGTGTGCGCAAAGCTCGCGCCCGAGGGCGTCATCGGCGCGATCGCCGGGCGCGCGCTGTACGAGGGCAAGATCGACCTGAAGGAAGCCCAGGCGGCGGCGAACAAGGCGCTGGGGAAGACGTGACCATGCCCCTCGAGGATTTTTGAAATGCCTTTGGCAAAGCGCGTGATCCCCTGCCTCGACGTCACCGCCGGCCGGGTGGTGAAAGGCGTCAACTTCGTCGGGCTGCGCGACGCCGGCGACCCGGTGGAGATCGCCGCGCGCTACGACGGCGAGGGCGCCGACGAGCTGTGCTTCCTCGACATCACCGCGAGCTCAGACGAGCGCGACCTGCTGCTGCACGTGGTCGAAGCGGTGGCCGAGCGCGTGTTCATCCCGCTCACCGTCGGCGGCGGCGTGCGCCAGGTCGCCGACGTCCGGCGCCTGCTGAACGCCGGCGCCGACAAGGTTTCGATCAACACCGCGGCGGTGCAGAACCCGCAGCTGGTGCGCGACGCGTCGGGAATCGTCGGCTGCCAGTGCATCGTGGTGGCGATCGACGCGAAGAAGAACGCCAGCGGCTGGGAAGTCTTCACTCACGGCGGCCGCAAGGCGACCGGGATCGACGTGGTGGACTGGGCGCGGCGCATGGTCGAGGCGGGCGCGGGCGAGATCCTGCTCACCAGCATGGACCGTGACGGCACGCGCGACGGCTTCGACCTCGGGCTGACCGCCGCGGTGGCGGCGGCGGTCAGCGTCCCGGTCATCGCCTCGGGAGGCGTGGGCAGCGTCGAG
>CAZNVH010000032.1:0-54228 GCA_964576525.1 uncultured Enterobacteriaceae bacterium
GAGGGCGCGCGCACCACCCCGTCGATCGTCGCGTACATGGAGGACGGCGAGGTGCTCGTCGGGGCTCCCGGCAAGCGCCAGGCGGTTACCAATCCGAGGAACACGCTGTACGCGATCAAGCGGCTGATCGGCCGCAAGTTCGAGGAGAAAGAGGTGCAGAAGGACATCAAGCTGATGCCCTACACCATCGCGCGCGCCGACAACGGCGACGCCTGGGTCGAGGTGCGCGGCAAGAAGATCGGGCCGCAGCAAGTCTCGGCCGAGATCCTGCGCAAGATGAAGAAGACCGCCGAGGACTACCTCGGCGAGGAAGTCCACGAGGCGGTGATCACGGTTCCCGCGTACTTCAACGACTCGCAGCGCCAGGCGACCAAGGACGCCGGGCGCATCGCCGGCCTCGACGTCAAGCGCATCATCAACGAGCCGACTGCGGCCGCGCTCGCTTTCGGCATCGACAAGGTCGGCAAGAAGGACACCAAGATCGCGGTCTATGACCTGGGCGGCGGCACCTTCGACATCTCGATCATCGAGATCGCCGACGTCGAGGGCGAGAAGCAGTTCGAGGTGCTGTCCACCAACGGCGACACCTTCCTCGGCGGCGAGGACTTCGACCAGCGCCTGATCGACAGCATCGTGGCCGAATTCAAGAAGGACCAGGGCGTCGACCTGTCGAAGGACGTGCTCGCGCTGCAGCGCCTGAAGGAAACGGCCGAGAAGGCGAAGATCGAGCTGTCCTCGTCGCAGCAGACCGACATCAACCTGCCCTACATCACCGCCGACCAGAGCGGGCCGAAGCACCTCAACATGAAGCTGACGCGCGCCAAGTTCGAGGCGCTGGTCGACGAGCTGATCGAGCGCACCATCGAGCCCTGCCGCATCGCGATCAAGGACGCCGGCGTCCAGGTCTCCGATATCCAGGACGTGATCCTGGTCGGCGGCCAGACGCGCATGCCGAAGGTGGTCGACAAGGTGCGCGAGTTTTTCGGCAAGGAGCCGCGCAAGGACGTCAACCCGGACGAGGCGGTCGCCATCGGCGCCGCGATCCAGGCCGGCGTGCTGAAGGGCGACGTCAAGGACGTTCTGCTGCTCGACGTCACGCCGCTGTCGCTCGGCATCGAGACCCTCGGCGGAGTGATGACCAAGCTGATCCACAAGAACACCACCATCCCGACCAAGGCGCAGCAGGTGTTCTCCACCGCCGAGGACAACCAGAACGCGGTGACGATCCATGTCCTGCAGGGCGAGCGCGATCTCGCCGGGGGCAACAAGTCGCTGGGGCAGTTCAACCTCACCGACATTCCCCCCTCGCCGCGCGGCATGCCGCAGATCGAGGTCACGTTCGACATCGACGCGAACGGCATCCTGCACGTCGGCGCGAAGGACAAGGCGACCGGCAAGGAGAACAAGATCAAGATCCAGGCGAGCTCGGGCCTGACCGAGGCCGCGATACAGCGCATGGTGAAGGACGCCGAGACGCACGCCGAGGACGACCGCAAGGCGCTCGAGCTGGTGAACGCGCGCAACCAGGCCGAGGCGCTGGTGCACTCCGTGCGAAAATCGCTCAAGGAGTACGGCGACAAGCTCGAGGCCGGCGAGAAGGACAAGATCGAGGCCGCGCTGACGGACGCCGAGGCTTCGCTCAAATCCGGGGAGAAGACAGACATAGAGGCCAAGACCCAGGCTTTGGCGCAGGCCGCGCAGAAGCTCGGCGAGAAGGTGTACGCCGAGCAGCAGGCGAAGGCCCAGGCGTCGCAGGCGGGCGAGACGCAGGGCCAGCCGGAAGCCGGCAAGAAGGACGAGAACGTCGTCGACGCCGAGTTCACCGAGGTCAAGGACAAGAAGACCGGTAGCTGATTTTGGCGAAGAGGGATTACTACGAAGTCCTGGGGGTCAACAAGGACGCGTCCGACGACGACCTGAAGAAGTCGTATCGGCGGCTCGCCATGAAATGGCATCCGGACCGCAATCCGGATAACCCGAAGGCCGAGGAGCACTTCAAGGAGTGCAAAGAGGCCTACGAGATCCTCACCGACCCGGGCAAGCGCGCCGCCTACGACCAGTTCGGCCACGCCGGCATCGACCCGCAGGCGGCCGGTTCGGGCGCGGGCTTCGGCGACATCTTCAGCGACATCTTCGGCGAGATCTTCGGCGGCGCCCGCGGCGGCCGCTCCACCGTGTACCGCGGCGCCGACCTGCGCTACAACCTGGAGCTCACGCTCGAGCAGGCGGCGCACGGCTTCGAGACCAAGATCCGCATTCCGGCGGCGGCGACCTGCGAGACCTGCCGCGGCAGCGGCGCCAAGCCCGGCACCCAGCCCGCGACCTGCCCCTCCTGCCGCGGCGCCGGCCAGGTGCGCGTGTCGCAAGGGCCGTTCTCGATCGCGCAGACCTGCCCGCGCTGCCACGGCAGCGGCCGGATCATCCCGCATCCCTGCGCGAGCTGCGCGGGCAGCGGCCGCATCAAGCTGCACAAGACGCTGGCGGTGAAGATCCCTTCCGGGGTGGACGAAGGCGACCGCGTGCGCCTGTCGGGCGAAGGCGAGCCCGGGGTCAACGGCGGGCCTTCAGGCGACCTCTACGTCCAGGTGCACATCAAGCCGCACGCGGTGTTCCAGCGCGACCACGACGACCTGCACTGCGAGATGCCGATCTCGATCACCACCGCGGCGCTCGGCGGCGAGATCGACATCCCGACGCTCGAGGGCTCGGCCAAGATCCGCGTGCCGGCCGAGACCCAGTCCGCCAAGACCTTCCGCCTCAAGGGCAAGGGCATCAAGGGCGTGCGCAGCCACCTGGCGGGCGATCTGCTCTGCCACGTGGTGGTCGAGACCCCGGTCAACCTGACCGAGCGCCAGCGTCAGCTGTTGCGCGAGTTCGACACCATCAGCGCCCAGGACAGCGCGCGCCACAATCCGCGCGCCAAGGGCTGGTTCGACAAAGTGAAGGAATTCTTCGAAGGCTAGCGCCGCGGCCGGCTAGACTGCCGGCCAAATGCGGCTGATCTCGTCCCTCACCTATGTCGGGCTGGTCATCGGCAGCATCGGGATGATCGCCGGGCAGCTCTTCTCGCTGCCCAAGGGCTTCAACCTCGGCGTGTTCGTCGCAGGCGCAGGGTTCGCGCTCGGCGGGATCGATGCCCTCGTCACGCGCCGCATGCCTTTCCGGCCCTCCGACGACGTGTACGAAAACTACGCGGGCACGCCGGCGCTGATCGTCGGCATGATGGTGCTGGTCGTCGGCGCGGCGATGATCGCGTCGGCTTACCTGCTCGACAACGACCAGTGGCACTCGACGGCGAACTACCTGATGCGCCGCCCCGCGCCTCTCCTCGCCGTGGGGGGCTTGTACCTCATGGGCATCGGCGTCCTGATGATGCTCAACCCGCAGGGGCGCAGCAGCTGGGCGTGGCGGATCCTGGTTTACTTCCCGCGATCGCTGCTCGGTCTCGTCGTCATCGCGGCCGGGCTGGCGGTCATCGGCCTCGGCGTGTGGGAGTGGCTCGAGCCCCAGGGATACCGCGCCTTCATCAAGACGCTGCCCCAGCGGCTCGAGTCGATCCGGCTTTGATCGCCTCTCTTCAGCCTGGCTTGACGCCGGCTTTCTGCACCACCCGCTTGTAGCGCTCGGCGTCGGCCTTGATGCGCGCCAGGAACTCGGCCTGCGTCATGCCGATCGCCTCGCCGCCGGCGCTCTCGATGAAGCGCTTCTGCACCTCCGGCATGCCGAGCGTCTGGCGCACTTCCTTGTTGATGCGATCGACCACCGCCTGCGGCGTGCCCTTGGGCGCGAACAGGCCCACCCAGATCGACGCGTCGAGGTCCGGGATGCCGGCGTCGCGCGGCGTGGCCCACGACGGATCGAGGGGCGATTTCTTCGCCGTGGTGATGCCGATCACCTTGCCGCGCCCGGACTTGATGTGCGGGATGGCGCCCGGCGCGGCCATCACGCCGAAGTGCACGTCGCCCGCCGCCACAGCGGCTGCCGCGGGGGCTCCGCCCTTGTAGGGAACGTGGAGGAGCTGGATCCCGGCCGCCTGCGCCAGCCACTCGCCGGCAAGGTGGTTGATGCTGCCGTTGCCCGCCGAGCCGTAGCTGATGGCGCCGGGCTTGGCCTTCGCCTGCGCGACCAGCTCCTGGAAAGTATTGAACGGCGCGCTGGCGGTGGCGAGATAGAGCATCGGCGCGTCGCTCACCATGGTGATGGCGACGAAATCGCGCTCGAGCTCGTAGGGCACGTTGTCGAACAGCGCCGGGTTCACGGCGAACTCGCCGGTGTGCGCCATCAACAGCGTGTAGCCGTCGGCCGCGCTCTTCGCCACCGCGGTGGTGGCGATGAAGCCGTTGCCGCCGGGACGGTTCTCGATGATGAACTGCCAGTTCACCCGCTGCTGCATGGCCTGCGCCAGCACGCGCGCCGTGGTGTCGACCGCGCCGCCGGGCGCGAACGGCACGAGCATCCGGATGGGTTTGGAGGGGTAGTCTTGCGCCTGGACCGTGAAAGCGAAAAGACAAGCCATTCCAAAAATCAATCTCATGCGTTCCTCCGTTTTCGTGCCGCGAGCTTAACGGCTTCGATGATCTCGGGATAGGCCGCGCAGCGGCACAGGTTGCCCGCAAGGTAATGCTTGATGGCATCGTCGTCCGGGTCCGGATGCTCGTCCAGCAGCTGGCGCGTCATCAGGACGAACCCCGGGGTGCAGAAGCCGCACTGGAAGGCGCCGGTCTCGATGAAGGCTTGCTGGACAGGGTCGAGCTCCTTGCCGCCCTCGATGGTCTGTACGTCGGAATTTTCCACAAGGACCCCCAGGTACAGGCAGCCCGATACCGCGCGGCCGTTCACCAGCACCGTGCAGCAGCCGCACAGGCCCTGGCCGCAGCTCTCGCGCGCGCCGTGGAGCCCGAAATCCTCCTGCAGCACCTCGACCAGGCTCTCGTGCGGCGCCACCTGCGCCGATACCGCCTCGCCGTTGAGCCTGAATCGGATTTCCTTTCTCATGAATTGAGCTTTTCCCAGACGGCCTGCGGATTAAGCGGCAAGGACGTCAGCCGCACGCCGACCGCGTCGTGGATCGCGTTGGCGATCGCCGGCGACAGCCCGAAGGTGGCGGTCTCGCCCACGCCCTTGGCGCCGAACGGCCCGCTCTTCTGCTCCGCGACCACGGCCTCATTGGTCATGCTGTCCGGAAGGTCCAGAAACCCGGGGATCTTGTATTCCGCGAGCGAGGCGTTGCGCAGCTGGCCGGCGGCGTCGAACTCCATCTTCTCGAACAGCGTGCAGCCGAGCTGCATGATCGCCGCGCCCGAGAGCTGCGTCTCGACGATCTTCGGGTTGATCGGCGTGCCGACGTCGGCGACGTTGACCAGCCGCGTCACGCGCACCCGCCCGGTCTCGGTGTCGACCTCGAGCTCGACGCCGCTGCCGCCGACCATCCAGAACGGCGTGGCGTCCTCGGTCAGCCCGTTGGCATCCGGCGGGATGTAGCTGGGGATGAAGCTGCCGGTGCCGATGACGCTGCCGGCCTGCATGCCGTATTTTTTCTTGAAGATGTCCGCAACCGGCGCATCGGCGGGCAACTGCAATTCCGCTTTCAGCTGATTCAGCTTTTTCAAAGCGTCCTCGGCAGCAAGCTTCACTGCATTCCCCATATGGAACAGCGAGCGCGAGCCGAGTGTCGCCATGTCGAAGGGCGTGACGTCGGTGTCCGAGTGCACCACGCTCACCGCTTCGGCGGGGACGCGCAGCACCTCCGCCGCGATCTGCGCCATCGCCGTATCGGAGCCCTGCCCCATGTCCACCGTGCTGCAGTAGACGATGCAGCTGCCGTCGGCGTTGATGCTCACCGCGGCGAGCGAGGTGGTGTTGGAGATGCAGGCCTTGAAGCCGATGGCGATGCCGCGGCCCCTCCTGAGTGTGCCCTGGCTTTTCTTTGGCAGAGTCTTCCAGTCCATGAGCGCTTCGAGGCGGTCCAGAACCTTCTCGATCGCGGCATCCTTCATTACCGTCCCGGTCGCCTGCGGCCGGCCCTCGCGCAGCAGGTTGCGCCGGCGGAACTCGACCGGGTCGAGGCCGAGCTCGCGCGCGATCAGGTCGGTGTGGCTCTCGTAGGCCCAGACGAGCTGCGGGATGCCGAAGCCACGCAGCGCGCCGGCAGGCGGCAGGTTGGTGTACAGCGCATAGGAATCGACCGCGACGTGCTCGATGTCGTAGGGGCCGGGGGCGGTGAAGCCCGATTTCTGCGTCACGCGCGGGCCGATGTCGGCGTAGGCGCCGCCGTTCCACCACACCTCGCACTCGCGCGCCACGATGCGGCCCTCCGGCGTCACGCCGCTCTTGATGCGGAAGCTGCTGGCGTGCTTGGTGATGGTGAAGAACTGCTCCTCCATCGTCAGCGAAATTTTTACGGGCCTCTTTGTCAGCAAGGAAAGCACGCTGACCAGCGCCTCGAGCTTGATGTAGAGCTTGGCGCCGAAGCCGCCGCCGAGGAACGGCACGCGCACGCGCACGCGGTTCTCGGGCCAGCCGAGAAGGCGCGCGATTTCGATCCGGACGAACGAGGGGCTCTGCGAGGCGGTGTGGATGACGAGGGAGCTGTCGGTCGACTCCGCGACCGAGACCAGAGGCTCGAGCGGCGTGTGCATCACCTGCTGCGTGCGGAAGCGGTGCTCAAAGACCTTTTCTGCTTTCGCCATGGCACTCGCAACGTCGCCACGCCGCAGATGAAAATCCAGGGCGACATTGGTGTGCGTCTTGCCCTTCAAATGCTTCAGGTCGGGGAAGGTGCCGGCGGGCTTCAGCACCTCGTGCACGATCGCCTTCGAGCTCATCGCCTCGACCTCGTCGTACACCGCCGGCAGCTCCTCGTACTCGGCGACGATCAGGTGCGCCGCTTCCTCCGCGACATGCGGGTCGGCGGCAAGCACCACCGCCACCGGCTCGCCGACGTAGCGCACCTTGTCGAGCGCGAGGATCGGCTGGTCGTGGAACGCGGGGCCGTAGTACGGGTCGGGGATCAGCTTGCGCACATCCTCGCCGGTGACCACGCTGTGCACTCCGCCCACCGCGCGCGCGGCGGCGGTGTCGATGCGCTTGATCCGGCCATGCGCCACGCTGGAGCGGAAAATCTTCCCGTAGAGCATGCCCGGCAGGCGCAGGTTGTGCACGTACTCGGCGCGCCCGGTGACTTTCAGCCAGGACTCCAGCCGCGGCATCGAGCGGCCGACCTGCGGCGTCTCAGCGCCCTGCGTCGCGCGCTTCATCGATTGCCCGTTTCAGGTACACGCGAAGGAGCTGTCTCTTGTAGACGGCCGAGCCGTGCTGGTCGCTTTCGATGCGCACTTCCGCGACCGCCGCGTCGCCAGCGTCTTTCAAGTGCTTGTCGTTGAACTTGCTCCCGCGCAACAGCTTCTCGGCCGCGACAAGGCGGGTGGGCTTGTCGGTCGCCGCGCTCACGAAAAGCGAAACCTCGGTCTCGGAGAGCACGGCGGCGATGCCCAGCGCCGGCCAGTCGTCGGCCGAGCGCGTGGTGCATTTGAGGTAGGCGGCGCGGCGGCCGCCGAGCGGCGGCACCGTCACGCGCGTGATGAGCTCCCCGGGCTTCAGGGTGTTCTCGAGGTAGCCGGCGTACAACGCGTCGACCGCGAGGTCGCGCTCGCCGCCGGCGCCGGCGACCGTGACGCGCGCTCCGAGGGCGGCGAGGAGCGGCGGCAAGTCCATGTGCGGGTCGGCGTGCGCCAGCGCGCCGCCAACCGTGGCGACGTTGCGCACCCGGACGTTGGCCAGCGTGCGCAGCGTCCGCGCGATCACCGGCCATTGTTGTTTCACTGCGGTATTTCGCTCGAGAGAACGCAAGGTCGCCATTGCCCCGATGCGCAGCTCGCCATCGACTTCGATCTTGTCCAGGTTCAGCTTTCTCAGGCTCACCAGCCGGCTGGGCCGCAATACCCCGGCCTTCATCATAAGCATCAGCGCCGTGCCGCCGGCGAACGGCCGTGCGCCTTCGCCGTCGCAGAGCGCGAGGGCCTCGCCGAGCGTGCCCGGCTGCAGCAATTCGAAGGGCGCCATCTATCGAGAGGGGATGACGACGTGCAGCGCGCGGTTTTTCCAGTACATGCCGTGCAGCCGGCGCTGCGCCGTGTCCAGCGCGACGATGTCGCTGCCCTTCAGCTCGAGCACCACCGCTGGGCGCGAGCCGTCGCCGGGATGGCGCGTGAGCTCGGCGATCTCGAGCTTGGTGTACTTACCCACGAATTCCCGCAGCTCGTCATCGGTGACCTGCGGGTCGACGTTGCCGATCCAAAGTTGCATGCGCCGAGTCTACACCGCGGCAAACTTGCCTAGGCGCGGCGCCAGGTAGTCTTGCCGCCCTTGTCCTCGAGCACGATGCCGCTGTCGAGGAGCTCCTTGCGGATGCGGTCCGCGGCAGCGTAGTCCTTGCCCCGGCGCGCCGCCTCCCGCTCTGCGATCTTCGAGGCAATCCACTCCTCCGAAACCCCTGCGGGGCGGTTCTGGAGAAACGCCTCGGGATCGCGCTGCAGCACGCCGAGCAATGCTCCGAGCGCCTTGAGCTGTGGTGCTGCCTCGCGCTTCCCCTGAAAGACGTCGTTGGCGAGCTGGTGCAGTTCCGCCACCGCCTCGGGCGTCCCGAAGTCGTCGTCCATCGCTTCCTTGAAGCGCCGGGCATGCGGTTCGTTCCAGTCGATGCCTTGCTCGATCTTTGAGTCTTTCAAGGCCGTGTACAGCCTGGTCAATGCGGCTTTCGCGTCGTCGAGGTGCTGGTCCGAGTAGTTGAGCGCGCTGCGGTAGTGGGCGCGCAGGATGAAGAAGCGCACCACCTCGGCGTCGTACTTCTTCAGGATTTCGCGCACGGTGAAGAAATTGCCGAGGGACTTCGACATCTTTTCCTCGTCCACCCGGACGAAGCCGTTGTGCATCCAGGTGTTGACGAACTTTCCGCCGTTGGCGCCCTCGGACTGCGCGATCTCGTTCTCGTGGTGCGGGAACTGCAGGTCCTCGCCGCCGCCGTGGATGTCGAAGCGCTCGCCGAGCAGCTTGCAGCTCATCGCCGAGCATTCGATGTGCCAGCCCGGCCGGCCCTCGCCCCAGGGCGAATCCCACTTCGGCTCGCCGGGCTTGGAGCGCTTCCACAGCACGAAATCGAGCGGGTCCTGCTTGGCGGCGTCGACCTCGACGCGCTCGCCGGCGCGCAGGTCGTCGAGCGACTTGCCGGAGAGCCTGCCGTAGCCCGGGAACTTGCGCACCGCGTAGTGGATGTCGCCGCTCGCGGACGCGTAGGCGAGGCCGTTGCGCTGCAGCTTCGCGATCATGTCCTGCATTTCCGCGACGTAGCCGGTGGCGCGCGGCTCGTGGTCGGGCTTCTCGACGCCGAGCGCCGCGGCGTCCTCATCCATGGAGCGGATGAAGCGCGCGGTCAGCGCCTCGATCGGCTCGCCGTTTTCCTGCGCGCGCTTGATGATCTTGTCCTCGATGTCGGTGATGTTGCGCACGTAGGTCACGCGCAGGCCGCTGGCGCGCAGCCAGCGCCGCACCAGGTCAAAAACGACCAGCACGCGCGCGTGCCCGAGGTGGCAGTAGTCGTAGACGGTCATGCCGCAGACGTACATGCGCACCTCGCCGGCGCGCAGGGGCACGAAGTCCTGCTTGGCCCTGCCCAGGGAGTTGTAGATCTTCAGGATTAGTCTAGAATGCCGAAGGTTTCGTAGGGTCTTGAAAATACTAGCACAATGCTGAATTTCGTCACCCGCCTGGGCGGGGCCCTGATAGCGCTCGCCGTGGCGCTGCCGGCCTGCGCCGACGACGTGCAGGAGGCCGCCAAGCTGCTCAAGGCGGGACAGCACCGGCAGGCGCTCGATCGCGTCAACCGCGTGCTCGCCGAGAAGCCGCGCGATCCCCAGGCGCGCTTCCTCAAGGGACTGATTTTCACCGAGCAGGGCAAGGCCAAGGACGCGATCGAGATCTTCACCAAGCTGACCGAGGACTACCCCGAGCTGCCCGAGCCGTACAACAACCTGGCCGTGATCTACGCCTCGCAGGGGCAGTACGACAAGGCGCGCGCGGCGCTGGAGCAGTCGATCCGCACTCACCCGAGCTACGCCACCGCGTACGAGAACCTGGGCGACGTCTACGCCAAGCTCGCGAGCCAGGCCTACGACAAGGCGCTGCAGATCGATTCGTCGAATGCCGCCGCGAAGAACAAGCTGTCCCTGGTGCGCGAGCTGGTCGGCCGTCCTTCGCCGACGACGGTGGCCGCCGCCCCCAAGGACGTCGCCAAGGCGCCCGCGGTGGCTGAAAAACCCAAGCCTGTCTCTGCGGGAAAGCCAAAACCCGCGCCGATCGCGGACCCTTCGGACGAGGTCCTGAAAGCGGTAAACGGCTGGGCCGAGGCCTGGTCCAGGAAGGACGCCGACGCCTACCTCGCCTACTACGCCAAGGACTTCAAGACCCCCGGCGGCGAGGCGCGCGCCGACTGGGAGAAGGCGCGCCGTACGCGCATCATCGCGCCCAAGTCGATCGCGGTGAGCGTCGCCACGCCCAAGGTGACCCTGAGCGGCGCCGACCGGGCGACGGTCAGCTTCCGCCAGAGCTACCGCTCGGACGTGCTCAAGTCGAGCAGCCGCAAGATCCTGGTGCTGGTGAAAGCCGGCGGGCGCTGGCAGATCCTGGAAGAAAAGAGCGGCTGATGCGCCTCGCCCTGCTCGGCCTGCTCCTCGCGGCTTGCGTGGGCGCCGGCGCAGCCGCGCCGACCCCGGAGGATCGCCTCTCCGGCGTGTTCGGGGCGATCGAAGCGAACCGGCTGGACGACGCGCTCGCGCGCATCGACGCCCTGATCCGCGACCATCCGAACTTCCGCCTGGCGCACCTGGTGCGCGGCGACCTGCTGCTGGCGCGCTCGCGGCCGCTGGAGACCTTCGGCAACGTCAACGGCGACGTGGCGAAGCGCATCCCGCCGGAGAAGCTCGGCGGGCTGCGCGACGAGGCGCTCGCGCGCCTGCGCGCGTTGCGCAGCCGCCCCGCCGATGACCGGCTGCCGCGCAACGTCCTGCAGCTGCACGCCGACCAGAAGCATGCGCTGCTGATCGACTCGCGGCGCTCGCGGCTGTACGTGTTCGCCAATGCCGAAGGCCGGCCGCGCCTGATCGCCGACTACTACGTCACGCTGGGCAAGAACGGCACCGACAAGATGCGCGAAGGCGACCAGAAGACCCCGCTCGGCGTGTACCACATCACCGGCAACATGCCGCGCAAGAAGCTGACCGATTTCTACGGCGCCGGCGCCTTCCCGATCAACTACCCGAACGAGCTGGACCGGCGCCAGGGCCGCGCCGGCTACGGCATCTGGCTGCACGGCGTGCCGTCCGACGTCTACAGCCGGGCGCCGCGCGCGAGCGACGGCTGCATCGTGCTCGCCAACCCGGACCTCGAGTCGGTCGGCAGCTACGTCCAGGTCGGGCTGACGCCGGTGATCATCGCCGACGAGATCGAGTGGAGCGACGCCGCGACGGTCGAGAAGGAGCGGGCCGCGCTCGCCGAGGCGCTCGAGCGCTGGCGCGCCGACTGGCAGAGCCGCGACACCGAGCGCTATCTCGGCCACTACTCGGCGCGCTTCGCCTCGGGCAGGCAGGATCTCGCCGCGTGGGCGGAGCACAAGCGCACGGTCAACGCGGCCAAGCGCTGGATCACGGTCGGCGTGGCGCGGGTCGCCATGTTCCGCTATCCGCGCGAGGGCGACTTCGTGGTCGTCACCTTCGACCAGGACTACCGTTCCGACACGCTGTCCAACACCATGCGCAAGCGCCAGTACTGGTTCAAGGAAGGCGCGAGCTGGAAAATCATCTACGAGGGTTCCGGTTGAACTTCAAACATCTCTTCATCCTTTCCGCCGCCGCGGTCGCCCCCGGGGCGCTCGCCGCCGATCCGCAGGTCGACGTGCTCACCAGCGCCGGCACCATCCGGCTCGAGCTGTACCCGGCCAAGGCGCCCAAGACGGTCGAGAACTTCCTGCAATACGTGAAGGACGGGCACTACGCCGGCATGATTTTCCACCGCGTGATTGACGGTTTCATGATCCAGGGCGGCGGTATCGGCTCCGCGGGCAAGGAGAAGGCGACCCGCAAGCCGATCCAGAACGAGGCGAAGAACGGGCTGAAGAACGACCTCGGCACCCTCGCCATGGCGCGCACCAACGACCCGCACTCCGCGAGCGCGCAGTTCTTCATCAACGTCAAGAACAACGACTTCCTGAACTTTCCCGGCCAGGACGGCTGGGGCTACGCGGTGTTCGGCAAGGTGGTGTCGGGCCTCGACGTGGTGATGCAGATCTCCAAGACCCCCACCGGGCCGAACGACGTGCCGCGCCAGGCGGTGGTGATCGAATCGATGGCGATCGTCCAAGCCAAGAAGTAGTGCCCACGCTCTTCATCTCGGACCTGCATCTCACCGAGGAGCGGCCGGCAGCAAACGAGCGCTTCATCCGCTTCATCGAGGAGGAAGCGCGCTCGGCCGAGGCGCTGTACATCCTCGGCGACTTCTTCGAGTACTGGATCGGCGACGACGACCTGGGCGAGCCGTTCAACTCGGTGATTGCCGGCCTGCTGCGCGAGCTGTCGCGCGGCGGGGTCGCGCTTTACCTGATGCACGGCAACCGCGACCTGCTCATCGGCGAGCGTTTCTGCGCCGCGACCGGCGCGCGCCTGCTCGAGGACCCGACGATCGCCGAGCTCGGCGGCGAGCCCACCCTGCTGATGCACGGCGACACGCTGTGCACCGACGATCTCGACTACCAGGCCTGGCGGCGCCAGGCGCACTCGCCGGCCTTCCAGGCGGCGTTCCTGGCGAAGCCGCTGGCCGAGCGGCGCGTCGCCACTCTCGCCATGCGGGAGAAGAGCCGCCAGGTGGTCGAGGAAAAGATGCGGGCGAAGATGAGCGCCGACGCCCCTGACATCATGGATGTCAACGACGGCGCGGTGCGGCAGGCGCTGCGCAGTCACGGCGTGCGGCGGCTGATCCACGGCCACACCCACCGTCCCGGGCGCCACGCGCTCGAGGTCGACGGCAAGCGTTGCGAGCGCTGGGTCCTGCCCGACTGGTACGGCAAGGGCGGCTACCTGGAGGCCGCCAGCGGCAAGTTCCAGCTGGTGCGCTGGTAGGCGCCTAGCCCAGTCCGCGCTGCAGGTCGGCCTGCAGGTCCTCGACCGCTTCGAGCCCGACCGAGAGCCGGATCAGCCCTTCGCCGATTCCAGCCGCGGCGCGCGCCTCAGGCGAGATGCGCCCGTGCGTGGTGCTGCCGGGATGCGTGATCGTGGTCTTCACGTCGCCCAGATTGCCGGTGATCGAGACGAGCCGCGTCGCGTCGATGACCCGCCAGGCGGCGGCCCGGTCGCCCTTCACGTCGAACGAAACGATGGCGCCGCTGCCTCGCTGCTGCCGCTTCGCGAGCTCGTGCTGCGGGTGGGACGCAAGGCCGGGATAGTAGACGCGCGCCACCGCCTTGTGACCTTCCAGCCAGCGCGCAAGCTCGAGCGCCGCGGCGGACTGGGCGCGGATGCGCAGATCGAGCGTCTCAAGCCCCTTGAGCAGGACCCAGGCGTTGAACGGCGAAAGGGTCGGGCCGGCGGTGCGCAGGAAGATGGTCATCGGCTCGCCAACCAGCGCCTTCGATCCGACGACCGCTCCCCCCATGACGCGCCCCTGACCGTCGAGGTACTTGGTCGCGGAATGCACCACGATGTCGGCGCCCAGCTCGAGGGGCTTCTGCAGCACCGGTGTACAGAAGACGTTGTCCACGGCGAGCAACGCGCCAGCCTGCTTTGCGACCTTTGACAGTTTTTCGATATCGGAAATTTCGGTCAGCGGGTTCGAGGGAGTCTCGAGGAACAGCAGCCGCGTGTTCGGCCTGAGCGCCTTCTGCCACTCCTCGACGCGGGTCGGCGAGACGTAGGTGGTCTCGATGCCGAAGCGCGCGAGGAGCGTGCTGAACAACTGGATGGTCGCGCCGAACACCGCGTTCGAGCACACCACGTGGTCGCCGCTTTTCAGGTGCACCATGGCCGTCGCGAGGATCGCGGCCATCCCGGAGCCGGTCGCGACACAGGTTTCCCCGCCTTCGAGCGCTGCCAGGCGATCCTGGAACATGGCGACCGTTGGGTTGGTGTACCGCGTGTACACCATGCCTTCGCCGCCGCCGAACCGCTCCGCGGCCTGCGCGGCGTTCTCGAAGACGTAACTCGAGGTGAGGTACAGCGCCTCGGAATGCTCCTGGAACTGGCTGCGCACTTGCCCGGCGCGCACGCCCAGGGTGGCTGGTGCTGACTTTTTGTCCATAAAAAAACCCGGCCTCTCTTTGTAAGCGGACCGGGTTCTCTCGGCACGCTTTAGCGGAATTTGTAGCGCGCCCGCAAGCTGTGGCTCAAATCGGCGCGAAAACTGGACTAATTATATATCAAGCGGCCAAATTCAGGTCGAGTTGCGGGGCCTCATCCTCGCCCGAGTCGCGCTTGGCGTCGCGGCGCACCTCGATCGAGCGCAGGTAGTCGGTGGTGATGTCGCCGGTGATGTATTCCCCGTCGAAGCAGGAGGTCTCGAAGCTCGCGAGCTTCGGGTTGACCCGCCGCACCGCGTCCTTGAGGGCGTCCAGGTCCTGGTAGATCAGGGCGTCGGCGCCGATCTCGCGCGCCACCTCGTCCTCGCTGCGGTGCGCCGCGATCAGCTCGGCGCGCGTCGGCATGTCGATGCCGTAGACGTTGGGGAAGCGCACCGGCGGCGCCGCCGAGGCGAAGAACACCTTGCGCGCGCCCGACTCGCGGGCCATCTGCACGATCTCGCGGCTGGTGGTGCCGCGCACGATGGAATCGTCGACCAGCAGCACGTTCTTGCCGGAGAACTCGAGCGACATCGGGTTGAGCTTCTGGCGCACCGAGCGGCTGCGCACCGCCTGGCCGGGCATGATGAAGGTGCGGCCGATGTAGCGGTTCTTGACGAAGCCCTCGCGGTACGGCACCCCCAGCCCGGCGGCGAGCTGCAGCGCCGAGGGGCGGCTCGAGTCCGGGATCGGGATCACCACGTCGACCTGCAGCTGGCGGTGCTGGCGCTTGATCTTCGCGGCGAGCGCCTCGCCCATGTTGAGGCGCGCCTCGTAGACCGAGGCGCCGTCGATCACCGAGTCGGGTCGCGCCAGGTAGACGTACTCGAAGATGCAGGGATTGAGGCTCGAGCGCGGCGCGCACTGCTGGCTGTGGAACTTGCCGTCCTCGTCGATGAACACCGCCTCGCCGGGGGCGATGTCGCGCAGCAGGCGGAAGCCGTTCGCGTCCAGCGCCACCGACTCCGAGGCGACCATGTACTCGGTGCCGGTATTCGTTTCGTTGTAGCCGATGACCGCCGGGCGGATGCCGAACGGGTCGCGGAACGCGAGCACGCCGTAGCCGGCGATCATCGCCACCACCGCATAGGCGCCGCGCACCCGGCGGTGCACGTTCACCACCGCGGCGAACACCGTCTGCGGCTCCAGGCGCAGCTTGACCGAGGTCTTCTCCAGCTCGTGCGCCAGCACGTTGACCAGCACCTCGGAATCCGACCCGGTATTGATGTGGCGCAGGTCGGTGCGGAACATCTCGTCCTTGAGCTGATCCGCGTTGGTCAGGTTGCCGTTGTGGCCGAGGACGATGCCGAACGGCGAGTTGACGTAGAAGGGCTGCGCCTCGGCCGAGCTGAACGCCGACCCGGCGGTCGGGTAGCGGCAGTGCGCGATGCCCATGTTGCCGCCGAGCGAGCGCATGTTGCGGGTGCGGAACACGTCGCGCACCATGCCCGGCGCCTTGTGCATGTGGAAGGAGTTGTGCTCGCTGGTGACGATGCCCGCCGCGTCCTGGCCGCGGTGCTGCAGGAGCAGCAGCCCGTCATAGAGGAGCTGGTTGACGGGCGAACGGGCGACGACTCCGAGGATCCCGCACATGGGAACGGCTTCCCGCTGGGGTTAAGGGCTAATTATATTTCAGGCGCTCGGCCAACGCCGGGGGCAGCCAGGGCTTGAGCTGGATCACCGTCTGGGCCTGCGAATAGCCCGTGGCGGAGTCTTTCCAGTCCGCCGTGCCGGGCAACGGCGTGAGGCCCGCGATCATGGCGAGGGCAATGATGATCACCAGCCCGCGAATCAGCCCGAACAGCGCGCCGAGCCAGCGGTCGAGGCTGTGCAGCACCGAAACCTTGATGAACTTCGTCACCAGCGCCGCGACCAGCGTCGCGAGCACCAGCGCTCCGATGAACACCAGCACGAACGCGACCACCACGCGCAGCTCCGGCCGCATGCCCGCCGGGAACGTCTCGGAAAGCGGCGCGGCCAGCAGGTTCGCGCCCACGAAGGCAAGGACCCAGCCGGCGAGCGACAGCATCTCGTGCACCAGCCCGCGCCACGCGCCCCACGCGACCGAGAGGAGCAGCACCGCGATGACGAGGTAATCGATCCAGGTCATCCGGACTTGGCGCTCACCGCGCCGGGCTGGAAGCCGAGGCTCTTCAGCCGTTCGAGAGCCTTCTCGGCAGCCTCGCGGCTGGGAAAGGGGCCGGCGCGCACGCGCGTCAGCTTGCCTTTCAGCGGCTCGGTGTAATACGGCAGCTTTGCGGCATCGAGCTTGGCGGTGACCCCGGCGAGGTTGGCGAAGGCGCCGACCTGCACCACGTATTGCTCTGGCGGAACTGGGGGCGCCGTTTTCTTTTCAACCGTGGCTTTTTTCTCAGGAGCTTTTGGCGCAAAGGGCTTCTCGTCCTCGCCCGGGATGCGCGTCTCGACCGCGGGCGCGGCGACGCGCGGCGCGGAGTCGAACACCATCGGCAGCACGATCACCGCAGCCAGCACCAGCGCCACCGCGCCGACCAGGCGTCTTCGTCCGCGGCGCTTCAGCGTCTCGACGTCTTGTTGTTCTGCAGCCATGCCATCGCTTCGCCGACGGTGAGAAAGGAGCCGAACACGACGATCTTATCACCCTGCCCCGCGCGCTTGAGCGCCGCGGCCAGTGCCGATTGCGCGGAATCGAACGTGAACGCCTCGCCTGGAAGTTTTTCCTTGAGTTCATCCGCGGACGCGCCGCGCGGACCGGGAAGCGAGGCGAGATGCCAGCGCGTCACGCGCGGCGCCATCGCACGCAGCACGCCGGCGATGTCCTTGTCGCGCAGCATGCCGCACACCGCGATCGTCTCGGGCGCATAGCCCGAGACCGCGAGATTTTCCGCCAGCGTCTCGGCCGCCTGCACGTTGTGCGCGACATCGAGGATCAGCTGCGGCCGGCCGGGCAGCACCTGGAAGCGCCCGGCAAGTTCGACGCCGGCGAGCCCCTGCCGCACGTCCTGCATCGCCACCGGCAGCCCGAGCGCATCGAGCGCGCACAGCGCGGCGGCGGCGTTGCGCAGCTGGATCGCCCCGCGCAGCGCCGGGTAGGCGAGCCCGCCGCGCCGTCCGCCGGGGCCCCAATAGCTCCACTGGTTTTCCTGCACCTGAAAACCGAAATCCTTGCCCAGGAAAAGCTTCTCGCCCGGCGCTGCGGCGACCGAGCGCGGCGGATCCGGCTCGGCGACCACCGCGGGACGCCCGGGGCGGAAGATGCCGGCCTTCTCGCGCCCGATCGATTCGCGATCCGCGCCGAGAAGGTCCGTGTGATCCAGGCCGACGCTGGTCAGCACCGCGCAATCGGTGTCGAGCGCGTTCACCGCGTCGAGCCGGCCGCCCAGGCCGACCTCGAGCACCGCGATCTCGACTTTCCCCGCCCTGAAGGCCCAGAGCGCCGCCAGCGTGCCGAACTCGAAGTAGGTCAGCGGCACCCCCTGGCGCGCGCTTTCCACGGCTTCAAAGCCTTCGCAGAGCGCGGCATCCCCGGCCTCGGCGCCGCCGATGCGCACGCGCTCGTTGTAGCGCAGCAGATGCGGCGAGGAGTACAGGCCGGTGCGCCGTCCGCCGGCGCGCAGGATCGATTCGAGCATGGCGCAGGTCGAGCCCTTGCCGTTGGTCCCGCCCACGGTGATCACAGGGCATTCCAAGCGCATCTTCATGCGCGTCCATACCCGAGAAACCCGCTCCAGGCCCATCGCGATCGCCTGCGGGTGCTGCCGCTCGACGAAGTCAAGCCACTGCCCGAGGGTCTTCACGCCGGCCGCATCACACTCCGACCTCGGCGGGCAACCCCTGCAAGAGCGCAAGCACGGCGTGCAGCTTGTCGCGCAGCTGGCGGCGGTCGACGATCATGTCGATCGCGCCCTTCTCCAGCAGGAACTCGGCGCGCTGGAAGCCCTCGGGCAGCTTCTGCCGCACGGTCTGCTCGATGACGCGCGGCCCGGCGAAGCCGATCAGCGCCTTGGGCTCGGCGATCACCACGTCGCCGATCATGGCGAAGCTCGCCGAAACCCCGCCCATGGTCGGGTCGGTGAGCACCGAGACGAACGGCAGGCCGCGCTCGGCGAGGTCGGTCAGCGCCGCGGTGGTCTTGGCCATCTGCACCAGTGACAGCGCGCCCTCCTGCATGCGCGCCCCGCCCGAGGCGGTGACACAGATGAACGGCAGCTTCTGCTCGATCGCCACGCGCACGCCGCGCACGAAGCGCTCGCCGACCACCGAGCCCATCGAGCCGCCCATGAAGCCGAACTCGAACGCCGAGCACACCACGCCGAGCGCCTTGATCGAGCCCTGCATCACCACCAGCGCGTCGCCTTCGGCGGTCTCTTCCTGTGCCTCGGCGAGGCGCTCGACATAGCGGCGCGTGTCCTTGAACTTCAGCGTGTCGACCGGCAGCACCTCCGAGCCGATCTCGAAGCGGCCGTCGGGATCGAGCAGCGCGTCGAGGCGCGGCCGCGCGGCGAGGCGTTCGTGGTGCCCGCACTTCGGGCAGACGTTGAGGTTCTTCTCGAGGTCGGTGCTGTACAGGACCGCGTCGCACGCCGGGCACTTGGTCCACAGGCCCTCGGGCACGGTCTTGCGCGCGCCCGGGCCGGCGCGCTGAATCTTGGGGGGCAGCAGCTTCTGCAGCCAGCTCATGCGTCGAGTGCCTGTCGAATCGGTTTCAGAAAAGCCTTGACCCTGGCAACGGCACCCTCCGGGCTCCCGGCCTCGATCTCCTGGATGATCCGGCTGCCGATCACGACCGCGTCCGCGGTCTGCGCCACGCGGCGCGCCGACTCGGCGTCGCGGATGCCGAAGCCGACCCCGATAGGGAGACGGGTAGCGGCACGGATCGCTGGAATCCTGGAACTCACTTCGGAAAAATCGAGGTTCGCCGCACCGGTGACCCCGCGCAAGGACACGTAGTAGAGGTAGCCGCTGCCGACCCGCGCGACCTGTTCGATTCTCTTGTCGGTCGAAGTCGGCGCCAGCAGGAACACCGGATCGATGCCCGCCTTCTTCGCCAGCGCGGCGAACTGCTCGCATTCCTCCGGCGGGTAGTCGACCACGATCACGCCGTCGACCCCGGCGGCCCGGGCGGCGGCGACGAATTTCTCGATGCCCATCGACTCGATCGGGTTGGCGTAGCCCATCAGCACGACCGGCGTGGCTGAATCCGCTTTTCTGAATTCAGTAACAAGTTTCAATACCTCGGAAAGCCCGACCCCATGCTTGAGCGCGCGCTCGCCGGCGCGCTGGATTACCGGGCCGTCGGCCATCGGGTCGGAGAACGGCACGCCGAGCTCGAGGATGTCGGCGCCCCCCTCCACCAGCGCGCGCATCAGCGGCACGGTGAGCGAGGGATGCGGATCGCCCGCGGTGATGTAGGGAATGAGCGCCTTGCGCTTCGCCTTGGCGAGCGCCTCGAAGCGGCCCTGGATGCGCGACATCAAAGCTTCGTCCCCGAGCGCTCGGCGACCGTATGCATGTCCTTGTCGCCGCGGCCCGAGAGGTTGACCAGCAGGATCGCGTCCTTAGACATCGCCGGGGCCATCGTCATCGCCTGCGCCACGGCATGCGCCGATTCGAGCGCCGGGATGATGCCCTCGGTGCGGCACAGCTCGTGGAACGCGGCCAGCGCATCGGCGTCGGTGACCGCGACGTATTCGGCGCGCTTGCTGTCCTTCAGCCAGGCGTGCTCGGGACCGACGCCGGGATAGTCGAGGCCTGCCGACACCGAGTGCGTCTCGCTGATCTGGCCGTTGGCGTCCTGCAGCAGGTAAGTGCGATTGCCGTGCAGCACGCCCGGCCTGCCGGCGCACAGCGACGCCGCGTGCCGGCCGGTGGCGAGGCCCTCGCCCGCGGCTTCGACGCCGATCAGCTTCACCTTGCCGTGCGGGATGTAGGGATAGAAGATGCCCATCGCATTCGAGCCGCCACCGACACAGGCGATGACCGCGTCGGGCTGCCGGCCGGCGAGCTCGGGCATCTGCACCAGGCACTCCTCGCCGATCACCGACTGGAAGTCGCGCACCATCATCGGGTACGGGTGCGGTCCGGCGACGGTGCCGATGATGTAGAAAGTGTTGTCGACGTTGGTCACCCAGTCGCGCATGGCCTCGTTCAGCGCGTCTTTCAGCGTCTTCGAGCCCGATTCGACCGGCACCACCTTCGCGCCCAGCACGCCCATGCGGTGAACGTTCGCCGACTGGCGCTTCACATCCTCCGAGCCCATGTAGACGACGCATTCCATGCCGTAGCGCGCGGCCACCGTCGCGGTGGCGACGCCGTGCATGCCGGCGCCGGTCTCGGCGATGACGCGCGGCTTCTTCATGTTGCGCGCCAGCAGCGCCTGGCCGATGGTGTTGTTGATCTTGTGCGCGCCGGTGTGGTTCAGGTCCTCGCGCTTGATGTAGATCTGCGCCCCGCCGCAGCGCTGCGACAGGCGTTTGGCGTGGTAGATCGGGCTGGGACGGCCAACGTAGTGCTTGAGCTCGTAGCGGAATTCGGCCTCGAACGCCGGATCCTGGCGCGCGCGCTCGTAGGCGACGCGCAGCTCCTCGAGCGCGGCGGTGAGCGTCTCGGCGACAAAGATCCCGCCGTAGGGGCCGAAATGTCCCCGCGCGTCGGGCAAGTCATACATCCGCATGCCTGACCTCTGCTATGAAGGCCGCGATCTTCGCGGCGTCCTTGATGCCTTTCGCCGACTCTACGCCGCTCGACACGTCCACGCCCCAGGGCCGCACGCGCCGGATCGCCTCGGCGACGTTGTCCGGCGTCAGCCCGCCGGACAGGATCACGGGCCGCTCGGGCTTGGCGGGAACCAGAGACCAGTCGAAGGTCTCGCCGACCCCGCCGTACTCCGGGACGAAGCTGTCGAACAGCCAGGCCGCCGCGCGTGAAAAAGGGCGCAGGTATTCTAGCGCAGAGACCCCCTTTTTCACTCTGCAGGCCTTGACGAACGGCAGATCGAACTGCGCGCAGAAATCGGGCGATTCGTCGCCGTGGAACTGCAGCATCGCCGGGTGCACGCGGCCGATCGCCTGCGATACCTGGGCGGCGTCGGCGTTGACGAACAGCGCCACGGTCTGCACGAAGGGCGGCAGCGCGTCGCGGATTTCGCGCGCGCGCTCGACCGACAGATACCGCGGGCTCGGCGGGTAGAACACCAGGCCGATCGCGTCGGCGCCCGCTTCGGCCGCAGCGCGCGCGTCCTGCGCGCGCGTGATGCCGCAGATTTTCACTCGCGTTCTCAGAGCGGCCTCATGCCGGCAGCTGCCATTTCGGCTCGTACTCGATTTTCTCGAGGTACAGCCCTTGCGGGCCGAACGTCGGCGCCGACTTGCTCCGGTCCTTCGCCTCGAGCAGCTCCCGCGCCCACTGCGGCGGGCGCTTGCCCTTGCCGACGTAGACCAGCGTGCCGACGAGATTGCGCACCATGTGGTGCAGGAAGGCGTTGGCGCGCACGACGAAATCGATCCTGTCCGAATTCTTCTGGATGTCGAAAGCGTGAATCGTGCGCACCGCGGACTTCGCCTGGCACTCCGACGAGCGGAAGGCCGAGAAATCGTGCTCGCCGACGAAACAGGCCGCGGCCTGGCGCATCTTTTCCACGTCGAGCGGCAAGTGAAACCAGCCGACGGTGGAGGCGTCGAGCCCGGGCCGCTCCGGGCGGTTGAGCAGCTCGTAGCGGTAAGTGCGCGCGATCGCGCTGTAGCGCGCGTGGAACTCCGCGGCGACCTCCCTCGACCACAGGGCGGCCACCGAATCCGGCAGCAGTGTGTTGACGCCGCGCACCCACGCGGATTCCGGCCGGCGCGCCTCGGTATCGAAGTGCACCACCTGCGCGCGGGCATGCACGCCGCGGTCGGTGCGCCCGGCGCAGGTCACCGACACCGGCGCGCCGGCGATTTCGCCGAGCGCCGGTTCGAGCGCGTCCTGCACGGTGCCACCGCCGGGTTGGGTCTGCCAGCCGAGAAAACGGCTGCCGTCGTACTCGAGTCCGAGAGCGATCCTGCTAATGGAGCTTTTCAGCCCAGCTTCGCGAGCAGCTGCTGCGCCTGGCCTTTTTGCGCCGCGTCGCCGTCCTTCATGACTTCGTTGAGCAGCTCGCGCGCGCCGTTCTTGTCGCCCATTTCCTCGTAGGCTTTCGCAAGGTCGAGCTTGGTGGCGACCTCCTGCCATTTCGGATCGGTGCCCGGGGCGACCGCGGCAGTGTCGGGCGAACCGAGCTCGAGGCTGATCGTCGAGAGGTCGGGCGCCGCCGCCGGCGCGGCCGCGGCCGGCTTGTCGCCGCCGAGGTCGAGGTTGAGATCGAAGCTCAGCCCGCCGTCCGCAGGCGCAGCCGCAGCCGTCGGTGCGGCCGGCTCGGGCTGCTTCTCGGCGGCACCGCCCAGATCGAGGTTGAAATCCATCCCGCCCGCCGCCCTGTCCGCCGCCGACACGACCACGGTCTCGTCGGACGACACGTCTTTTTTCTCGGGAGCGCCACTCACGTCGAAATCGAGCCCGGCATCGGCGGCGGGCTTGGGTGCAGCGTCCAGGGTCAGGTCGGGCGCCGAGGCCGAAGCCTGCCCTGCGCCGCCGACGTCGAAGTCGAGCGTCGGCGCGGGTGCCGCAGCGGCCGCCGGGGCCGGTGCGGCGGCCGGAGCGCCGGTGCCGTAGACGCCGTTCTGCGGATCGATCGAGCGGCCGAGCCCGGCCACCTTGTCCCAGTCCGCGCCGCTGCCCCCGGTCAGGTTCTTGAGCTTGAGCGCCCCCTGCTCGAAGCTCTTTACATCCTTGCGGTTGGCGTAGATCTCGAGCAGCTTGACGTGAACCGCGACGCGGCTGGCGTCCTTCTGCAGCGATTCCTTGAGGATTTCTTCGGCCTGCGCGTCCCGGCCGTAGGCCATGTACACGTCGGCTTCGGCGATCGGGTCGACTTCTTCCGCGGCCATGGCCGCCGGAGCTCCGCTGGCGGGCTGCGGCTGCGATGCGGGGGGCGGAGTAGTGGCTCCGAGGGTCGGTTCTGCGCCCGTGGCGGCCCCCGCGGCCGCCGCTCCCATCACGCTATCGTGGAATTTGGCTTGTACGGCCTTTTTTTTTCTCCAGGCGTAGAAGAAGTAGCCGACCAGCAGAACCACGATCCCGCCGAGCGCGGCGAGGTAGGTCGTGTTGCCGAGAATCTCGTCGAGTACGCTCGCTTCGGGCGCCGGCGGCGGCGTGGCGGCCTTGGCCGCGGGCTTGGGCGCTTCGGCAGCCGGCTTCGGGGCTTCGGCAGCCGGCTTCGGGGCTTCAACGGCGGGTTTCGGGGCCTCGGGCGCCTTGGCGGCGGGCACGGGCGCCGGCTTGGGCGCCTCGGCAACGGGTTTCGGAGCTTCCGGCGCCTTGGCGGCAGGTGCGGGAGCCGGCGCAGCGGGCTTCGCCCCGGCTTTCTTCTCGAGCTCGGCGAGCTGCCGGTTGCGGATCTCGAGCAGCTTCTGCAGGTCGGCGACGCTCTTCTCCAGGTCGCCGACGCGCGACTGCGCTTCCTTGAGCGCGCGCTCGCGTGCGACGAGATCGTCGCCGCGCGCGGCCTGCGCGGCGCCCGGCTTCTGGGGATCGGCCTTGGACAGCCTGACCTGGTCCTGCGGCGCCGCCGACGGCTTCGCCGCCTCGGGCTTGGGCTCGATGCGCCCGGCGGCTTCACGCTGCTGGCCCGGCGCAGCCTCGGCGGCCGCGGGCACCGCCGCGAGGCGGGTGCGGTAGTCGCGGAACTCGGCCATGTGGGCGCGCACGACGCGATTCGCCTCGGCCACGTCTACGGTGCCGAAGTCGTCGCCCGAGGGAATGTTCAGGATGCGCCCGGCGCGCACCAGGTTGATGTTCTCGCGGATGAAGGCGTCCTGGTTCGCGCGGTAGATCGCGATCAGCATCTGGTTGAGCGTGATGCCGGGCGGCAGGTGCTGCTTCGCGATCGCGCCGAGCGTGTCCCCTTTCACGACCTCGTAGGTGTTCGCCGGCGGCGCTGCGGACGCCGCCGGGGTCGCGGAGCCTGCGGGGGCCGGGTCCGAAGGCGCAGGGGCAATCGGCGCTGCCGTGACCGGCGGCGCGGGCGCGTCGGCCCGGGGAGCGGCCGGAGGCGTGGTGGTTGCGGGGGTGTCCGGGGCCGGGGTAATGACCGGCGGGGCGGCAGGCTCCAAGGGCCTCGCCTCGACCGCTGGCGCCGCCTTGGCTTCTTCGGCGGCGGGTTTCACCGGCGGCGCCGGGGGTTGCATCGCGGCAATGACCTGCGGCGCCTTGTATTCCGGCGGATCGAGCAGGAAGGTGTACTCGCGGGTCAGCTTGCCCGAGCTCCACTGCAGCTCGACCAGCAGCTCGACGAATGGATCGTTAATCGGCGTCTGTGTGGTGAGCCGCAGGAAGCGGCGGCCTTCGCGGCGCTCGATCGCGAAGCGGATGCCGACGGTCGCAGCGCCCGGCTCGATGCCGGCTGCGCTATAGGCCTCCATCGGCGCGAGCCGGGCGACCAGGCCTTCTTCCTCGCCCGGGCGCAGCGCGACGATTTCGATCTCGGCGTTCAGCGGCTGGCCGAGCGGCGAGAAAACGGTGAGCCTGCCCAGGCCTGCGGCGTGCGCGAACAGCGGCGCCGCCAGTGCCAGCGCGGCTGCAAGGATCGCGACGGTTATTGCTCTGCCCACGGTCTCCCCACCCCTGAATCGTCTTAGCAGGACCAAGTAATTTAACATCATGGGCTTAGGCCTGCAAATCGAGAAACTTTCTTGATCTTTACGCCTTTACCCCGGCATCTAAAAGGATACGCAGCATCCGGCGCAAGGGCTCGGCGGCCCCCCACAGGAGCTGGTCCCCGACCGTAAAGGCCGCAAGATAGTCCTCTCCCATCGGCAGCTTGCGCAAGCGCCCCACCGGGACCGAGAGCTTCCCGGTCACGGCCGCCGGGGTCAACTCGGCCAGCGACTCGGCCCGCCGGTTCGGCACCAGCTTCACCCAGTCGTTCCCCTCCGTGATCATGCCCTCGACCTCGTCCAGCGGCACCGGCCGGCGCAGCTTGATCGTCAGCGCCTGGCTGTGGCAGCGCATCGCACCGATGCGCACGCAGATGCCGTCCATCGGCACCGGGTTGCCGTTCTTGCCGAGGATCTTGTTGGCCTCGGCCTGCGCCTTCCATTCCTCGCGGCTCTGCCCGTTGCCGAGATCCTTGTCGATCCAGGGCAGCAGGCTCGCGGCGAGCGGCTGCTCGGTATGGTCGCGGGGGAGATCCGGCGAGCGGATCGCGTCGGTGACGGCACGGTCGATGTCGAGCACCGCCGAGGCCGGATCGTCGAGCAGGCGGGCGGAGCTGCCGCCGATGCGCGCCATCTGCGCCACCAGCTCGCGCATGCTCGCCGCGCCCGCGCCGGAAGCCGCCTGGTAGGTCATGCTGGTCATCCACTCGATCTCGTCGTTCAGGAACAGCCCGGCCATGCCCATCAGCATCAGGCTGACCGTGCAGTTGCCGCCGATGAAGTTCTTGATTCCTCCATCGAGGGATTGCTTGATCAAAGGCATGTTGACCGGATCGAGGATGATCGCGGCGTCGTCCTGCATGCGCAGCGTGCTGGCGGCGTCGATCCAGTAGCCCTTCCAGCCTTCGCGCCGCAGCTTCGGATACATCTCGGCGGTGTAGTCGCCGCCCTGGCAGGCGATGATCACCGGCAGCTTCTTCAGCTCGGCGACGTCCATCGCGTTCTTCACCACGTCGACCGGCTTGCCGATCTCGGGCCCCTTGCCGCCGGCCTGCGAAGTGGAGAAGAACAGCGGCTCGGCGTGGTCGAAATCGCGCTCCTCGCGCATGCGTTGCACCAGGACCGAGCCCACCATTCCGCGCCACCCGACGATGCCGACTCTCAACATAAACAGCAGTTTACAGCGCCGCCAGCACTGCGTCGCCCATTTCTTTGGTGCCGACCTTGCGCATCCCCGCGGTAAAGATGTCGGCGGTGCGGCAACCCGCGCCCAGCACCTTGCGCACCGCCGCCTCGACGCGGTCCGCCGCCTTCTCCTGCTTGAGCGAATAACGCAGCATCATCGCCGCCGACAGGATGGTCGCGAGCGGGTTGGCGATGCCCTGACCGGCGATATCGGGCGCGGTGCCGTGAATCGGCTCGTACAGCCCCTTGCCGTTCGCGTCCAGCGAGGCCGAGGGCAGCATGCCGATCGAGCCGGTGAGCATCGAGGCCTCGTCGGACAGGATGTCGCCGAACAGGTTGCCGGTCACGATGACGTCGAACTGCTTCGGGTGGCGCACCAGCTGCATGGCGCAGTTGTCCACGTACATGTGGCTTAGCTCTACGTCGGGAAAAGCAAGAGCCTCTGCCGTGACCACTTCTCTCCACAACTGGGAGGTTTCCAGAACGTTCGCCTTGTCCACCGAGCAGAGCTTCGCGCTGCCGCTTTTCTTCCGACGTCGCGCCGCCTCGAACGCGACGCGCGCGATGCGCCGGATTTCGGTCTCGTTGTAGCGCATGGTGTCGAAGCCTTCTTTCACACCATCGATTTCTCTTAGACCGCGCGGCTGGCCGAAATAGATGTCGCCGGTGAGCTCGCGCACGATCAGGATGTCGAGCCCGGCCACCACCTCGGCCTTGAGCGCCGACGCGCCGGCGAGCTCGGGATAGACCTGCGCCGGGCGCAGGTTGGCGAACAGGCCGAGCGCCTTGCGCAGGCCGAGGATCGCCTGCTCGGGGCGCTTGGCGCGCGGCAGGCTGTCGTACTTCGGCTCGCCGACCGCGCCGAACAGGATAGCGTCAGCGTCTTTCGCGGCCTTGAGCGTCGCCTCGGGGAGCGGATCGCCGTGCGCGGTGTACGCCGTGCCGCCGACAGGGGTTTCATGAAACTGAAGTCCCAAATTCAGCTTCTGTAAAACCCTGACCGCCTGGGAAATGATCTCCGGCCCGATGCCGTCACCGGGCAGAACCGCGATCTTCATTTCAGAAGTACCAGGGGTGCTGCGCTTTGCGCCGCGCCTCGAAGGCGGCGATCTTGTCCGCGTGGCGCAGCGTGAGGCTGATTTCGTCCAGGCCGTTGAGCAGGCAGTACTTGCGGAACGGCGTGATGTCGAAGCGCATCGTCTGCGCGCCCTCGGCCGTGGCGACGACCTGCTGGTCCAGGTCGACCGTCAGCCTGAAGCCGGGAAAGGCGGCGCACTCGTGGAACAGGCGGTCGACCTCGGCGGCCGACAGCACCACCGGCAGGAAGCCGTTCTTGAACGAGTTGTTGAAGAAAATGTCGGCGAACGACGACGCGATCACGCAGCGGAAGCCGTAGTCCATCAGCGCCCACGGCGCATGCTCGCGCGAGGAGCCGCAGCCGAAGTTCTCGCGCGCCAGCAGGATCTGCGCGCCCTTGTAGCGCGGCTGGTTGAGCACGAACTGCGGATCCTTGCGCCAGGCGCCGAACAGGCCCTCGGCGAAGCCGGTGCGCTTGATCGAGCTCAGGTACTGCTTCGGGATGATCTGATCGGTGTCGACGTTGGCGCGGTCGAGCGGCAACACCAGGCCGTTCAGGACGGTGAACTTTTCCATCTCAGCTCCACGTCCGGATATCGACGAAGTGGCCGGCGATCGCCGCCGCCGCCGCCATCGCCGGGCTGACGAGGTGGGTGCGGCCGCCCACGCCCTGGCGCCCCTCGAAATTGCGGTTCGAGGTCGAGGCGCAGCGCTCGCCCGCCTCCAGCCGGTCGGGGTTCATGCCCAGGCACATCGAGCAGCCGGGCTCGCGCCACTGGAAACCGGCGTCGCGGAACACCCGGTCGAGGCCTTCCTTCTCGGCCTGCGCCTTCACCAGGCCCGAGCCGGGCACCACCAGCGCCGCGCGCACGCTAGAGGCGACGCGCTTGCCCTTCACGACAGCCGCGGCGGCGCGCAGGTCCTCGATGCGCGAATTGGTGCACGAGCCGATGAACACCTTGTCGATCTTGATGTCGGTGATGCGCGTGCGCGGCGTGAGGCCCATGTAGACCAGCGCGCGCTCCATGCCTTCGCGCCGCAGGCTGTCCTTCTCCTTGTCGGGATCCGGCACGCTGTCCTCGATCGACACCACCATCTCGGGCGAAGTGCCCCAGGTGACGTGCGGCTTGATGTCGCGCGCGTCGAGCGTGACCTCGCGATCGAATTTCGCGTCCGGGTCGCTCTTGAGACCGCGCCAATAGGCGAGCGCCTGGTCCCACTGCGGTCCCTTGGGCGCGAGCGGCCGGCCCTTGAGGTAGGCGAGCGTGGTGTCGTCGACCGCGATCAGGCCAGCGCGAGCGCCGGCCTCGATCGCCATGTTGCACACCGTCATGCGGCCTTCCATCGACAGTCCGCGGATCGTGCTGCCGGCGAACTCCAGGGTGCAGCCGGTGCCGCCCGCGGTGCCGATACGCCCGATGATCGCGAGCGCCACGTCCTTCGCCGTCACGCCGCGCCCCAGAGGGCCCTCGACGTTGACGCGCATGTTCTTCATCTTGCGCCCGGTGAGGCACTGCGTGGCGAGCACGTGCTCGACCTCCGAGGTGCCGATGCCGTGGGCGAGGCAGCCGAAGGCGCCGTGCGTGCTGGTATGCGAGTCGCCGCACACCACCGTCATGCCGGGCAGGGTCGCGCCCTGCTCCGGCCCGATCACGTGCACGATGCCCTGGCGCTTGTCGAGGAACGGGAAGTAGACCTTGGCGCCGAACTCGCGCATGTTGGCGTCGAGCGTCTGGATCTGCAGCTTGGCCATCTTGTCGGCGACGCCCTCGATGCCCTTGTCCCAATCCGTGGTCGGCGTGTTGTGGTCGGCGGTCGCCACCACCGAATCGATGCGCCAGGGCTTGCGCCCGGCGGCGCGCAGGCCGTCGTAGGCCTGCGGGCTGGTCACTTCGTGCACCAGGTGGCGGTCGATGTAGAGCAGCGCCGTCCCGTCTTCCTCGACGTGGACGACGTGGCTGTCCCAGAGCTTGTCGTAGAGCGTTTGCGCCATGTTTCCGTTGCAGAAACATGCAATTATAAGGCCATGGGGCGCGGCGCCTTCTACGTTCTCTTCACAGCGTCGGGCTTCGCCGGGCTGATCTACGAGTCGGTCTGGACGCACTACCTGAAGCTGTTCCTGGGCCACGCCGCCTACGCGCAGTCGCTGGTCCTGGCGGTGTTCATGGGCGGGATGGCCGCAGGCGCCGCATGGTGCGCGCGCCGCTCGGCGCGCCTCGCCAATCCGCTTGCGGCCTACGCTGCGGTCGAGGCCGTGGTCGGCCTCGCGGCCCTCGCCTTCCACCCGCTGTTCGTCGGCGTCACGGAGTGGTCTTTTGAAGTCCTGCTTCCCCGCCTGGGCAACGAATCGCTCGCCCTCGGCGCCAAGCTCGCCCTGTCCTGCCTGCTGATCCTGCCGCAGTCGGTGCTCCTCGGCATGACCTTCCCGCTGATGAGCGCAGGGCTGGCTCGAGCGGAGCGCGGCACCGCAGGCGGGGCCGTGGCGATGCTCTATTTCACCAACAGCCTGGGGGCGGCGGCCGGCGTGCTGGTGAGCGGCTTCGTGCTCATCGCCTGGGTAGGGCTGCCCGGCACGCTGCAGACCGCCGCGGTTCTGAACCTCCTGATCGCGGGCGTGGTCTGGGTGCTGGCGCGTCCGCTGCGCCATGCCCCCCTAAAAGAGGAATCTCATGAAAGCAGCGCAAGACTGCTGCTCGCCGTGGCCTTCCTTACCGGGCTCGCCTCCTTGGTCTACGAAATCAGCTGGATCCGCATGCTCACGCTGGTGCTCGGCGCCTCGACCAATTCGTTCGAGCTGATGCTCGCCACCTTCATCCTGGGGCTGGCGCTCGGCGGGCTGGCGGTGCGCCGGCGCGCCGATGCCGCGGCCGATCCGGTGCTGCTGCTCGCCGGCGTGCAGGTAGCGATGGGACTCGCCGCGCTCGCCACCTTGCCGGTCTACAACCAAAGCTTCTCGCTGATGGAAGCGCTGATGAAGGGGCTGGCGCGCAGCGACACCGGCTACCTGCTGTTCAACCTGACGGGCGCGACGATCGCCGCGCTGGTGATGCTGCCGGCGACCTTCTGTGCCGGCATGACGCTGCCGCTTCTGACCGCGGCGCTGCTGCGCCGGGGCGCGGGCGAGGCTGCGATCGGCCGCGTCTATGCCGCGAACACGCTCGGCGCGATCGCCGGCGTGGTGCTCGCGGTGCACGCCGGCCTGCCGCTGCTCGGGCTGAAAGGCACGCTGATCGCCGGCGCGCTGGTCGACGTCACCCTGGGCTTGGTTCTTCTTTATTTCCTGAAAAAACCCTTGATGCCTGCGGCGCTCGCCTGCGGCGTGCTGTTTCTCGCCATCGGCATCGGCGTCGAGCTCGACGTCCACAAGATGACCGCGGGCGTATTCCGCCACGGCGAGCTGTCGGCGTCGCGCGACGCCGACATCGTCTACAACCGTGACGGCAAGACCGCGACCGTGCACCTGGTGCAGTACCCCGAGGCGCTCAGCCTGCGCACCAACGGCAAGTCCGACGGTGCGATCAACATGAACCCGGACGGCGAGCGCGGCACCGACGAGATCACCATGGTGCTGACCGCCGCGCTGCCGCTCGCGCTCAAGCCCGAGACCCGGAGCGCCGCGGTGATCGGCATCGGCACCGGGCTCACCACGCACACCTTGCTGCAGAGCCTGGCGATCGAGCAGGTCGAGACCGTCGAGATCGAGCCGGCGATGGCCGAGGCGGCGCGTGGCTTCATGCCGCGCAACAGCGGCGCTTTCGCCGATCCGCGCGGCGCGATCCTGATCGACGACGCCAAGAGCTTCTTCTCGGCGCGCAACCGGCGCTACGACCTGATCATCTCCGAGCCCTCCAACCCGTGGGTCAGCGGCGTGTCGAGCCTGTTCACGCGCGAGTTCTACCGGCGCATCCGCCGCCATCTCAACTCCGGGGGGCTGCTGGTGCAGTGGATCCAGCTCTACGAGATGGACGCCTCGCTGGTCGCCACCGTGATCGGCGCGCTGGGCGAGGAGTTCCCGCACTACGCGGTGTTCGCGCCGAGCGACCACGACCTGCTGATCGTCGCCGGCGAGGCGCCGGTGCCGCTGCCGCTGCGCGCTGAAGTGTTCGAGCATCCCGGAGTGGCGAAAGAGCTGTGGACGGTGCACATGCTCACCGTGGGCGACCTCGACGCGCGCTACCTCGGCAGCCGCGCCACGCTCGAGCCTCTGTTCGCGAGCTACGGCATGCCGGCCAACTCGGACTACGCGCCGGTGCTCGACCTGAACGCCGCGCGCCATCGCTTCCTGGAGAAAAGCGCCGCCGAGGTGGTGGCGCTCGCCAACGTCGATGTGCCGCTGCTCGAGCTGCTCGAGCCCGGACGCAGCCAGCGCGCGGTCAACCCGCTGTTCAAGGGCGCCTACGCCTTCGAGCGCATCGAGAACGCGCGCCTCGCGTGGTACGGGCGCGACTTCCTGCTGCGCGCGCGCCCGCCGCTGCCCGAATCGGTGCCGACGCAGCTGCAGAAGGACCTCGAGCTGGTCAAGCTGCGCCTGATCGAGTGCCGCGGCGATGCGCGCGAGCTCGACGTCTGGCTGCACAGCGCCATCCGCGTCGCCCGGGCGCTCAATCCTTACCTGGCGCCAGACGACGTCGGCGTGGTTTGGGCGCGCATCGTGGCGAGCCCCTGCTACGGGTCGCTGCAGGGCTTCCAGCGCCGCTGGCTGGCGCTGTTCCAGGCGGTCGGCGCGCGCAACGCGGCGCGCATGGCCGAGCACGGCGCGGTGCTGCTCGAGCAGAAGGACCTGCAAGCCGAGGCGCGCGAATACCTGCTGCTCGCGGCGATGAGCGGCGCCATCGCAAGCGGCGACAAGGCAAAGGCGCTCGAGCTGTGGGGCTCGTACAGCCCTGCCGTGGCGGCACACCGGGCAGCCTTCCGCCTGCTGCGCTGCCACGCCGGCCCCGACAACTGCGCCGCGGCCTTCCGCTCTTACGCCGAGCGCTGAACGAAGCGCACGGCGCCGAGCACCTGCCCCGCGAGCTCGGCGCTGCTGGCGAGCTGGCCACCCAGCATGAGTTGCGCGAGACCGTGCACCATCGACCAGGCCGCCATCCCCGCGAGGCCCGCGCTGCTGCCGAGCGCGACGAAGCCCGCAGCGAACCGGGCCTGAAGCTCCGGGCGCTCGCCCCTGCCCGAAAACATCAGCCGGAAGCGCTGCGGGTGCTCGAGCGCGAAGCGGACATAAGCATCCGCCAGCCCGCGCCCCGAGCGGTTTTCCAGCGCCTTCGCCAGCTGCTCGAAGCCGTCGGCGGCGAGCGCCGCGAGCAACGCCTCCCGATCGGGGAAGTGCCGGTAGGGGGCGTTGTGCGACACCCCGGCCCGGCGCGCCGCCTCGCGCACACTCAGCCCGCGCGCCCCTTCCTTCTCGACGATCGTTCCCGCGGCCTCCAGCACCGCTGCTGCCAGGTCGCCATGGTGATATGTTGTCATTGTCATCTTATCTCCACCACCGTATGTAGTCATTGTCTACTTCGAAGCCCGAAGCGTCAACCGCGCGGCGCGGCGCGCTATAATCCGCGCCGAATTTCGCGACAAACCACCAAAGGGGAGAGACATGAGATTCTTCGGCATCCTGATCGCGGCAGCGGCCCTCACCTTCGGCCTGGGCGCCTGCGGCGGTGCGCAGCCCGTCTACAACGTCAACGACGCCGCCGTGGTCGGCCCGGTGGGCAAGAACGTCTCCATGGACGACGTCTCCAAGGCGATCATGCGCGCAGGTACGGGGCTCGGCTGGCAGATGCAGCAGGAAGGGCTGGGCCGCATTTCGGGCCGCATCGCGCTGCGGACGCACCTCGCGACCATCGACGTCGCGTACGACACCAAGAGCTACAGCATCAAGTACCGCGAAAGCACCGGCCTCGACGCGCGCGACGGCATGATCCACAAGAATTACAACGGCTGGATCCAGAACCTCGAGAAGGCAATCCAGTCGCAACTGCGCCTGCTCTAGGACGATGACAGCTTTGGCTCAACCCGCGCCGATTCTCGAGCGCGAACTCGCCGACCTGCTGGTCGAGGTGCTGCACCTCGAGGTGGCGGCGAGCGACATCGATCCCGCGACCCCGCTGTACGGCGACCAGGGCCTCGGGCTCGACTCGATCGACATCCTGGAGATCGCGGTCGCCGTCTCGAAGAAGTACGGCTTCAAGCTGCGCTCCGACGATCCCGACAACGACCGCATCTTCGGCTCGCTGCGGGCGCTGGCCTCGCACATTGCGGAGCGACGCGCCCCCTAGTTCCGCGCTGCGCGCTTCGCCCGCCTGGCGCACCCTCGGCCTCGCGTTGCTCCTCGCCTATCCGTTCACGGTGCACTTCGCGCGGCCGGCCGCGGCGCTCGCGCTGCTCGCGGCGCTCGCCGCTTACCTGGCGGGCAGCGTTTACCTGAAGCATCCGGCGCGGTGGCTGCTTCCGCCCTTGGCGGCGGGGGCGTTTTTCCTCGTGCTTCCTGAGGCGGAATGGTTGCTCCTTATCCCGCCTGTAGTGATCAACCTTGGCCTGTGTTGGCTGTTCGGCCGAACCCTGGTGCGCGGCCGCGAGCCGCTGATCGCGCGCTTTGCGGCGATGGAACAGGGCACCCTGACCGACGAGCTGGCGTCCTATTCCCGGCTGCTGACCTGGCTGTGGACGCTGCTCTTCGTCCTGGCCGCAGCGGCATCGGTGGCGCTCGCTCTGTGGGGAAACCGCGACGCCTGGTCGGTCTTCACCAATTTCATCAACTATGCCCTGGTCGCGGCGCTGTTCCTCGGTGAATACGCTTACCGGCGGCTGCGCTTCCGCAACTACCGGCACGGCTCGCCCCTGCAGCTGCTGCGCAACGTGCGCCGGGCGAAGCTGCTCGAGCGCTAGGATACTGGCGTGAGCGCCCTCCCCCTGCTCGCGGGTCATCGGCCAGACAAGGCATTTGCCTGGCACCGCGGCGCGCCGGTGGCGCGCCGGGAGTTCGAGGCCGCGGTACGGCGGCTCGCCGCCCGCCTGCCGGCGCGGCGCCACGTGGTGAACCTGTGCGAGGACCGCTACGCCTTCATGGTGGCGTTCGCCGCCAGCCTGATCGCCGGCCAGACCACCCTGCTGCCGCCGAGCCGCGCGCCGCAGGCAGTGCGGGATTCGTGCGAGGGCTATGACGCCTACCGCCTGACCGACGAGGATGTATTTCTTTCACAGGAGACTTCGCAAACGCGGGCTCTCGAAGTGGACGAAAAGCACGTCGCCGCGATCGTGTTCACCTCGGGCAGCACCGGAAAGCCGGTCCCGCATGCGAAGACCTGGGGATCCCTGGTGGCGGGAGCGCGCGCGCTGGGGGCGCGCCTCGCACCCCGCGGCGGAGTCGTCGGCACGATTCCGCCGCAGCACATGTTCGGCCTCGAATCCACCGTGATGTTCCCGTGGCAGAACGGGCTGGCGGTGCATGCCGCGCGGCCGCTGCTGCCGGCCGACCTCGGCGCAGCGGCGGCAGCGCTCGAGGCGCCGCGCTGGCTGATGACCTCGCCGCTGCACCTGCGCGCCTGCGTCGCCGCGGCGCAGCCGCTTCCGGGCCTTGCCGGCGTCGTGTCCTCCACCATGCCGCTGGAGGCCAGGCTCGCGCGCGACGCCGAGCGGCTGTGGCAGGCGCCGGTGTACGAGATCTACGGCTCGAGCGAGGCCGGCATGATCGCCCTGCGCCGCGGCGCGCTCGACGAAGCCTGGGAGCTGTGCCCCGGGGTCGGCCTGAGCAGCCGCGGCGGCGAGTTCTGGGTGCAGGGCGGGCACATCCTCGAGCCGCAGCGCATCGCCGACGAGCTCGCGCCGCGCGACGCGCGCCATTTCCTGCTGCGCGGGCGCAAGGCCAGCCTGGTGAAGATCGCGGGCAAGCGCAGCTCGCTCGAAGCGCTCAACGCCGCGCTGTGCCGCATCGAGGGCGTGCAGGACGGCGTGTTCTACGTGCGCGACGGCACTGCGCGGCTTGGCGCCCTGGCGGTCGCGCCCGGGCTCAGCGCGCGCGCCCTGCGCGCCGCCCTGCGCCAGCACATCGACCCCGCTTTCCTGCCGCGGCCGCTGCATCTGGTCGCGGCGTTGCCGCGCAACGAGAACGGCAAGCTCACCCGCCAGGCGCTGCTCGATCTGGTCGCCGCCCTCGGCGCCGAGGTGACCTCGTGAAGCCTCTCGAGACGCGCGGCCGCATTCCCGCCGGTCACCCGGCGCTGCCCGGGCATTTCCCGGGGAACCCGGTGGTTCCGGGCGTGGTGCTGCTCGAGCAGGTGCTGCGGGCGGCAGGCGTGCAGCAGCGCGCCGTGCGCCTGCCCGCGGTGAAATTCCACGCACCGCTCCTTCCCGAAGAGGAGTTCGTGATCCGGATTGAAAAGCAGAAGTTCACCGTGCACCGCGGGGAGACGCTGATCGCCTCGGGGCGTTTCGAGGCCGCATGAGCGCGGGCTGGCTGGCGCAGCGCGAGCGCGGCAGCCTGTTCGCGATGAGGCTCGGCGCACGGCTGGTCCTCGGGCTCGGCCATGCCGCCGGCCGGATGCTGCTCTACCCGATCTGCGTCTACTTCGTGCTGTTCTCGCACCGTGCGAGCGCGGCGTCGCGCGCCTACCTCGCGCGCGTCCTCGGCAGGCCGGTCCAGCTGTCGGACGTGCTGCGCCACTACCTGACGTTTGCCGCGATGCTCCAGGACCGGGTGTACCTGCTGGCCGGGCGGCACCGCGAGTTCAGCGTCGAGGAGCACGGCGAAGCGGCGCTGGCCGCGGCGCTCGCCGCCGGCCGCGGCTGCCTGCTGCTCGGATCGCACCTCGGCAGCTTCGAAATCCTGCGCGTGCTCGGCAGCATCGGCAAGCAGCTGCCGATCAACGTCCTGGTCTATCCCGACAACGCAGCCAGCGCCGAGGCGGTCGCCCAGGCGCTGTGCCCCGAGCTGAAGAACCGCGTCATCCCGCTCGGCCGCCCCGACACGCTGCTGCGCGTGCGCGAATGCCTCGAGCGCGGCGAGATCGTCGGCATGCTCGGCGACCGGGCGCTGAAGTCGGACAAGACCGTGCGCTGCGATTTCCTCGGCGCGCCGGCGAGCTTTCCGCAGGGGCCGCTGCTGGTCGCGGCGCTGCTCAAGGCGCCGGTGGTGCTGTTCTTCGGCCTGTACCAGGGCGGCAAGCGCTACGCCATCCATTTCGAGCCGTTCGTCGAGCATCTGGAGGTCGACCGCCGCAGCCGCGCCGCGCAGCTCGAGCCCTGGATCGCGCGCTACGCCGCGCGCCTCGAGCACTACTGCCGCCTCGCGCCCTACAACTGGTTCAACTTCTATGATTTCTGGCACGCGTAGCCTCATCGGGGCGGCGCTTCTTGCCCTCGCTTTGCCTTCACCGGGGCAAGACTTCGATCTGAAAATCCTGATGCAAGGCATGGCAGAGGTTCCCGCCCGCAGCGCGAGCTTCGTCGAGACGCGGCACCTCGCGCTGCTGACGCGGCCGATCGAGCTCAAGGGCCGGCTGAGCTACGAGCGCCCGCACCGGCTGTCGAAGCACGTGCTGTCGCCCTTCGACGAGCTCACCAGCGTCGACGGCGACGCGCTCAGCGTGCTCAACCGGACCAAGGGCGAGAGCCGCCAGTTCTCGCTGCGCGAGCAGCCGGCCCTCGGCGCGCTGGTGGAAGGGCTGCGCGCCGCGCTCGCCGGCGACCAGGCGCGGCTCGAGCGCCACTACCGGGTCGAGCTCTCCGGCGCGCGCGATTCCTGGCGCCTGCAGCTCGCGCCGCGCGAAGCGCGCGTGCGCACCTACGTCGAGACGATCGCCCTGTCCGGCGCCGAAACGCGCGTCACGCGCGTCGAGATCGTCGAGACCGGCGGCGACCGCTCGGTGATGACCCTCGTGCATGACCGAAACTAGCCGGTCGCGGCTCGCGGCCGCGATCTGGCTCGCGGCGCTCGCGCTTGGCGTCTGGCAGATCGCGCGCACGCCGATCGTCGCCGACCTGAGCGCCTTCCTGCCGCCCTCGGCCACGCCCACCCAGCAGCTGCTGCTCGAGCAGATGAAAAGCGGCGCCGGCTCGCGCGTCCTGCTCGTCGCGCTCGGCGGCGCGCCCGAGGAGCGGCTCGCCGCTGCAAGCCAGGCGCTCGCCGCAGAACTGCGCGCGCGCGGACTGTTCGGCACGGTTCAGAACGGCGATGCCGAGGGCCTGCGCGCCGACCGCGACGCCTTCCTGCGCCTTCGCTACCTGCTCAGCCCGCAGGTGTCGCCCGAGCGCTTCAGCGCCCAGGGACTGCGCGCGGCCCTCGAGACGGCGCTTGCCGAGCTCGGCACGCAATCCGGCGCTGCGCTGCGCGGGCTGCTGCCGCGCGACCCGACCGGCGAGCTGCGCCGGATCGTCGAGGGCCTTCCGGCCGCGGCGCCGGCGAAGCGCGCCGGCGTCTGGTTCTCGCCCGACGGCGCCCGCGCCCTGCTGGTCGCCGAGACGCTCGCCGGCGGCTTCGACACCGACGCCCAGGCACGCGCGCTCGATGCGGTCCGGAAAGCGCTGAAGGATTCAGGCTTGGAGGTGGAAATTTCCGGGGCGGGAGCATTTGCCGCGGCTTCGCGCGCCTCGATCGAGCGCGATGCCTGGCTGCTGTCGCTGATCTCCAGCGTCCTGGTGCTGGCGCTGCTGCTGCGCCTGTATCGCCGGCCGCGCCTGGTGGCGCTTTGCTTTGTCCCCGTCGCGAGCGGGATCGTCGTCGGCATCGCGGCGGTCGCCTTCTGCTTCGGTAGCGTCCACGCCATCACGCTCGGCTTCGGCGCTACGCTCATCGGCGAGGCGGTCGACTACCCGAGCTACGCCTGCCTGAACGCCGGGCCGGGCGAGAGCCTGGGCAAGGCGCTGGCGCGCATCTGGCCGACGCTGCGCCTGGCGGTGCTGACCACGGTGCTCGGCGGCCTGACGATGCTGCTGTCGAGCTTCGCCGGCCTGGCGCAGCTCGGACTGTTCTCGATGACCGGGGTGCTGGTCGCCGGCCTGGTGACGCGCGAGATCGTGCCTGCGCTTGCCGGCCCAGGCGCGGTGACCGAGCGGGGCTTCGCGCTGCCGGCGCCCGTCGGGAGCGCGATCGGCGCCTTGCAAGGCCTCGCACCGCTTGTCTGGGCACTTGCCGCAGGAGCAGTTGCAGTTCTTTTTTTTAACTCAAAAAATCTATGGGAGGACGATCTTGCTGCGATGAACCCGGTGCCCGCGGCGCTCAAGGCGGCCGACCGCAAGCTGCGCCAGGAGCTCGGCGCTCCCGACGTGCGCCACCTGCTCGTGGTGCGCGCGCCGACCCGCGAGGCGGCGCTCGAGCGCGCCGAGGCGCTCGACGCGCCGCTCGGCGAGCTGGTGCGGCGCGGCGCGATCTCCGGCTACGACCTGGTGACGCGCTACGTGCCGAGCGCCGCGGAGCAGCAACGCCGCCTGGCAGCCCTGCCCGAGCCTTCTTCCCTGCGAAAAAATCTCGATGAGGCGCTGCGCGGACTGCCGTTTCGCCGCGGCACTTTCGAACCCTTCCTGCGCGAGGTCGAGGAAGCCCGCACCCGCGGCCCGCTGCGCACCGAGGACCTGGACGGCACGATCCTCGGCGTCAAGCTCCGCGCGCTGGTGGTTCCGTCCGGCGCGGAGTGGGCCGTGCTGGTGCCGCTCTCCGGCGTCGCCGACGCCCAGGCGCTCGCGCGCGAGCTTCCGCTGTTCGACATCAAGGCGGAGTCCGAACGCCTGCTCGCCGGCTACCGCGTCGAGGCGCTGCGCCTGACGGCGCTCGGCATGGCGGCGATCGTGCTGGCGCTCGCGCTCGGCCTGCGCAGCGCGCGCGCGGTGCTGCAAGTCATGGTTCCGGTGCTGCTCGCGCTGGCGCTGACCGCGGCCACCCTGCTGATCGCCGGGCAGCGCTTGACCGTGTTCCACCTGATCGCGATGCTGCTGGTGATGGGCATCGGCCTGAATTATTCACTGTTCTTCGACCGCCCCGAGCCGGATGCCGACGTGCGCCGGCGCACGCAGCTCGCGCTGGTGGTGAACTGCGCCACCACGCTGATCGCCTTCGGCACGCTCGCCTGGTCGTCCAACCCGGTGCTCAACGCGATCGGCCTGACCGTCGCGGTGGGCGCGTTCGCTTCCTTTGTCGTTTCTGCTTCCCTGGCCAGAAAGTGAAACCCCTGGCCATCACTGCATTCACGGCAACCAGCGCGCTCGGGCGCGGCAATGCCGCGACGCTGGAGGCGCTGCGGCGCGGCGCGGGCGGCCTCAAGCCGAACGACTTCGACCGCGCCGAGCTGCGCGCGTGGATCGGGCGGGTCGCCGGCCTGGAAGAAGAGCGCATCGCCGGGGCGCTCGCCGCGTTCGACTGCCGCAACAACCGCCTCGCGCAGCTCGGCCTGGCGCAGGACGGCTTCCTCGATGCGGTTTCAAAAGTGAAATTGAAATATGGAGCCCGGAGGGTCGCGCTGCTGCTCGGCACCAGCACTTCGGGCATCCTGCAGACCGAGCTCGCCTACCGCGCGCGCGATGCGCAAGGCGAGCTGCCGGACCCGCACTACCGCCATGCGCAGAACCTCTACTCGATGACCGACTTCGTGCGCCGCGCGCTCGGCCTCGAGGGGCCGGCGGCGACCCTTTCCACCGCCTGCTCCTCGAGCGCCAAGGTCTTCGCCGCCGCTTCGCGCTACCTCGACGTCGGGGTCGCGGACGCCGCGGTGGTCGGGGGCGTGGACAGCCTGTGCCTGACCACGCTGCACGGCTTCACTTCGCTGCAGCTGGTCTCGGACCAGCCCTGCCGGCCGTTCGACGCCGCGCGCAACGGCATGTCGATCGGCGAGGCCGCCGGATATGCCTTGCTGGAAAGAAAATCCACCGCAACCGAGCCCGGTCCTGCGCTGGTGGGCTACGGCGAGTCGAGCGACGCCCACCACATGTCGACCCCGCACCCCGAGGGCGAAGGCGCGCTTGCCGCGATGCGCCAGGCGCTGGCGCGCGCCGGCCTCGAGCCTGCGGCGATCGACTACGTCAACGCGCACGGCACTGCCACGCCGGCCAACGATCGCTCGGAAGACCGCGCGCTCGTGCGCCTCTTCGGCAAGAACGTCCCGGTGAGCTCGACCAAGGGCTATACCGGCCACACGCTGGGCGCGGCGGGCATCGTCGAAGCGGTGATCTGCCTGCTCGCGCTGCAGAACGGCCTGATCCCCGCCACGCTCAACACCACCGCGGTCGAGCCCGGGCTGGAGAGCCAGATCGCGCTGCAGAACCGCAGCGCCCGGCTGCGCCACGCGCTGTCCAACTCTTTCGGATTCGGAGGCAGCAACTGCAGCTTGCTCTTCGCGGCCTAGGGCTGCTCGCGCCGGGGCTCGACGGCTGGCCCGCGGCGGCGCGCGTGCTCGCCGGCGAGGCGCCGCACGTCCTGACGCCGGTGGCGCGGCCCGCGCCGCAGATCCTGCCGCCGGCCGAGCGCCGGCGCTGTGCGCCCCTGGTCGGCTGGACGCTGACCGTGGCGCAGGAAGCCGTGGGCGCCTCCGGCCTGCAGGCCGCGGAGCTCGCGGTGGTGTTCGCCTCGAGCGACGGCGACGGCGACATCGTGCATCGCCTGTGCACCGCGCTCGCAGCACCCGGGGCTGCCGTGTCGCCGACCGACTTCCACAATTCCGTGCACAACGCCGCCACCGGCTACTGGAGCATCGCGGCACGCTCGGCCGCCCCATCGACCGCGCTGTGCGCCTACGACGGCTCCTTCGCCGCCGGGCTGCTCGAGGCCGCCTGCCAGATCGCCGCCGAAGCGCGCCCGGTGCTGCTGGTGGCGGTCGACCTGCCCTACCCGCCGCCGCTCGCGCCGTACCGGCCGGTCAAGCATGGGCTCGCCGTCGCCCTGGTCCTCGTGCCGGGAGACCAGCTGCAGATTTCCCTTGGGAGGGATCCGGCGACAGCCGCGCCGCTCGCGGGTTTCGAAAACAATGCCGCAGCAGCCGCCCTGCCGCTTCTTGCAGCACTGGCGCGACCCGGTCCGGCGACGGTCGATCTTCCGCTCGGCGAAGGCGTACTCCGGGTGCAGAAGCGCCGGTGAGCCTGGGCCGAGAGCAGATCGCCCGGCTCGTCCCGCACCAGGGAACGATGTGCCTGCTCGAAGAGGTGCTCGAGTGGGACGCCGAGCGCATCGCCTGCCGCGCCACCAGCCATCGCGATCCGGCCAACCCCTTGCGGGGGGCGGACGGTCTTGCCGCCGTTGCCGGAGTGGAATACGCGGCCCAGGCGGTGGCGGTCCATGGGGGTCTTCTAGAAAAAAAATCCACACGGGGAGGCTTTCTAGCCAGCCTGCGCGACGTCGTCTGCGCCGTCGGGCGGCTCGACCGGGAAAGCGGCGACCTGACCGTGCTCGCGACGCGCGTGGCGGCGGAAGGCGGGCGCCTGCTGTACGATTTCCGCCTCGAAACGGGGGGGCGGGAGCTGCTCAGGGGACGGCTCTCGGTCGTGCATGGGTCCACTTGAATGAAACGAGCGCTCGTGACCGGCGGTAGCGGCACTATCGGCGCGGCGATCTGCCGCAGGCTCGCCGAGGGCGGCGCGCGCGTCACCGTGCACGCCAACCGCAACCTGGGCGAGGCCGAGCGCCTGGCCCAGGAGATCCGCGGCGTCGCAGTTGCTTTTGATATTACAAACGAACAAGAAACAACCCGCGCACTCGAGCGCCTGCTCGCCGACGGCCCGATCCAGATCCTGGTCAACAACGCCGGAATCCACGCCGACGCGCCGATGGCCGGGATGTCCGCCGAGCAGTGGTCGAGCGTGCTCGACGTTTCGCTGAACGGCTTCTTCAACGTCACCCGGCCGCTGCTCCTGCCGATGATCGGCACCCGCTGGGGGCGCATCGTCAGCCTGTCCTCGGTGGCCGCGCTGCGCGGCAACCGCGGCCAGGCCAACTACGCCGCGGCCAAGGCGGGGCTGCACGGAGCGACCCGCTCCCTCGCCCTGGAGCTCGCCACCCGCGGCGTGACGGTCAACGCGGTGGCCCCGGGGATCATCGCCTCGCCCATGACCGCCGAAGCTTTTAAAAATGACAGGATTGCCGAGCTGGTGCCGATGAAGCGTGCCGGCAAGCCCGAGGAAGTCGCTGCGCTGGTCGGATTTCTCGCTTCGGACGAGGCAAGCTATATTTCCGGCCAGGTCATTTCCATCGACGGCGCGATGACGTGAAAAAGATTGCCGTAGTCATACCGGCGTACAACGAGGCGCGCACGATCCGCGACGTCGCGAGGCGCGCGCTGGCGCAGCTCCGCGACGTGATCGTGGTCGACGACGGCTCCACCGACGGCACCGCCGCCGCCCTGGCGGGACTGCCGGTCACCCTGATCACGAACCCGGCGAACCTCGGCAAGGGCGCGAGCCTGTGGCGCGGCTTCGCCGTGGCGCTCGCCGAGGACGCCGACGCGGTGGTCACGCTGGACGGCGACGCCCAGCACCGCCCCGAGGACATTCCGCGCCTGGTGGAAGCCTGGCAGGCCCGGCCCGGCCGGGTCATCATCGGCGCGCGCCTGTGGGACAAGGACAAGGTGCCGCCGCTGCGCTACATCGGCAACCGCTTCGCCAACTTCTGGGTGGCCTGGGCGGCGGGCTGCCCGGTCAGCGACAGCCAGTCGGGCTTCCGCGTCTACCCGGCGGAGCTCCTGCGCCGGGTCAACGTCGCCCATGGCCCCGGCGCGCGCTTCGCCTTCGAGAGCGAGATCCTGATCGAGGCCGGGCGCGCCGGCTTCCCCTCGGCCGCGGTGCAGATCGCCGCGCTCTACCCGAAGCAGGCGCGCGCCAGCCACTACCGCGCCGCGGTCGACACCGCGCGCATCGTGCGCATGATCGCCTGGAAGCTCCTCGCCCGCGGCCTCTATCTGCGCGGCCTGGTGCGCAGCCTCAACCCCGGGAAGGCCGAGGCCTAGAGGTTTTCTTCGGCTTCTTCGGCTTCTTCGGTTTTCTGCCTGCGCGGCCGGCGTAGGGATTGCGGCCGGTGCGGAATTCGATGCGCATCGGCGTGCCCGCCAGCTTGAACTCGTCGCGGAAATAGCCCTCGAGGTAGCGCTTGTAAGACTCGGGCACGCGATCGAGCGAGTTGCCGTGGATGATGATGCGCGGCGGGTTGATGCCGCCCTGATGGGCGTAGCGCAGCTTGGGACGGATGATGCCGGTCTTCGGCGGCGCCTGGCGCTCGATCGCGGCGATCAGGGCGCGCGTCAGCTTGGGCGTCGGCAGGCGCGCCATGGCGGCGGCGTAAGCGGCGTCCACCGCGCCGAGCAGCGGCGCGAGGCCTTTGCCCTGCTTGGCGGAGACGAATTGCGTCTGCGCGAAGCCGAGGAAGCCGAGCTTCCACTCGAGCTCCATCTTCATCCGCGCGCGCGCCTCCTTGTCGGCCGCGTCCCACTTGTTGATCGTGAGCACCACCGCGCGGCCGCGCTCCAGCACGTAGCCGGCGACGTGCGCGTCCTGCTCGGTGATGCCGGTGGAAGCGTCGAGCAGCAGGATGGCGACGTTCGCCGCCTCGATCGCCTGCAGCGCCTTGACGATGGAGAAGAACTCCACCGGCTCGCCGGTCTTGCCGCGCCGGCGCAGGCCCGCCGTGTCGATCAGGGTGTACTTGCGCCCGTTGCGCTCGAACGGCACCTCGATCGGGTCGCGCGTGGTGCCGGGCAGGTCGAAGGTGACGACGCGCTCCTCGCCCACCAGCGCGTTGACCAGCGTCGACTTGCCGACGTTCGGCCGGCCGACCACCGCGACGCGGGGATGGCCCCTTTCGGGCTCCTCGGAGTCGCCTTCATCGGGAAACTTCTCCAGGATGAAATCGAAAAGCTCCCGCACGCCTTCGCCGTGCGCCGCGGAAATCGCGGCGGGATTGCCGATGCCGAGCTCGTGGAACTCGGCGACCGCGGTGTCGAACTGCATGCCCTCGGTCTTGTTCACCGCGACGTAATGCGGCGTTTTCAGCTTGCGCAGGCGCTCGGCGATCGCGCGGTCGCCCGGCGTGAGGCCGCTGCGGCCGTCGACCACGAACACCACCGCGTCGGCCTCGACCATCGCCTGCTCGGCCTGGCGCGCCATCGGCACGAACACGCCCTGCGGGTCGCGCGGCTCGAAGCCGCCGGTGTCGATGGCGATGAACGCGTGCCCGCCGATGCGCCCTTCGCCGTAGTGGCGGTCGCGCGTCACCCCGGGCATGTCGTGCACGATGGCGTCGCGGCTGCGCGTAAGGCGGTTGAAGAGGGTCGACTTGCCGACGTTAGGCCGGCCGACCAGCGCGATGACCGGCTTCACAGCGACAGCGCGAAGAGGCTGCCGTCCTCGGTCTGCACCAGCAGCCCGGCGCCGAACGCCACCGGCGCGGCGCGCACCTTCCCGCCGTTGGTCTCGAAACGCGCGATGAATGCGCCCGAGTCGCGCGCGAGGAAATGCACGTAGCCCTCGAAGTCGCCGACCGCGACCGCGCTGCCGCCGGGCAGCGGCATCGACGGCTGGCGCAGGAACAGCCCCTCCTGCTTCCACACCGGCGCCCCGTTCGAGCGCTCGAAAGCGTGCACCGTGCCGCGCTGGTCGGCGACGAAGGCATAGCGGGCGTCGAGGCTCACGCCGGTGAGGGAGGCGACGTCGCGCGCCCACAGCTGGCGGCCGGTCGCGGCCTCGTAGCAGGCGATGCGGCCGCGGTAGGCGGCGGCGCAGACCTCGCGGCCCTGCAGCGCCGGGTCGCCGATCACGTCGGTGACGCGCTCGAGTTCGGTGGTGCCCTTCGGCAGGGCGACGGTGGCCTCCCAGCGCAGCGCGCCGTTCGCCATCGCCAGCGCCACGAGCTTGCCGCCGGGGAAGCCGGCGAACGCGAGCTCGCCGAGGACCACGATGCCCGCCGGCGCGCGCACGATGAGCGAGGACGGGGCGCGCTGGTAGACCCAGCGCCGCTTGCCGTCGTCGGCGCCGAAGGCGAACACGCGGTTGTCTACGCTGCGCACCAGCACCAGGCCGCCGGCGATCGCCGGCGGCGCCAGCACCTCGCTCGACACGCGCGCGCGCCACAGCACCTTGCCGTCCGCGGGGTTGAGCGCCACCACCTCGCCCTCCTCGCTCGCCACCGTTACCAGGCGCTCGGCGCCGACGCCGCCCGACAGCCTGAGCTCGAGATCCGCGCGCCAGCGCACCTGGCCGCTCTTCGCGTCGAGGCGCGTCACGGTGCCGTTGCGCGCCGCCGAGTACACGGCGTCGCCGGCCGGCGCCGGGAAAAAGGTGAAGCGCTCGGCGGCGCCGACGTCGGCGTGCCACACCAGCTTCACCTCCTGCGGCTTTTCCAGGTCCTTGAGCTCGGCCGGCTGGGGACCGGCAGGGCCGGAGCAGGCGGCGGCGAGCATCAGGCCCGCGGCCACGGCGAGCGGCCGCATGCTAGCCCCCGAGCGCTTCGAGGCGCATGCGTACGCTCTCGCGGAACGCACCCTGGTCCTGGGCGGCCTTGTCGAGCGCCAGCTTGTAGGCGGCGCGCGCCTCGGCCGGCTGGTTCTTCGCCACCAGCACGTCGCCGCGCAGCGCGGCGTACTGCGCGTCGTAGGCCGCGCCATGCGGCGCGTCGATCAGCTTGAGCGCTTCGTCGTGCGCCTTCTCGTCGAGCAGCACCGACGCCAGGCGCAGCCGCGCGATGTCGCGGAAGTCGTCCGACGGCGAGTTCTCGATCACCCATTGCAGCTGCAGCTTCGCCGCCTTCAGGTCGTTGCGGTCGAAGTGCACGCGCGCCGCGACCAGCGCGCCCATCGAGGCGTAAAGGGTGCGCGGGTAGGTCTCGATCAGCGAGCCGGCGGCGTCGCGCAGCGCCTTCTGGTCGTCGGCCTGCGCCGCCTTGGCGAGGACCTCGTAGAGCCCCGCCGCCTGCACGGCCTGGCTCGCCTGGTACCAGTGCCAGCCGCGCCAGCCGGCGAAGGCCAGCGCCATGGCGAGAATCACCGAGACGATCAGGTTGCCGTGCTGCCTCCACCAGGCCTTGAGCTCGGCGAGCTGTTCCTGTTCTTCGAGATCGAGCGGCATCTAGGAGCTCTTAGGTGTATTGCGCAACATGCTCATCACCACAGTGACGAGGTCTTCTAGGGAACAGTTCTGCTGCATTCTGTCTGACAGATTCTTCAGCTCGATCGAGTTGTTAGCGAACTCGATCTCACCCGCAATCAGCGCGACGCGAAACCCCTTCTTATTTGCGTACTCGAGTTGCTTGGTGATTTTCGCGGATTCTAGATAAACCTCGGTGTTGATGCCCGCGGCGCGCAGCATAACCGCAATCTTCAGGTATTTCGCGACGGGCTGGTCGGCCATCGTTGTCACCAGCACTTCGGCGGGGGTGCGCGGTGGCGGCCGCAGGAGCCCGGCCTCCTTGAGCTTGGCGAACAGGCGGGTCAGTCCGATGGAAATCCCGACCCCCGGAAGCTTCGTGTTGGTGAAGTAGCTTGCCAGATCGTCATACCTACCCCCGGAGCAGATACTTCCTACGTCCGGGTACTCAGTCAGCGTCGTCTCGTAGATGGTGCCGGTGTAGTAGTCCAGGCCGCGCACCACGCCCAGGTCGACGCCGAAGGCCGAGTCGGGCACGCCGAAGTTGCGGATCGCGCCCGAAACGGTGCGCAGCTCTTCCAAACCTTCCTCGCATTCCGTGTATTGCGACAGCACTTGCAGCGTTTCACGCGTGTCCCGCTTCTCGGAAATCAGCTGGTGCAGATCCCTCGCCGCTTGGGCCGGGAGCCCCTCGCGCTGCAGGGCCTCGCGGATCTTCGCCGGGTCTTCCTTTTCGGCCTTGTCCAGGGCGCGCAGCACGGCCGCGGATTTTTCTTCCGCAATGGAAAACGCTCGAAGCAGCCCCTTCAGTACTTTTCGATTGTTGATACGGATGCGGAACTCGCCGATCGCCATCTCGCGGAACACGCTGTAGATCACGCTCGGGATCTCGGCCTCGGCGAGGACCGAGAGCTTGTCGCGGTTGATGATGTCGATGTCGCATTGATAGAATTCTCGCCACCGCCCTTTACGCGCCTGCGGCGTCTCGCCGCGCCACACGCGCTGGATCTGGTAGCGGCGGAACGGGAAGGCGAGCTCGCGCTCGCGCATCGCGACGTAGCGCGCGAGCGGCACCGTGAGATCGAAGCGCAGCGCGCCCTTGGTCGCGGCCTCGTCGTCGTCGGCCTCCGCGAGCCGCGTGAGCGCGTAGATCTCCTTCTCGACGCCGCCCTTGGAGGTGAGCACCTCGCGCCGCTCGGCGCTCGGCGTCTCGATCGGCAGGAAGCCGTACAGCTCGAAGTTGCGCCGGATCAGCTCGACGAGCGCGTTGAACTGCAGCTGCTCGTGCGGCAGGTACTCCTGGTCGAAGCCCCGCAGCAGGGAGGGCTTTACCTTGTCCACTTCTGCCGCACGTAGTCTTCGACGATGGCCTGAAACTCTTCGGCGATCCGGGCGCCCTTGAGCGTGACGGTCTTCTTGCCGTCGACGTAGACCGGCGCCACCGGCACTTCGCCGGTGCCCGGCAGGCTGATGCCGATGTTGGCGTGCTTGGACTCCCCCGGCCCGTTCACCACGCAGCCCATCACCGCGACGCGCATTTCCTCGACACCGGGATAGGTCTTTCTCCACCGGGGCATCTGATCGCGCAGATACGTCTGGATCTTTTCCGCCAGCTCCTGAAAAACCGTGCTGGTGGTGCGCCCGCAGCCCGGGCAGGCGCTGACCATCGGCGTGAACGCGCGCAGGCCCATGGTCTGCAGCAGCTCTTGCGCCACGACCACCTCGCGCGCGCGGTCGCCGCCGGGCTCCGGGGTCAGCGAGATGCGGATGGTGTCGCCGATGCCCTCCTGCAGCAGCACGGCCATCGCCGCGCTTGATGCGACGATGCCTTTCGAGCCCATGCCGGCCTCGGTCAGGCCGAGGTGCAGCGCGTAGTCGCAGCGCGCGGCGAGCGCGCGGTACACCGCGATCAGGTCCTGCACCTGGCTCATCTTGCAGGAGATGACGATGCGCTCCGCCGGTAGGCCGATTTCCTGCGCCGCCTGCGCCGATTCGAGCGCAGAGACGATGACCGCTTCCCGCGTTACATGAAGAGAATCTCTTGGTTCTGCAAGTTTGGCGTTCTCGTCCATTAGGCGGGCGAGCAGCTCCTGGTCGAGGCTTCCCCAATTCACGCCGATGCGCACCGGCTTGCCGTACTTGATGGCACATTCGATCAGCGTGGCGAACTGCTCGTCGCGCTTCGCGCCCTTGCCGACGTTGCCGGGATTGATGCGGTACTTGGCCAGCGCCTCGGCGCAGGCCGGATGCTGCGTCAGCAGCTTGTGGCCGTTGTAGTGGAAGTCGCCGATCAGCGGCACGCCGCAGCCCGCCCGGTCGAGCGCCTCGCGGATGCGCGGCACCTGCGCCGCGGCCTCGGGCGTGTTGACGGTGATGCGCACCAGCTCGGAGCCGGCGCGCGCCAGCGCCTCGACCTGCCGCGCGGTGGCGGCGGCGTCCTCGGTATCGGTGTTGGTCATCGACTGCACCACGACCGGCGCGCCGCCGCCAATGCGCACGCCGCCCACCGCGACCTGCCGGGAGATTCGTCGGTCCATGGCGCTCAAGGCAAGGTGAAGCGCGCGACGTCGGCCTTGGTGTGGGGCTGAAGGTCGACCGGCCGGTCGTTGTAGACCACGCGCACCTGCGAAGCGTTGCCGATGACCAGCGTGTAGGGCGGCCTGCTGCCCTGGACCACGCGCTCGGTGCCCCCCGGGTTGAGCGAGGACACCAGCAGCCGGTCGGCGCCGTCCTTGATCTCGAGCCAGGCCTCGCTCTCCAGGCGCACCGCGATGCGGTGCGAGCCGCTGCGCGCCGGTGTCGCCGCTTTTGGCGGCACCGCGTTTTCGGGAACAGCAGTTTTCTCCAGAGTCACGGGAGCAGCCGCAGGCTGCACCGGAACCGCCGGACGCTTGGCCTCGCGCGGCGCTGCGGCGGCCTTGGCGAGCGCCGCGGGCTTGGCCTTGGCCGCGGCCGCAGCGCTGCGCTCCTGGTGCCACTCGTAGGCCACCGCGGCGACCAGCACCAGCACGCCGGCCGACAGGCCGAGGTAGACGAAGGTCGAGCGCCGCCCGCCGTCGTAGAAGGGCACCGGCTGGTGGTAGCGCGCCGCGAGCTGGTCGGCATCCGGCGCCGCGAAGCGCCCGGCGATGCGCCCGATCAGCGGCTCGGGGTCGAGCTTGAGCAGCCGCGCGTAGCTGCGCAGCATGCCGCGCGCGAACGTGCCGCCGGGCAGCGCCGCGAAGCGCTCCTGCTCGAGCGCCTCGAGCTGGCGCGGGGCGAACTTGAGCTGCTGCGCGACGTCGGCGAGCGCGAGGCCGCGCGCCTCGCGCGCGGCGGCGAGCTCCTGGCCGACGCCGGTGGCGGCGGCGGCTTCAGTCATACTGGCCCCGCAGCAGCAGCTGGAGCTCGGGTGAATTCGGGAAACGCCGGCGCAGCTGGTTGGCGAAGCCCTGCTCGGCGACGCGCTCGCCCATGCGGCGCTCGACGCGCAGCGCCAGCCACAGCGACTCCGAGTTTGGCGAAGCCACCTTGTTGTAGCGCTGCACCAGCTTCCGTGCGTCGCCCATGTTGCCCTGCTTGTAGCGCAGCTGGCCGAACTGCAGCAGCGCGCTGGGCTCGTCGGGCTCGAGCTTGAGCGCGCGCTCGAAGAACGCTTCGGCGTCCTTGAACTTGTTGACCTTCATGTTGCACAAGCCGGCCGCCGAATACGAGCGCCACGGCGTCGGATAGAGCGGGTTGCGCACCGCGTTCAGGAAGTAGTTGATCGAAGCGGCCTCGCGGTCGGTCTGGCACAGGAACCAGCCGTAGTTGTGGTTGATGTCGGCGTCGTTCGGCGAGATGCGCAGCGCGCGCTCGAAGCTCTCCTGGGCGCGCGGGTTCTCGCGCAGCTGCATGTACACCAGGCCGAGCATGCCGTAGGCCGGGGCGTAGCTCGAGTCGGCGCTGGTCGCGATGCGCAGCTCCTCCAGCGCCACCGGCAGGTTGCCGCTGCTGTAGTAGAGCGAGGCGAGCTCGGTGTGCAGCTTGGCGCGATTACGCGGGTCGCCGATCTCGCCGACGATGCTCCCGGTGTCCCCGATCTCGTCGCTCGTGGTGGCGCAGCCCCCGGCGACCGCCAGCGCCATCAGCAGCCAGCTCAGCCTCTTCATGCGCGCACCTCCTTGAGGGCGAGGCGCGCGGCGCGCCTCGTGCGGTCGGCAACGTCCCCGGCGAGCTGCCCGCAGGCGGCGGCGATGTCGTCGCCGCGCGTCTTGCGCGTGGTCACGGTCAGCCCGGCGCGCTGCAGGATCTCGGCGAAGCGCTTGATGCGCTCGGGCGGCGAGCGTTTGAATTCCGAGCGCGGAAACGGGTTGAACGGAATCAGGTTGAACTTGCTGCGCACGCGGCGGGCGAAGCGCAGCAGCTCGCGGGCGTGGTCGTCGGCGTCGTTGACGCCGTCGAGCATCACGTACTCGAAGGTAATGAAGTCGCGCGGCGCCCGGTCCAGGTAGCGGTTGCAGGCGGCGGCGAGCTCGGCGAGCGGGTACTTGCGGTTCACCGGCACCAGCTCATCGCGCAGCGCGTCGTTCGGCGCATGCAGCGACACCGCCAGGGCCACCGGGCATTCGTCGCGCAGGCGGTCCATGCCGGGGATCACGCCCGCGGTCGACAGCGTCACGCGCCGCCGCGACAGGCCGTAGGCGTTGTCGTCGAGCATCAGGCGCAGCGCCGGGATGACGTTGTCGAGGTTCAGCAGCGGCTCGCCCATGCCCATCATGACGACGTTGGTAACAGCTCGCGGGTTTTCACAAAGAAGTTTCCTTGCTAACCATACTTGGCCGACAATCTCTGCGCTACTCAAGTTACGGTTGAAGCCCTGCTTACCGGTGGAGCAGAACGCGCAGTCGAGCACGCAGCCCGCCTGGCTCGACACGCACAGCGTGCCGCGGCGGGTCTCCGGGATGAACACCGCCTCGACCGCGTTGGCGCCGTCCACCTTGAGCAGCCACTTGCGCGTGCCGTCCGCCGCCGTCTGGTCGCCCACAATGAGCGGCGCTTCCACGGTGGCGGCCGCGACGAGCTTCTCGCGCAGCCCCTTGGCAAGGTCGCTCATGCGTGCGAAGTCGCCCTCGCCCGCCTGGTGGATCCATTTCAGCACCTGCCGCGCGCGGAACGGCTTCTCGCCCAGTTCCGCGAAGAAGCGCTCGAGCCCCGCCGCATCCAGACCGAGAAGATTGGCCTTCAGCGTCACCTTCTGTACACCCCGCCGTTCGGGAAGAAGTAGGCGATCTCGGTGCGCGCGGTGTCCGGGCTGTCCGAGCCGTGCACCGCGTTGGCGTCGATCGAATCGGCGAAATCGGCGCGGATTGTCCCCTTCGCCGCCTTCTTCGGGTCGGTCGCGCCCATCAGGTCGCGGTTCTTCGCGATCGCGCTCTCGCCCTCGAGCACCTGCACGAGGACCGGGCCCGAAATCATGAACTTGACCAGGTCGTTGAAGAACGGCCGCTCGCGATGCACCGCATAGAACCCCTCGGCTTCGTCGCGCGACAGCTGCGTCATGCGCGCGGCCACGACCCGCAGCCCGGCTTTTTCGAAGCGCGCGAGGATCTTTCCAATGACGTTTTTCTTCACCGCGTCGGGCTTAATGATCGAGAGCGTGCGCTCAACCGGCATTGCCGAGGGTCTCCGTCGCAAGAGTCAACTCGGTTATTGTAGCAAAACAATGGGTTACTTCAGGTAAGGCGATCTGAAATTGAGCCGCAAAGCGCGGCTCGCGCGCCTCCGCGGCGATGACACCCTGACGCGCGACTTATGCTTTGATCGCCCGGACCTCCGCCGCGCGCTCATCGACCCGGATCACGGGCAGCTCGGCGTTCTTTAATGCTTCAAATCCCACGTCTTCAGCTTTTTGGCAGCCGTGCCGAACGGGCCGAGTTGGTAAACGGCCGCGCCCGCGGGCGAAAAGGTGAATGACTGGAAGGGCTCGGCGAGCATCGTGTCGAGGTACTTGCGCGGGGCGGTACCTGTGGAGACGTGCGGATTGAATTTCTCGCCTGCAGCCTTTTGCACGAACGCCGACACGTAGTCGATCATCATCGTGTCGATCGCTGGATTGTCGTGTCCGGCGGTGAACGCGCCGATTGGCCCGGTTTTTACCATGTACGGGGCCACGGCGGTGATGATGTCGGCTTGCAGCTTGAGTAGCGCGGGGGTCGGTTTGGCGACGATGCCCGCGACGCCGAGCTCCCCGGCCGGGAGGTAGTAGCGCTTGGTGGCGTCCAGTTTCATGGCGTTCACGCTGGCGCCCGCGAGCACCTTGCCGACCGCGGCATAGACCTTGCCGAGGTCCGCCGTGCGGACGAAGCACTGAAGCATCGTGATGTGCGGACGGTGGCTCGCATCCAGGGCGAAGCCCTTCGGATAGGCCTTGAGCAGGCGCGCGTTGTCGGCGGCGGAATGCCGTAGCATCGTGGCGTCCGGCTGGAGCAGGATGTCGATCGCGGTGATCGAGGCCTTCTGCGCAGCCGGGAACACCCGCTTCCAGTCGTCCTTCATGCTGACGACGGTCCAGCCGTTCTTCTTGGCAAGTTCTTCAAGCGCGGACGTGAAGGAACCGTATTTGACGTCCGGCAATCCGCGCGCGGGGCCGTAGGCAAACTCGCGCGCCGCGTCGTCGTGTAGGACGAGCAGCCCGAACCGCGCGCCGCTGCCGCCCTGCGCGTACTCCAGCATCTGCTGGTCGCCCACGGAGTTGCCGAACGCGGCGATGGGCCGGCGGCCGATGTGCTGATTGATGCCGACGGGCTTATCGGCCTTGTCGTCGTTGAAGTTCAGCACGGGCAGGCGCACCAGCACGCCCTTGCCGTCGCGCAACTCGAACTTCGTCTTCATGCTGCTGCCGATGACCTGTTCCGGCGGAATGCCATAGGCCTTTTCGGTCCACGGGCGCATGAACTCAATGCCGCCGCCGGAGACGATGAAATTCTTGTAGCCGTTCGCGCGCAAATAGGCGAGCACCTCGAGCATCGGCCGATAGGTCATGTCGAGGAAGCGCTTGCCGGTCTGCGGATGCTTCGCGGTGGCGATCCAGTCCGTCACCAGCTGTGCAAACTCATCCGTGGTCATGCCGGTATGCGTGGCCATGAACAGTTCCATGAGCCCGTGGTCGCCGCCCTCGAGCGCCGCCTTCAGATCGCCCTTGAGGATCGATGCAAACGGCGCCTTGTCTTTCCATTCCGGATGCTGCGGCGCAAGCGCCTTCACGCGGTCCGCAACGAAATAAAACTGGACCGGTACCGGCTGCTCGGACCACAACGTGCCGTCGTTGTCGAACACGGCGATGCGCTCCGCCGGCGGCACGAATTTCGGGCTGCCCTTGGTGGTCGTCACCTTGACGAACGCGACGATCGCTTCTTTCGCCGCGCCGTCGTTCCACGATGGCAATGGGTCGGCGGCGCGCGTGAGGGTGGCGGTAAGGGCCAGTGCGCAAGTGCACATGGCGGCCAGGAAATCGGGTCTACGCAGAGTTGTCATGGTTGCGGTTCTCAAAAAAAGAGCCGCACACAGTGAACCGTGTGCGGCCTGGTGAGCGGGTTCAGCGTTTCATTGAACAGGCATCACTTGCCGCCGCGCTTGGACATCGCTTCGATCTGCTCCTGCATCTTCGTCAGGTTGAAGGAACCCGCCGTCGCGCTGGGCGGATAGTCCTTCATGGTCAGCAGGAACTTGGCGGCTACATCAACCGCCGGCCCGATCAGGAACACCCGGTCGAGCACCCAGTCGTTGTAGGTGTTCGAGTGGTGCTGCGCCTTCTCGAACGGATCGCGGCGCAGATTGAAGAACAGCGGAACGCGCAACTCCACGAACGGCTCGCGCCACACT
>CAZNVH010000033.1:0-9948 GCA_964576525.1 uncultured Enterobacteriaceae bacterium
TCGCCTCGTCGCCGTCGCGCCGGCATTCCTCGACGTGCAGATTGAGAGGCTGCATGCGCCGCTCGATGTAGACGTGGCCGAGGATCAGCTGGTTGCCGTCGCGCTCGAGCAGCGAGCCGCACTCGCGCTCGAGCTCCGCCACCAGCGCCGGGTCGAAGCGCTCCAGCGGCAGCGCCACCAGCGAGTATTCCAGCGTGTCGGCCATGCGCCCGACGCGGTCGTGCAGCTTCACCATCAGGTACTTGTCCTTCACGGCCTGGCGGTCGGTGTCCTTGGGCGGCGCGAAGCGGTCGCGGATCAGCTTGAACACGAACGGGAACGAGGGCAGCGTGAACACCAGCATCACCAGGCCGGGGATGCCCGGCGCCGCGACGAAGCGGTCGGTCGAGTGCCGCAGGTGGTAGTGCAGGTCGCGGTAGAACAGCGTCTTGCCCTGCTTGGCGAGGCCGACCGACATGTAGAGCTCGGTGCGCGGCTTCTTCGGCATCAGCCAGCGCAGGAATGACACGTGGGCCGCGGGCACCTCCATGTCGACGAAGAAATAGGCGCGGGCGAAGGAGAACAGCACCAGCAGCTGGTCCTCGCCGGTGAGCAGCGCGTCGAGGTAGAGCTCGCCGCGGCCGTTCTGCAGGATCGGCACGGCGAAGGGCAGCTCGCGGTGGGCGTTGATGATGCGCCCGACGATGTAGGCCGCCTTGTTGCGGAAGAACAGCGACCCCAGCACCTGAACCTGCAGGTCGGGCTGGGCGCGCGCCGGGCGCGGGAAATGCGCGCGCAGGGCGTGCGCGATGCTGCGCAGGTCGCGCCGCGGGTCTTCCCAGGGGTTGTCCAGGCCGAAGCTGCCGCCGATCGCCTTGAGCGTCCTTCTCAGGCCGTCCTTCAGCGGGTAATAGCAGCGGTAGGTCGGCGCGTCGCCCTCGAGGTGCTCGGTGGCCACCGCCGGGCGCCAGAAAATAAAGTCGTTGTGGTAGTGGCGCCGGTGCAGCACCTGGCAGGCGACGGAGTTGTAGAAGGTTTCGGCGCATTCCGGTTGCCGGTGCTCGTGCAACAGGCCGATGTACGCGAGCTTGATCGCCGGCCAGAGCGCTTCGTCGACTTCGACCTCGGGGAAACGGTCGAGCAGGGCGCGCACGGCTTCCTCGACGCGCAGGTCGTACATCTGCATGCGCTCGCGCGCGAGGCTGCGCATCTGCGGCCAGGCGGCGCGCTCGAAAAGCGCCTTGGCCTGCCGCGCCGCCTGCCGGAACAGACTGTAGTGCCGGTCGAATCCGGCCAGGATGGCGCGCGCGACCTCGGCGGCGAAACCTACGCCGCGGCGAGCTTCGGCTTTTTCTGCGCGTCGAAGAATTGCTCGTCCTCGGTCGAGCCGTGCAGGGCGGTGGTCGAGGCCTTGCCCGCGGTGACCACCTGGGTGACCTGGTCGAAGTAGCCGGTACCGACTTCGCGCTGGTGCTTGACCGCGGTGAAGCCCTTGTCGGCGGCGGCGAACTCCTTCTGCTGCAGCTCGACGAACGCGGTCATGCCGTCGCGCGCGTAGCCGTGCGCCAGCTCGAACATCGAGTAGTTGAGCGAGTGGAAGCCGGCGAGCGTGATGAACTGGAACTTGTAGCCCATGGCGCCCAGCTCGCGCTGGAACCTTGCAATGCCGGCGTCGTCGAGATTGCGCTTCCAGTTGAAGGAAGGCGAGCAGTTGTAGGCCAGCATCCTTTCCGGGAACTTCCGGCGTATGCCCTCCGCAAATTTCTTCGCGAACGCCAGGTCTGGGGTGCCGGTCTCGCACCACACCATGTCGGCGTATTCCGCGTACGCCAGGCCGCGCGACAGCGCCTGGTCGAATCCCTTCCTGGTGCGGTAGAAGCCTTCCGAGGTGCGCTCGCCGGTGAGGAAGGGCCTGTCGTTCTCGTCGACGTCGGTGGTGACGATGTCGGCGGCCTCGGCGTCGGTGCGTGCGAGCAGCACCGTCGGCACGCCCATGACGTCGGCGGCGAGGCGCGCGGCGACGAGCTTCTGCACCGCTTCCTGCGTCGGCACCAGCACCTTGCCGCCCATGTGGCCGCATTTCTTCACCGAGGCGAGCTGGTCCTCGTAGTGCACGCCGGCGGCGCCGGCGTCGATCATCGCCTTCATCAGCTCGAAGGCATTCAGCACGCCGCCGAAGCCCGACTCGGCATCGGCCACGATCGGCGCGAACCAGTCGATCTCTCCGGCGCCTTCCATGGTCTGGATCTGGTCGGCGCGCATCAGCGCGTTGTTGACGCGCTTCACCACCGTCGGCACCGACGACACCGCGTACAAGGACTGGTCGGGATACATCGCGAGGGAGTCGTTGGCGTCGGCCGCGACCTGCCAGCCCGAGAGGTAGATCGCCGGCACGCCGGCCCTCACCTGCTGCATCGCCTGGTTGCCGGTCAGCGCGCCGAGCGAGTTCACGAACGGCCGCTCGTTGCACAGCTTCCACAGTTTCTCGGCGCCGCGGCGCGCGAGCGTGTGCTCGATCTGCAGGCTGCCGCGCAGACGCACGACGTCTTCCGCGGCGTAACCGCGCTTGATGCCTTTCCAGCGGGGGTTCTCTGCCCAGTCCTTCGTTATCGCTGCGACATCGGTCTTGCGCTGATCCACGTTGCCTCCGGTTAGGTTGATCCACCGGAGTGTGCGGAATGGAATGCCGCACCGCAATAAAACGATAGTGATCCCTGTGTTTCTACTAAAACAAGGATTTACAGTAGTTTAAGACACGGTCGTTTCATGATGCGGGAGAAGCTTTCAAATATTGCTGCACTGCGCTACCCGGCTGCACTGGGCAGCGCAGTTGCAGGGACCGGGCGTGTTCGCCTGCATGCACTGGCGAACGATGTCCGAGCGCCCCGAGCCGGCGGCCGAGGCCGAGTAGGTCTGCTCGACACCGCGGCAGCCGCCGTAGCCGCCGCCCTGGCACACGGGGAAGGCGGTGCAGCGCACGCCGCGCTTGTCGTCCATGGTCTTTCGCCAGTCGGCGTTCTGCTGCTCGCGCTGCCGCCTGCGGTCCTCGTCGAGCCGGTCCTGCTGCTGCTGGGCCTGGCTCGGCTGCGTGCGCGGCGGCGGTCGATGTGTCTCGGGCGGGCGCGGCGCCTGCGGTGCGCCGCTGAGCGGTGCCGCGCGCTGGGGATCCCTGGCTTGCTTTTCGCGCGGACGATCAGGATCGCGCCGCGGCGGAGGCGTGGGTTTTGTGTGCGAGGTGGACGGTGGCGGGCGCTGCGTCTGGCTCGCCTTCGGCGGCGGAGTTTCCTTGCGCGCCTCCTTTTTCGCATCTTTGCGCTCAAGCGGCGCGAGCACCTGCGCCTGCGCGAGGCTCGCCGCCATCGCGAGAAGCAGGCCTGCGGCGGCCGGCCCGAGCCTCACCTACGTCTGCACCAGCTTGCGGTGCCGCTGCACGCTCATCAGGATGCCCGTGCCGATGAACAGGGTCAGGAGCGCGGTGCCGCCGTACGAGAGGAAGGGCAGCGGCACGCCGACCACCGGCAGGATGCCCGACACCATGCCCATGTTGACGAAGGCGTAGGTGAAGTACATCAGCGACACCGAGCCGGCCATCAGGCGCGCGAATACCGTGGCGGCGTTCGCCGCGATCACCAGGCCGCGGCCGATGAGCAGGGCGTAGAGCGCGAGCAGGGCCAGGTTGCCGATCAGCCCGAACTCCTCCGAGTACACCGCGAAGATGAAGTCGGTGTGCCGCTCGGGGATGAACTCGAGGTGCGACTGGGTGCCGTTCAGCCATCCCTTGCCGGCGATGCCGCCGGAGCCGACCGCGATGGTCGACTGGATGATGTGGTAGCCCGCGCCGAGCGGGTCCTGGGTCGGGTCGAGCAGCGTCAGCACCCGCTTGCGCTGGTAGCCGTGCAGCGCGTTCCACAGCGGGAACAGCGCGACGATGGCGAGCGCGGCCAGGCCGCCGAGCACTTTCCAGCTGATGCCGGCGAAGAAGATGACGTAGAAGCCGGTGGCGGCGACCAGCGCCGCGGTGCCGAGGTCGGGCTGGCGCGCGATCATCGCCACCGGCACCGCGAGCAGGACCGCGGCGAGCGCGAAGTCGCGCAGGCGCAGCGTCGATTCGCGGCGGTGGAAGTACCACGCCAGCAGCAGCGGCACCGCGAGCTTCATCATTTCGGAGGGCTGGAAGCGCGTCACACCGAGGTTCAGCCAGCGCCGCGCGCCGTTCACCACGTCGCCGGCGAGCGCTACCGCGACGAGCAGCGCCAGGCCCGCCAGGTAGGCCGGCACAGCGAAGCGCATCAGGGTCTGCGGCGGGACCTGCGCCACCAGCCACATGGCGCCGAGCGCGAAGCCGAGGTGCGCGGCCTGGTTCAGCACGCGCGCCGGAGTGTCGTAGCTTGCCGAGAACAGTGCGGCGAAGCCGAGCATCGACAGCGAAAGGATCAGCACCAGCAGGGTGGCGTCGATGCCCTCGGCGAGGCGCCCTGCAATGCGCTGCAGCGGGATGCGCGCAAGCTCCATCAGTCGCTCTCCCGGTCGCCTTCGACGTCGTGCTCGGGCGTCGCCTGCATCCCGGCCGGCATCTTGCCGAGAAGGTAGTAGTCGAGCACGGTGCGCGAGATCGGCGCCGCGGCGCGGGCGCCGAAGCCGCCGTTCTCGACTATTACCGCGAGCGCGATGATCGGGTCCTCGAGCGGCGCGAAGGCGATGAACAGCGAGTGGTCGCGCAGGCGCTCGTCGACTTTCTTCTCGTCGTACTTCTCGTTCTGCTTCATCGCGATCAGCTGCGCGGTGCCGGTCTTGCCGCCGCTCGAGTACTCGGCGCGCGCGAAGGCGCGCGCCCCGGTGCCTTCCTTGTTGACTCCCGCCATGGCACGCTTGATGAACTCGACCCATTCCTTGCGCAGCGGCACCTGCCGCGTCAGCTCGGGCTCGAAGCTGCGCCGCTTGCCGCTGCGCGGGTCGGCGATGTGCGCCACGACCCGCGGCCGGTACATCGCCCCCTCGGCGGCGAGTGTCGCCATCGCCTGCGCGAGCTGGATCGGGGTATAGGCGTTGTAGCCCTGGCCGATGCCGATCGAGATGGTCTCGCCCGGGTACCACTTCTGCTGCTCGGGGCGGCGGAAGCGCGCGACCTTCCACTCCGGCGAGGGCAGCACGCCGGTGGCCTCGCCCTGCAGATCGATGCCGGTGCGCGCGCCGAGGCCGAGCTGCCCCATGAAGGCGGCGATGGCGTCGATCCCCATGTCGTTGGCGAGAATGTAGTAGTAGGTGTCGGAGGACACCACGATCGACTTGTACAGGTCGACCACGCCGTGGCCGCCGGGCTTGGAGTCGCGGAAGCGGCGGTCGCCGAACACGAAGTAGCCCGGATCGTTGATCGTGCTGTTCGGGCGCCGCTTGCCGGCCTCGAGCGCGGCGAGCGCCATGAACGGCTTGAAGGTCGAGCCCGGCGGGTACAGGCCGGCGATGGCGCGGTTGTTGAGCGGCCGGTCGAGCGAGTTGTTGAGCTCGGTCCAGTGCTGCGGCTCGATGCCGTCGACGAACAGGTTCAGGTCGAAGCCGGGCTTGGACACCAGCGCCAGCACCGCGCCGGTGCCGGGCTCGAGCGCCACCAGCGCGCCGCGCCGGGTGCCGAAGGCGTTCTCGGCGACGCGCTGCAGCCGCATGTCGAGCGACAGCACGACGTTGCTTCCCGCCTGCGCCGGGGTGGTCTGCAGCGTACGGATGCCGCGCCCGGCGGCGTCGATCTCGACCTGCTCGAAGCCGGTAGTGCCGTGCAGATCGCGCTCGTAGGCGGCCTCGACGCCGCTCTTGCCGATGTAGTCGGTGCCGCGGTAGTTGGCGTCGGCCCTTTCCTCCTCGAGGCGCGAGCGGTCGGCCTGGTCGACCCGGCCCATGTAGCCGATGACGTGCGAGCCGACGTCGCCATACGGGTACTGGCGGAACAGGCGCGCCTTGATCTCCACGCCTTCGTAGCGGTAGGCGTTGGCGGCGAACCGGGCCACCTCCTCGTCGGTCAGCCGCGTGCGGATCGGCACGTTCTCCGGGTTGCGGGTCTCGATCATCAGGCGCTTGAAGCGCGCGCGGTCGCGCGGGGTGATCTCGATCAGCTCCGAGACATGGTCGATGGTTTCCTCGACGCTCTTCACGCGCCGCGGGAAGATCTCGAGCGTATAGCCCGAGTAGTTGCGCGCCACCACCACGCCATTGCGGTCGACGATCAGCCCGCGGTTGGGCGTGATCGGCACGATCGAGATGCGGTTGTCCTCGGCTTTCGAGCGGTAGTGATCGTGCTGCAGCACCTGCAGGAACACGAAGCGCGCGCCGAGCAGCCCGAACCCGACCAGCATCGCGATGCCGGCGATGGCCACGCGCAGCCGGAACTGCTGCAGCTCGCGCTCGGAGTTGCGCAGCTCGGCGGTGCCCATCAGGCTCGGCATGCTAGATCACCTGTTGGTGCTCGGCGCGCCGCTGCCGCAGCAGCAGCAGCCAGGTGAGCATCGGCCAGAGCGCCGCGCCGGCCAGCGGCCCGACCACGATCGGCCACCCGGGGAAGGCGTCGCCGGCGGCGAGCCGCACGACCAGCGCCACGGCTTGCGCCACCAGCAGCAGCACGCCGATGTGCAGCGCCTGCAGCCCGGGGCTGAACCAGAGGATGCGCCGCGACAGCCAGATGCCGAGGAAGGCGAGCAGCGAGTAGGCGAGCGCGTGCTGCCCGAGCAGCACGCCGTTGCCGGCGTCGGTCAGCAGGCCGAGCGTCCAGGCGACGCCCAGGCCGACCAGGCGCGGCTGGTGGATGCACCAGAACAGCAGCACCAGCGCGACGAAGTCCGGCACCAGGCGCAGGTCGCGCCACGGCAGGAAATTGAGCAGCAGGGCGAGCGCGAAGGACACGATGATGGTGCTCGCGCGAGCCGGCTGCAGGATCTGCTGGCTACCGAGCATCGGTTTCCTTGGCGGCGTCCTTGGTGCGCCGCCGCACCTTCTCGCGCCGGTCGCGGCCGGCTTCGGTCTCGTCGGGCCGCGCGGCGCGCGCCGCTTCGTTCCACAGCACCAGCACGAAGCGCCCGCGGTCCACGCCGGCGGCCGGCCGGCACACGACGCGCGCGAACGCGTTTTCGGCGTCGCGCTCGATGCGCGTCACCGTGGCGACCGGCAGGCCCGGCGGATAGGTGCCGTCGATCCCCGAAGTCACCAGGCGGTCGTTCACCTGGATCTCGGCGTTCGCCGCCATGAAGCGCAGCTCGAGCATGCCCGAGGCGCCGCCGCCGAAGGCGATGGCACGCAGGCCATTGCGCACCACCTGCACCGGGATCGCCTGATCGCGGTCGGTGACCAGCTTCACCTCGGACACCAGCGTGTGCACCCGGGTGACCTGGCCGACCACGCCGGCGTCGTCGACCACCGCGCTTCCCGGACGCACGCCGTGCGTCGCGCCCCGGTCGAGGATCAGGCGGTGCGAGTAGGGGTCGCGGCTGCCGTAGAGCACCTCGGCGGTGAGCGAGCCCACCGCGATGCGCTCGGCGGCGCCGACCAGGCGGCGCAGTTGCGCCGCCTCGGCCTCGGCCGCCTCGTAGCGCTGCGCGTCGCTCGCCGCGGCGAGCGCCCGCGCGCGCAGGCGCTGGTTCTCCTCGACCAGGCTGGTCTGCGTGGCGAAGAAGCCGCCGATGGCGTACACCAGGTCGATCGGCGCAGTCGCGGCGCGCTGCAGCGGGTAGGCGGCAAGCGCGAGCCAGCTGCGCAGGCCTTCGGCGTAGCGGAAGCGCGCGTCGATCACCAGCAGTGCGAGCGACAGCGAAGCGAAAAAGAACAGCCGGACGAGTGGCGCCGGTCCACGCTTGAAGAACGGCGGGGGGTAATGTTCCATCCCCCGCTATTCTCAGTCGTTGGTGAAGATCGGGCCGAAGTGCTCCATCTTTTCGAGCGCCTTGCCCGAGCCGCGCACCACGCAGGTCAGCGGATCGTCGGCGACGATCACCGGCAGCCCGGTTTCTTCCATGAGGAGCCGGTCGAGGTCGCGCAGCAGCGCGCCGCCGCCGGTGAGCACCATGCCCTTCTCGGCGATGTCGGCGCCGAGCTCCGGCGGCGTCTGCTCGAGCGCCGACTTCACCGCCGACACGATCGCGTTCAGCGGCTCGGTCAGCGCCTCGAGAATCTCGTTCGAGCTGATGGTGAAGCTGCGCGGGATGCCCTCGGCCAGGTTGCGGCCCTTCACTTCCATCTCGCGCACTTCGCTGCCCGGGAAGGCGGAGCCGATTTCCTTCTTGATCTTCTCCGCGGTGGTCTCGCCGATCAGCATGCCGTAGTTGCGGCGGATGTAGTTGATGATCGCCTCGTCGAACTTGTCGCCGCCGACGCGCACCGAGCCCGAGTACACCATGCCGCCGAGCGAAATCACGCCGACCTCGGTGGTGCCGCCGCCGATGTCCACCACCATCGAGCCGGTGGCGTCCGCCACCGGGAGGTCCGCGCCGATCGCCGCCGCCATCGGCTCCTCGATCAGGAACACCTGTCCCGCGCCGGCGCCGATCGCGCTTTCGCGGATCGCGCGCCGTTCCACCTGCGTCGAACCGCAGGGCACGCAGATGATGATGCGCGGGCTGGGCGAAAACAATTTGTTGTCGTGCACTTTCTTGATGAACTGCTTCAACATCTGCTCGGTGATGGTGAAGTCGGCGATCACGCCGTCCTTCATCGGGCGGATGGCGGTGATGTTGCCCGGCGTTTTGCCGAGCATCATCTTCGCTTCCTTGCCGACCGCCTGGATCGTCTTCTTGCCGTTGGGTCCGGCTTCCTGCCGGATGGCGACGACCGAAGGCTCGTCCAGGACGATGCCTTTGCCGCGGACATAAATCAGCGTGTTGGCGGTGCCGAGGTCGATCGCCAGATCGTTGGAGAAGTAGCTGCGCAGGAATCCGAACATGGGCAAGGTCGCGGCCTTTTTCCGTTTCTGAACCGGGCCTTATGATACGCTAATGAGCCTTCGGGTGAGAATGCAGAATACCCCGGAGACTCGAAAAGCATGTCGCTATCCGACGACCAGGTGCGGCGCCTCGCCCGGCTTGCCCGCATCGCGATCCGAACCGAAGAATCCTCGGCCGTAGTCGACCGGCTGAACCGGGTGCTCGCCCTGGTCGAGGAGATGCGCCGCGTCGACACCGCGGGCGTCGAGCCGATGGCGCACCCGCAGGACGCCGCGCAGCGGCTGCGTGCGGACAAAGTCACGGAAACGGACCAACGCGAGACCTTTCAATCCGTCGCCCCGGCGGTCGAGGAGGGGCTTTACCTCGTCCCCAAGGTCATTGAATAGGTGCTGAACGCCTCCCTCACGGAGCTTTCGGCAGCGCTGGCGGCGAAGAAGATCTCCTCGGTCGAGCTGACCCGCGCCTTCCTCGAGCGTATTTCGCGCCTGAACGGCGAGCTGAACGCCTTCATCTGGCCGGAAAAGACGCAGAACGCCGCGCTCCAGCAGGCACAGCGCGCCGATGAGCGCCGGGCCGGCAAGGGAAATGCGGGCAACCCCGGGCCGCTCACCGGTATCCCGGTCGCCTTCAAGGACATCTACTGCACGAAGGGAATCCACACCACCTGCGGCTCGAGGATGCTGGAGACCTTTGTCAGCCCCTACGACGCCCACGTCGTGGAGCAGTTCGACCGCGCCGGAACCGTACTCCTCGGCAAGTGCAACATGGACGAGTTCGCGATGGGCTCGTCGAACGAGAGCTCGCACTTCGGGCCGGTGCGAAATGCTTGGAACAAGCGCCTGGTCCCGGGCGGCTCGTCCGGCGGGTCTGCGACCGCCGTTGCCGCCCGCATGGCACCTGCGGCTTTGGGCACCGACACCGGCGGCTCGGTCCGCCAGCCGGCGGCGTTCTCCGGGGTGTGCGGCTTGCGGCCGACCTATGGGCTGGTGTCGCGCTACGGGCTGGTCGCGTTCGCCTCGTCGCTCGACCAGGCCGGGCCGATCGCGAAGAG
>CAZNVH010000034.1:0-7927 GCA_964576525.1 uncultured Enterobacteriaceae bacterium
TTCGTCGCAATGATCGGGGGCGCGCTTGCCGCGCCGCTCGCGCGCGGGCAGTCCCCGGCAAAATTGCGCCGCATCGGCGTCCTCGCGGTTGGCGTTTCTTCTGCCGAGCAGCAGCAGATGGGAAAACTGATCTTTCTAAAGATGCTGCGCGACGCCGGGTTCGAGGAAGGGCGGAACCTCGAGATCGAGTGGCGCTTCGCCGAGGGCGACGTCGCGCGTTTGCCCGCGCTTGCGGACGAGCTGGTGCGGCTCAAGGTCGAGGTGATCGTGGCGTCGTTCAACCAGGCGATTGCGGCGGCGCAACGCGCGACGCGCGCGATCCCGGTAGTCATGCTGAACGCGGTTTCCCCGGTCGAGCGGGGCTTCGTCGAAAGCCTGGCGCACCCGGGCGGCAACATCACGGGCACGGCGTGGAGCTCCATCGAGACGATGGGCAAGATCATGCAGGTGCTGAAGGAGGCCGCGCCGCGCACGTCCCGTCTGGCGATACTCGCGAACCCGGATTTCCCGGCGCACAACGACAGCGTCCCCGCAGCTGCGCAGGCCGGTGCAAAGCTGGGAATGAGCGTGCAGTTCTTCGAGGCGCGGCGGCCGGATGAAATCGGCCCGGCGCTGGAGAAAATCGCTGCGTCCAAGTCGCAGGCCCTGTTTGCAGCGGTCGACACGATCCTGCTGTCGGGTCTCAGGGCAATCGCCGAGTTTGCGCTAAAGCGAAAGCTGCCTTCCATATCCACCGCGGCGACGTTCGTCGATGTGGGCGGTTTACTCTACTACGGTCCCGATCTGAACGAACTGGGCGAACGCACGATCAGCTACGTGACGCGCATTTTGGCTGGCGCGAAGCCTGCCGAGCTTCCGGTCGAGCTGCCGAGCAAGTACACGTTCATCATCAACAAAAAAACCGCGAGCGCGATCGGCCACAAGATACCGCCGACCTTGCTCCTGCGCGCTGACCGGGTGATCGAATGAGGAGTATTCGTACGTAGACGCAGTACTGACCAGAGGAGAGCAGACATGGCAACATTCATTACGCTCGTCAATTTCACCGATCAGGGCGTTCGCAGTATCAAGGAATCGCCCAAGCGCGCGGACGCATTCAAGGCATTGGTGGCAAAAGCCGGCGGCTCGGTGAAGAGCATGTACTGGACGCTTGGGCACTACGACTTGGTGGTGACGGTGGAAGTTCCGGATGCGGCCACGGCGACCTCGCTCAATCTCGCGGTCGCATCGCTAGGCAACATCAGGACGGAAACGCTCACCGCGTTCTCGGCCGAGGAGTTCGGCAAGATTCTCGGCAAGCTGCCGTAGGGCGAAAAAAAGCCCGCCTAGGGTATGGGAGCCGTAACCCCCAGGCCCTAGACGGGCCGACTTCCTCCAACCCCCTCCGGAATCCTCAAGAATTGAAGCGCGGCATCTCGCGCTCCTTTATTTGAGTGCAGCCTCCACGGCGCGCCTGGCCATGACCGTCACCAGGTGCGCGCGGTACTCGGCGCTGGCGTGCATGTCGCTGTTGAGGCCGTCCTGCTTGACCTTGATGCTGGCCACCGACTCGGGCGCGAATTTGGCGCCGAGCGCTTTTTCCATGTCGGCCTGGCGGAAGACGACGGGGCCGGCGCCGGTCACCGCGACCCGTACCGAGCCGCCGAAGTCGGCCACGAACACGCCGACGATGGCGAAGCGCGAGGCGGGGTTCTTGAACTTGGTGTAGGCGGCGCGCTTGGGGACCTGGAACGAAATCGAGGTGATGATCTCGCCCGCCTTCAGCGTGGTTTCGAACATGCCCTTGAAGAACTTGTCGGCTTCGTACTTGCCTTTGTTGGTGGTGATGGTCGCGTTGAGCGCCAGCGCCGCCGCCGGATAGTCGGCCGCCGGGTCGTTGTTGGCGATCGAGCCGCCGCAGGTGCCCATCGCGCGCACCTGCCGGTCGCCGATCATGCCGGCCAGCGCGGCAAGCGCGGGGATCGCCTTCTTCACGTCGGCCGAGTGCGCGACGTCTGCATGCCGGGTCATCGCGCCGATGGTGACGCTCTTGCCGTCGGACTTGATGCCGGCAAGCTCCTTGATGGTGCCAAGGTCGATGATGTCCGAGGGCGAGGCGAGGCGCAGCTTCATCGTCTGCACGAGGGTCTGGCCGCCGGCGAGGAGCTTGGCTTCGCCCTTAACGAGTGCCGCTGCGTCGTTCACGCTGGCGGGACGGTGGTATTTGAATGCGTGCATGGCGTTCTCCTATTTCTTGTTCTTGAGGGCCGTCCACACCGCTTGCGGTGTGGCGGGCATCGGCATGTCCTTCACGCCGAGCGCATCGGTGATGGCGTTCATCATCGCTGCGGGCGCGCCGATCGCGCCGGCTTCGCCGCAGCCTTTCACGCCGAGCGGATTGTGCGTGCAGGCCGTCACGCGCGTGTCCACCTGGTAGAAGGGCACGTCGGTCGCGCGCGGGATGCAGTAATCCATGAACGAGCCGGTGGTGAGCTGGCCGCTCGCGTCGTACCGGGCGCCCTCGGTGAGCGCCTGGCCGATGCCCTGCGTCAGGCCGCCGTGCACCTGCCCCTCGACGATCATCGGGTTGATGATGTTGCCGAAGTCGTCCACCGCGCTGAACTTCTCGACCTTCACCACGCCTGTTTCGGGATCCACCTCGACCTCGCAGACGTAGCTGCCGGCGGGGAAGGTGAAGTTGGCGGGGTCGTAGAACGCGTTTTCGTTCAAGCCCGGCTCGAGCTTGTCGTGCGGGTAGTTGTGCGGCACGTAAGCCGCGAACGCCACTTCGCCGAACATTTTCTTCTTGTCGGTGCCCTTCACCGTGTAGACGCCGCGGTCGTACTCGACATCGCTTTCCGCGGCCTCCATCAGGTGGGCGGCGATTTTCTTGCCCTTGGCGATGACCTTGTCCAGCGCCTTGACGATGGCGGTGCCGCCCACGGCGATCGAGCGCGAGCCGTAGGTGCCCATGCCGAAGAGGACTTTCGAGGTGTCGCCGTGCACGATGTCGACGTTCTCGATCGGCATGCCGAGTCGGTCGGCGACCACCTGCGCGAAGGTCGTCTCATGTCCCTGGCCGTGCGAATGCGAGCCGGTGAACACCGTCACGCTGCCGGTCGGGTGCACGCGTACCTCGCCCGCCTCGAACAGGCCGGCGCGGGCGCCGAGCGAACCGGCGACCGCCGAGGGCGCGATGCCGCAGGCCTCGATATAGGCCGCATAACCCAGGCCGCGCAGCTTGCCCTTCGCCTCGGAGGCTTTTTTCCTCGAAGCAAAACCTGAAACATCCGCCAGCTTCTGCACCGCATCCATGGTGGCGTTGTAGTTGCCAATGTCGTACTGCAGCGCGACCGGCGTCTGGTAGGGGAAATCGGTGATGAAGTTGCGCCGGCGGATTTCGGCCGGGTCGATCTTCATCTCGCGCGCCGCGGTCTCCACCAGGCGCTCGACGACGTAGGTCGCCTCGGGGCGCCCGGCGCCGCGGTAGGCGTCCACGGGCGTGGTGTTGGTGAATACCGCCGTGACCTCGCAGTGGATCGTCGGCGTCTTGTACTGCCCCGCGAGCAGCGTGGCGTAGAGGATGGTCGGCACGCACGAAGCGAAGGTCGACAGGTAGGCGCCGACGTTGGCGGTGGTCTTCACGCGCATCGCGAGGAACTTGCCGTCCTTGTCCATCGCCAGCTCGGCCACCGTGTGGTGGTCGCGGCCATGCGCGTCGGTGAGAAACGCCTCCGAGCGGTCCGAGGTCCACTTCACCGGCCGGTTGACCTGCTTGGAGGCCCAGGTCACGGCAACGTCCTCGGCATAGAGGTAGATCTTCGAGCCGAAGCCGCCGCCCACGTCGCCCGCCACCACGCGCACCTTGTGCTCGGGCAGGCCCATGACGAAGGCGGTCATCAGAAGGCGCTCGACGTGCGGGTTCTGGCTGGCGACGTAGAGCGTGTAATTGTCGTCGGCGCGCGAATACGAACCGTTCGCCACGCGCGGCTCCATCGCGTTGGGGATCAGGCGGTTGTTGATGAAATCGAGCTTGGTGACATGGGCGGCTTTGGCGAATGCCGCGTCGGTCACCGCCTTGTCGCCGATCGCCCAGACGTAGCAGGTGTTGTCGGGCGCGATCTCGTGCAGTTGCGGGGCGCCCTTGGCGCGCGCCTTGGAGCCGTCCACGACCGCGGGCAGCACCTCGTAATCCACTTCCACGAGGCCGGCCGCATCGCGCGCCTGCTCGCTGGTTTCCGCCACCACGATGGCGACCTGGTCGCCGACGTAGCGCACCTTGCCCTGCGCGAGGCAGGGATGCGGCGGCTCCTTCATCGGCTGGCCGTTGACATCCGTGATCAGCCAGCCGCAGGGCAGGCCGCCCAGCTTGGCGGCAGCGAAGTCCTCGCCGGTGAAGATCGCGAGGAACCCGGGTGAATTTTTTGCTTTTGCACTGTTTATTTTTTTAACAACGGCATGCGCGTGCGGGGATCGAACAAATGCCGCGTAGCTCTGGCGCGGCAGCTCGACGTCGTCGGTGTACTGGCCGGCACCGGTAAGAAAGCGGTAGTCCTCTTTGCGCTCGACTCGCGCGCCAATCAGCGGTGCACCCATGATTGCCTCCCGTTACTTGCCTGCCGCCATGGCCCTGGCGCCCGCGCCAATGGCCTTGACGATGTTGTGGTAGCCCGTGCAGCGGCACAGATTGCCTTCCAGCGCCTCGCGGATTTCCTGCTCGGAGGGATTCGGGTGGCCTTTCGCGAAGTCGATCGCGTTCATCACCATGCCCGGCGTGCAGAAGCCGCACTGCAGCCCGTGATGCTCCTTGAACGCGGCCTGCATCGGATGCAGCGTGCCGTCGGCCTTGGCCACGCCTTCGATGGTCATCACGTCCGCGCCCTCGGCCTGCATCGCCAGCATCGAGCAGGACTTCACCGCCTTGCCGTTCATGCTCACGGTGCACGCGCCGCATTGCGCGGTGTCGCAGCCGACGTGGGTGCCGGTGAGCCGCAGATGCTCGCGGATCAGCGTCACCAGCAGCGTGCGCTCCTCCACTTCAGCCGAAACCGATTTGCCATTGACCTTGAGGGAAACCTTGACCGCCATGCTGCCTCCTGGGGCGTTCGCCGAATTGTTTTATGCGGGGGACGTGCATCGTAGCCAAGCGTCCCCGCGGGAGCAATGTTGCGCTGCGGCAAGGGATTGGGGCCGTTTTCAGGCCCCCTGCAAGGTGGCTGCAAGCTGCCGTAAAGCAAGCTGCAAGCTTGGCCGCCCACACTGCAGCATTGCCTCCGAGGCCGAGGGGCGAAATGGAGAATCGCTTGCAAGTCTATGCCCTGACGTTCGCAGGTTGCGCCGTCTGCTCGTTGATCTTCGTCTACGACACGACGCCCGCAGTCCTGAAGGTGGGAAAGATCGCGGTCGCTGTTTTCACCGCGCTTTTCATCGGCACGGAGATCCTGGCTTTGATCGGCTGAGCGGTTTGCCAGCAGTGCGGCCGGGGACCCTCCTCCTCCCCCCGGCCGCGTGGTCCTTGGGCCCGCCTCGCGCGGGCCCCTTCTTTTGCGAACTGTATGATTGACCCGGTGAGGGTTCTGATTGTCGAGGACGACGCGGCGCTGGCGAGCGGGATCGCGCGCATCCTCGAGGGTGAAGGCCACGCCGTGGACGTCATGGGCAAGGGCGAACAGGCGGTGCTCGGCGCCCGGCAGGAGCACTTCGACGTGCTGATCCTGGACGTCGGCCTGCCCGGCATCGACGGCTTCGAAGTGCTGCGGCGGCTGCGCGCCGCGGGCGACCGCACGCCGGTGCTGGTGCTCACCGCGCGCGACGCGCTGGACGACCGGATCCGCGGCCTGGACCTCGGTGCGGACGACTACATGGCCAAGCCATTTGCGATGCCCGAGCTCACCGCCCGCGTGCGCGCGCTGGTGCGCCGCTCGCAGGCGCAGACCGGACCGAAAATCGTGCACGGGCCGCTGGTGCTGGACACGCTCGCGCGCCGTGCGCAGCTGAACGGCGAACCGCTCGACCTGGCGGCGCGCGAATGGGCGGTGCTCGAAGTGCTGCTCGCGCGCGTCGAGAAGATCGTCTCCAAGGATTCGATCATCCAGGCGGTGGCGAGCTGGGGCGAGGAGCTGACGCCGAACGCGATCGAGGTCTACGTCTCGCGCCTGCGCGGCAAGCTCGAGCCCGCGGGCGTGCGGATCCGCACCGTGCGCGGCTTCGGCTACATGCTGGAAGAATTCAAGTCGGCCTGAGATGACGCCGAGCCTGCGTGGCCGCCTGCTGCGGATGCTGCTGCCGCCGGTGGCGGTGCTGCTGATGCTGGGCGCGGTGGCCGAGTACTTCCTGGCCCTCGAACCCGCGAGCGAGGCCTACGACCAGGCGCTCGTCGATGTCGGCATCGCGCTGGGCGAGCGCATCCGCAGCTCGGGCGACGTCGTGGTTTTCGATCTTCCCGGGGCGGCCGAGCAGGTGCTGCGCACCGACAAGTACGACACCATCTACTACCACGTGCGGCGCGCGGACGGTTCGGCGCTGGCCGGCGATCCGGGCCTGCCGCCGCTGCCCGCGGGGCAGGAGCCGGAGGACGGCGTGATCGCCTACGACGGCGCCTACCGCGGCGAGGCGATCCGCGTGATCGCGCTGCTGGTGCCCTGCGGCGGAAAAATCTGCACAGTGCAGGTCGCGGAGACCACCAGGAAGCGCCGGAAGCTCGCGCGCAACATCGTGCTCTCCAGCCTGGTGCCCGAACTGCTGATCACGCTGGCGACGCTCGCCATCGTCTGGTTCGGCGTCAAGCGCGGCCTCGCGCCGCTGGAGGACCTCTCGACCGAGATCCGCACGCGTTCGGCGCGCGATCTGCGGCCGATCGACCCGCGCCATGCGCCGGAGGAAGCGCAGCCGCTGGTGGGCGCGCTGAACCAGCTGTTCGGGCAGGTCGCCGAAGCGAACCGCAACCAGCAGCGGTTCCTCGCCAACGCCGCGCACCAGCTGCGCACGCCGCTCGCCGGCCTGCAGGCGCATACCGAATTCGCGCTCGCGCAGGGCGAGCGCGAGCCGCACCGCGCGCAGCTCGAGCAGGTGCATCGCGCGACGATCCGCACCGCGCGCCTGGCCAACCAGCTGCTCGCGCTGGCGCGCGCCGAGCCCGGCGGCTACCATGCCGGCCCCTTCGGCCCGGTCAATCTGCGCGCGGTGGTCGAGGATGCCGCCGACGAGTGGGTGCACCGCGCGCTGGCGAAGGAGATCGATCTCGGCTTCGAGCTCGCGCCGGCGCAGGCGAACGGCGACGCGCTGCTGCTGCGCGAAGTGCTGGAAAACCTGGTCCACAACGCGCTCGAGTACACGCCGCCGGGCGGCCGCGTCACCGTAAAAACAGGCGAGCGGAACGAAGCGGCGTTCCTCGAGGTCGAAGACGATGGGCCGGGCATTCCTCCGGCCGAGCGCGCGCAGGTGCTCGAGCGCTTTTACCGCGTGCCGGGGACCGCCGGCACCGGCAGCGGCCTGGGGCTCTCCATCGTGCGCGAGATCGCGCTCGCCCACGGCGCGATGATTGCCATCGGAGCCGGCGAGGGCGGCCGGGGCTGCAAAGTTGGGTTAAGATTTCCTCATGGATAGCGTCGACATCGAAGTGCTGCGCAGCGCCGAGGCCTGGCGCAAGGCGGGCCACCGCGTCACTTTCGGCACCATCGTGCGCACCTGGGGTTCGGCGCCGCGCCCGATCGGCGCGCTGGTCGTGATCCGCGACGACGGCCAGGTGGTGGGCTCGGTGTCGGGCGGCTGCGTCGAGGACGACCTGATCGACAAGGTGCGGGCGGGGAGCGTGGCGAAGGACAAGCCGCAGTTGATCACCTACGGCGTCACCAACGAAGAAGCGACGCGCTGGGGCCTGCCCTGCGGCGGCACGCTGGAACTCGTGATGGAGCCGGTCACTGAGAAAAGCGCCTTCGGCACCCTGTTG
>CAZNVH010000035.1:0-19145 GCA_964576525.1 uncultured Enterobacteriaceae bacterium
GACCTTGGCGCCGCTCGCCGCCTGCGGCGGCACGAAGCCGTTGTAGCCGGGGAAGCCCATGGCGGTGGCGGCGTGGCTGCCGAAGCCGATCGAGTGATGGTTACGCCCGGCCAGAATCGCGGCGCGCGCCGGCGAGCACAACGCCGGACTGTGGAAGTTGGTGTAAGTCAGGCCGCCCGCCGCGAGCTTGTCAATATTGGGCGTCGGGATGAGACTGCCGTAGGCGCCGACCTGTCCGAAGCCAACGTCGTCGAGCAGGATCACGAGTACGTTGGGCGCGCCAGCGGGCGCCTTCGAACGCACCGGCCAGTCCTCTTTCGAGTTCTCGTACTTCTTGTCGATCTTGCCCTTGAAGCCCGCCATGCGCGGGTCATCCGCCGCTTTGGCCTTGGTCTCAGGCTGTTGCGACTGGGTTGCACGAGGCCAGCAGGAGGCAGCCTGCCAAGATCACCAGGGCGCGTGAGAAAGTCGTTTTCATGGTCTCTTTCATCAGAATCATTGCCGCCTATCTTAGCTGGGTCTTAGGCGAGTAGCGCAGCGGTCGTCAGCAGGGACGCGTCCTTGCCCGCAGGCGCTACGAGCTGGACGCCGATCGGTAGCTCGCCTGGCGCAACTGGCGCCGGCACGCTGATCGCCGGCAGCCCGAGCAGGCTGGAAAGCGTCGCGTAGTCCGCCTGGTCCGCCGGCACCGGCGTGTTGAAGGGAAACGCGGGCCCCGGCGTGGACGGCAGCAGGAGAAGGTCGCCGCCCATCCAGGCGCGAAATGTCTTGCGCGCCGATTCCATCGTTGCCTCGGCTCTTGCCCTTCGGTCGGGGGCAGCGTTCTTCCCGAACTCCAGCGCGGCGCGAAGTTGCGCCGACAACGATTCGAGCTCGAGCAAGGGCGCGGCTTCGATCTCGATCTGCAGCAGCATCGCGCGTCGCAGCGCGCCCCAGTCGAATGCGCCGGCGTCGATCGCAGTCACTTCGACGCCAGCTCTACGCAGCCGCTCCGCGGCCTGCTCGACCTGTCGATGGGCTGCGATGACGCGGACGGAGAGAGGCGAAGAATCCGCTTTCAGCTCCAGGAAATCCAGCATCTCCTGGACCGTTCGTGTAAAGAAGCCGATGCGATCGAAGGAGGGGGCGAGCGGCACGACGCCGGCCATGTCGAAACGGCCGGCGGTCGGGACATAGCCGACCACGCCGCAGTAGGAGGCGGGGATGCGCACCGAGCCGAGGGTGTCGGTGCCGAGGGCGAGGTCGGCGAGGCCGGCGGCGATGGCGGCGGCGGAGCCGGCGCTGGAGCCGCCGCAGGTGTAGCCGTGGCGGGCGGGGTTGTGGACGCGGCCGTACCAGGGGTTGTCGCCGAGCGCGCCGAAGGCGGCTTCGTCCATCAGCGTCTTGCCGACGATCTGGGCGCCGGCGGCACGAAGCTTCGCGACGATGGGGGCGTCGTGTGCTGCGATGCGGTTGCGCCAGGCTTGCAGGCCCGCGGTGGTCGGCAGGCCCGCTACGTCTATGTTGTCCTTGACTGCGAGGCGGAAGCCCTTCACTTCCTCCCCATGCCGAGGATGCCGCCGCTGGTGGAGCGCGGATCGCGCATGGGCCAGGCTCCCATCTCGACGGCGGAGAGGAAGTTGAACACCAGGCGGTTGAATTCCTCCGGCTCCTCGATGTTGATGGTGTGGCCGGAGCAGGGCACCACCGCCAGGCCCGCGCCCGGGATCGTGCGCTTCATCATCAGCGCGGGCTCGAGGCAGGGATCGTCCTCGTCGCCGGTCAGGATCAGCGTCGGCACTTTCAGCGCCTTCATGCCCTCGGTGAGCTCCCACAACGAAGGCCGGCGCGCCTGCACGCCGCGCATGGTGAGCGCCGAGCCCTTGGTCGAATGCTCGGCGAGCTGGCGCGCGAATTCTTCCCAGCCGCGCGGGTTCTTGTTCTGGAACTGCACGCGCGTCGGGCCGAGCGAATAGCGCTCGGCGACCTTGGCCATGCCGTCCTTCTCGATCTGCGCGGCGGTGGCGTTGGTCTCCTCGTGGAACTGCTCGCGCTTCGCCGGCTCGGCGCCGTAGCCGCAGCCCGCCACCACCAGCGAAAGCGCGCGCTCGCCGTAGGCCATGCCGAAGTGCAGGGCGGCGAAGCCGCCCATCGATAGGCCGCAAACGTGCGCCTTCTGCGCCTTCAGGTGCGCGAGCACGTCGCGGATGTCGTCGCGGGCGCGTGCCTGCGAGTACTTTTCCGGATCGTCGGGCACGTCGGAGGGCGGATAGCCGCGCGCGCCGAAAACGATGCAGCGGTAGTAGCGTGAGAAGAACCGCATCTGCGGCTCGAAGCTGCGGTGGTCGCCGGCGTATTCATGGACGAAGATCAGCGGCGTCCCCTTGCCGCTCTCCTCGCAGTAGAGCTTTACGCCGTCGTCGGTGACCGCGTAGGGCATGCCCGCTCCCGGCCCTAGCCGCGCCCGACGAACGGCATCTTGGTGGCCATGATGGTCATGAACTGCACGTTGGTGTCGAGCGGCAGGTTGGCCATGTGCAGCACCGCGTTGCCGACGTGCTTCACGTCCATCAGCGGCTCGGGCTTGATCGAGCCGTCGGCCTGCGGCACGCCGCTCGCCATGCGCGCGGCGAGCTCGGTGAGGGCGTTGCCGATGTCGATCTGGCTGGCGGTGATGTCGTGCTTGCGGCCGTCGAGCGAGATGCACTTGGTGAGGCCGGTGACGGCGTGCTTGGTGGAGGTGTAGGCCACCGACATCGGCCGCGGCGCGTGGGCGGAGATCGAGCCGTTGTTGATGATGCGGCCGCCCTTCGGCTCCTGCGCCTTCATGATGCGGATCGCCTCCTGGGTGCACATGAACATCGCCACCAGGTTGATGTTGACCACCTCGCGGAACTTCTCGATCGGCAGGTCTTCCATCGGCACCGCGGGCGCGCCGATGCCGGCGTTGTTGAACAGGACGTCGAGGCGTCCCCACTTGCTTTTCAACTCGGAAAATGCCTTTGCGACTTCCGCATCCTTGGTAATGTCTGCCGCCAGCACCAGGGCGCGCTCGCCGGCGCCGGACTCGGCGGCGGCCTTCTCCAGCATGTCCTTGCGCCGGCCGACCAGCGCGACGTGGTAGCCGTCCTTGAGCAGCGCGAGCGCCGCCGACTTGCCGATGCCGCTGCCCGCGCCGGTGACCAGCGCGACCCTTTTCTGCGTCATGACCGCTTCTCCTGATGGCTATTGATGAAATCCAGCACCGCCTGGTTGAACTGCGCCGGCTGCTCGAGGTTGGCGAGGTGGCCGGTGCGCTCGAACATCAGCAGCTTCGCGCCTGGAATGCGGCGCGCCATCTCGCGCGCCAGCTCGGGCGGGTAAACCGTGTCCTCCTCGCCGGCCATGATCAGCGTCGGCACCGAGATCTTCTCGATCGGCGCGGCGCGGTCCTGCGCCACCGAGGCCTCGAGCGTCTTCTGGTACGACAGCTCGTGGAGCCGCCCCACGCTGTCGAGCAGCTCGTCGTAGGCGGCGCGGGCGGCGCTGCTGCCGAGCAGCTTGCCGAGCGTTTGCGGCGTGCGCGAACGGCGCTCGGTGACGAAATTCATGACCCGTTCGGTGGACAGCGAGTCGAAGCCGGGATGGGTGCTGATCAGCGTGAGGCTGAGCAGCCGCTCGGGCGCGAACAGCGCGACGTTGCGTGCGACGCGCCCGCCCATCGACATCCCGACCAGATGCATCTTCGCCGCGCGCAGGTGCTCGGTGACGCGCAGCACGTCGCCGGTGAAGTGGTCGAATTGCAGCTGCCCCTCGAAGTCCTCGGAGTCGCCGTAGCCGCGCGCGTCCCAGGCCGCCGCCTTGAAGCCCCGCTTCGAGAAGAACTCCATCTGGCTGGCCCAGTTGCGCCGGTTGCCGCGGATGCCGTGCAGGAACAGGACCAGCGGGCCTTCGCCGGCGACTGAGACCGCGAGACGCGGCGAGGGACCTACGAAAACAGTTTCCAGGAACCCCCCGCTCACATGGTTCGCGACCCCCTTGTCAGGGGGTCATTCCGCTTTTGCTCCGGAGATCTTCACGGCGCGAGCCCGGCTTTCACTGTCTTTTTTCAGATAAGAAACAAAAGCGTCGGGCGAGCTGCCGACCACATCGTAGCCTCTATCGATGAGCTGCTTCTGCCGGAAGTCAGGCTCCTCCAGGATTTTCCGGGTGTCCTGGTAAATCTTTGTGATGGCTTCGCGTGGCGCGCCCGCCGGCACGAACAGGCCGAACCAGGCGTGCGTCTCGACCTCGGGATAGCCGAGCTCGGTGAAGGTCGGCACCTGCGGGAACAGCGCCGAGCGCTGCGGCCCGCCGATGGCGAGCGCCTTGATGCGCCCGGCCTTGAGCGGCGCGCTCGAGGTGGCGATACCGGCGAAGGTGAGCTGCACTTCGCCCGCCATCACCGCCGGCACGGCGAGCGAGATGCCCTTGTACGGCACGTGCACCAGGTCGATCCCGGCCTTGTTCTTGAGCATCTCGCCGGCGAGGTGCGGCTGGCTGCCGCTGCCGTACGAGGCGTAGTTGATCGAACCCGGCTTCGCCTTCGCCAGCTTGATCAATTCTTCAAGCGTGTTCGCCGGCAGCGACGGATGCGCGACCAGGAGCTGCTGCAGCAGCACCAGCATGGTCACCGGAACGAAGTCGCGCTGCGCGTCGTAGGGCAGCTTGGCGTACAGGTGGGGGTTGATCGAGAAGGTCGCGTCGGTGGTCATCAGCACCGTATAGCCGTCGGCGCCGCTCTTCGCCACCGCGTCGGTGGCGACGATCGTATTGGCCCCGGGCTTGTTCTCGACCACCACCGGCTGGCCCCAGGCCGGACCGAGCTTGTCGGCGATCTGGCGCGCCATGACGTCGATGCCGCCCCCGGGCGGGTAGGCGACCACGATGCGTACCGGCTTCACGGGCCAAGCATGGGCAGCGAAACAGGAGAAACAAACAAGAACTGAAAAGATATACCTCATTCGGCGATGATATCTTAGAGGCATGTTCCTCAACATGAAGCTGCTGGCGCACCACACGCTGAACGGTTTCGGCGGCATGGGCGAGGGCATGGCCATGCAGCTGGCGCGCGACGGCAGGCGCGTGCTGTGGCTCGCGCACGAGAGCGCGCCAAAGAATTTCACCGCCGTGGACGTCAGCGACCCGCGCGCGCCCAAAGTCATCGTGCAGACCGACCTGCCGCACGCCCAGATGCGCTCCAACTCCCTGGAAGTCGCGGGCGATCTCATGGCGGTGGCCTACCAGGTGAGCAAGTTCGGCCTCAAGCCGGCGGGCTTCGAGCTGTTCGACATCAGCACGCCGGAGAAGCCGCGCTCGGTGGCGTTCTTCGACGCCTCCGGGCCCTATTCGCGCGGGTGCCACCAGCTCTGGTTCGTCGACGGGGAGACCGTGCACATGGCCTGCTCGGACCCGGAGCTCAAGCCGCGCAACCCCAAGGACGACCAGGTCTACCGCATCGTCGACGTGCGCAACCCTTCGAAGCCGGTGGCGGTCGGGCGCTGGCACCTGCCCGGCACCATGGAGGGCGACGACGCGCCGCCGCCGCAGCGGCTGCCGGCCAAGTTCGACGCCGGCTTCCGCGCGCACAACACCAACGTCTACCCGCAGCGGCCCGACCGCTGCTACCTCGGCTACATCGACGGCGGCATGATGGTGCTGGACATCTCCGACCGCGCCCGGCCGAAGATGCTGTCGCGCTGGGTCAATTCGCCGCCCTACAACGGCTTCACCCACACCGTGCTGCCGCTCTTCGGCCGCGACCTGCTGGTGGTGACCGACGAGTCGGTGCAGGACGACGGCGCCGACTGGCCGAAGCTGGTCTGGCTGGTCGACGCGCGCGACGAGCGCAACCTGCTCAGCATCGCCGCGCTGCCCGTGTCCGGCGTCAAGCCGCTGCTGCACAGCGGCGGGCGTTGCGGCGCGCACAACGTGCACGAGAACACCCCGGTGCCGGGCGCCTGGAAGTCCGAGAGCATCGTGCTGGGCACCTTCTTCAACGCCGGAGTGCGCGCCTACGACATCAGCGACCCGTACTCGCCGCGCGAGGTGGCCTTCTACGTGCCCCCGGCGCCGAACGGCGCGCGTGCCGGCACGGCGCAGATCAACGACGTATTCGTGGACGACCGCGGCGTGGTGTTCGCCGTCGACCGCCACGCGGGCGGCCTCTACGCCCTGGAGATGAACATCTGAGCGTTTCCTATTTCGTGCGCTACGACATCGCCGTCCCGGACCTGGACGGGTTCATCGAGCGCTACCGCAAGGTGCACGTGCCGCTGGTCGCGCGCTGGCCGGGACTGCGCCGCATGGTGATGTACACGCCGCTCGACTGGAAGGACCCGGTTCCCGTGAACCGCGGCAAGGCCGTGCTCATGGCGCAGCTCGAGTTCGACAGCGAAGAGGCGATGAACCGCGCCTTCGCGTCGCGCGAGCGCGCCGAGGCGCGGGAGGACTTCAAGCGCTTCATGACGTTCGAGGGGACGGTGACGCACCAGGCGATGGCAGCTGAGGAGGTCTTTCCATGAAACCAAAACAGCATCTGGAGTTCGTGAAAGTCGATCTGAAGGCCGGCTGGGAGCGGCCGGAGGGCTACCCGCCGGGCTTCTTCCAGAAGATCCTCGCCTCCGACATCGACGAGGAGAGGAAACGCGGCAGCCGCACGCGGCTGCTCAAGATCGAGCCGGGCGCCTTCTCCATCGAGCCTTTCGTGCACGACCACTGGGAAGAGGTCTACGTGGTGCAGGGCGACCTGGTGGTGGGCAACGACAGCCAGGGCAAGGGCGGCACGCAGGCCTTCGCGCCGACCTACGCCTGCCGGCCGCCGGGCGTGCACCACGGCCCCTTTACCTCGCGCGGCGGCTGCATCCTGCACGAGATCCATTACTACGAGACCTCGGGCAATGCTCAAGACGGCCAGTGAGCACTTAAGGCAGCTGCGCGACGGCCGCGTCGTCTACATCGGCGCGGAGAAGGTCGACGACGTCACCACGCACCCGGCGTTCCGCAACGCCGCGCGCTCGATGGCGGCGATCTACGACCTGAAGGCCGGCGACCCGCAGTTCAGCTTCGAGGAGAAGGGCGAGCGCTACAGCTCGTATTTCCTGCGCGCCCGGAGCACCGACGATCTCCTCAAGAGAACGAAACTGCATCGCGCCATCGCCGCGATGAGCCACGGCCTGCTCGGACGCTCGCCCGACCACGTGTCGAGCTTCGTCACCGGCATGGCCATGAATCCGTCGGTGTTCAAGGGTTTCGAGAAAAACCTGCTGGCGTACTACGAGCACATGCGCCACGAGGACGTGTACGGCGTGTACGCGGTGCTGCCGCCGCAGGCGGCGCGCAACCCGGAGTTCTATGTCAAGCAGAACATCCCGGTGCCGTCGCTGCGCGTGGTGCGCGAGGACGACGACGGCGTGGTGGTGAGCGGCATGAAGATGCTCGCCACCGGCGCGGTGTTCGCCAACGAGATCTGGATCGGCAACCTGCTGCCGCTGGCGCCGAACCAGCTCGCCGAGTCGATCACCTGCGCCGTGCCGGTCAACGCGCCGGGCCTGGCGCTGTGGTCGCGCAAGCCCTTCGAGCGCCACGCCAGCTCCGAGTTCGAGAACCCGCTCACCTGGCGCTTCGACGAGACCGACTCGATGGTGATGTGCGAGAACGTCAAGGTGCCGTGGGAGCGCGTGTTCGTGCACATGGACGCGATCCTGGCGCGCGAGATCTACATCAAGACCCCGGGGCACTGCTACGGCAACCACCAGTCGAACGTGCGCTTCCACGCCAAGATGCGGCTGATCGTCGGCCTGGCGAGCAAGATCGCGCACGCCTCGGGCGCCAACGAGGTGCCGGCGGTGCGCGAGGTGCTGGGGCGCTTCGCCGCGCTCGAGGCGGCGCTCGGCGGCATGATCGCCGGGCAGCTGCAGGACGCCGAGGACTGGCCGGCGGGCGGCTGGAAGACCTTCAACCGGCGCTACATGTACGCGGCGCTCAACTGGTGCACCGAGAGCCACTCGCAGATCATCGACGCGCTGCGCGAGCTGGTCGGCGGCGGCGTGTTCCAGATGCCGGCCGACATCGACGTGATGCACGACCCGAAGCTCAGGCAGATGTTCGAGACCTACTGGCAGACGCCGCAGCTCGGCGCGCTCGAGCGCATGAAGCTGTACAAGCTCGCCTGGGACCTGATCGGCTCGGAGTTCGCCGGCCGCCACCTGCAGTACGAGAAGTTCTACGCCGGCGCTTCCTTCATCGTGCGCAACCACAGTTTCCGGGAAGCGCCCTGGGATGGATTTCACAAGGTCGTGGATGATTTGATGGGGTCCTATGGCATTCCAACCGACTGAGCTCGTCATTGCAGGCTGGACCGGGCGCGACGACGTCGCGTTGAAGAAGCACATCAAGGAACTCGAGGAGATCGGCGTAAAGCCGCCGAAGACTACGCCGATCTTCTACCGGGTTTCCGCAACCCTCTTCTGCCATGCGACGGAAATCCAGGTGTCCGGCCCGGATACCAGTGGTGAAGTGGAATTTGTATTAATAAAAAATCAGGACGGAATGCGGGTCGCGGTGGGTTCCGACCACACCGACCGCAAGGCCGAGACCATCGGCGTGTCGCTGTCGAAGCAACTGTGCGCGAAGCCGGTGTCCACCGAAAGCTGGCTCTATGCCGAGGTGAAGCCGCACTGGGCGCAACTGATGCTGCGCTCGTGGACCGACGGCGAGCTCTACCAGGAGGGCCCGGTCACTGCCATGCGCGCTCCGGAAGACCTCCTGCAAAGGTACGGAGGCTTGAGAAGCGGCTGGGCCATGTTTTGCGGCACGCTTGCGGCCAAAGGCGGCATCCGCCCGGGCAAGCTGTTCCGCATGGAGCTCGAGGACCCGGTGCTCAAGCGCAAGCTCGCGCACGAGTACCGCGTCGCCGTCCTGCCCGTCGAGGGCTGAGCCTATCGGACAAAAGGGTAACGAAGGTTAGAATATCTGGGAACAGCGCCTTCCCGACCCTTATGGCCATGACGTCCCGGAATTTCGACGCCGCGCGCGTTCTTGCGCCGCTGGGCCGGCTCGACCACGACAACTGCGAAGCCTTCCAGGCCGAGATCGAGCCGCATGTCGCGGCCTGCGCGCGCGACGGCTCGGCGCTGGTGCTCGACCTCTCGGGCCTCGAGTACGTGTCGAGCGCCGGCCTGCGCTGCCTGATGATCGCCGCCAAGCAGGCCAAGTCGCGCAGCAGCCGCATCCTGGTCGCTGCGATGCAGCCGGTGGTCGCGGAGATCATCTCGATCAGCCGCTTCAACCTGGTGCTCGAAGTATTCCCGACGACGCGCGACGCCCTGGCTTCGGTTTCGCCGCAGGCGGCGCAGGCCTTCGACCGGGGCTGACGGGCGCATGCGCGTCCGCTTCTGGGGCACGCGCGGCTCCATCCCGGTCGGGCTGACCGCGGCCGACATCCGCGACAAGCTCGCCGGCGCGCTGCTCGCCGCCGCGGGCCGCAAGTTCGAATCTTTCGCCGAGGCCTACTCCTTCGCGCAGCAGGACCTGCCGTTCTCCCTGAGCAGCACCTTCGGCGGCCACACCTCCTGCGTCGAGCTCGATACCGGGGACAACGAGTACTACGTCTGCGACATGGGCAGCGGCGCGCGCGCCTTCGGCGCGCACGTGCTGGCGCGCCAGGGCGGGCGCCCGGCGACGGTCCACGTGTTCATGTCGCACGTGCACTGGGACCACGTCATGGGATTCCCGTTCTTCGGCCCGGCCTACGTGCCGCGCACCCGGCTGCGGATCTACGGCTGCCACGACATCCTCGAGCACGCGTTTCGCCGGCAGCAGGCGCCGCCCGGGTTCCCGGTGCCTTTCGAGCAGCTCGGCGCGACCATCGAGTTCGTGCGGCTCGAGGCGGGGCGCACGCACGAGGTGCGCGGGCTGCGCGTGACGCCCCTGCTGCAGCGGCACTCCGGCGACTCCTACGGTTACCGCTTCGAGCACGCGGGCAAGAGCATGGTCTACAGCACCGATTCGGAGCACAAGCTCGAGGACCGCACCGAGACCGAGCGCTTCGTGGGCTTCTTCCGCGGCGCCGACCTGGTGGTGTTCGACGCGATGTACTCGTTCGCCGACGCCGTTTCCGTGAAGGCCGACTGGGGCCATTCGAGCAATGTCGTCGGCGTGGAGATCTGCCAGATGGCCGACGCGCGCCACCTGGTGCTGTTCCACCACGAGCCGGCTAACAACGACGCGGCGATCGAGGCTCTGCTCCGGGATGCTCGCCGCCTGGAGGAGCTGACGCGCGGCAAGCGCCCCCCGCTGCAGGTCTCCGCCGCGCACGACGGCCTGGAGATCGACCTCTGAAGTTCTCCACGGGCCCGCGTGCCGTCGGCACGGGCCTGCTCGCGCTGTGCTGCCTGATTACCGGGTTCGATCCGGTGCCACTCGCAGGGTTGCGCAATGCGCTGTTCGACGGCTACCAGAAGCTGATGCCGCGCGACCGGGCGAGCGCCCCGGTCGTCGTCGTGGAGATCGACGAGCGCGCGCTGGACGCGCACGGCCAGTGGCCCTGGCCGCGCGGCGTGGTGGCCGAGCTGATGCGGGCCATCGCCGCCGCGGGACCCGCGGCGGTGGGCGTCGACCTGCTGTTCGTCGAGGCCGACCGCTCGGCGCCGGGCGGCGACGCCGCTCTGGCGCAGTCGCTCCAGGGCGGCAAGGTGGTGATGGGCATCGCCGGCCTCGAGCAGCGCGACCGCCGCTATCCGTTCCCGCCGCGCGCCGCGCCGGTGCGCCTCGCGAGCATGCGCGAGCTGCCGCTGCGCCGCTTCGACGGCCACCTGCAAAGCCGCGCCGAGATCAGCCGCGCGGCCGCGGGCCTCGGCCTGATCAGCGCGGAGTCGAGCGACCGTATCGTCCGGCGCGTGCCGCTGGTCGCGCGCGTCGGCCCGGTCGTGGTGCCGGCCCTGTCGGTGGAGATGTTGCGCGTCGCCGCCGGCGTCGAGATGCTGCGCATCCAGGACCGCGGCGGCGAGCGCGTCCTGCTCGGCATCGGCGACCTCGCGATCCCGGTGCAGTCCGACGGTTCGTTCCACGTCTACTTCGGGCCGCACGACCCGGCGCGCTTCGTCTCGGCCGAGGAGGTCCTGTCCGGGCGCGCCGCGCCCGAGCTGCTGCGCGACAAGCTGGTGCTGGTTGGAGTCACCGGCCTGGGGCTGCTCGATTTCCAGGCGACGCCGCTTGGCGAGCGCATTCCGGGCGTCGAGGTGCATGCACAGATACTGGAGCAGATCTTCGACGGCGCGACGCTGCGCCGGCCCACGGCCGCCGCCTGGATCGAGGCCGCGCTGCTCGCGCTGGCGGGCCTGGCCTTCATTGCCGTCGTGCCGGTGGCGCGGCCGCGAACCTGGGCCCTGCTGCTGGCCGGCGTGCTCGCGGCGCTTGCCGCCATCGGCGTGCTCGCTTTCCGCGGCGGCCTGCTGATCAATGTCGCGTTGCCCGCGCTCGGCGCGCTGATGGTGATGGGCGCGGTGCTCGCCGCCACGCTGGCCGAGGCGGATCGCCAGCGCAGGCTGCTGCGCGAGGCGCAGGCGCGCGTCGCCGGCGAGATCGAGGCGGCGCGCCGCATCCAGGTGGGCCTGCTGCCGGTGCCGAAGCAGTTGTTCGGCGGCGAGGCGCGCTTCGACCTCGCCGCGCTGCTCGAGCCGGCGCGCACCGTCGGCGGCGACTTCTACGACTGCTTCCGGCTGGACGAGGACCGGGTGTTCTTCCTGGTCGGCGACGTCTCGGGCAAAGGGCTGGCGGCGAGCCTGTTCATGGCGCTGTCGAAATCGCTGCTGAAGAGCATCGCGCTGCGCGGCGAGGACGGGCTGGCGCCGATCCTCGAGCGCGCCAACGCGGAGATCAGCCGCGACAACCCCGAGTCGCTGTTCGTCACCGCGTTCGCCGGGGTGCTCGACGCCCGCAGCGGCGAGGTCGAGTACTGCAACGCCGGCCATGAGCCGCCCCTGCTGTGCCGGCCCGGGGAGGCGCCGCAGCGCGTGCTGCATTCCGGCGGCCCGCCGCTCTGCGTCATGCCCGGCTTCGCCTACTCGAGCGGCCAGCTGACGCTGCCGGCGGGCGGGTGGCTATGCGTGGTGACCGACGGCGTGACCGAGGCGATGAACGAGCGTGGCGAGCTCTACGGCGCGGCGCGGCTGATTTCCGCCCTGGACGGCGTGAAGGCGGCGGGGCCGGAGGCGATGCTGCCGGCGCTGCGCGACGACGTGCGCCGCTTCGCCGGACACGCCGAGCAGTCCGACGACCTCACCTTGCTGTGCGTGCGCTGGAACGGGTCCGCGCTTAACGGACGTTGATCTCCACGCGCCGGTTGCGCGGCTCGTCGACGTTGTCGGCCGTGGGCACCAGCAGCTCGCGCTCGCCGCGGCCGGCGGTCTGGATGCGCTCGGCGAGGATGCCGATCTCGATCAGGTAGCCCTTCATGCGTTCGGCGCGCTGCAGGGAAAGCTTGTCGTTGGCGGTCGTTTCGCCGACGGTGTCCGTGTGGCCGATCGCGACCACGTCGGGCACCGAGCGCTGTTTGAGAGCCGCGAGCACCTTCTGCAGCTCGGCCTTCGACCCGGCGGTCAATTCGTCCGTGCCGGTGACGAAGTACAGCACGAAGGCGGTCGGTCGGGCGGGAAGCGCGTCGAGCGTCGAACCGAAGGTCTGGCGAACCTCCGCCGCGGGCAGGCGTGTGACCTCGGCCCCGGAGCGGCTTGCGGCGTAGGGCTGGTCGAGCACGTGACGCTCGTTGCCGCGCTGCACCACTACCGTGCCGGTCCGTCCATCCGGATCCGGCAGGACCACGACCGTTTCGGCGACCGGCGCCGGCGCGCAGGCGGACAGCAGCACCATCAGCGCGACAACCGCGCGTGTGGTCACCGTAGATGCCGGCTAGTCGACGCGGACCAGGAACTCGGTGCCGCGCACGCCCATGATGGACGAGGGCGTGCGCACGCGCATGGCGTCGGGCGACTGCTTGACGATCTTGCCCGAGACTACGGCGAGGGTGCCCTTGCGCAGCGACGTGTCGAACTCGCCGCGGTGCGTGGTCGAGTCGAAGGCGTAGCGGTCGATGACCAGGGTGCTGTTCGGGCCGACCGAGAACAGGCTGTTGTCGGTGAAGGTGATGCCGACGGCGCCATCGGCGCCGGTCACCAGGGTGTCGGACTGGCGCACCGGCATGCCGACCTTCACCGGGACTTTCTTGCCCTCGCGCTCCAGGCTCGCGCTGCCCGTCACCGTCTTGATCTGGCCCGCGTCCTGCGCCCCGGCAGCCACGGCGAACCCCAGCAGAAATCCCGCAATCGTCCAACGCATAGTGCCCCCCGAGAAGCGTGTGAGAACTGGATTCTAGGATAATGTGCCGGAAGCATGCGGGGAAGCGTAAAGAAGTGAGTGGCGCCGTGAAAAATGCACGCCGGGGGACGTTCCCGGCGCGGCTGGCGGCGCTGCGCCAGATCAAGTCCTTCCTCGAGGGCTTCTGCGCCGAGGAAGGCCTGGCGAGGGACCGCTGCCTGCGCCTCAACGTGGTGCTCGAAGAGCTGTTCGTCAATACGGTGAAGCACGGCTACCGGGGGGACTGCGACGCCCCGGTCTGGGTATCGCTCGCCGCGGAGCCGGCGGCCCTGCGCATCACCTACGAGGACACGGGGCCGCCTTTCAACCCCTACGCCTGGCTGTCCGGGGGATCGCCGGACGCCACCGGCGCGCTGCTCAAGCTCGGCGGACTGGGGGTCCTCCTGACCCGCGAGCTCGCGGCGACGCGCGACTACACCTACCTGTTCGGCCGCAACCGCATCCGGCTGGCGCTGGCGCGCTAGCCCGCGCCGGCTAGTAGCGCACCAGCACGCGGTAGCGCAGGGTCGTGCTGCCCTCGGCCGGCACCGGCACGCGCCACTCGGCGGTCCCCGAGGCGACCTTGGCATGGCGATGCGACTGCTCGAGCATGGTCCAGTCGCCTGGAACCGGCTCGCGCACCACCACCGTGGCAGCCTCCTTCTTCGCGTTGCGCAGCACGATCTCGTAGGCGCTCTCGAAGACATAGCTCGCCTGGTTGGTTGGCTCGCGCCGGCGGAAATCGGTCTGCTTCTTGTCGGCGGTGACGTCGAAGGCGTCGCCGAGCTTGAGGCGCACTTTCTCGTTCTTCGGCGTGTGGTCGATGCCGTCCTCGCCGACGAACTGGGCGTTGCCGGCGCCGTCCTTCTTGTAGACCCGCACCACGCCTTTGGGCATCGGCATGCCGAGCCCCGAGGCTTCGCGGTTGTCGAGCTGCACGAACACCGCGACCTTCAGCTTCTGGCCGATGCCGCCGGCGCTGGAGCGGTAGTAGTAGTCGCTGCCCTGGAGCACCAGCTCCTTGGTCACCGGCACGCCGGAGGCGGTGAGCAACGCCACCTGCTTGGTCTGGTTGTTGCCGATGGTGGTCGGGCGGCCGAGCGTGTAGAGGTGGTACTCGAACAGCGACTCCTGGCGCATCGCGGGAGCGGGCGCCTCGGCCCGCGACTGCAGGGCCGCGCCCCTGGCGGCCATGCGCAGCTCGTCGCGCACCCGGTTGACGTCGCCGGCGACGAGCTGCAGCCGCGCGTTCGGGTACGAAGTGCCGCTCGCGTTGGTCAGCGTCACCCAGCCGCTCAGGTCGAGGGCATTGTCGGCGGTGTTGAGCTCGGCGACGTAGTCGGCTTTCCAGGAGAGCCCGCCCGAGAGGTACGACAGCTCCACCGTCTGCGCGCCGGCGCGCGCGCTGTGCAGCTCGCTCACCAGCGTCGGACGGTCGCGCAGGTTCGCCGGAACGCCGTCGTACACGATGCGGCCGGGCAGGCCGGTCTCGATGCGGTCGCCGATCTTCAGCACCACGCCGCTGCTCGCGGCGAGCACCGTCGCGAGCTCGAACGATTCGGCCCCGGTCGTCGGGTGCGTGCGCACGATGCGCACCGAGCGCCCGACGTACTTCTCGAGCAGCTTGGCGGGGGTCAGCAGGTCGAAATCGAAGTTCTGCTCGATCAGGGACAAAGCGCCCGGGTGCGACAGGCTTCGAAGCAGCGCGGTCTCCGCGCGCATGCGCCCGCTCACCTCGCGCAGCGCGATCCGGTTCAGGCCGGCCTCCAGCGCGAGCCGGCGCGTGTCCTTCACCAGCGCCAGGTCCTGGTTGTAGATGGTGACGGCGACCGACTGCTGGTCGGCGAGGCCGCTGGGTTTTTCTTCGACCGCCGCGTTCGCGCCAAAGGCGAGAGCGACGGCTACCGCTGTAACGAGTTTTTTCACGGAATGCCTCCTTGTGCTCCGTATAAACGGAGGCACCCGTGAAAAGGGTTAACGCCTGAGCACCAGGCCCAGCGCGAGCAGCACCAGCCCAGTGCCCGCAAGCATGGTGAGGGTGACGGTCTCGCCGAGCAGCAGCCAGCCCCACAGCACGCCGAGCACCGGCACCGCCAGGCCGACGGTCAGCGTGCGCGACGGGCCGATGTCGCGCACCAGGGTGAAGAAGGGCAGGTAGGCGACGCCGCTGCACAGCGCGCCGAGGGCGAGCAGCGCCGCGCCGGCTTCCAGGGTCCAGGCGGCCGGCGGCGGCGCCAGCGACCAGAGCGGCGCCATCAGCAGCGCGGCGAAGGCGATCGAGCCCGCGGCGAGCCCCATCGGGGGAACGCGGCCGGAGCGCTGCTTGATCAGCACGCCGGCCCAGCCCCAGAACGCGGCGCCGGCGACGCCGGCGAGCGCAGCGAGGGCGGTTTGCAGGTTCAGCTCGACCGGGCCGAGGTTGACGATCAGCGCGATGCCCGCGACGCCGAGCACGAAGCCGGCGATGCGGCGCGCGCCGAGCGGCTCCTTCAGCACCGGCGCGGCAATCACCGCGGTCCACAGCGGCACCATGCCGTTGATGATCGCGAGGTAGCCCGCCGGCAGCACGGTCGCCGCCCAGGCGAAGCAGACGAAGGGCAGCACGTTGTTGACCAGCGCAATGATCAGGTGGTCGCGCCAGTGGGCGGCGAGCCCGATCTGCTGGCGCGCGGCCCAGGCCACCCAGGGCAGCAGGAACAGCGCCGCGAACAGCGCGCGGCCTTCGGCTACGGCGCCGGTGCCGAACACCGGCACCGCGACGCGCATGAAGATGTACTGCAGTGACCAGAGGGTGGCGAGCGCCACCCACCGCCATGCGTCGTACGGAGTCAGAGCAGGTTCTTAGAGGTAGACGCGCTTCATGCCGTCCGCCGGGTAGCGCGTTCCGGCGCCGGCTCCCGGCGGCGCTGCTTCCGAGATGCGCTTCAGGTCCTCTGCGCTCAGCTTGATTTCCAGGGCCTTCAGATTTTCATCGATCCGCGCGCTGCGCTTCGTGCCCGGAATCGGCACGATGTCCTTGCCCTGCGCCAGCATCCAGGCGAGCGCGAGCTGCGGGGTGGTGCAGCGCTTTTCACGGGCAATGGACTCCAGTTTGGAAACCAACTGGACGTTCCGGTCGAGGGCATCGCCCTGGAAGCGCGGATGCGCAAGCCGCCGGTCGCCTTCGGGCAGGTCGGCCTTGCCGTGGATGGTGCCGGTGAGCATGCTGCGGCCGAGCGGCGCGTAGGGCACCAGCGCGATGCCGAGCTCGCGGGTGGTCCGCAGTGTTTCTTCTGCTTCTAATCTAAAAAGTAATGAATATTCGTTCTGCACCGCCGCGATCGGGTGCACCTTGTGCGCGCGGCGAATGGTCTGCGGGTTGGCCTCCGACAGGCCGAGGGCGCGCACCTTGCCCTGCTCGATGAGGCGCTTCATCGCGCCGACCGTGTCCTCGATCGGCGTGTTGGGATCGACGCGGTGCTGGTAGTACAGGTCGATGACGTCGATGCCCAGGCGCTTGAGGCTCGCTTCGCAGGCCTGCATCACGTACTCGGGCCGGCCGTCCACGCCCTGCTTGCCGTCGGGGAGCTTCACCTGGCCGAACTTGGTCGCCACCACGGCCTTCTCGCGCCATCCTTTGAGCGCCTTGCCGAGCAGCGTCTCGTTGTGGCCCCAGCCGTACATGTCGGCGGAGTCGAGGAAATTGACGCCGTGGTCGAGCGCGTAGTGGATGACGCCGATCGACTCCGCGTCGTCGGCGTTGCCGTAGACGCCCGACATGGACATGAGGCCGAGGCCGAGGGCCGACACCTTGAGGCCGCCCTTCCCGAGTTGACGCTGCTCCATTCAGATCTCCCTAGAACAAATCAAAGTATTCCCGGTGCTCCCAGTCGCTCACCTCGAGGTTGAAGCGGGCGATCTCGGCTTCCTTGATCCGGCAATAGTAGTCGACGAACGCGGCGCCCATGCCCTCGCGCAGCGCCTTGTCCGCCTTCAGGCATTGCAGCGCTTCCTCGAGCGTGCGCGGCAGCGGCTCGGCCTTCGCCTCGTAGGGCGTGTCGGCCGGCCGCGGCAGCGGCAGCTTGCGCGCGATGCCGTCCAGCCCGCAGTAAATCTGCGAGGCGAAGTACAGGTAAGGGTTCGCCGCCGGCTCGCCGATGCGGTTTTCGATGCGCGTCGCGGGATCGCGCGGCCCGCCGACGACGCGCAGCAGCGCGCCGCGGTTTTCCTTGCCCCAGATCACGCGGTCGGGCGCGAGGGAGTAGGGGCGATAGCGCTTGTAGCCGTTGATCGTCGGCGCGGCGAACGCCGCCGCGCCGCGCGCGTGCGCGAGCAGGCCGGCGAGGTATTGCTTGCCGAGCTCCGACAGGTCTTCCTTGTCGGAAACAAAAGCATTCACACCGTTCTTCTTGAGGGATTGGTGCAAATGCCAGCCGCTCGACATGACGTTGGGCAGCTTCGGCCGGCACATGAAGGTGGCGTGGTAGCCGTGGCGCCGCGCCACCTGCTTCACCGCGCTGCGCAGCAGCAGCATCGCGTCCGCGGCGGCGAGGCCGGGCATCGGGTCGAGCGTGAGCTCGATCTGGCTCGGACCGAACTCGATTTCGAAGGAGCGCAGCGGGAGCTGCAGCGGCTCCAGGTTCTTTCGCAGCAGGTCGACGACGGGCTCGATCTGGTCGTACTTGTGCTCGGTGAGGAGCTGATAGCCGGTGGTGAGGAGATCCACGTCGGGAGGATTGCCCGGCTGGCCGGCGTCCTCGGGCCGCAGGCGCGGGTCGCGGATGCGGAAGACGTGGAATTCGACCTCGAGGCCGGCGATGAACTCATAGGGACTTAGTTTTCTCAGAGCGTTCTTCAGGACTGCGCGCGTGTCGTACGGCACCGCTCGCCCGTCGGCAAACTGCAAGTCGCAGAGAAACCAGCCGGTGTCCGGCGCCCACGGCAGCAGGCGAAAGGTGGACTCGTCCGGAATCATCAGGAGGTCGGCTGCGCCCTGCATCTCGGGCATGCCGACGCCGCCGCCGGGGGTGAACGCCGGATACACCGTGCGGTGCGAGCTGTCCTTCAGCAGCAGCGTGCTGGTGAAGGTGACGCCGCGCTCCATCGCCTCGGCCGCCGCGGACGCGGCGAGCGTCTTGCCGCGCAGCACGCCGTGCTGGTCCGCGAACGAGAAGCGGACCGACTTCAGTCCTTTGAGGCTTACGCTGCCCACTTGCTCTGCTGGCGGCGCTTGTGGTCGGCTTCCTTCCAGTACTCGTCGATTGCGCTGCTGGGGCCGATGCCGTCGATCGCAGGGGGGCCGGACCCCTTGTCGGCGACGACGAACTCGCCGGCCTCGTTCTTGCGGATCGCGTCCACCAGCAGGCGGCGATACAGCACGATGCCCTTGTCGGTCGAGCCCAGGTTCTCGCGCGTGCGGTCCTGGATCCTGCCCTGCGACTCGCAGGCCCACTGGTCGTGGATGTTGATGTCGAAGCCCATGCCGGTGAAGGTCTGCGATTTCTGCTCCCCGGCGCTGAATCCCCAAGAATTTTCTCTTGAAAAAATGGGTTTGTAGTCGGGCGCCGGGTAAGTCCTGAGGCGCTGGCTGCGCATGGTGTCCTTGTCCACCGGCGCGCCGAAGCTGGTGAAGATCGAGTACCAATAGCAGCCGGTGTCGTCGACCGGCACATGGAACTGCGTGATCGTCATCTCCGCGTTCATCGGGATGACGAAGGCCTGCGGAAAGAGGATGTTGGTGACGCGAATGTGGGTCTGCGCGTCGTTGATCCGCCGCAGGGTGTGCAGGCGCATGCCGTAGTCGGTGCGCTCGACGC
>CAZNVH010000036.1:0-14664 GCA_964576525.1 uncultured Enterobacteriaceae bacterium
CACGATCTGGCGGTCGAACCGGCCCGGGCGCAACAGCGCCGGATCGAGCACGTCGGGGCGGTTGGTGGCGGCGATCAGGATGATGCCCTCGTTGGCCTCAAAGCCATCCATCTCGACCAGCAACTGGTTCAGCGTCTGCTCGCGCTCGTCGTTGCCGCCGCCCAGGCCCGCGCCGCGCTGGCGGCCGACGGCGTCGATCTCGTCGATGAACACGATGCAGGGCGCGTGCTTCTTCGCCTGCTCGAACATGTCGCGCACGCGCGCCGCGCCGACGCCGACGAACATCTCGACGAAGTCGGAGCCCGAGATGGTGAAGAACGGCACCTTGGCCTCGCCGGCGATGGCGCGCGCGAGCAGCGTCTTGCCGGTGCCGGGGTTGCCGACCATCAGCACGCCGCGCGGGATGCGGCCGCCGAGCTTCTGGAACTTGGACGGATCGCGCAGAAACTCGACCAGCTCGGAGACCTCCTCCTTGGCTTCCTCGCAGCCGGCGACGTCGGCGAAGGTCACGGTGTTGGTGGACTCGTCGAGCATCCGCGCCCTGGATTTGCCGAAGGAGAACGCGCCGCCGCGGCCGCCGCCCTGCATCTGGCGCATGAAGAAGATCCACACGCCGATCAGCAGCAGCATCGGGAACCAGGAGACGAAGATGTTCATGAGGAGCGAAGGCTCCTCTTCCGGCTTGGCCTCGACCTTGACGCCGTACTTGAGCAGGTCCGACACCAGCCAGATGTCGCCCGGCGAGTAGCTGGTGACGCGCTTGCCTTCGGCGGTGGTCGCCTTGAGCTGGCGGCCCTCGATGGTGACCTTGGTGATGCGCCCGGACTTCACCTCTTCCAGGAACTGCGAATACTCCATCGGCGCCTGCGCCGCCTGGCGGGTGTTGAACTGGTTGAACACGGTCATCAGCACCAGCCCGATGACGAGCCAGATGACCAGGTTCTTGAGCATGTTGTTCAAGGACTTGCTCTCCTTATTGAGAAAACATCTTACTCGGCACGTAGCGCCCGCGCCACCACGTAAGTCTCCGCCGATTCACCCCGGGACGCCGAGGGTTTTATGACTTTGACCTTGGCGAAGGCCTGCTTCAGGCCCTTGAGCAGCGCCTCGAACGCTTCGCCATGAAAAGCTTTGACAAGGAAAACGCCGCCGGGATTCAGTTTTCTGCGGCAAAGCCCGATCGCCGCCAGAGCCAGCTCGAGCAGGCGCGCCTGGTCGACAGTCGCGATCCCGGAAATGTTGGGCGATGCGTCGCAAAGGATCGCGTCCGCGCGGCCCTCGACCACCAGCTCCCGGAAGTCCCCCGTCAGCACCGTAACGCCGGAGATGGGGGCGATCGGCAGCAGATCAATCGCGATCACCCTTCCTCCGGGTTTGACTTTCTCCGCGGCGACCTGCGACCAGCCGCCGGGCGCGGCGCCGAGATCCACGACCACGCCCCCGGGGCGCAGGATCTTCTCTTTATCGTTTATTTCCAACAGCTTAAAGGCCGCCCGGGAGCGGTAGCCCTGCTCCCTGGCCTTCTTGACGTAGTGATCAGTGACGTGTCGCCGGAGCCACTGCTTGTTCGATTTCGCCATGTCCCCCCTTCCGCGCCAGCAGCGCTGCCTCGCGCAGCGTCGGCGCACGCAGGTGAGCGCGCAGCGGATGGCGCAGCGAGCGGCGCGCGAGCAGCGTGCGCAGCCGGGCGTCGTCGAAGTCCGAATCCGCGAGGCGGCGCAGCTGCCCGCCCTCCACGGCCGCGATCGGCAGGCCGTCGCGCATCAGGATGCGGTTGCGGTGGATGGCCGGCACGCGCGCGCCGGGCGTGAGGATGCCGACCAGGTTCAACGGATCGGCCGCGCTCAGCACGACCAGCTCGTCGAGCTTCGCGCTCTTGCGCACCGCGCGCAGCCGCCCGACGGCATCGGGCGCCGCGAACTGCTCGCCGCCGAAGCCGGCGACGAAGCGCCCGCCCCGGATCTCGCCGCGCGCCTCGAGGCGGCGGTACACGCGCACCATGTCGCGCCACTGCGGCATTTGCGATTCGCGCTGAAGCAGAGAGCGGAACACCACGCCGTAGCGCTTGAGCAGCGCTCGCGCCACCGCTTCGATGTTGTCTTGAGAATTTGGTGAAAACAAACTCCAACGGCCGGCAGTCTCGATCAGGCCTCGCCGCTTCTCGGGCGGCGCCAGCAGCGCCCGCAGCCCGGCGAAGCTGTCGGCGGTGGCGATCCCGGCGCCCGCCAGCTCCGCGAGCCCGCGCTCGACAAACGCTGGCAGCAGCCCGCTTGCGGTGACCAGCTCGTGGAAGAAGGAGGCGCCGCGCTTCTCGAGCGCGTCGCGCACCGCTTTCGCTTCAGAGGAGAAGTCCGGGGCAATTTCGGTTTCGACGCCCCAGTGTGAGGAATGTTCTCGCAACATCAATGCAATCGGGGAACTGCGCAACGGGGCTTTCGTCCCCGGCGTGAGCCGGCCCCAGGCGACGCGCCCGCTCAGGCACAGGCGGTCGATCTGCTCGGCGCCGTAGTCGGCGACGCGCGCCGGCAGGACGTCGTTCTCCCACCCGGCCGCGGCGAGCTCGAAGCCTTCGAGCTGCTCGACCACGGCGGCGAGGCCTTCGGGGCCGTTCATCTGGTCCTCGCCGGCGACGTGCTGCCAGTGCGCGAGGAAGCGCATGAAGTCCGCGGCGCTGGCCGGCTCGATCTCGGCGCGCAGGCGGTTGAGCGTGTAGCGGTGGATGCGCGCGAGCAGCCTGCGGTCGCACCACTCGAGTTCACTTGAAGAGAATTTTCCTCTGAGGATGCGACCCTGGCCCTCGAGAGCGAGCAGCGTTGCGGTTTCCGGACTCTTTACGGGCCCCAGCACTTCGAAGCGGCTCGCGGTGATCTCGACTTCGTCGTCGCCGAGCCGCTCGTGCGCGTACCAGGCGTCGCCACGCTTCACTGCACGGTTTTCAAGTTGACTCAACAAAGAATCCCAATGAGGAGACAACTCCGAGTCCCTGACAAAACCGGCGACCAACAGCGCGTCGTACATCTCGTCGGGCGTGTTCGCCACCGGCCAGGCTTCCTCGCGCACGCGCCCGATCGCCGCGGGGTCGAGCGCGCCAAGGTCGTCGGCGCTGCGCGGCTCGGTGGCGCGCCGCGTGTACACCGCGCGCGTGCGGCGCTCCTCGAGCGGCGCGTCGTCGAGGAAGGTGTAGACCGCGGAGTTCAGCAGCTCGTGGCTGAGGAGCGAAGGCTCCGGAGTGTCGCGGGCGAAGCACTCGATTTCGTTTTTCACCAGAAGTGAAAGAATTTTCTCCAAACCCGTAGTGTCCAGCGCCTCTTCCAGCGCGTCGTGCAGCGCCTGGTCCACCAGCGGATGCTTCGGCACCTCGCGGTGGCCCTGCAGGTTGTCCTGGCAGGCGGCGGCGTCGGGGAACGCCGCCTGCAGCAGGTCCTCGGCATACATGCGTTGCAGCTGGTTGGGAACGCGCGCGCCGCCGCGGTTGCGCGGCACGGCGAGCGCCAGCGTGGCCGCCCAGCGCCAGCGCGTCTCGAAGATCGGCGAGTCGAGCACCGCCTGCACCAGCGTTTCCCGAACGCTGTTCGGGTGCAGGTAGCGGAACACCTCTTCCAGCGGGAACGAGTGCGAGGCGCCGAGCGACAGGATCACGCCCTCCTCGGTCGCCGCCGCCTGCAGCTCGAAGTTGAACCCCTGGCAGAACTTCTTGCGCAACGCGAGGCCCCAGGCGCGGTTGATGCGGCTGCCGAACGGCGCGTGCAGCACGAGCTGCATGCCGCCCGATTCGTCGAAGAAGCGCTCCAGCACCAGCTTGCCGGCGCTCGGCACGACGCCGAGGCTGCGCTTGGTTTCGCCGAGGTAGTCTGCAATTTGCTCCGCGGCGGATTGGCCTAGCAGGTACTCCGCCTTCAACATTGCAACAGCAGCCTCCAAAGAAGGAAGCCGGGCATCCACTGCCGCGCGCAGGCGCGACACCGCGGCGCTCATCTCGTCGCTGCGCGCCGGCGCCTCGCCCAGCCAGAACGGCATCGACGGCGGCTGGCCTTTCGCGTCCGCGACCCGCACCGTGCCGTTGCCGATCTGCAGAATCCGCCAGGACGTGTTGCCGAGCTGGAACACGTCCCCGGGGAGCGACTCGATGGCGAAGTCCTCGTTCAGCGTGCCGATGGTGTGGCCCTCGGGCTCGAGCACCACGCGGTAGTCGAACACTTCCGGGATCGCGCCGCCGTTGACGATCGCCGTCAGGCGCGAGCCTTTCCGGCTCCTCAACTTCTTGTTCAGCGAGTCATGGTGGATGAGCGCGCCGCGCCGGCCGCGCTGCGTGGCATAGCCGCGCGCCAGCATGTCCACGACTTCATCAAAAGTCGATTTCTCAAGGACCCTGTAGGGATACGATCTCTTGAAAAGCGAGTAAAGCGCCTCTTCGTCCCATTCCTCCTGGGCCGAAGTCTCCGCCACGATCTGCTGGGCCAGCACGTCAAGCGGCTGCCGCGGCACGCTGACCTGGTCGAGCTCGCCGTCGTGCACCGCGCGCACCATTGCCGCGCACTCGATCAGGTCGTCGCGCGTCAACGGGAAGATGCGCCCCTTCGGCACGCCGTGGATCGTGTGGCCGGAGCGGCCGACGCGCTGCAGGAAGGCCGCGATGCGGTGCGGCGAGGAGATCTGGCACACCAGATCGACGTGACCGATGTCGATGCCGAGCTCGAGCGAGGCCGTCGCCACCAGTACCTTCAGCTGGCCGTCCTTCAGCCTCTGCTCGGCATCGAGCCGCGCCTCCTTCGCCATGCTGCCGTGGTGCGCGGCGACGTGCTCGGCGCCGAGCTTCTCCGACAGCTGGTGCGCCATGCGCTCGGCGAGCCGGCGCGTGTTGACCATGATCAGCGTGGTGCGGTGCGCTTCGATGAGCTGCACCAGCCGCGCGTAGATCTCCTGCCAGATCTCGCCCGACATCACCGCTTCGAGCGGCGAGCCGGGGACCTCGACCGCCAGGTCGGTCTTCCGCTTGTGGCCCTTGTCTACAACAACACAAGCTTCTTCATTGACTAGATATTTTTTTACCGTTTCAATCGGTTTCTGCGTCGCCGAAAGGCCGATGCGCTGCAGCTTGCGGCCGCAGACGTGGTCGAGGCGCTCGAGCGACAGCGCGAGGTGCGCGCCGCGCCGCGACTGCAGCACGGCGTGGATCTCGTCGACGATCACCACCCGGGCGGTGCGCAGCATCTGCCGCGAGCGCTCGGCGGTGAGCAGCAGGTACAGCGACTCGGGCGTGGTCACCAGGATATGCGGCGGCGTGCGCAGCATCGCGGCGCGCTCGGGCTGCGGCGTGTCGCCGCTGCGGACGGCCGCCGTTATTTTCACTGGAGACAAAGCATGAATCTCGCGCCGGGGCACTGCCAGGTTCTTGTGGATGTCGGCGGACAGCGCCTTGAGCGGCGAGACGTAGATGACCCTGACCTCGTCCGGCAGCCCGGCTTCGGCCCCTTCCCGGAAAAGCTGGTCGAGGGACGTCAGGAAGGCGGCCAGCGTCTTGCCGGAGCCGGTCGGCGCCGCGATCAGCGTATGCTCGCCGCGGCGGATGGCGCTCCAGCCTTCGAGCTGCGCCGCGGTCGGCTCGGCGAAGCGGCTTTCCCACCAGCGGCGAACGACCGGATGAAAGTCGGTAGGAAGCGCAGAAGGGAGTGGCAAGGTCGACATTTTGACATTAGATTGCGGCATTCATTCATGCTGAACTCCGGCGAACGCAAGGCGCTCAAGGCGCGCGCCCACAAGCTCGACCCGGTGGTCCGGATCGGGTCCAGGGGGCTGACCGACGAGGTCGTCGCCGAGATCGAGCGCGCGCTCCAGGCCCACGAGCTGATCAAGGTGCGCGCCGGCGAGCTGGATCGCCACGCCCGCGACGCGGTTTTCGGCTCGATCTGCGAGCAGACCGGCGCCGAGCCGGTGCAGCAGGTCGGCAAAGTCTTCGTCCTGTTCCGGAGGAACCCATGACGCCGAAAGGCATGCTGACGCTCGAGCAGCTCAAGGGCATGGTGGCGCAGGGAGCCATCGAGACCGTGGCCGCCGGCTTCACCGACCACTACGGCCGGCTGATGGGCAAGCGCTTCGACGCCGAGATGTTCGTCGACGAGGTGGCCAAGCACGGTGGACACGCCTGCGACTACCTGCTCACCGTCGACATGGAAATGGAGCCGGTGCCGGGCTACAAGTTCGCCAACTGGGAGCTCGGCTACGGCGACTTCCACATGGTGCCGGACTTCGACACGCTGCGCGTGGCGAGCTGGCTCGACAAGACCGCGTTCGTGATCTGCGACGTGAAGAGCGAGAAAACGCACGACTACGTCGCAGTCGCGCCGCGCTCGATCCTGCGCCGGCAGGTCGACGCGGCGAAAAAGCTCGGCTACACCGGCTTCGCCGCCACCGAGCTCGAGCACTACCTCTTCCGGACGCCCTACCGCCAGGCGGCGCAGCAGGACTACCGCAACCTCGAACCGGCCGGCTGGTACCTCGAGGACTACCACATGCTCCAGGGCGCGCGCACCGAGGGCTTCCACGCCGCGGCGCGCCGGCACCTGAAGCTCTCCGGCGTGCCGGTCGAGACCTCGAAGGGCGAATGGGGCAAGGGCCAGCACGAACTCAACATCCGCTACGCCGACGCGCTCGACATGGCCGACCGCCACGTCGTGTTCAAGCAATGCTTCAAGGAAATCGCCGAGGCCCAGGGCTTGAGCGTGACCTTCATGGCCAAGTTCGCCGCCGACGGCGCCGGCTCGAGCTGTCACATCCACTTCAGCCTGTGGAAAGACGGCAGGAACGTCTTCGTCAAGGACGGCGACGAGTTCCGCTGGTTCCTCGGCGGCTGGATCGCGCACGTGCCCGACGTCATGGTGTTCTACGCGCCGACGATCAACTCCTACAAGCGCTACGTCGACGGCTCGTGGGCGCCGACGCGCCTCGCCTGGAGCATCGACAACCGCACCGCGGGTTTTCGCGTCGTCGGCAGCGGCTCGAGCCTGCGCATCGAGTGCCGCATCCCGGGCGCCGACTGCAACCCCTACCTCGCCCTCGCCGCCTCGCTCGCCTCCGGCCTGGACGGCATCGCCAACAAGATCGAGCCGCCCGCGTGCTTCGTCGGCGACATCTACCAGGCGCGCAACCTGCCGCGCGTGCCCTATACCCTCGGCGCAGCATTGGGGATTTTCGAGAAAAGCGAGTTCGCCAAGCGCGCGTTCGGCGCAGAAGCGCACGACCACTACACGCACTTCTATAGAACCGAAGTGGCGGCCTATGACAAGGCGGTCACCGACTGGGAACGACGGAGATACTTCGAAAGAATATGAGACTCAAGGACAAGGTAGCGCTCATCACCGGCGCGGGCGGCGGCATCGGGCGGCAGACGGCCCTGCTCTTCGCCAAGGAAGGCGCGTCGGTCGTCTGCGCCGACGTCAATGAGCAGGCGGCGCAGGAAACCGCTTCTTCGATAGAAAATTCCATTGCCGTTCGAGCCGACGTCTCGAAAGCCGCCGACTGCGAGCAGATGGTGGCGGCGGCGGAGAAGAAATTCGGCAAGCTGAACGTGCTGTTCAACAACGCCGGCATCATGCACGCCAAGGACGACGACGCGGTGTCCACGACCGAGGACATCTGGGACCTGACGATGGCGATCAACGCCAAGGGCGTGTTCCTCGGCTGCAAGTACGGCATCCCGGCGCTCAAGCGCGCCGGCGGCGGCTCGGTGATCAACACCGCCTCCTTCGTGGCGATCATGGGTGCTGCGACGCCGCAAATCGCCTATACCGCGAGCAAGGGCGCGGTGCTGTCGATGACGCGCGAGCTCGCGGTGATCCACGCCCGGCAGAACATCCGCGTCAATGCCCTGTGCCCCGGCCCCCTGCGCACCGAGCTCCTGATGAGCTATCTGAACACCGACGCCAAGAAGCAGCGGCGCCTGGTGCACGTGCCCATGGGGCGCTTCGGCGAGGCGCTGGAGATCGCCCACGCCGCGCTCTACCTCGCCTCCGACGAGTCCTCTTATGTGACCGGAACCGAGTTCATGGTCGATGGCGGGTTAACCGCGGCCTATGTGACGCCGGAATAGATCGTGAGCGCGAAGCGCCAGAAGACCGTCAGCCCGGTCGATGGGTCGGTTTATGTGGAAAGGGACCTGGCTTCGGGCGCGGCGATCGAGCGAGCCCTGGCCACGGCTCGCGAGGCGCAGAAGAGCTGGAAGCGCGTGCCGATCGCGCAGCGCGCGGCGATCTGCCGCCGCATGGCCGATGCCTGCGTCGCGCGCGCCGACGAGCTCGCGACCGAGCTCTCGTGGCAGATGGGGCGGCCGATCAGCCAGGCGCCGGGCGAGCTGAAGCGCGGCTTCCACGAGCGCGCGCTCTATATGTGTGACGTTGCCGAAGACGCTCTTAGTGATCTGAAAATTGAACCCAAACCCGGATATGAGCGATTCATCCGCCGCGAGCCGCTTGGCGTGGTGTTCGTGGTGGCTCCGTGGAACTATCCCTGGCTCACCTCGGTGAACGCGGTCATCCCGGCGCTGCTCGCCGGCAACAGCGTGGTGCTGAAGATGGCCGCCCAGACGCCGCTGGTCGCCGAGCGCTACGCCGAGGCGCTCAAGGCCGCCGGCCTGCCCGCGGGCGTGTTCCAGTTCCTGCACCTCGACCACGCGCAAGTGGCGAAAGTCATCGCCGACCCGCGCATCGACTTTGTGGCCTTCACCGGCTCGGTCAGCGGCGGGCACGCGATCCAGCGCGCCGCGGCGTCACGCTTCATCGCCACCGGCCTCGAGCTCGGCGGCAAGGACCCCGCCTACGTGCGGCCCGATGCCGATCTCGCGTTCGCGGTCGAGAACCTGGTCGACGGTTCGTACTTCAATTCCGGGCAGTCCTGCTGCGGGATCGAACGAATTTATGTTGAAAGAACAATCCATAAGAAATTCGTAGAAGCATTTGTCGAGCTGACAAAGCAATACCGCCTGGGCAACCCGCTCGACCCGCAGACCAACCTCGGTCCGGTGGTGCGCACCGACGCGGCCGACAGCGTGCGCGCGCAGGTGCGGCAGGCGGTGAAGAAGGGCGCGAAGGCGCTGCTCAAGCTGAAGGACAGGCCGGGCACGCCCTACCTGCCGCCGGAGGTGCTGGTGAACGTCGACCACGGCATGGCGGTAATGACCGAGGAAACCTTCGGCCCGGTGGTCGGCATCCAGGCGGTGAAGAACGACGAGGAAGCCGTCGCCTTGATGAACGACAGCCGCTACGGCCTGACCGCTTCGATCTGGACCGCGGATGCGGACGCCGCGCTGCGCATCGGCGACCGGGTCGAGACCGGCACCTGGTTCATGAACCGCTGCGACTACCTCGACCCGGCGCTGGCCTGGACCGGCGTCAAGGACTCGGGGCGCGGCTGCACCCTGTCCAAGCTCGGGCTGGAGACCTTCACCCGGCCCAAGTCCTTCCACCTGCGGCTGAAGACCTGATGCGCGTCGGGCTGCTCGAGTGCGACGACGTGGCCGGGCGCTTCCCGGAAGTCCAGGGCGGCTACCGGGAGATGTTCGCCGCCCTGCTGCCGGGCTTCGAGTTCCGCCACTACGCCGCGCACCGCGGCGAGCTCCCCGCGTCCGCGCGCGAATGCGACGCCTGGCTGTGCACCGGGTCGAAACACTCCGCCTACGAGAAGCTCGGCTGGATCGAGCGGCTGGCCGCGTTCGTGCGCAGCCTGAAGGACGAGAAGCCCTTCGTCGGCATCTGCTTCGGCCACCAGGTCCTCGCCCACGCCATGGGCGGCGAGGTCGCCAAGGCGAGTGCCGGCTGGGGCGCGGGCATCCTCGCCTCCGAGGTGATCCGCGCCGAGCCCTGGATGGTCCCCTCGCTCCGCAGCTTCCGCATCCACCACATGCACCAGGACCAGGTGCGGAAGCTTCCCCCCGGCAGCGTCGTCCTGGCGCGCAGTCCGCACTGCCCGGTGGAAATGTTCCGCGTCGGCGAGTCGATGCTCGGCATCGAGGGACACCCCGAGTTCACTACCGAGTTCAGCGAGGCCCTGATCCGCGCGCGCGTCGAGCGCATCGGCGCCGAGCGTTCCGCCACGGCGCTGGAGAGCCTGCGTCAACCCACCGACGCGCCGGTCGTCGCGCAGTGGATCAAAGGGTTCCTCCAGCAAAAACCCTAGCGGGCTAAGGCAGCGTGCGCTTGCCCCAGGTCACGCCGCTGATTTTCCAGGCGCCGCCCTCCTGTACGAGGTCGATGATGCCGGACTGCTCCTGCGGCTTGCCGTAGAAGTCCTTCCCCATGCCGGTGGCGGTCAGGCGCAGCGTGCCACCGGAGCTCGGCTGCCTGCTGGTGATCTGGTAGGTGCGCGGCATCTCGTCCTTCATGAACTGCACGGCGTTCACCCACTTGAGCGACGCCTGGACGTCGCGGTCGAAGTGCTGGCGCTTGGCCGCGGGCAGCTGCGAGATCCAGCCCGGCGGGTGGAACGGTCCGAGGATGCTCTGGTGAAAGGCGCGGTAAGCGCCCTCCGGATCGCCTTGCGACGCGGCCGGCTTCGCGGAAGCCGCGTCGCGCTGCTTGACCACGCCTTGCTTAGCATCGCCGGCGCAGGGCTTGTCCTGGAAGGCCATGCGGCCATCCGGCGTCTGGCACTTGTACATCTGCGCATGCGAAAAGGAGAAGCAGGCGCAAAGGACTGTAAAGAGCGCGAGCGAGGCCGCGCGCATCGTTTTCATATGACTCCCCCTTTCATTCAGCGCAAGCCCTGGCGGGCTAGAGCAGTTTGCCTAACGCTCCGGTTCAGCGGCGGGCCGCACAGCGGACCGTCCGCTGCAACCGGTTGTTAGCCGCGCGCGCGCCGGTAGTACATGGCGACCGCGCCGCTGCGGAGCGGCTTCGCCGAGACCAGTTCGAGCCGTCGCGCGCTGGGCAGCCCGCTCTGGTACAGCGTCGGGCCGTGGCCGGCGATCCTGGGGTGGACGAGGAACTTGTACTCGTCGATCAGATCCAGCCGGTCCAGCTCGGTCGCGAGCTTGCCGCTACCGAGGAGCACGCCGGCCGGGGTCGCGTCCTTCAGCTTCTGCACGCCCGTGCGCAGGTCGCCGGCGATGTGGTGGCTGTTGGTCCACGGGAAGTTCTTTCGCGTCGACGACACGACGTACTTCGGCTTTGCCTCCAGTTTGACCGCCCACTCGCGCATCGCTGGCGGCGCCTCTTCGTCGCCGCGGGCGACCGCCGGCCAGTAGCTCTCCATCATCTCGTAGGTGACGCGGCCCCACAGCATCGCCCCGCCCTCGTCCATGAGGCGGGTGAAGAGAGCGTGTGTCTCGTCGTCGGCGATACCCTCCCGGTGGTCGACGCAACCGTCGAGGGTGACGTTGATGCTGAAGGTCAAGATTCCCATGGCGACGCGTCTACTCCGAGTTGAGGGGGACCGATGGACTGTCACTTGTCGACGAGTACCTCGCCGCGGCTAACTAGTATTAGTTGACTGTCAGCCGAAAAGAATTAGGTGACAGTCTGCCTAAAAGGATTGGTTGACACAAAGGCGGCAGGCGACCCCGGACAAGCGGATAAGCAGGGAAAAACGTGGTCTGTCCCTGATTTAGGGACTACTCGTAGCGGACGTCGATGATCTCGTAGCGCTTCTTGCCGCCGGGGGTCTGCACGTCGACGATTTCGCCAGACTCCTTGCCGATCAGGGCGCGCGCGATCGGCGAGCTGACGAAGATGCGCCCTTTCTTGATGTCGGCCTCGTCCTCGCCGACGATCTGCCAGGTCGACTTCTCGCCCGTCTCGTCCTCGACGTCGACGGTGGCGCCGAACACGCAGCGGCCGTCGGCGTCGACCAGCTTCGGGTCGATCACCTGCGCGTTGCCGAGCTTGGCCTCGAGCTCGGAGATGCGGCCCTCGATGAAGCCGGCGCGCTCGCGCGCCGCGTGGTACTCGGCGTTCTCCGACAGGTCGCCGTGGGCGCGCGCCTCGCCGATGGCGGTGGCGTTCGCCGGGCGCTCGACGGTCTTCAGCCGGTGCAGCTCATCGCGCAGCAGCTCCGCACCGCGTCTTGTCATTGGGGTTTTCATGGGGTCGGTGCCTGCTCCGGTGAAGCGCGGCCGAGCTTGGCGTGCAGGTCCTGCAGCCGATAGGGCTCGAGCCGCGCGAGGTGCTTCATGCCGGCGCACGCTGCCTTGGCGCCGGCCACGGTAGTGTAGTAGGTGACGCGCCGCGCCAGCGCCGTGGTGCGGATCGAGCGCGAGTCCGACACCGCGGTGCGCGTCGCCTCCACCGTGTTGACGATGAAGCTGATCTCGCCGTTCTTGATCATGTCGACGATGTGCGGGCGGCCTTCCAGGACCTTGTTTACTTCGCCTACCGCGATGCCGTGCGACTTGAGCACCGCCGCCGTGCCGCGCGTCGCGATGAGCGCGAAGCCGAGCGCGGCGAGGTCGCGCGCCACCTGCACGGCGGCGTGCTTGTCGCCGTCGCGCACGCTGATGAAGGCGCGCCCGCCCTCCGGCAGCTTGATCCCGGCGGCGAGCTGCGATTTCACGAACGCTTCGCCGAAGGTCTCGCCCACGCCCATCACCTCGCCGGTCGACTTCATCTCCGGTCCGAGGATGGTGTCGACGCCCGGGAAGCGCGCGAACGGGAACACCGCCTCCTTCACCGAGAAATAGGGCGGCACGACTTCCTCCACCCCCTGCTCCTTCAGCGTGCGCCCCGCCATGCAGCGCGCCCCGATCATGGCCAGCGGCATGCCGATCGCCTTCGAGACGTAGGGCACGGTGCGCGAGGCGCGCGGGTTGACCTCGAGCACGTAGACCGTGCCGCCCTGGATCGCGTACTGCACGTTCATCAGCCCGCGCACCTTTAACGCCTTCGCCAGCTGCGTCGTCTGGCGGCGCAGCTCGCGCTCCAGGTGGCTCGACAAGGAATGCGGCGGCAGGCAGCAGGCCGAGTCGCCCGAGTGCACCCCCGCCTCCTCGACGTGCTCCATGATGCCGCCGATCAGCACCTGCTTGCCGTCGGACACGCAGTCGACGTCGATCTCGGTAGCGTCGGCGAGGTAGCGGTCGATCAGCACCGGCGAGTCGTTCGACACCCGCACCGCCCGCTCGGTGTACTGCAGCAGGTTGATCTTGTCGTGGACGATCTCCATGGCCCGGCCGCCGAGCACGTAGCTCGGGCGCACCACCACCGGGTAGCCGATCTCCTCGGCGAGCTTCACCGCCTCCTCGGCCGAGCGCGCGGTGCGGTTGGGCGGCTGGCGCAGCTTGAGCTTGTGCAGCAGCTTCTGGAAGCGCTCGCGGTCCTCGGCGACGTCGATCGAATCGGCGCTGGTGCCGATGATCGGCACGCCCGCGGCTTCCAGGTCGCGCGCCAGCTTGAGCGGGGTCTGGCCGCCGTACTGCACGATCACGCCCCAGGGCTTCTCCTTGTGAACGATTTCGAGCACGTCCTCGAGGGTCAGCGGCTCGAAGTACAGCCGGTCGGAGGTGTCGTAGTCGGTCGACACCGTCTCCGGGTTGCAGTTGACCATGATGGTCTCGAAGCCGTCCTCGCGCAGCGCCAGCGCGGCGTGCACGCAGCAATAGTCGAACTCGATGCCCTGCCCGATGCGGTTCGGCCCGCCGCCCAGGACCATGACCTTCTTGTTCGAGGTCGGCGCGGCTTCGCACTCGTCCTCGTAGGTGGAATACAGGTACGCGGTCTTGGCCGCGAACTCGGCGGCGCAGGTGTCGACGCGCTTGTAGACGGGGCGAATGCCGAAGGAATGCCTTTTTTCTCTTACAAGTTGTTCCGTTGAATTGAAGAGATAGGCGAGGCGGCGGTCGGAGAATCCTTTGCGCTTAAGATCGAAAAAGCGTTCCTTGGAAATCTCGTCGAGCTTGCGGTCGTCGAGCTCCATTTCCAGCTCGACGATCTGCTGGATCTGGTCGAGGAACCAGGGGTCGATGTGCGTCAGGCGATGCACCTCGTCCAGCGTGAAGCCGTTCTCGAACGCATCGCCGACGTACCAGATGCGCTCCGGGCCGGGCTCGCCGAGCTCTTTCTCCAGCGTCTCGCGGTCGCGCGTGCGCTGGTTCAGGCCGTCGACGCCGATCTCCAGGCCGCGCAGCGCCTTCTGCAACGACTCCTGGAAGCTGCGGCCGATCGCCATCACCTCGCCCACCGACTTCATCTGCGTGGTCAGCCGGTCGTTGGCCTGCGGGAACTTCTCGAAGGCGAAGCGCGGCACCTTGACCACCACATAATCGAGGGTCGGCTCGAACGAGGCCGGCATCGCGCCGCCGGTGACGTCGTTGGCGATCTCGTCGAGCGTGTAGCCCACCGCGAGCTTGGCCGCCACCTTGGCGATCGGGAAGCCGGTGGCCTTGGAAGCGAGCGCGCTCGAGCGCGACACCCGCGGGTTCATCTCGATGATCAGCATGCGGCCGTCGGCCGGGTTGATGGCGAACTGCACGTTGGAGCCGCCGGTATCGACGCCGATCTCGCGCAGCACCGCGATCGAGGCGTTGCGCATGATCTGATATTCCTTGTCGGTGAGCGTCTGCGCCGGCGCCACGGTGATCGAGTCGCCGGTGTGCACGCCCATGGGATCCAGGTTCTCGATCGAGCAGACGATGATGCAGTTGTCCTTCTTGTCGCGCACCACCTCCATCTCGAATTCCTTCCA
>CAZNVH010000037.1:0-2639 GCA_964576525.1 uncultured Enterobacteriaceae bacterium
TGGCGAAACCGCACGCTTCCGCATTCGGATGTTAAGCATCTCGACAGCGACTGAGAACGCCATGGCGAAGTACACATAGCCCTTCGGAACATGGTGATCAAACCCGTCGGCGATCAACACGACACCGATGACCAACAGGAAAGCGAGGGCAAGCATCTTAATCGTCGGATGTGCTGAGACGACGCGTCCGATCCCGCCGGCAAAGGCCATCATCAGCAGCACCGAAACAATGACGGCTGCGATCATCACCTCCACCTGGTCGACCATTCCCACGGCGGTAATGATCGAGTCGAGGGAGAAGACGAGGTCAATGATCGTAATTTGAAGGATAACGGCGGAAAACGTGGCGCGGACCGCCGCCGAAGCTTCACCCTTTTCGCCCTCCAATAGCTGGTGGATCTCCCTTGTACTCTTCCAGAGCAGGAAGAGACCGCCGCCGATCAGGATAAGGCCGCGCCCAGAGATTTCCTGTCGGAACAGGGAAAAGAGCGGCTCGGTCAGTCCAACAATCCAGGAAAGAAGGAACAGGAGCCCTATACGCATGAACATGGCGAGGAACAGGCCGATCCTGCGCGCTAGGTCACGGCGCTCCTTCGGGAGCTTATCAACTAGGATCGAAATGAAGATGACATTGTCGATTCCGAGCACGAGCTCGAGCGCGGTGAGCGTAAGGAACGCGATCCACACCTGCGGATCGGACAGCAGCTCAATCATGTGACCTCTCTAGCGGCCCAACGTGAAGTAGACAGCATTAATGCTGAAACGCGTTCTGTCTATTTTTCCAGCAATCCACAAATTTCCCCGAAATCACTGCGTTAAGATACTCGCGGAATAGCTAGCGTCTCGATCAATCGCATTCGGTGCGGCAACTATGTTCAGGGCATTCCAAGCGCCGGTTTATCCCGTTTTCCGTCCGGCTAGCGGAAAGCGTCCAACGGGTTCATAGGTCGAGCCGCCGGACGAAAGCCTGGAGCGCACCAGCAGGAACTCTTTCACGGGCCAGCCGACCGCCGGCACCGGCGGAAGCGTTGCGGCGCGGGCCTTGCGGATCAGGGTGACGTGCGCGGCGAAGGGACGGCGCTCGAGGATGAAGTTCTCCTTGTAGAGCTCGAGCTGCAGGCTGTTGAAGAGTTCGAGCAGTGGGGGCGGCGTTTCGCGCGGGCCGGCCCAGACGATGCGGTTGTCGCCCCAGTAGCGCGCTTCCTCAATCGGCAGGTCGTGGGCCGGCGCGCTGACGCGCTTCGCGGCGGCGAGCGCCTTTGCTTCGTTCGCCTCGCCGAGGAAGGCGAGCGTGAGGTGGATCTTGTCTTCCGCGGTGGCCCTACCCCCGGTCGCGCGTTGCGCTTCGCGCGCCCATTGCGCCAGGGTGCGGGCGGCTGCGGGCGGCGGCCAGGCGGCGAAGAAGAGCCGCATCGGGCAGGGTCACTTCTCGACGAGGTGGCGGCGCGTCAGCGCGGCGAGCGCGCGCTCCGCGGAATCGTGGGAACGATCTAGATGAGAAGCAATGCTCTCCTGCTCCCGGCGGCTGCGGTTCTGTGAAAGTTTCCAGCGCGTCTCGAGGCGCGTCACCGCGATCTCGAAGTTGACGATGCCGTCGAGCATGCGCGCGACGTACTCGCCGCTGAGGGCGTCGAACTTCGGCAGCCACTGGGGATCGAGCGCTTCCACCAGGGCGCGCTGGTTGGCGTGCTTCTTCTTCGGATCGGCGATCAGTTTCGTCAAGCCATAGGCATGCACGGCGGCATAGTTCCAGGTCGGCACGCGCTCCTCTTCCTCGTACCAGCGCGGCGACACGTAGGCGTGCGGCCCGGCGAACACCACCATCACCTCGTCGTCGAAGAACTCCTTCCACTGCGGGTTGCTGCGCGCCATGTGCATGTCGAGCACGAACTTGTCGCCTTCAGTTCGAACCTGGGCGGGCAAATGGGAGGCGTGAAGCGCGCCGCCGGTTCCGGTCACCAGGACGGCGAAGCTGTTGGCGCGCATGAACTCGAGCAGCTCGCGGCGGTCCTCCAGCCGGTTGTAGGGCGGCGAGTACATCAGTCGATCAGCGCGATCGCCTGCGCCGCGATGCCCTCGCCTCGCCCGACGAAGCCGAGCTGCTCGGTGGTGGTCGCCTTGATGTTGATCGCGGCCGGCGCGACGCCGAGGTCGGCGGCGATGTTGCCGATCATGCGCGCGATGTGCGGCGACATGCGCGGCGCCTCGGCGACGATGGTGGCGTCGATATTGACGATCTTGAGCTTCATCGCCGCCAGCCTGCCGGCCACGTCGCGCAGCAGCATGCGGCTGTCGATCTCGGAGTACGCCGGGTCGGTGTCGGGATAGTGCTGGCCGATGTCGCCGAGCCCCGCGGCGCCGAGCAGCGCGTCGCAGATCGCGTGCAGCAGCACATCGGCATCCGAGTGCCCTTCCAGTCCGAGGTGAAACGGAATCTGCACGCCGCCGATCACCAGCTTCCTGCCAGGAACCAGCGTGTGCACGTCGAAGCCCTGGCCGATTCTCATGTCACCGCCTCGAAAGGATTGCTTGCGCGATCACCAGGTCTTCCGGCCAGGTCACCTTCAGATTCTCGCGGCTGCCCAGCACGAGGCGCGGCTTGAGCCCCAACTGCTCCACCGCGCTCGCCTCGTCGGTCA
>CAZNVH010000038.1:0-23124 GCA_964576525.1 uncultured Enterobacteriaceae bacterium
CGAATGGAACGTCGGCTGGATCGGCTTCCTGTTTGCGGTCAACGTGCTGTTCTTCATCGCCGGCATGTTCATCGATCCGAATTCGATCATGCTGATCTTCCTTCCTACGCTGTTCCCGCTCTCCTCCGCGCTGGGCATCGATCCGGTGCATTTCGGCATGGTGGTGACGCTGAACATCTGCCTGGGGATGATCACGCCCCCGTTCGGGCTGGACCTGTTCGTGGCGGCCAGCACGCTCAAGCGCCCGGTGGAGCAGGTCGTCGCGGGCGTCTGGCCGTTCATCGGCGTGAACCTGGTGGTGCTGATGTTCATCTCCTACATCCCCTCGATCTCGACGGCTTTGCCGAAGCTCATTCTGTGAACGTCGAAACCCACAACTGCGAGATCGTGGAGCACGCGTGGGTGAACGCGCGCTACAAGTACCTGCGCCTGCGCTGCCCGGCGCCGCTCGCCCGCGTCACCGTCGCCGGCCAGTTCTACCAGCTCGCCTGCCCGGTGAACGAGACCGACAAACCGTTCCTGCGCCGCCCGATGAGCGTCTACGGCATCGGCCCCGAAGACGGGCGCATCGAGTTCCTGTACCACGTGAAGGGCGTGGGCACGCGCGCGCTCGAGCGGCTGCGCCTGAGCGACACGATGCCGATGACCGGGCCGCTCGGCAGGGGGTTCAGCTTCTCGCCGCAGTGGAAGCGGGTGCTCCTCGTCGCGCGCGGCGTCGGGCTTGCCACCATGGCGCCGCTCGTGCCGCTCGCCGCGCGCGCCGGCGTCGCCATCACCGCGCTGCTTTCGGCGCGCGCGCCCGCCGACCTGATGCGCGAAGAGTTCCTGCGCGGGGCGCCGGCCGAGGTGCATACGGTGCTCGACTCCGACGGCAGCTCCTCGATCGAGCGCGTCGCGCCTCTTGTGAGAAGGATTCTCGAGCAACAGACGCCGGACATGGTCTACACCTGCGGCTCCAACAGGCTTCTCACTCTCTTGCAAAACGTTCTTGGTTCGACTGCTGGGGAGGTGGCCCTGGAGCAACAGATGGCTTGCGCGATGGGCGTGTGCCTGTCGTGCGTGCGCCTGTTCAACGAGAACGGAGCCAAGGTCTTCCGCCGCGTTTGCTGCGAGGGACCGGTGTTCCCGATCGCGGCGGTGGCGGGGGAGGTGCAGTTTGGCTGATCTCAGAGTAAGCATCGGTTCGCTCAACTTGAAGAACCCGGTGATGCCGGCCTCGGGCTGCTTCGCGTACGAGTACGCGCAAGCGATGGATCTCGGCCGGCTCGGCGCGCTGGTGACGAAGAGCGTCACGCCGAAGCGGCGCATCGGCAACCCGGTGCCGCGCGTCGCCGAGACCGATTCGGGGATGCTGAATTCCATCGGCATCCCGTCGCACGGGCTGCTCTACTACGTCGACAAGGTCTTGCCGCAGTACGTGGGCGTGCCGGCGCCGGTCGTGGCGAGCGTGTCGGCCGACACCGCGGAGGAATTCGCGGCGGCCTGCGAGGCGCTCTCGGTGCCGGGCGTGGCGGCGATCGAAGCGAACATTTCCTGTCCGAACCTCGAGGCCGACGGGCGCGCCTTCGCCATGACGGCCGCGGACACCCACCGCGCCCTCACCGCGATCAAGCACCGTACCCGGGTGCCGATCTGGGCGAAGCTCACGCCGAATGTCACCGACATCGCCGAGATCGCGCGCGCCGCCGAAGACGCGGGTGCGGATGCGCTGGTCGTAGCCAACACGTTCCTCGGCTTGGCGATCGACACCGAAACGCGCAAGCCCAAGCTCGGCAACGTGATGGGCGGGCTCTCCGGACCGGCGATCCGGCCGCTGGTGGTGCGCATGGTGTTCCAGTGCGCGCGCGCCGTGCGCATCCCGGTGATCGGCTGCGGCGGCATCATGACCGCGCAAGACGCGGTCGAATACCTGCTCGCCGGCGCCACCGCCGTGCAGGTCGGCACTGCCTCGTTCCTCGATCCGGCGGCGATGATCGGCATCCTCGACGGCCTCGCCGCTTATTGCGAGCGCCATGGCATCGCGCGCATCGCCGAGCTCTCGGGCGCGGTGCGCATCGACGCCGAGCTCACCGACCGCTGGCTGCGCCTCGCGCAGCAAAGCGGCTGACCCGGGGAACGCCATGGGTCCCGACCATCCCATTCGCGCGGTGTTCGACCGGGCCGACCGCGAGCAGGCGGCGGAGCTGTTTGAAGCGGTGCGCAAGATCTCGGCCGCCCGGCTGGGCGTCACGCGGCCTTCCTACAGCGACGTCGAAACTGCCGTGATGGGGGTGCTTGCCGAGGCGGCGCGCGGCGCCGGGCTCGATACGCGCTTCGATGCCGCCGCCAACCTGGTAATCGACTTGCCGGGCGCGCCGGCGGGCAAGCCCGCGTATTGGACCGGCTCGCACCTCGATTCGGTGCCCGAGGGCGGCAACTACGACGGGCTCGCGGGCGTGGTGGCGGGGCTGCTTTGCCTCGCCAAGGCGAAGAAGCTCGGCGTGGCGCTCGAGCGGCCGCTCGCGGTGCTCGGCCTGCGCGGCGAGGAAAGCGCCTGGTTCGGCAAGCCCTATCTCGGCTCGCACGCGCTATTCGGCAAGCTCACGGCGCGCGACCTGGAGCGCAAGCAGCGCGACAGTGGCCGGCCGCTCGGCGAGTACCTCGAAAAGCTCGGCGCCAACCTGCGGCGCATCGCGGCCGGCGAGCCGCTCGTCGATGCGCAGGCGATCGGCGCCTGGCTCGAGTTGCACATCGAGCAGGGACCGATCATGGTCGCGCGGCAGGCGCCGGTGGGCGTGGTCACGGGCATCCGCGGCAACCTGCGCCATATGGCCGCGCGCTGCCGCGGCACCGCCGGCCATTCGGGCGCCGTGCCGCGCTGGCTGAGAAACGACGCGGTGTTCGCGCTCGCCGAGCTTCTGATGCGCCTCGACGACAACTGGCAGGCGCTCAATGCGCGCGGCGTGGATCTCGTGGTGACGAGCGGCATCGTCGGCACCGACCCGCGCGAGCATTCGGTGTCGCGCATCCCCGGGGAGGTGGGCTTCAGCCTGGAGATCCGCAGCCAGTCGCTCGACACGCTGGAAGCGTTCTACCAGCTCGTGCTGGTGGAATCGGCCGGGATCGAGAAATCGCGCGGTGTGAAGTTTGACTTCGGCGAGCGCGTGCTTTCCGAGCCGGGGCTGATCGATCGCGAATGGGCCGCGCGCCTGCGGCGCATCTGCGCCGCGCTGCAGTACGCGCATATCGACATCCCGAGCGGCGCCGGGCACGATACGGCGGTGTTCGCGAACCAGGGGATTCCCGCCGGGATGGTGTTCATCCGCAACGACAACGGCTCGCACAACCCGGACGAGAAGATGGAGCTCGATGACTTCATGATGGGCACCGAGGTCCTTTACCGGGGGCTGACCGGCGAGCCCGCGGAGGCGCTGCGATGATCGCAGAGATGACCGCGCGCATGATCCTGGAAGCGGGCGCAGTGAAGTACAGCGCCGAGCGCCCGTTTTTTCTCTCCTCCGGGTGGGCGAGCCCGGTCTACATCGATGTGCAGCGCCTGATCTCGTTCCCGCGCATCCGCCGCGCGCTGATGGACCTCGCCTCCGAGGTGGTGCTGTCCCGGGCCGGGTTCGAGCAGTTCGACACCGTCGCCGGAGTCGAATCCTCGGGCATTGCCTACGGGGCGTGGATCGCCGAGCGCCTGTCGCTGCCGCTGCAGTACGTGCGGCGCAAGCCGCGCGGCTTCGGCCCCGAATCGCAGATCGAGGGCACGCTGCGCGCGGGCGCGCGCGTGCTCCTCGTCGACGACATCACCACCGACGGCCGCAGCAAGATCGAGATGTGCCGTGCGGTGAGGTCGATGCAGGCGCGCGTCGACCACGTTCTGGTGATGTTCTTCTACGATGTCTTCAGCGAGGCGCGCACGCTCTTCAAGGAGCTGCGCATCGAGCTGCATTACCTGGCGACCTGGCGCGACGTGCTCGCGGCGGCGCGCGTCAGCGGTTTCTTTCCCGCGCAGGCCGCCGAGGAGGTCGAGCGCTTCCTGGCGACGCCGGAGCAGTGGTCGCTCGAGCACGGCGGCATCGGAGCGTTCCCGCGCGGGAGCTAGAATGGCGCCCGACCATGCGGATCGTCACCCTGAACGTCAACGGCATCCGGTCGGCGGCAAGGAAGGGCGTCTTTCGCTGGCTCGCGGCGCAGCGCGCCGACCTGGTGTGCCTGCAGGAGATGAAGTGCCAGCAGGCGGACCTCGACCCGAAGCTGCATGCCCTCAAGGGCTTTGAGGCCTGCCACGCCTTCGCCGAGAAGAAGGGCTACAGCGGTGTCGCGCTCTACAGCCGCAGGCCGCCCGACGAGGTGCGGCGCGGCTTCGCCGTGCGCGAGTTCGACGCCGAGGGCCGCTACGTCGAAGCGCGCTTCGGCAAGTTGTGGGTGGTCTCGCTGTACCTGCCTTCGGGCTCGGCCGGGCCGCACCGCCAGGCGTCGAAATTCCGTTTTCTCAAGCGCTTTCTTCCTCACCTTGAAAAATTGCGCGACCGCGGCGACGAAATTATCCTGTGCGGCGACTGGAACATCGCGCACCAGGAGATCGATCTCAGGAACTGGCGCTCCAACCAGAAAAACTCGGGCTTCCTGCCCGAGGAGCGCGCCTGGCTGACGCGCGTGTTCGACGAGCTCGGCTTCGTCGACGTGTTCCGCCGGCTGAACGACAAGCCCGACCAGTACACCTGGTGGTCCAACCGCGGCCAGGCGTACACGAAGAACGTCGGCTGGCGCATCGACTACCAGGTCGCCACGCCCGGCGTCGCCGCTACGGCGCGCAAGGAGAAGATCTACAAGACCAAGCGCTTCTCCGACCACGCGCCGCTGATCATCGACTACGACCATGCGCTTTAGGCTGCCGCAGGGCGTGCGGCCCTATCTCGAGCGCGCGCCGCTCGCCGCCCTGTTCCTCGGCGTCTCCTCGGGCTTCACCTTCGCGATGATCGGCGCGACCTTGAGCACGCGGCTCGCTCAGCACGGCGTCAACAAGAGCGCGGTGACCGCCTTCGCGCTCACCTTCCTCGCCTACAACTTCAAGTTCCTCTGGGCGCCGATCGTGGACAACGTCCGGCTGCCGCTGATCGGCCGCTTCGGGCAGCGGCGCAGCTGGCTATGGCTGGTCGGCGTGCTGGTCGTGGCAGCGGTCGCGTTTCTCGGCGTCGCGGACCCGCAGGAGTCTCTCACTCTCGTCGCGGTCGCGGCGATCACGCTGGGCGTGGCGGGTGCCACGTTCGACATCATCATCGACGCTTACCGCATCGAGCTGCTCGAGCCGCGGCAGCTCGGTGCCGGCTCCGGCATGTCGCAATACGGCTGGCGCATCGGCGCCGCGGCCGCCGGCGCTCTGGCGCTGGTCCTCGCTGCCCGGATCGGCTGGACCGCCGCCTACATGATGTGCTCCGCGTTCGCGCTTCCGGCGATGCTGGTCGGCGTGTTCATGGGCGAGCCCGCCCGTCACCGCGAGCCCGCCGAGGCGCACGGCGTGGGCGAGGCCTTGGTCGCCTATTTCAGCCCGCTGCTCGAGTTCCTGAGGCGCCAGGGGGCGCTGGTCGTTCTGCTTTTCGTCCTCATTCACAAGGTTGGCGACACGCTCGCCAACCTTACGCTGAGGCTGCTGTTCAAGGACCTGGGCTTCACCAATGACGAGGTCGCCTTCTACGATGTCGGGGTCGGCTTCGTCGCCCTGCTGATCGGCATCTTCGTCGGCGGCATGCTCTATGCGCGGCTGGGGATGAAACGCTCCGTGCTCATCAGCCTGATCCTGATGGCGGTGTCGAACCTGAGCTTTGCCGCGCTCGCCGCCGCGGGCCACACTAACCTTGGCATGGCGGCGGCGATCGGCTTCGAAAATTTCGCCAGCGGCATCGGCGGGGTCACGGTGGTCGCGTACCTGTCCGCGCTGTGCAACCTGCGCTTCACCGCGACCCAGTACGCGCTGCTCTCCGCGCTGGCGAGCATTGCCGGCCGTTTCCTTACCGGAACGACCGCAGGGGGCTTGATCACCGCGATCGGGTACGTGAACTTCTACGTGCTCACCACGGTGATCGCGCTTCCCGGCGTGTTCCTCTTCTGGTTCATGATCCGCTCCGGCCTTGCGGAGGTGTCGATCGGCTCGGCGGGGAAGGAATGAGGTCCTCGAGTCGAGCCGCCAGACGCGGCGTCAGCGCCACGATGCGGTCCATGGTGCTGCGCAGGTAGGCGACCGCCGCCGTGCTGTTGGTGCGGAAGTCGGGCACGGCTTCGTGGATGTCCAGCAGCGCTTCCGGAGCTTCGCCGCAGCACGCGAGGAACAGCGGCGCGCTGCGCCCGAAACGCGCATGGATGAATTCGCGATGGTCGACGCTCATCGCGATGACCAGACGCGCGGCGTCCACGATCTCGCGCGTCAGGGTGCGCCGCCGGTGCGCCCGCACGTCGAGGTTTTTCTGCATCAGGTAGTCGGTGATCTCCGGGGGCACGACGTGGGCGTAGTCTTCCGTTCCCGCCGAGCCGACCGCGATGTCCGCTCGATTGCCCAGAGCCGCGCGCAGCGCATATTCCGCGGTCAGGCTGCGGAAAACATTGCCGGTGCAGACGAAAAGCACTTCGCGCATTTCACTGCGCCGTGCAGCGATAGACCGCGAGGCTGCCGAGAAGGTTGGGGAAGGCGGTCACCGGCTTGCCGTCGTGCAGGACCAGGCGCTCGCGGATTTTGATGCCGATGCGGCGGCACAGGTCCTCGAAGTCGGTGATGGTGCAGTGGTGGACGTTAGGGGTCTCGTACCACTGGTAGGGCAAGGTCTCGGAGACGGGCATCTTGCCGAAGACGACCTGGAGGCGGGCGCTCCAGTGGCCGAAGTTGGGGAAGCTGACGATCGCCTCGCGCCCGACGCGCAGCATCTCGCGCAGCAGGAATTCGGTGCGGTGGATGGTCTGCAGGGTCTCGGAGAGCACCACGCAGTCGAAGGAGCCGTCGGCGAACAGCGACAGGCCGCTCTCGAGGTCGACCTGGAGCACGTTGACGTCGTTCGCGACGCAGGCGAGGACGGCGTCGTCCTCGATCTCGACGCCGTAGCCGGGCGCCTGGCGCTGCTGCCACAGCTCGCGCAGCAGCGAGCCGTCGCCGCAGCCGAGGTCGAGCACCCGCGCGCCCTGCGGCACCCATCGGACGATGGCGTCGAGGTCGGGTCTCACAGGTCGATATTCGCGAAGTAGGAGCGCAGCGCGCCGTGGTAGCGCGGGTCTTCCAGCAGGAAGGCGTCGTGGCCGCCGGGGGCGTCGAGCTCGAGGTAAGAGACGATGCGCCGGTTATCCAGCAGCGCGCGCACGAGCTCGCGCGAGCGCGCCGGCGTGAAGCGCCAGTCGGACTTGAAGGACACGACCATGAAGGCGGCCTTGGCGCGCGCCAGCGCCTTGGTGAGGTCGCCGCCGAAATCCGCCGCCGGGTCGAAGTAATCGAGCGCCTTGGTGATGCGCAGGTAGGTGTTGGCGTCGAAGTAGGTCGAGAACTTGTCGCCCTGGTAGCGCAGGTAGGACTCGACCTCGAAGTCGACGTCGAAGTCGAAACCGGGCTGGCCGCGCCGCAGCAGGCGGCCGAACTTCTCGGCCATCGCCTCGCCCGAGATATAGGTGATGTGGCCGATCATGCGGGCGATGCGCAGGCCGCGCGTGGGCACCACGCCCTTGTCGTAGTAGTGGCCGCCGTGGAAGTCGGGGTCGGTCATGATCGCCTGGCGCGCCACCTCGTTGAAGGCGATGTTCTGCGGCGTGAGCCGGGCGGCGGCGGCGACGACGATGGCGTGGCGGATGCGCTCGGGGTAGGACAGCGACCACTGCAGCGCCTGCATCGCGCCGAGCGAGCCGCCGATCACCGCGGCGAAGCGCTCGATGCCGAGGTGGTCGGCGAGGCGCCGCTGCGCCTCGACCCAGTCCTCGACCGTGACCACGGGAAAGTCGGCGCCCCAGGGCTTGCCGGTCGCCGGGTTGACCGACGCGGGGCCGGTCGAGCCGAAGCAGCTGCCGAGGTAGTTCGAGCCGACGACGAAGAAGCGGCGCGTGTCGAGCGGCTTGCCGGGGCCGACCAGGTTGTCCCACCAGCCGAGGTTCTCAGGTTCATTCTGGTAAAAACCCGCCACATGATGGGACGCGTTCAGGGCGTGGCACACCAGCACCGCGTTCGAGCGCGCCGGGTTCAGCGTGCCGTAGGTCTCGTAGGCGATGTCGTACGCCGGCAACTCGGCGCCGCCGCGAAGGCGCAGCGGCTGGTCGAAATGCGCCTTCTGCGCGGTGGCCGCGCCGACGGAGGAAGGATCGTGAGGAGCGTTCATGTCTCTTTAGCGGTATTTATTAGGCGCCCGCAAGCTGACTTCAAATCGGCGCGCTGGTGATTATAGCGAATTTACTTCGCCGCTCCGCTCGCGATCAGCGAGTCCACCCTTTCATCTGAAAAACCCGCTTCGCGCCGCACCTCGCGCGTGTGCTCGCCCAGGCGCGGCGCGTGGCGCCGGTACTCGGGCGGCGACTCGGACCACTCGGAAGGCACCGCCAGCGAGCGGATGCGGCCTTCGCTCGGGTGCTCGACCGTCTTCAGGTAGCCGATCGCCGCAAGGTGCGGGTCGGCGACGATGTCGTCGAGGCTGTTCATGCGCTGCACCGGGATGTCGGCGCGCTCCAGCGCCTCGAGCCAGAACGCCGTGCTGCGCTTTTTCACTTCCTCGGCGACCATGGCGTAGGCCTCGGCGTAGCTCTTGCTGCGCGCTTCCTGCGTCGCGAACTCGGGGCGCGACAGGATCTCGGGCTTGCCGATGATGCCGAGGAAGCCCTTCCACTGCTTGTCGTTGTAGATCAGCGCGCAGACGTAGCCGTCGCTCGTCTGGTAGGGGCGGCGGTCGGGCGCCAGGATGCGCGCGTAGCCGGCCTCGCCGTGCTGCGGGTCGAAGGTGTAGCCGCCGAGGTGGTCGCTGAGCACGATCTGCAGCAGGTGCTCCCACATCGGCACGTCGACGCGCTGGCCCTTGCCGGTCTTCTCCCGGTAGTACAGCGCGGCGCTGACGGCGCTCGCCACCTGCTGGCCGACCGAGCGGTCGGCGACGATCATCGGCGCATAGCGCGGCTCGGCGGCGCCCTGCTTTTGCAGCAGCCAGGGCAGCCCCGAAGCGCCCTGGATCATGTCGTCGTAGGCGGCTTTCGCCGCGTAAGGCCCGCGCTGGCTGTAGCCGAAGCAGCCCACATAGATGATTCGCTGGTTCACGGAAGAAATATCCTGATAAGACAAACGCAGGCGAGCCATCGCCTGCGGGCGGATGTTGTAGACCAGGACATCCGACTTCTTCGCCAGGGCGAGGCAGGCTTCGCGCGCCGCGTCCTTCTTCAGGTCGAGCACCACCGAGCGCTTGTTGCGGTTGGTGTTGAGGAACATCGCGCCCATGCCGGGGTTGCGGAACGGCCAAGCGGAGCGCATCACGTCGCCGTCGGGCGGCTCGACCTTGATCACGTCCGCGCCGAAGTCGGCGAGGATCTGGGTCGCGAACGGCCCCATCACCACCGTGGTGAGGTCGAGGACTCTTACGCCATCGAGCGGTCCGGCCATCCCTTACTCCGGCTGGATGCCGGCTTCTTTCACCATCCGGGACCATTTCGAGATCTCGGACTGGATGAACCTGCCCAGCTCGGCCGGGTTCATCGGCGCCACGTCGGTGCCGAGCGCGTCGAAGCGCGCCTTCACTTCGGGCTTGGCGAGCGATTTCGCGGTGAGGTCGTGCAAACGCGCGACCACGGGCGCGGGCGTGCTCGCCGGCGCGACCAGGGCGAACCAGGCAATCAGCTCGTAGCCCGGCAGCTCCTCGGCGATCGCCGGCACGTCCGCCGCCAGCGGCGAGCGCTTCTGCGAGGTGACCGCGATCCCGCGCAGCTTGCCGCCCTTGATCTGCGCCAGCGCGTTCGCCTGGTCGGCGAAGGTGAAGCTCACCGAGCCGCCGAGCACATCGGTAATCGCCTGCGGCAGTCCCTTGTAGGGCACGTCGATGAAGTCGATCTTCCCCATCGAGCGCAGCATCGCCTGCGACACCTGCGATCCGGCCGAGCCGTAGCCCGCGGACAGCTTGCCCGGGTTCGCCTTGGCGTGATTCAGAAACTCCTTGAGGTTTTTCGCCGGAAAGTCGGGCCGCACCATCAGCATGAATGAGATGGTGCCCAGGCGCGCGATCGGCGCGAAGTCCTTCACCGGGTCGTAGTTGAGCTTCCTGAACAGGCTCGGGTTGGCCGCCAGCGGGGTGTTCGTGCCGACCATGAGCGTGTAGCCGTCGGGCGCCGCGCGCGCCACCTCGGTGGCCGCGATCGCGCCCTGCGCGCCGGGCTTGTTCTCGACCACGAACGGCTGGCCGAGCGCTTCCTGGAGCTGCTGGCCGATGACGCGCGCGATCTGGTCGGTGGCGCTGCCCGCGGGGAAGGGCACGACCAGCTTGACCGCGCGCGAGGGGTAGGTTTGAGCATTCACCTGGGAAAAGATCGCTACGAGGAACAGCAGGGCAAATCTCATGAAAAGCCTCCTAGGCGTTCAGTTTCGACAGCAGCTCGCGCGTTTTCACCGGGTCGCTCGAGCGCAGCACGCGCTGCGCCAGCGCCTGCACCTCGGCGAGGTTGGTACGCAGGATGCGCTCCTTGATCTGCAGCAGCTGCGACGGGTGCATCGAGAAGTTGCGCAGGCCCAGGCCGAGCAGCAGGCGCGTGAGCTGCAGGTCGCCCGCCATTTCTCCACAAACGGCGACCGGGACGCCGCCCCGCGTGGCGGTCTGGATGGTGCCCGCCACCAGGGTGAGCACCGCCGGGTGCAGCGGGTCGTAGAGGTGCGCGACCGTGTCGTCGGTGCGGTCGATGGCGAGCGTGTACTGGATCAGGTCGTTGGTGCCGATCGACAGGAAGTCGAGGCGCCGCATGAACATCGGCAGCGCCAGCGCCGCCGCCGGGATCTCGATCATGCCGCCGATCTCGACCTCGCGGTCGTAGGGCTGGCCGCGCTCGTCGAGCTGGCTCTTGGCCTGCTCGATCAGCGTCAGCGTCTGGTCGATCTCGTGCGCGTGCGCCAGCATCGGCAACAGCACTCTGACTTTCCCGTAATGCGAGGCGCGCAATATGGCGCGCAGCTGGGTGAGGAACATCTGCGGCTCGGCGAGGCAGAAGCGGATCGCGCGCAGCCCCATGGCGGGGTTGGGCATAGTGTGCGCGGCGCTGTTCAGCGCCTTGTCCGCGCCGAGGTCGAGGGTGCGCAGCACCACCGGGCGGCCCTGCATCGCCTTGGCGACCTCGCGGTAGGCCTCGAACTGCTCCTCCTCCCCCGGGAGCTCCTTGCGGTTGAGGAACATGAACTCGGTGCGGAACAGCCCCACGCCCTGGGCGCCGGCCTCGAGCACTTCAGGCATGTCCTGCGGCAGCTCGATGTTGGCGTAGAGCTCGATCGGCGTGCCGTCGACAGTCATCGCCGGGGTCGACCTGAGCCGCTTCAGGCGTTTCTTCTCGGCCTTGAGCTCGGCCTGGCGCGCGCGGTACTCGGCGAGCACCAGCGGGTCGGGGTTGACGATCAGCACGCCCTGCGTGCCGTCGACGATCACCACCTCGCCCTCGGTGATCGTCTGGCGTGCGTGGTGCAGGCCGACGACCGCCGGGATGCCAAGCGAGCGCGCGACGATCGCGGTGTGCGAGGTGACGCCGCCGACGTCGGTGACGAAGCCGCCGAAGCGGTGCTTCTTGAACAGGATCATGTCGGCGGGCGACAGGTCGTGCGCCACCACGATCAGCTTCTCCTCCTCCGACACCTGCGGCGGCTTGAGGGTCTGACCGCCCATCAGCGCCGCCAGCACGCGCTCGACCGCCTGCTGCACGTCGGCCTTGCGCTCGCGCAGGTAAGGGTCGTCGATCTCCTCGAAGCGCGCCACCAGGCGCTCCATCTGCTGCACCAGCGCCCACTCGGCGTTGGCGCGCCGCTTGCGGATCATCTCGCGCGGCGCCTGCGCCAGCGCCGAGTCGTTGAGGATCATGCGGTGCAGGTCGAGGAAGGCCTCGAACTCGGCGGGCGAGCCGGCCGGGATGTGCGACTTGAGGTCGGCGAGCTCCTGCTGCGCTTTCTTCATCGCCAGGTCGAAGCGCGCGATCTCGGCGTCGACCGCCTCGGGCGCCACTTCGTAGTGCGCGACCTCGAGCCGCGCGGTCGACACCAGGTGCGCGTTGCCCACGGTGATCCCGCCAGACACGGGATAGCCGTGGAGAACGAAATTCACTCGCCTTCTCCGAACCTGTCGGCGATGAGCTTGGTGAGCGCGGCGATGGCCTGCTCGGAATCGGCGCCCTCGGCCTCGATGCGCACCGTGGTGCCCTGGCCCGCGGCGAGCATCATCACGCCCATGATGCTCTTGGCGTTGACGCGCCGGCCGCTACGCGACAGCCAGATCTCGCACGGGTAGCCGCTCGCGAGGTGCGTGAGCTTGGCCGCCGCGCGCGCGTGCAGGCCGAGCTTGTTGACGATCTGCGCGTCGACGCTAGGCATCGCAGCACCGGTCGGTGTTCATGTGCACCAGGCCTTCGGCGCCGCCCGACAGCGCGCGCTGCACCGCGGCGGACAGCGATCCGTTGCGGCTGGAGAGCACGCGCAGCAGCATCGGCAGCGACGCCCCCGAAACACCCTCGATGCGGCCGTCCTCGAGCAGGCGCGACACCACGTTGCCGGGGGTCGCGCCGAAGATGTCGGTGATCACCAGCACGCCGTCGCCGGCGTCGAGCGCCTCGAGCAGCTCGCGCGCGCGCAGCACCAGGTCGTCCGGGTCGTCGTGGCGCCAGACGCTGAGCGTTGCCACCTGCTGCTGCGGCACGTCGAGGATCTGCGCCGCGCTGGTCAGCAGCGACTCGCCGATGCTGCCGTGGGTCACGACCAGGACGCCGATCATGAAATTTTTTGCTCCAAAGAATCCAGGAACATTCCGCAGACGTCGAATCCCGTCTGGTCCTGGATCTCGCGGAAGCAGGTCGGGCTGGTGACGTTGATCTCGGTCAGCCAGTCGCCGATGACGTCAAGTCCGACCAGCAGCAGGCCTCTTTTTGAAAGGATCGGCCCGATTGCGGCCGCGATTTCGCGATGCCGCGACGTGACCGGCTGCGCCACGCCGCGCGCCCCGGCGGCGAGGTTGCCGCGCGAGTCGCCGGCCTTCGGGATGCGCGCCAGGCACTGCGGCACCAGCGCGCCGTCGATCAGCAGCACGCGCTTGTCGCCCTGCGCGATCTCCGGGATGTAGCGCTGCGCCATGACGCTGCGCAGGCCGAGCTCCGATACGGTCTCGACGATCACGTTGCGGTTAGGGTCATCGTGGCGCGCGATGAAGATGCCGCTGCCGCCCATCCCGTCCAGGCGCTTCAGCACCACGTGCCGCTGCTCGTCGATGAAAGCCTGCAGCCGCCCCATGTCGCGCGCCACGAGGGAGGGCACCGTGAACTGCGCAAACTCCGCGATGGCGAACTTCTCGTTGTGGTCGCGGATCGCGCGCGGCGAGTTGAACACTTTCGCGCCCTGGCGCTCGGCTTCGGAGAGCAGCCAGCTGCTCGCCACATACTCGAGGTCGAACGGCGGGTCCTTGCGCATCAGCGTGGCACCGAAGCTGGCGAGCGCGCGCGTCGCGGTCTCGTGGCCGCGGTACCAGTCCTCGTCGTTGTCGGTGAGCGAGATGCGGCGCGCCGCTGCGGCGACGCGCTTGCCGGACCAGTGCAGGCCCTGCTGCTCGCACACCCAGACGGCATGGCCGCGCTTCTGCGCGGCGCGCATCATCGCGACGCTGGTGTCCTTGTACGCCCTGAGCGACTCAGGCGGGTCGATGATGAAGAGAAACTCCAACCCACCCTACTTGCTTTGCGAAACCATGAACTCGATCGCCGCGCGGATCTCGGCGTCGGTGAGCGAGGGGTTGCCGGCCTTGGGCGGCATTACGCCCTTTCCTTTGACGACCGACTGCATCATCGCGGCGGTTCCGGTCTGGATGCGCGGCGCCCACGCCGCCTTGTCGCCGAGCTTGGGCGAGCCCGCGACCGACACCGCGTGGCAGGCGACGCAGACCTTGTCGTAGATGCCCTTGCCGTCGACCGCGGCGGCCTTCGCGCCCTTCTGCGCCGGCGCCGCTGCCTGCTGCGTCGGCGCGCCGATCTCGACGCGGGCGACCGGCTGGATGCGGGCCGCAACCGCTTCGGGCGCGAGCGCCTGCGGGTCCGCACCCGGGCGGCTCAGCACCAGTTGCACCAGCAGCACGATGCCGAAGATCGGCACGATGAACGCGAGCAGGACGACGACGATCAATTGCTGCGGGGTCTTGACGAACGATTCGTGCGGGTGCGCTTCCACGATGAAATGGGGGCCAGGGTTTTGGTAACGGCATGATTTTAGCTTGAAAGTCTGCTATCCTGCGCCTCCCAGTTTCGAGGCGCCCGTAGCTCAGCGGATTAGAGTATTGGCCTCCGAAGCCAAGGGTCGTGGGTTCGAATCCCGCCGGGCGCGCCAGATCACCATTGCTCTAACGACTACTACCTACCGGAGCACATCGATGAAGCATGTTTGCCTGATTTCCGCTGCCCTGGCGGTCTTCGCGACCGGCGCGGCAGCCCAGTATCCGACCCGGAACGTCTCGATGGTCGTGCCCTACGCAGCCGGCGGCCCGACCGACACCGTGGCGCGCGTCACGGCCCAGGCGATGACCAAGCCCCTCGGCCAGACGGTGATCGTCGAGAACCGGCCGAGCGCCGGCGGCATCCTCGGGCCCGAACAGGTGAAGAACGCCAAGCCCGACGGCTACACCATCCTGATCCACCACATCGGCATGGCGACCACGCCGGCGCTGTACCGCAACCTGCGCTTCAAGCCGCTCGAAGACTTCGAGCCGATCGGCCTGATCAACGACGTGCCGATGACCATCATCGGCAAGCCGCAGCTTCCGGCCAAGGACTTCAAGGAGTTCCTCGCCTACATCAAGGCGAACAAGGACAAGGTGTCCTATGCCAACGCCGGCATCGGCGCCGCCTCGCACCTGTGCGGCATGCTGTTCATGAGCGCGATCCAGACCGACTTCCTCACCGTGCCGTACAAGGGCACGGCGCCGGCGATGAACGATCTGCTCGGCGGGCAGGTGGACTTCATGTGCGACCAGACCACCAACACCACCTCGCAGATCAAGAGCGGCAAGGTCAAGGCGTACGCGGTGACTTCGGCGAAGCGCGTGCCGTCGCTGCCCGACATTCCGACCCTGCAGGAGCTCGGCCTGAAGGGCTTCGAGGTCGGCATCTGGCACGGCCTGTACGCGCCGAAGGGCACGCCGAAGCCGGTGATCGACCGGCTGGTCGGCGCGCTGCAGGACGCGCTCAAGGACGAGACCGTGCAGAAACGCTTCGCCGACCTCGGCGCCACGACCATGCCGGTGAGCCAGCAGAACCCTGCCGCCCTGCAGAAGCACCTCAAGGCGGAGATCGACAAGTGGGCGCCCCTGATCAAGAAGGCCGGCGTGTACGCGGACTAGAAGTTTCTTCAGCAATAAAAAAAGCCGCCCGCGGGCGGCTTTTTTCTTACCGCATCAACGCGTACTCGCCGCCACGCTCGATCGCGCGCTGGTAGGCGGGCCTGGCGTGGATCCTCTCCAGGAAGCTCATCAGCCGCGGGCGCTTCTGGTCGAGCCCGCCGCGCGCCCGCGCCGCCTCGAGCGGGAAGCTCATCTGGATGTCGGCGGCGCTGAACTGCGCGCCGGCGAACCATTCGCTCTTCGCCAGTTCGGCTTCCATGAAATCCAAGTTGCGCCCGATGTTCGGCAGCACGAAAGTGTCGAGCGCCCGGTCGGCGATGGCGCGCGCCACCGGCCGGACGAAGAACGGCGCCTTGCTCTTGATGCGGTCGAACAGCAGCTTCAGCAAGAGCGGCGGCTGCGCCGTGCCTTCGGCGAAATGCAGCCAGTACAGGTAGCGCACGCGCTCCGGCGCGTCGGGCGCCGGCGCGAGCTTGCCCGCGCCGTAGCGGTCGGCGAGGTGCTCGATGATCGCGCCCGATTCGGCGAGCACCAGCTTGCCGGCGTCGTCCGTGACCACGGGCGACTTGCCCAGCGGATGCACCGCGCGCAGCTCCGGCGGCGCGAGCATGGTCTGCGGGTTGCGCTGGTAGCGCTTCACCTCGTACTCGAGCCCGAGCTCCTCCAGCAGCCACAGGATGCGCTGCGAGCGCGAGTTGTTCAGGTGATGGACCGTGAGCATGAAAAAAAGGCCGCCCGGGGGCGGCCTTTCCTTGCGGCGGTCTCTGGTTACGCCACGCCGTTCTTCTTGAACCACGCCAGCATGCGCTTCCAGCCGTCGTCCGCGGCTTCCTTGCGGTAGCTCGGACGGTAGTCGGCATTGAAGGCGTGCGGCATGCCGTCGTAGACGTGGATCGGCGACTGCTTGTCCTTGCCGAAGGCGAGCAGCCCGGCGCGCAGCATCTCGACGCGCTGCAGCGGGATGCCGGTGTCGGCGCCGCCGTAGAGGCCGAGCACCGGGGCGTGGATCTTGTCGGTCACGTCCATCGGCGTCAGCGGCTGCGCCGGGAGCGCCGCGTTGAGCCCGCCGTACCAGGACACGCCGGCGTCGATCTTCTTCTGGTGCGCCGTGTACATCCACACCATGCGGCCGCCGCGGCAGAAGCCGGTGATGCCGAGCTTGCCGACGTTGGCGCGCGGGTTCTTCTCCGCCCAGGCGACCACGGCGTCGAGGTCCGCGAACGCCTGCTCGTCGGTGAGCTTGTTCGCGCCGGCGATCACCTCCTTGATGTCGGTGAGCTTCCACAGCTCGCCGATGCGGAAGTACGGCTCGTTGGACACGGCGAAGTAGCCGGCCTTGGCGACGCGCCGCACCACGTCCTTGATGTGCTCGTGGTTGCCCCAGACCTCGCCGACCACCAGCACCACCGGGCGCTTGCCCTTGCCCTTCGGCACCGCGTAGTAGGCCGGGATCTCGCCGATCTTGATGTCGCCGCCGTCCAGGCCGTCCATCGGCGTCTTGATCGCCTGCGCCAGCAGCGGCTCGGCGGTGACCGCGAAGCCCGCCGCGAGGCAGGCGGCGACGAAGCCGCGCCGGTCGACCTGCACGTCGGGCAACAGGCTGTTGAGGTTGTCGTCCTTCAGGTCCCTGCGCGAATCTTCCATGTCCTCTCCTCCTCCATATGAATAAGTGATGTACGTCTGCAGAGGGCGGATTATTCCACCATGACCTGCCGATGGCGATAGCAGCCGGCCAGGTGGTCGTTGACCATGCCGACGGCCTGCATGAAGGCGTAACAGATGGTGGTGCCGACGAAGCGGAAGCCCCGCCGCTTCAGGTCCATGCTCAAAGCGTCCGATTCGGCGGTACGCGCAGGGATGTCCTTCATTCCCCTTCTGGAATTCTGCAGCGGTTTGCCGCCGACGAAGCCCCACACGTAGCGGTCGAAGGAGCCGAATTCCTTTTGCACCGCAAGAAAAGCGCGGGCGTTGGTCACCGTGCTTTCGATCTTCAGCCGGTTTCGCACGATGCCCGCGTCTTTCATGAGAAGGTTCTTCCGGGAACGCGTGAAGCGGGCGACTTTCGCCGCATCGAAGCCGGCGAAGGCGTGCCGGTAGTTGGCGCGCTTCTTCAGGATCGTCGACCAGCTCAAGCCCGCCTGCGCGCCTTCGAGGATCAGGAACTCGAACAGCACGCGGTCGTCGTGCACCGGCACGCCCCACTCCTTGTCGTGGTACGCGATGTCGAGCTCGGTGGACGGCCAGCTGCAGCGCTTCTTTTCTACTAATGGCGGGGCGCCACGCGACATAAGCACCATTGGGCGCCGTCAAACCGGGGCCGGGGAGAGGGAGAATGGCCGATTCGTGCAGCGCAATGCGGCCAGGCGCGAATCGCTCGTCTGACGCCGTGCGGTTGACCGCCACCGGCGCCGCGACTATATTGAAGGCGCCTGCAAGCCCCGGGCGGGAGAGACCGGTCAGACCGGCGCCGAAGGAGTAAAGGCCCCGCAAACTCTCAGGCAAAAGGACCCCCGGGACTGGGCGCTCTGGAGAGAAGGTCCGCTCGCGCGGGCCTCGCCGAAGGTATACGCAGCGCCTCGCAAGGGCGCGGCCAATTTCTCAGGCATAAAGGACAGAGGGGCGCATGAACCGGGAACGGTCGTGCGCCGCTATCGCGTGCGCGCGCCGGCCCGGCACCGGGGAGGCTGCGTGGACGTACCTGAAAATCTGAAATACACCGCGACGCACGAGTGGATCGCCGATCATGGCGATGGCACCGTCACCGTGGGCATCACGGCAGTGGCGACCGAACAGCTGGGCGAACTGGTCTATGTCGAGCTGCCCAGGCGCGGTGCGAAATTCAAGCAGGGCGACGCCTGCGCGGTGGTCGAATCCACCAAGGCCGCCTCGGACGTCTACGCCCCGCTTTCCGGCGAAGTGATCGCGGCGAACGAGGCGCTCTCGGCTGCGCCGGCGCCGGTCAACACGGCGCCCTATACCGACGGCTGGCTGTTCAAGCTCAGGCTTTCCGATCCGCGCGAGCTCGCGGCGCTGCTCGATGCTGCGGCCTACCGCGCTGCGGCCGGCCTGGCTTGACATGCAGGAAGACATTCTCCACCGGGAGGGTTTCATCGAGCGCCACCTCGGCGGCGCGGGCGACGACGAACGCTCGATGCTCGCCGCCATCGGCTGCGAGTCCAGCGCGGCGCTGATCGACGAGGTGGTGCCGCGCGATATCCGCATGCAGGGCCTGCCGGACTTGCCCGCGCCGGTGGACGAAACCCAGGCGCTGGCGGAACTGAAATCGCTCGCCGACAGGAACGCGCGCTGGCGCAGCTTCCTCGGCCAGGGCTACCACGGCTGCATCACGCCGGCCGTGATCCAGCGCAACGTGATCGAGAATCCGGGTTGGTATACGGCCTATACGCCCTACCAGGCCGAAATCTCGCAAGGGCGCCTCGAGGCGCTGCTGGTCTATCAGCAGATGGTGATCGACCTGACCGGGCTTGCGGTGGCGAATGCTTCGCTGCTCGACGAGGCGAGCGCGGTGGCGGAGGCGATGACCCTGATGCGCCGATCGACGCGTCACGCGGCGCAGGCATTCTTCATCGATGCCGCCTGCCATCCCCAGGTGATCGCGGTGGTGCGCACGCGCGCCCGCTGGCTGGGAATCGAAACCGTCACCGGCGACGCGCTGCGCGATCTCGATCCGGCGCGCGTGTTCGGCGCCCATCTGCAGTATCCCGATACGCGCGGCCGCGTCGCGGACCCGCGCCCTGCGATCGAACGCGTGCACGCCGCGGGGGGCCTGGTCTCGCTGGGTTGCGACCTGCTCGCCTTGCTGCTGCTCAAATCGCCCGGCGAGCTGGGCGCCGACGTCGCGGTGGGCTCGGCGCAGCGCTTCGGCGTGCAGCCCGGTTTCGGCGGTCCGCACGCCGCATTCCTCTCCACACGCGACGCCTTCAAGCGCTCGATGCCCGGGCGCATCATCGGGGTTTCGCGCGATGCCGCCGGCCGCATTGCGTTGAGGATGGCGCTGCAGACGCGCGAGCAGCACATCCGCCGCGACAAGGCGACGAGCAATATCTGCACCGCGCAGGCCCTGCTCGCCAATGTCGCCGCGTTCTATGCGGTGTGGCACGGCGCCGCGGGCCTCGAGCGCATCGCGCGGCGCGTCAACCTGCTGGCGCGGCTGCTTGCCGCCAGCGTTACGGTGGAATCGCAGGCATTCTTCGACACCGTGGTGGTGCGGCCGCGCGACTCGCTCGACAAGCTGCGCGGCCGGGCCGCGGCGAAATGCATCAATCTGCGCTGGTTCGAGGACGGCACGGTGGGCGTGAGCTTCGACGAGCGGAGCACGCCCGGCGATCTCGCCGACGTCGTCGCGGTTCTGGGGGGAACGCAAACCGGCGCGGCGGCGGCCGAACCGCCGCCGTCGATTCCGCCGGAATTGCGCCGCGGCGACGCGGTGCTCGTGCATCCGGTTTTCCACGCCCACCGCACCGAGACGGAGATGATGCGCTATCTCAAGCGCCTGGAGAACAAGGACCTGTCGCTCACGCACGGCATGATCCCGCTGGGCTCCTGCACCATGAAGCTGAACGCGGCCGCGGAGCTCGCGCCCATCTCCTGGCCCGAATTCGCCGAGTTGCATCCGTTCGTGCCGGCGCCGCAGGCGGCCGGCTACCTGGAGATGATCGCCGGGCTTGAGCGGGCCCTCGCGGCGATCACCGGCTTCGCGCGTGTTTCCTTCCAGTCCAACTCCGGCGCGCAGGGCGAGTACGCGGGCTTGCTTGCGATCCGCAATTACCACGCCTCGCGCGGCGAGAGCGGGCGCGATGTCTGCCTGATTCCCGCCTCGGCGCACGGCACCAACCCGGCCTCGGCCGCGCTGATCGGCCTGCGCGTGGTGGTCGTTGCCTGCGATGCGCAGGGCAACGTTGATCTGGCCGATCTCGAGCGCAAGGCGGCGCTGCACGAGGACCGCGTCGCGGCGCTGATGCTGACTTATCCGTCCACGCACGGCGTGTTCGAGGCGAGGGTGCGCGAAATCTGCGCCCTCGCGCACCGGGCGGGCGCCCAAGTCTATATGGACGGCGCAAACCTGAATGCGCTGGCGGGAATCGCGCAGCCGGCGAGCTTCGGCGCCGACGTCTGCCACATCAATCTGCACAAGACCTTCTGCATTCCCCACGGCGGCGGCGGTCCGGGGATGGGACCGATCGCGGCGGCCGCGCACCTTGCGCCGCACCTGCCCGGGCATCCCTGCTGGCCCGGCGAAGACCAGCGGCTGGGTAACGGCACGGTCGGCGCGGCGCCCTTCGGCAGCGCGCTGATCCTCGCGATCCCCTGGATGTACCTGCGCATGATGGGCGCGCCCGGCATCCGGCGCGCGAGCGAACGCGCCATCCTGAACGCCAACTACATCGCCGCCCGGCTGAGGAGCTGCTTTCCGGTGCTCTACAGTGGCGCGAACGGCCGCGTGGCGCACGAATGCATTCTCGACCTGCGCGCGCTCAAGGGCGAGATCGGCGTCACGGCCGAGGACGTCGCCAAGCGCCTCGCCGACTACGGCTTCCACGCTCCGACCGTGTCCTTCCCGGTGGCCGATACGCTGATGGTCGAACCCACCGAGAGCGAGTCCAAGGCCGAGATCGACCGCTTCTGCGAAGCGATGGTCGCGATTCACGGCGAGCTGGCGCGCATCCGCTCGGGCGAGTGGGGCCGCGCCGACAACCCGCTGAAGAACGCACCGCACACGGCGCAGGAGATCGCCGCCGACTGGCAACACGCCTACAGCCGCGAGGCGGCGGTCTATCCGACCGGTTCGCAGCGCGCCTGGAAGTACTGGCCGCCGGTAAAGCGCGTCGACGGCGTTGCCGGCGACCGGCAGCTGGTGTGCGCCTGCCCGCCGATGGAGGAGTGGTTGTGAACGGCGCGCTGCAGCGAACGCCGCTGCATGCGCTGCACCTCGAGCTCGGCGCGCGCATGGCGCCGTTCGCGGGATACGAATTGCCGATGCAGTACGCCGAAGGACTCAAGGCCGAGCACCTGTGGACTCGCGAGCAGGCGGGACTTTTCGATGTCTCCCACATGGGGCAGCTGCGCGTGCGCGGCGAGGGACTGCACGCGGCGCTCGAGCGGGCGCTGCCGCTGGATTTTTCCGCCTGGCGGCCTGGCCTGCAGAAGTATTCGCTGCTGCTCAACGAGCGCGGCGGAATCGAAGACGACCTGATGGTGACGCGCCTGGAAGACGAAGTTTCGATCGTGGTCAACGCCTCGGGCAGGCAAAATGATGCCGAGCGGCTGAAGGCGCTGTGCCCGGAGCTCGAATTCTCACTGCTCGATCGCGCGCTGCTCGCGCTGCAGGGACCGCGCGCGGCGCAGGTGCTTGCCGGGGCGGCCGACCTGAAGTTCATGCATGCGCGTCGCATCGCCTTCGCCGGCATCGAGTGCCTCGTCACGCGTTGCGGCTATACAGGCGAGGACGGGTTCGAGATCTCGGTTGCCGCTGCCGATGCGCAAGCGCTGGCGCGGGGGCTGCTCGCCCACCCGGCCGTCAGACCGGCGGGACTGGGCGCACGCGATACGCTGCGGCTGGAAGCGGCGTTGCCGCTCTACGGCCAGGACATCGACGCCGATACTTCGCCGCGCGAAGCGGGGCTCGCCTGGGCGATCGCCCCCACTCGACGCGCCGGGGGCGCGAAGGCGGGCGGATTTCCCGGCGCCGCTTGTGTCGATCGCGCCGCGAAGCGCTTCGTCGGCCTGCTTGGCGAGGGGCCGGTACCGGTGCGCCACGGCGCCCAACTTCTCGACGCCTCGGGTGCCGCCGCGGGCACGGTCACCAGCGGCACGGTTTCGCCGACGCTCGGCCGGCCGGTGATGCTGGCCTACGTCGACCCGGGCGTCGCGCAGGGCGCGGCGCTGAACGCGGTCGTGCGCAACCGGCCTCAGGCGGTCAGAATAGCCTCCCTGCCTTTCGTGCCCAAACGCTATCAGCGCTGAGCCAAACATGACCTGGTCCATCATCGCGCGCGGGCCGGCCGGGGAATTCGGCATCGCGATCGCCAGCCGCTTTTTCGCCGTCGGCATGCTTTGCCCGCACGCGCGCAGCGGGGTGGGCGCGGTCGCGACCCAGGCGCTGGTCAATCCTCACTATGGGCCAGCGGGTCTTGATCTGTTGCAGGAGGGTGTCGCTCCTTCTTCTGTTATTGAAAAGCTTTTGAGCAAAGATCAAGGGAAAGACCACCGGCAAGTACACATGATCGATGCGCAAGGACGCATTGCGGCCCATACCGGCTCGGCGTGCATCGACTGGTGCGGACATCTTGCGGGCGAAGGGTTCTCGGTTGCCGGAAACATGCTCGCAGGCCCGGAGGTGTTGCAAGGCACGAGTGAAAAATTCAAGAGCACGGGAAACCTTTCCTTTGCCGAGCGGCTCATCGAGGCGCTGGCCGCGGGTGAGGCGGCCGGCGGCGACAAGCGCGGCAAGCAGGCCGCGGCGCTGCGCATCCACAGCACCGAGGATTACGCGCTCCTCGACATGCGCGTCGACGATCACGAGGATCCGATCGCCGAGTTGCGGCGCCTGTATGCAAAGAGCCTG
>CAZNVH010000039.1:0-12769 GCA_964576525.1 uncultured Enterobacteriaceae bacterium
CCGCCCGAAGCGCTGAAAAGCAAGGACCGCAAGACCATCATCCCGCCGCTGCACGGCGCCTTGTTGAAGAACGAGCAGGACGTCCACCTGTTCGAGCGCCTGGTCTTCATGACCCGCGCCAAAGGCGGCTAGGCCTCCTTCACCACGCGGTTGGCGAGCACGCCGATCGCTTCGTTGACCACTTCCACCAGGTCGCCGGGCTTCAGCGCCGGCTCGGTCTTGCCGTCGCAGCCGAACCAGATCACATCATTGGGATGCAGGGTGACGTAGCGCGACATGCGGGAAATGTACTGCGCCACGCTGAAGATCATGCCGCGCGTGCTGTAGCTCGACACCGTGCGGCCGTTGACGCGCACCTCGATCACCTGGTTCATCGGATCGATGCCGGAGACGATCTTCGGCCCCATCGGCTTGAAGGTGTCGGCGCTCTTGGCGCGCCATAAAGTGCGGTCGCTCCTCTGCCAGGAACGCTCGCTGATGTCGTTGCCCAGGGTGTAGCCGGCCACGCAATCGAGCGCGTCTTTCTCCGATATGTTTTTTACTTTATGTTTAATAACGGCTACTAGCTCGCCCTCGTACTCCACCGGCCCAGGGGAATCGCCGGGGATGACTATGTCGTGGCCGCTGCCGATCAGGGCGCTCGCCGCCCGGTAGCCGATGTCGGGCTGCGGCGGCACTTTGTGGCTGGCGCCGCGCGAATTCGCCCACTCGATGTGCGCCACGTAGTTGAGGCCGGCCGCATAGACGGTGCGCGGCTCAACCGGCAGCGGCAGTTTCGGCAGGCTTGCCATACAATTCAGCGCCAATTATGAGCGACTCCGCCCCTCCCCCCAAGCCCTCGTACCACGACAACCCGACCGAGCCGAAGCTGAAGCTTCCGCCCGGCTCGACCGACTGCCATTTCCACGTGTTCGGGCCGAAGGACAAGTTTCCGTTCGCGAAGGATGCGCCCTATACGCCCGCCGACGCGCCGAAAGCGGTGCTGCTCGACCGCCACATGTTCCTCGGCATCGAGCGCGGCATCGTGGTGCAGTCGGCGGCGCACGGCTTCGACAACTCGGCGGCCGCCGATCTCCTCGCCGACAAGAAGGGCACCTACTTCGGCGTCGCGCTGGTGCCGACGAACGTCGACATGGCCGAGCTGAAGCGCCTCGACACGCAAGGCTTCCGCGGCGTGCGCTTCAACTACATGAAGACCCTCGGCGGCGGGCCGCAGCTCTCCGAGGTGCTGAAGCTCACCAGCAAGCTCGCGGGGCTCGGTTGGCACGTGCAGCTGCACCTGGAGGCGGCGATCATCCAGCAGATGACGCCCGAGCTGAAGCTCTCGGCGGTGCCGATCGTGATCGACCACATGGGCCGCATCGACGCCTCGCACGGCCTCGACCAGCCGGGCTTCACGCACCTGCTCAAGCTGCTGGAGGACAAGCGCTTCTGGGTGAAGGTCAGCGGCATCGAACGCGCCTCGCGGCAAGGCCCGCCGTGGGCCGACGCCATTCCCTTCGCGCGCAAGCTGGTCACCGAGTTCGGCGACCGCGTGCTCTGGGGCACCGACTGGCCGCATCCCAACCTCGACGCCATCCCGGACGACGGCGTGCTCGTTGACATGGTCGGCGAGATGGCATCGAGCGAGGCACAGCGCAAGGCCCTGCTCATCGACAACCCTCAAAGGCTGTACAAATTCACCTCATGAAACTCCTGCTCCTGGCATTGGCAGTTCTTTTCCCGCAACTCGCGGCCGCGCAGGCGTACCCCACCAAGCCGGTCCGCCTGATCGTCGGCTTCCCCGCCGGCGGCCCGGCCGACCTCTTCGGCCGCGCGCTCGCCCAGGGCATGGCCGCCGAGCTCGGCCAGCCGGTGGTGGTGGAGAACATCTCCGGCGTCGGCGGCGTGCTCGGCGTCGACCGCGCGGCGAAGGCCGCGCCCGACGGCTACACGCTGTGCATCAACAGCGCCTCGCCGCTGGTGATCGCGCCCTACTCGCTGTCCAAGATGCCCTACGACGTGAAGAAGGACTTCGCCTTCATCACGCTGGTGGTGCGCGTGCCCGAGGTCCTCGCGGTGCATCCGTCGATGCCCGTGAATTCGCTCGCCGAACTGATTTCGTACGCGAAGGCGAATCCCGGCAAGGTGAACTTCGGCTCGGCCGGCAGCGGCAGCATCACGCACCTCGCCGGCGAGCTGCTCAAGGCCGAGGCGCGGGTCGACCTGGTGCACGTGCCCTACAAGGGCGCCGCCCCGGCGGTCACCGACCTGCTCGGCGGCCAGGTGCAGATGGGGATCTTCGACGTCCCGGTGCTGCTCGCGCATATCCGCGCCGGCAAGCTGAAGGCGCTCGCCATCACCAGCGGGAGCCGCGCGCCCTCGCTGCCCGACGTGGCGACCACGGTGGAGCTCGGCTACCCGAACGTGAACTCGGACAACTGGTACGGCCTGGTCACGGCAGCCGCGACGCCGCCGGAAGTCCAGCGCCGCCTGCACGCCGCGGCGGTCGCTGCGCTCAAGTCGAAGGCGGTCGACGAGCAGTTCTCCAAGGTCGGCGGCATCGCCGCGCCGACCACGCCGCAGGACTACGTCGCCTTCATCGCCGCCGAGCAGGCGAAGTGGTCGAAGATCGTGCAGGCCATAGGCTTCAAGGAATAGCGCCCGATGTTCACGCTCAGGCCGCTGCCGGCCGCGCTGGACCGCAAGCTCGTCGAGAAGCTGGTGCGCGCCGAGCCGGCCACCATCGGGCACTTCCGCAACTGGGGCTTCGTCGATCCCGCAATCCGCGCCATGCAGCCCGACCTGCGCATCGCCGGACCGGCGGTAACGGTGCGCGCCCCGGGCGTCGACGGCACGATCGTCGGCTACGCGCTCGGCCAGGTGCGCCCCGGCGACGTGCTGGTGATCGACCGCTGCGGCGACCATCGCCACGCGGCCTTCGGCGGCCTGGTCGCCTACGCCTGCAAGACTGCGGGGCTCGCGGGCGTGATTATCGACGGCGTCGCCACCGATATCGGCGAGGTGCGCAAGTACGGCGTGCCGCTATGGTGCCGCGGCCTGTCCGCGGTCACGACCAAGCGCATCGGCCTCGCCGGCGAGTTCTGCACGCCGGTGAGCTGCGGGGGCGTCAACGTCAATCCGGGCGACGTGATCATCGCCGACGAATGCGGCATCGTGGTGCTCGACCGCGCGGAAGCCGAGGCGGCCGCGGAGCGCGCCATCGGCATGCAGGACGCTGAGGTGGCGTCGCGCAAGCGCCTCGACGCGGGCGAGAAGCTGCCCGACATCTCGGGCGCGACCAAGGTCCTTCAGGAAGCGATGGCTAAGAAGCCTTAGCGAGGTCGAGCGCGGCGCGCGCCACGACGCGCACGCCGGTCGGGATCGCCAGCTCGTTGCAGTCGTAGTTCGCGCGGTGGATCGCGGTGTCCAGGCCGTCGATCTTCGAGCCGATGCGCAGGTGCGCCGCCGGCACCTTCTCCGCGAACCAGGCGAAATCCTCGCTGCCCATGCTCGGTTGCGGCATTTCCACGACGTTGCCTTCCCCGATAACGCTCCTGGTGGACTGCAAAACCGTGGCGAGCGTCGCCGGATGCTGCCGCAGCGCCGGCGCGACGCGCTTCCAGTCGAGCTCGTAGTCGACGCGCATGCCGGTCTTCATCCCCTCCAGCATGCGGCGCACCGCGGCCTCGATCGCCTTCGACACGGCAGGATCCATGGTGCGCACGCTGCCCTTGAGCACCGCGGTCGGCGCGACCACGTTGCGTGCGGTGCCGCTGTGGAATTCGCCGATCGACACCACCGCCGGAGAGAGCGGCGCGACCTCGCGGCTGATCACCGTCTGCACCTGGGTGACGAAGTACGCCCCCGCGGCAAGCGCGTCGATGGCGAGGTGCGGATGCGCGCCGTGCCCGGTGCGGCCCTTGATCGTCAGGTCGAAGGCGTCGGCCGAAGCCATCACCGCCTCGGGGTGGTAACCCACGCTGCCCGCCTTCACCGGCGGCCAGTTGTGGTAGCCGAGGATCGCATCCATCTTGGGATCGTCGAGCACGCCGTCGGCGATCATCGCCGGCGCGCCGCTCAGCGTCTCCTCCGCCGGCTGGAAGATGAACTTGATGCGGCCGTGCAACGAATCCTTCATCTCGCTGAGCGTGGCCGCCACGCCGAGCGCGATCACCGTGTGCACGTCGTGGCCGCAAGCGTGCATCTTGCCGGCGATCTTCGAGGCGAACGGCAGCCCGGTGTCCTCGTGGATCGGCAGGGCGTCCATGTCGGCGCGGATGCCGATGGTGCGCCCCGGGCCCGAGCCCTCGAGCAGCGCGACGATGCCGGTCTTGCCCACCCCCGTCTTGAACGGAATTTTCAGCCGGGTCAGGAACGTGGCCACCGCCTTGGCGGTCTCGTGCTCCTCGAAGGCGAGCTCGGGGTGCTGGTGCAGCTTCTTCCGCAGCTCGACGAGCTCGGGCGTGAGCCGCTCGGCGATGACGGCGATGCGCTGGTTGAGGTCCATGGCTAGAATTATCGGAATGAACGTCCGCCTGCTGCAAGGCCAATTCGCTGCCGAGGTGCTCGGGCTCGAGCTGCCGGCAAGCGATTCCGCCTTCGCCGAGGTCGAGGCAGCCTGGACCCGGCACGGCATCCTGGTGTTCCGCGACCTGCGCATGACGCCCGGGCAGCACATCGCCTTTACCCGGCGTTTCGGGCCCCTGCACATCATGGAGCCGCTGCAGTACAACCTCCCCGGCCATCCCGAGCTCTTCGTCGTATCCAACGTCGAGGAAGGCGGCAAAGCACTCGGCATGAAGCGCGCCGGCTGGGGCTGGCATACCGACGGCGAGGACAAGGCGGTGCCGAACGCCGGCTCGATGCTCCACGCGCTGGAATTGCCGCCCGAGGGCGGCGATACGCTTTTTGCGGACATGTTTGCCGCCTGGGATGCACTCCCGGAAAATATCAGGAAGTCCATTGCAGGAAAAAAAGCCTGCTTCAGCCGGGTGAAGCTCCACCACGTGCATTACCCGCACCTTCCGGCGCTCACCGAGGAAGACAAGGCCAAGCGCCCCGACGTCTGGCATCCCCTCGCCCGCCGCCATCCGAAGTCCGGCCGGACCGCGCTCTACATCGGGCGCTGGGCTTGCGGCGTCGAAGGAATGCCGGAGAAGGAAGGCGCGGAGCTGGTCCAATACCTCCAGGAATTCTCAGTGCGCCCGGACTTCGTCTACCGCCACCGCTGGCGGCTGCACGACGCGGTGCTGTGGGACAACCGCTGCGCCCAGCATTGCGCGACGCCGTTCGACGACTCGAAATACCGCCGCCACATGCTGCGTACCACCATCGAGGGCGACCTGCCCGCGATGGCTACATCTCCTGGCAGCCTTCAGGCGGCGCACTGAACCAGGCGCGCTCGCCGGTCTTGAAGGCCGGCGCGCCGCCGGTATTCGGCGCCTCCACCAGGCCCCGCTCGCCGTTCTCCAGATCGAGGTGGTACTCCAGCGTGGCGCCGAGATAGAGCACATGGCGCACGGTGGCCGCGCGGAAGAATCCTGAAGCGGGCTTCTCCAGCGTCAATCGCGCCCGCTCGGGCCGGATCGCCAGAACCTTTCCGTCGCGCGCGAAAAAATTCATGCGGCCGATGAATTCCGCCACGAAGCGCGTTGCCGGCCGCTCGTAGATCTCGGCCGGGCGACCCACCTGCTCGATGCGCCCGGCGTTCATCACCGCGATGCGGTCCGACATCACCAACGCCTCGCCCTGGTCGTGGGTCACGAACAGCGTGGTGATGCCCAGGCGCCGCTGCAGGCCGGCGATCTCGACGCGCATCTCCTCGCGCAGCTTGAGGTCCAGGTTGGAAAGCGGCTCGTCGAGCAGCAGCACCGTGGGCCGGATCACCAGCGCGCGGGCGAGCGCGACGCGCTGGCGCTGGCCGCCGGAGAGCTGCAGCGGGCGGCGCTCGGCCAGGCCGCGCAATTGAACGAGATCCAGGGCTTCTTTCACTCGAAGATCGATTTGTTTGCGGTCGAGCTTTCGCATGCGCAGCCCGAAGGCGACGTTCTCGCCGACGCTCATGTGCGGGAACAGCGCGTAGTCCTGGAACACGACGCCGATGTCGCGCCGGAACGGCGGCAGCCCGGCGACCGGGCGCCCCTTCAGGTAGATCTCGCCGGCGCTCGGTGCGAAGAACCCCGCGACCAGGCTCAGCGTCGTCGTCTTGCCGCAGCCCGAGGGCCCGAGCAGGGTCACGAACTCGCCTTCGGGCACTTCGAGGTCGACGCCGTCGACCGCGGTCACGCTGCCGTAGCGCTTGGTGATGCCTGCGAGGCGCAGCGCGGCTTCAGGCACGCTCGCGCTCCCCGTAGATGAAGTCGCCCAGCCCGGTGAGTTTCTCGACCACCACGACCAGCGCGAGCGGCAGGAGCAGAGTGATCACGGAAACCGCGGCGAGCGTCGGCGCGAAGCCGAACTCGAGGAAGCCGAGAATCTTGACGGTGATCGTCACCTCGCCCGGGCGCACCAGGAACAGCGACAGGTTGACGTCGGTGAACGAATGCACGAAGGCGAACACCGCGCCGGCGACGATGCCGCTCTTGATCAGCGGGAACACCACGTGCCACAGCGTGCGCGCGCGCGAGGCGCCCAGGCTGGCGGCGGCGAGCTCGACGTTCGGCGGCAGCGTATGCAGGCTGATCGACACGGTGCGCACCGCGAACGGCAGGCAAATGACGACATGCCCGACGAGCAGCGCGGTGAAGCCGATATGGTCGCGCAGGCCGGCGTACTGAAAGAGCTGCAGCAGCCCGACGCCGGTGACCAGCGCCGGCAGCATCAGCGGGCCGAGGGTCAGCGCCACCATCGCTTCGCGCCCCCTGAAGCGGTAGCGCGCCAGCGCGAAGGCGAGCGGCAGCGCGAGCACGGTGCTGAGCAGCGCGCTCGCGGAAGCGAGCTTCAGGCTGAACCATAGCGGGTCCACCCATTCCGGCGCGAGCGCACGCTGCCACCACTGCAGGGAAAAGCCCTTCGGCGGAAACTGCGAGCGGTTCGACTCGTTGAAGGACACCGCCGCGGTGATGAGGATCGGGCCGAGCATGAACACGTAGACCAGGACCACCACGGCGCGCAACCCGGCCCACGGTGAAAGGAGGGATTTCAAATCGCCGCCTGCTTGGTCCCGAGCCGCGCCGCCGCATACAGCAGCAGGAACGAGCACACCACCAGGATCACGGCGAGCGCCGCGCCGATCGACCAGTCGAGCAGCTGGGTCATGAAGCCGTAGATCGCGGTCGCCATCATCTGGGTCGCCGGCCCGCCGAGGATCGCCGGCGTGGCGTAGGCGCTGATCGCGATCGAGAATGCCAGGATGAAGCCGCCGGCGATGCCCGGCAGGCTGAGCGGCAACACCACGTGGAAGAAGGTGCGCGTGCGGCTCGCGCCGAGGCTCATCGCCGCCTGCTCGAGGTTCGGGTTGATGCCGTTGAGCGAGCCCATGATGGTGAGCACCGTGTACGGCAGCAGCGCGTGGGTCAGCCCGATGATGATGGCGCCGGTGCTCGGCATGAAAGCGATGCGCTCGCTAATGAGTCCTATATTTAGAAATAAATCATTCGCGACGCCGAAGCGATTCAGGATGATGTACCAGCCGTAGGTGCGCACCACCACGCTCGCCAGCAGCGGCGCGAGCGACAGCGCAATCAGCAGGCCTTTCCAGCGGCTCTTCGTGCGCACCAGGAAGTAGGCGAGCGGATAGCCGAGCAGCACGGTGAACAGGCCGACGCAGGCGCCGACCGCGAAGGTGCGCACGAAGGCGCCGATGTACAGCGGCTTGGTGAAGAGGAAGCTGTAGTTCTCGAGAGTCAACTCGCCGGTGAGCTGCTGCGCCTCGGACCGGAGGAAGCTGGTCGAGAGCAGCAGCGCATTCGGCACGACGAAAAACACAAGCAGCACCACCATGGGTGCTGCCACCAGGAGCCAGGGAATACGGCCGGAGCCGTTCAGGCCATGATCTCCTGCCACTTCAGCGTCCAGTCCTTGCGCCGCGCGCCGATGGTCTCGGAGTCGGGGAACTGGGTCTTGGCGACCTGCTCCTTGGTGACGATCTGGCTCGCGGCGAACTTCGCCGGCAGCTCGACGCCGGAGCGCGTCGGGCTGCAGAAGTACGCGAGCGCCCAGGCGCGCTGCACCGCCGGGTCGAGGCGCCAGTTGAGGAACTCATAGGCGAGCTTCTTGTTCTTGGCGCCGACCGGCACGCAGGCGACATCCAGCAGGCCGATCACGCCCTCCTCCGGGATGACCATTTCAAATGGCAGCCCGCGGTCGATGTAGTAGCCCGAGCGAGCGCTCCAGAACGGCGAGATCCAGACCTGCCCGTTCTCGAAGTGCGGCACCGCCTCGGCCGAACCGGTGACCACCACGCCGACGTAGGGCTTCTGCGCCTTGAGGCGCGCCCACGCGGGATCCATGTTGTCGACGCCCCCTTTGCCGAGCTGGGCAGCGTGGATCAGCGCGTAGACCGAGAGCAGATTCGCCGGGTTGTAGTTGATGACGTGGCCCTTGATCTTGTCGCCGTACTTCTTCTGCGGCTCCCAGTAGTCGGCCCAGGAGCGCGGCCGCTCGAGCTTCTCCTTGTTGTAGACGAGCGCGGCGTACTGCAGCGTGTGCGGCGCGCCGGAACCCCCGGGGATCACCTGCCAGGTCTTGTCCCACAGGTGCCTGAGATTCGGCACCTCGCGCTCGGTGAGCTTTTCGAGCAGCCCCTCCTTCACGCCGAGAAGCACCTCGGGCGGCGTCAGCAGGCCGGCGACGTCGAAGCCCGGCGCACCGCGCGCGGCGCGGATCTTGGCGTAGTCCTGCGACGCCGTGCCGGTGGCGTCGTGGATCACCTTGACGCCGAACTTCTTCTCGAAGGGCTGGATCACCACCTTCTCGACCAGCTCCTGGTATTCGCCGCCCTGCGTGTTGACGATCAGCGTCTCCTGCGAGCGCGCGGTGATGACGTAGGGCGCCGCGACCGCCAGTGCCGCGCCCCGCTTGAGCAATTCTCTGCGCTTCATAAGTACCTCCTCAGCGGCGAAGCATAACGCCAAGCCGGTATAGCGAGCGTACCGCCGCGGCCGGATCCAGCGTGCGTGTTTCGATCCCCAAAGCCTCGGCCGCCTGCGCATAGAGCGCGGTCAGCTCGGGGGCACCCAGCAAGCTCACACGCTGCACCCCAAAAGCGCGCAGCTCGTGCCCGATGAGGATGCCCGAGAGATAGGACGCCGAGGCGGCAGGATCGAGCTCGCCCATCAGGCCGCGCGTACGTACCCCGAACAGGTGGTGAAGCAACCCACCCGCCTCGCCCGAGCGCTTGACGCCTTCGGCAAAAGCGCCGGCATCCGGCTTCCCCTGCTCCATCATGCGGCCCAGGATGCTGTGCTGCTTCAGCACCGCGTAGACCTCGCCGGTCATGTGGGTGGAGAAGCGCACGATCCTGCCGCGCTCCACCTCGACCCATTTGCTGTGGGTTCCGGGCAGGCAGATCAGGCCTTCCTGCTCCGCGCCGAGCACCTGCACTTCCTCGCCGCGCATCACGTCGTGCACGCCTGAGGCGTCGCGGCACGAGAGGCCGGGAACGATCCAGGCGCGGCGCGCATTCCATTTCACCTCTTTCAGAGCGCCCGCGATCTCCGCGAACCCTGCAGGGCATGGCACGTACGGCGCTTCCACCCAGCCCTGACGGCTTCCCACCATGCCGCTCATGACGATCGGCACATCGTCCACCCAGTCGCCCAGCTGTTCCTCGAGCACAGCGGGTCCCGGGGGGACGACCAGGATGCCCTTATCCGCGAACCGGGACTCGAGAATGCGACCCTGCCGGTCCAGCCGGTAGGCGCGGAAGCTGCTCGTGCCCCAGTCGACCGCGATCACGGCTGCTCGAGCCCGGCCTGCTTCTCGAGCCACTCGGCTTCGACCTGCTCGAGCTCCTTGACGACGTAGGCCTGGTCGAGCAGCGCAGCCTTCAGCGCCTCGGGGTCTAGGTAGATCGCGGGATCCGCGAGCCGCGCGTCGACCTCGCCCTTCCGGGCCTGCAAGCGCGTCATCAGTTCCTCCAGGCGCTTGATGCGCGACTCGAGCGGCTTGCGATTGCCAGTTTTCGGTTTGGGTGTTCTCGCCGGGGGAGTTTTTACCACCTCATTTTTCTTCAACAGCCAATCCCGGTAATCCTCGAGGTCGCCGTCGAACTCGCGCACGCCGCCGTCGGCGACGACGAGGAACTGCTCGGTCGTCGCGCGCAGCAGGTGCCGGTCGTGCGACACGAGCACCAGCGTGCCCTCGAACTGCGCCAGCGCCACGGCCAGCGCCTCGCGCGTGTCGAGGTCGAGGTGGTTGGTCGGCTCGTCGAGCAGCAGCAGGTTGGGCTTCTGCCACACGATCAGCGCCAGCGCGAGCCGCGCCTTCTCGCCGCCGGAGAAGTGCTCCACCGGGCCGGTGGCCATGTCGCCGGGGAAATTGAAGCTGCCGAGGTAATCGCGCAGCTCCTGCTCCCGGATCTTGCTCTCCGCAATCCGCTTCAGGTGCCACAGCGGCGATTGGTCGTCGCGCAGCATCTCCACCTGGTGCTGGGCGAAGTAGCCGATCTGCAAGCCTTTGTTGAAAGTAATATTTCCAGATAAAAGAGGAAGGGCGCGGGCAATGGTCTTGACCAGCGTGGACTTGCCGGCGCCGTTCACGCCGAGCAGGCCGATGCGCGCTTCCGACTGCAGGGAAAGATTGAGGTTGCGCAGAACGGTCTTGTCGGGATAGCCCGCGGCGCCGTCTTCGAGCACCAGCAGCGGATTGGGCGCGCGCTTGGGCTCGCGGAACTCGAAGGAGAACGGCGCGGCGACGTGCAGCGGCGCGAGGTCCTCCATCTTCGCCAGCATCTTCATGCGGCTCTGCGCCTGGCGCGCCTTGGTCGCCTTGGCGCGGAAGCGGTCGATGAACGACTGCAGGTGCGCCCTCTCGCGCACCTGTTTCTCAATTAGGTTTTGAGTAAGTACTACTCCTTGGGCGCGCTGCACTTCGAAGCTCGAGTAGTCACCGCCGTAGCGCCGCAGCTTGCACTGGTCGATGTGCACGATGCTCTTCACCACGCCGTCGAGGAAATCGCGGTCGTGCGAGATCACCATCAGCGTGCCGGGATAGCGCCGCAGCCAGTCCTCGAGCCACAGGATGGCGTCGAGGTCGAGGTGGTTGGTCGGCTCGTCGAGGAGCAACAGGTCCGAGGGCGCCATCAGCGCCTGCGCCAGGTTCAGCCGCATGCGCCAGCCGCCGGAGAAGGTCGACACCCCCTGGGTCAATTCCTCTTTCGAAAAGCCGAGGCCGAGAAGCAGCGTCTCGGCGCGGGAGCGCGAGGTGTAGACGTCCGCATCGCCCAGCGCCGCGTGCAGCTCGGCCATCAGGGATCCGTTGTCGGTGCTCTCTGCCTGGAAAAGCCTTTCTTCGAGTAAACGCAAATTCGCATCGCCGTCGATGACGAACTCGACCGCCTCGCGCTCGAGCGCCGGCGTCTCCTGCGCCACGTGGGCGACGCGCCAGTGCCCGGGGAACTCGACGTCGCCCTTGTCCGCGTGCAGCTCGTCGCGCAGCAACGCGAACAGGCTCGTCTTCCCGGAGCCGTTGGCGCCGATGAGGCCCGCGCGGTCGCCGGGATTGAGGACGAGGTCGGCGCCTTCGAGCAGCACCTTGGTGCCGCGCCGCAGGCTGACCTGGGATAGGCGGATCACGCTGAAAAAGCAGCGATTTTACTTACAATAGGCGTGTGCTGATCGATTTCTTCCTGAAGCTCAAGTCGCACAAGCTGCCGGTCTCCATCAAGGAGTACCTGACGCTGCTCGAGGCGATGGGCAAGGACGTCATCAGCCCGTCGATCGACGAGTTCTACTACCTGTCGCGCGCTTCGCTGGTGAAGGACGAGGCGAACTTCGACAAGTTCGACCGCGCCTTCTCCGAGTTCTGGCAGGGCGTCGAGACGATCCCGGGCATCGAGGCGCAGATCCCGCTCGAGTGGCTGCTGAAGCAGGTCGAGCTGCACCTCTCGGAAGAGGAAAAGAAGCAGATCGAAGCGCTCGGCGGCTGGGAAAAGCTGATGGAAACCCTGCGCCAGCGGCTGGAGGAGCAGAAAGGCCGCCACCAGGGCGGCAACAAGTGGGTCGGCACCGGCGGCACCTCGCCGTTTGGCGCCTACGGCTACAACCCCGAGGGCGTGCGCATCGGCCAGGACAAGTCGCGCAACCGCAGCGCGGTGAAGGTGTGGGACCAGCGCGAGTACCGCAACCTCGACGATTCGGTCGAGCTGGGCACGCGCAACATTAAAGTGGCTTTAAGAAGATTAAGGAAGTTTGCGCGCGAGGGCGCCCCGGAAGAATTCGATCTTGAGAATACGATCAATGCGACGGCGAGAAAGGCCTACCTCGACATCCACATGCGCCCGGAGCGGCGCAACGCCATCAAGGTGCTGATGCTGATGGACATCGGCGGCACCATGGACGACCACATCAAGCTCGCCGAGGAGCTGTTCAGCGCGGCGAAGACCGAGTTCAAGCACCTCGAGTTCTACTACTTCCACAACTGCCTGTACGACTTCGTGTGGAAGGACAACCGGCGCCGGCACTCGGAGCGCACGCGCACCTGGGACCTGCTGCACAAGTACGGCCACGACTACAAGGTGATCTTCGTCGGCGACGCCACCATGAGTCCCTACGAAATCCTGCAGCCGGGCGGCTCGGTCGAGTACTTCAACGAGGAAGCCGGCGCGGTGTGGGTGAAGCGCGTGACC
>CAZNVH010000040.1:0-7148 GCA_964576525.1 uncultured Enterobacteriaceae bacterium
GCCGAGCGCGCCGAGGCCGAGTCGCGCGCCACCGCCACGCTGCAGGCGCGCATTGCCGCGGAGGAGGGGCTCGCGCGCAGGTCCGCCGAGGCGGCTGCGGCGGGCAGGCGCGCGGCGCAGGCGGCACGCGAGCGCGCGGAGCGCGAAGAAGAGCTCGAGCTCGCCCTCGCGGCGCGCGCCGAAGCCGACGCGGCCGCCGCGGAGGCGGCTGCCGACCAGCTGCAGGCCGACGAGAAGGCGCTGGCCGCGGCCCGCAAGCGCATCGCCGCAGAGCAGAACAGCGAGGCGCAGGCCAACCGGCGCGCCGAGGCGGAATCCGCGGCCGCAGACATGCTGCGCGCCGGCATCGCGGCCGAGGAGGCGTTCGGGAAGCAGCAGGCGGGCGCCGCGGATGCCTCAGGCCGCGTGCAGGCGGCGAGGCAGGAGCGCATCGAGCTCGCCGCCCGGCTTGCCCGGCTGCGTCCGGCGCGCGCCTGGCCGTGGATTGCGGCCGCCGCAGTCGCAGTCGGACTTGGCTTGGGCACCATTTCCTTTACACCTCGTGAAATTTCTTTGAGCTCAACTCCGGCCGGCGAACCTCTCAAGCTGCGCCTCGACACCCAGCTCAAGCGCGTTCCCTAGATTTGCCCTCAGTTGCGTTCTGTGCGGTGCGGGAGTAGCTTTCCCGCCCTCTTGTCCCGCGACCTCCCCACCCAGTCCTCCCGAGGCGCGCTGACCCTCGCGGCCCTCGGCATCGTGTTCGGCGACATCGGCACGAGCCCGCTGTACGCGGTCAAGGAAACCTTCTCGCCCGACCACGGCATCGCGCTCGGCGCGCCGAGCATCCTCGGCGGCCTGTCGACCATGTTCTGGGCGCTGATGATCGTCGTGTCGCTGAAGTACGTGCTGCTGATCATGCGCGCCGACAACCGCGGCGAGGGCGGCATCATGGCGCTGATCGCGCTCGCCTCCAGCGCGGTGCGCGAGCGCAACGCGCTGCGCGTGCCGCTGGTGCTGATCGGCGTGTTCGGCGCGTCGCTGTTCTACGGCGACGCGGTGCTCACCCCGGCGATCTCGGTGCTGTCGGCGGTCGAGGGGCTGGAGATCGGCACCGCGGCGTTCAAGCCTTACGTCGTGCCGATCGCGGTCGGCGTGCTGCTGGCGCTGTTCGCGCTGCAGGCGCGCGGCACCGCGGTCATCGGCCGGCTGTTCGGCCCGGTGACGATGCTCTGGTTCGTGGCGCTGGGCGCCTTCGGCGTGCACGGCATCGTGCGCGAGCCGGCGATCCTGGCCGCGCTCAACCCGCTGCACGCGTTCGCCTTCCTCAGCTCGCACGGCGCGGCTTCCTTCGTGGTGCTGGGCTCGGTGGTGCTGGCGGTCACCGGCGCCGAGGCGCTGTACGCCGACATGGGCCACTTCGGCAAGGGGCCGGTGCGCATCGCCTGGTTCAGCCTGGTGGCGCCGGCGCTGGTGCTCAACTACTTCGGCCAGGGTGCGCTGCTGATGGCGAATCCCGCGGCGGTGACGAACCCGTTCTACCTGCTGCTGCCCGGCTGGGCGCTCTACCCGATGGTGGCGCTCGCCACCGCGGCGACGGTGATCGCCTCGCAGGCGGTGATCTCGGGCACCTACTCGATCACCAAGCAGGCGGTGCAGCTCGGCTTCCTGCCGCGCATGACCATCGTGCACACCTCGGCGCGCGAGCAGGGCCAGATCTACATTCCGGGCGTCAACTGGCTGCTGTGCGCGGCGGTGGTGGCGGCGGTGATCGGCTTCGGCTCCTCCTCGCGCCTCGCCGGCGCCTACGGCGTCGCTGTGACCGGCACCATGCTGGTCGACACGCTGCTCGCCTTCTTCGTCATCCGCTACGCCTGGCGCTACCCGCTCTGGCTGTGCCTGTCCGCCACCGGGTTCTTCCTGGTCATCGATGTCGCGTTCTTCGCCTCGACGCTGCTCAAGATCGGCGACGGCGGCTGGTTCCCGCTGCTGATCGGCGCCGCGGTGTTCACCATCATGACCACCTGGCGGCGCGGCCGCGAGATCCTGTTCGCGCGCCTGCGCGCGGGCTCGGTGCCGCTCGACGGCTTCCTGAAGTCGCTGTTCTTAGAGCCGCCGCAGCGCGTGCCCGGCACCGCGGTGTTCCTCACCGCGACCCCGGAGTCGACGCCGCACGCGCTGCTGCACAACCTGAACCACAACAAGGTGCTGCACGAGCGCGTGGTGTTCATGACGGTCGAGCTGCGCGACGAGCCCTGGGTCTCGCCGAAGGAGCGCGTGGTGTGCCAGAAGCTCGGCAACGGCTGCTGGCGCGTGCGCATGCACTACGGCTTCATGGACCGCCCCGACGTGACGGGCGCGCTGCCGCTGTGCGCCGGAGCGGGCCTCGAGTTCAACCTGATGGAGACCTCGTTCTTCCTGTCTCGCGAGCTGATCGTGCCGGTCGCCGGCGGCGGCGGCATGGCGCACTGGCGCGACCGCATGTTCGCCGCCATGTCGCGCAACGCCGGCAACGTCACCGACTTCTTCAACATCCCCACCAACCGGGTGATCGAGCTCGGAACGAGAGTAGAGATATGACGACGATTGATTTGCGTTCTGACACCGTCACGCGCCCGTCGCCCGGCATGCGCAAGGCGATGCATGAGGCCGAGCTCGGCGACGACGTGTTCGGCGACGACCCGACGGTCAACCGCCTGCAGGAGCGCGCCGCGGCGCTCTTCGGCTTCGAGGCGGCGCTGCTCTTTCCCTCGGGCACGCAGTCGAACCTCGCGGCGCTGATGAGCCACTGCCAGCGCGGCGAGGAGGTGATCCTCGGCATGGAGGCGCACAGCTACCGCTACGAGGCGGGCGGCCTCGCGGTGCTCGGCTCGATTCAGCCGCAGGCGATCCCGAATCGCGCCGACGGCACGCTCGACCTCGCCGAGGTCGAGGCCGCGATCAAGCCCGACGATCCGCACTTTGCGCGCACGCGGCTTCTGGCGCTGGAGAATACGATCACGGGGAGGGTCATTCCGCGCGCCTACCTGGAAAAAGCAATTGCTCTCGCCAGGACGAAGAATCTCGCGACCCATCTCGACGGCGCGCGCATCTTCAACGCCGCGGCGGCGCAGAGCATGAAGGTGAAAGACCTGTGCGCGGGCTTCGATTCGGTGTCGTCCTGCCTGTCGAAAGGCCTGGGCGCGCCGGCGGGCACGGTGCTGCTCGGGTCGAAAGCCTTCATGGAGAAGGCGAAACGAGCGCGAAAGATCCTCGGCGGCGGCATGCGCCAGGCCGGGGTGCTCGCAGCCGCCGGGCTGTACGCGCTGGAAAACAACGTCGAGCGCCTGAAGGCCGACCACGAAAACGCCGAGCGCCTCGCGCACGGGCTGCGCGAGCTCGGGCTCGAGGTGCAGCAGAACACGAACATGGTGATGGCGCGCATTTCCGCGCAGGAAGTCCAGAACCTGGCGGATCACCTCAAGCAGAGGCAGGTCCTGGTTCTGGCGCGCGCACCGATGCGGCTGGTGACGCACCTCGACGTCGACGCGGCCGGCATCGAGCGCGCGCTCGAAGGCTTCCGCGGCTTCAGCTTCTCCGGGTCGCGCGCGGCCGCCTAGGCCGAGTCGGCCTGCGCGGCTTCCTTCGGCGGCGGCCGGCCGCCGCCGAACTGCGCCCAGGCGACGCCGCCCATGGTGATCGCCGCGCCGGCGATCTTCAGCCAGGTGAAAGTCTCGCCGAGCGTGAGCCAGGCCATCACGCCCGCCACCGGCGGCATCAGGTACATGAAAGGCGCGCTGCGCGCGACGCCGCGCACGCTGTTGACCCAGGTCCAGGAAAGCCAGCCGAAAAAGGAGCAGACCACCAGCGCCCAGAACAGCGCCGCCCAGACCGCCGGCCCGAGGCTCGCGAGCTTCAGGTCGGCGAAGAACGGGGCGGTGAGCGGCAGCATGACCGGCATCGAGAAGAGCAGCGTGTACGAGAGCACGATCAGGGGGCCATACCGGTCGACGAGCGGCCGCGACAGCACCGTGTAGGCCGAGAACGAAGCGCCCGCGATGAGCAGGGTCAGGTCGCCCAGGCCGGCGCGCGAGAAGCCGGCGGCGAACTTGTCGGCGAGGAACAGGGCGATGCCCGCAAAGGCGACCAGCGTTCCCGCGACCTGCTGCTTGCGCAGGCGTTCGGTGCCGAGCCAGGCGAGGATGGCGAGGGTGAACAGCGGCTGGCAGGTCAGCACCAGCGACGAGGAGAAAGCGGTGGACAGGTTCATGCCGTACATCACCGCGCTGATGTGCAGCACGTGGCCGATGAGCGCACACAGCAGAAAACGCGGCAGGTCGGCGCGCCGCGGCCAGGTGTGCGCGATGCGGTGGCGGAAGATCGCCACCAGGAGCACCAGCCCGAGCAGCGGCAGCACCAGGAAGCGCAGGAACATGAAGGCGCCGACCCCGAGGTGCTCGAGCACGTACTTCACGAAGGCAAAGTTCATGCCCCACGCCAGCATGGTGGCGACGGCGGCGATCAGCGACCAGTCTAGAATACGCGGCTGCATGAAAGTCGAATTCCCGCTTGCGGCACGAGCGGCCGTGCAGGCCCTCACCGCGTCCAAGATCCGTGAACTGTACAACGAGGGCCTCGGCAACCCGAACGTGCTGCCGTTCTGGGTCGGCGAGCCTGACGAGCCGACCCCCGACTTCATTCGCAAGGCCGGCAGCGACTCGATCGCCGCCGGCGAGCTGTTCTACACCCACAACCTCGGCATCCCGGAGCTGCGCGAGGCCCTGGCCCGCTATATCTCCAACCTGCACACCGGAATCGAGCCCGACGAGGTGGCGATCACCACGGCCGGCGTGAACGCGCTGATGCTCGCCTCGCAGCTGCTGGTCGATCCGGGCGACCGGGTGGTGGAGGTCGTGCCCCTCTGGCCGAACCTGCAGGAGATCCCGAAGATCCTCGGCGCCAGTGTCCATACGGTTTCGCTGAAATTCAGCCCCGAAGGCTGGCGCCTGGACCTCCAGGAGCTGCTCGATGCCCTGAAGCCGGGAACCCGGGCGCTGTACCTCAATTCGCCGAACAACCCCACCGGCTGGACGGTCACGGCGGCCGAGCAGGGGGTGATTCTCGAGCACTGCCGGCGCCACGGCATCTGGATCTTCGCCGACGACGCCTATGAGCGGCTGTATTACGGGGATGAAATGCGCGGCTCAGGCGCGGTAGCGCCGTCGTTCCTGGATCTCGCCCAGGCAGAGGACCGCGTCATCAGCGCCAACACCTTCTCCAAGTCCTGGCTGATGACCGGCTGGCGCCTGGGCTGGCTGGTGGTGCCGCGCGAGCTGATGGCGGACCTCGGCAAGCTGGTCGAGTACAACACTTCGTGCGCGCCGGTGTTCGTGCAGCGCGCCGGCATCGCCGCGGTGAAGGAGGGCGAGCCGGTAATCGCGCGCACGCGCTACCGCTTCCGCAAGGCCCGGGATTTCCTGGTCAAGAGCCTCAGGGAGATTCCGGGAGTCGAAGTCGCGACCCCGCCGGGGGCGATGTACGCGTTCTTCAAGGTCGACGGCGTCACCGACAGCCTGGCGTTCTGCAAGAAGCTGGTGCGCGAGGTCGGCCTGGGACTCGCGCCCGGCTCGGCCTTCGGCCCCGATGGCGAAGGCTTCGTTCGCTGGTGCTTCGCCGCGTCGGAGGAAAAGCTCGCGGACGGCGTCGCGCGGCTGCGGCGCGCGCTCGTCGCTACGCCATGAATTCCCGCAGCAGCCGGCCGGGCAGGGCGGCCGGTTGCTGCAGCGCGCCGTCGCGGCCGACGATGCGCGTGCCGTTCACCCACACGCCGTGCACGCCCACGGCCGCGGTGGTGAGCCGCGGGTGGCCGCCGGGCAGATCGAACACGCGGCGCTTCGCTCCGCGCGCCACCGTCGCCGGATCGAACAGCAGCAGGTCGGCGTGGTATCCGGGCTTGAGTGCGCCGCGTTGCGCGATGCCGAAGAGTTGCGCCGGCTGGCCGGTGAGCCGCCATGCCGCGTCGGCGAGCGTCAGCGCGCCGCGGCCGCGCACCCAGTGGCCGAGCAGGTGCAGGCCGAAGCCGGCATCGTTGAAGAAGGTGAGGTGCGCGCCGGCGTCGGACAGCGACACCAGGCTGCTGGGATGCCTGAGCATGCGCGCCACGCCCTCGTCCTCCACGTTGAGCAGCATGGCGTTGAACACCGTGTCGAGATCCTCGGCGAGCGCGGTGTCGAGCATGAAGTCGAGCGGGTCGCGCCCCGCGGCGCGCGCCAGCTCGGCGATCGAGCGCTGCTCGAGCTCCTTGCGGCGCGACTCGATCACCTCCACCTGGTCCCACTGGCCGTTGAACAGCCGGAAGTGCGCCGGCCGCGCCAGCTCCTGGCGAAGGTTTTCGCGGAACTGTTTTTCCCGTAGTTTTTCCTGAAAACGTTCTCCCTTGAGCGGCAGAGCGGGTTGCCAGCCCTCGAGCCCCTCGAACACGTAAGGCGAATGCAGGGTGAAGTCCATCGACAGCGGGCAGCAGGACACCGCGCCGACCAGGCGCCGGCCGCGCGCGTTCGCCTCGCCGATCGCGTCGAGGTCGCGGAACACCGCCTCCGGGTTGCTGCTGTTGTAGAACAGCGCCGCGACCACCACCGGCCGTCCGGAGTCGGCGGCGAGCTCTTCGAGGAACTCCATGCGGGTGTGCCCGCCCTTGGTCAGCATGAACACGCCGCGCCCCGCCTCGCGCAGCGCGTCCACCAGCGCGCGCAGCTCGGCGTCGTCGGCGAGGCGCGAGGGCATCGGCTTGCCGCCTTCGCCGTTGTGCGCCGGCGAGGTGCTGGTCGAGAAGCCGATCGCGCCGGCGACCATCGCTTCCAGCACGAGGTCCTTCATGAAGGCGATCTCCGCCCCGGTCGCGGCGCGCTGCGTCGCCGCCTCGCCCATTACGTAGGTGCGGATCGAGGAATGGCCGGCGAACGCCGCCACGTTCAGCGCGGCGCCGCGGCGCTCGAGCATGTCGAGGTACTGGGGCACGGTCTCGAAATCCCAGCACACCCCGGCGCGCAGCACCTCGAGCGACATGCCTTCCACCTGCGTCAGGTTGCGCATCACCAGCTCGCGGTCGGCGGCGCGGCAGGGCGCGAGGGTGAAGCCGCAGTTGCCGATGATCGCGGTGGTCACGCCGAGCGCGGACGAGGGCGAGGCCCAGG
>CAZNVH010000041.1:0-137804 GCA_964576525.1 uncultured Enterobacteriaceae bacterium
GGCGCGGTCGTTCGGATCGGCGAACACCGTGGCCTCGTCCTGCATGGTGTGCACCGTGCGGTCGATTTCCTGCGAGAGCTCGGACTTGAGCGACTCGAGAATCTTGCGGAAGTGCGTCCGCTGCCGCGAGTTCATGTACTCCTCGCCTTTTTTCGCGGCGTACGGCGTGAAACTCTTTCTCGATAGTTCTACGGCCATGTTCAGCTCAAAAAAACGAAAGCGCTTTGTATCACTAAAGCCCCCCTGCCGCAAGCAAGTCGAATTGCCCTGCGTGCGCGCTAAGAGTATTATCTGGCGCCATTTTCGGGGTGTGGCGCAGCCTGGTAGCGCGCTTGCTTTGGGAGCAAGATGTCAGAGGTTCAAATCCTCTCACCCCGACCAGGCCTGCTTCCGGGCTGCCCGTAGCTCAACCGGATAGAGCACCAGCCTTCTAAGCTGGGGGTTGTGGGTTCGAGTCCCGCCGGGCAGGCCAGCTGCACCTGGCACGAGACAACGGTGACCGTAGCTCAACGGTAGAGTCCCGGATTGTGAGTCCGGTTGTTGTGGGTTCGAATCCCATCGGTCACCCCAGCTTTTGCGCCGGCATTGCGGCGCGCTCCAGCACGAATACTTCGTCGCGCGGCCACACGAAGCGCGTCGAAGGATAGGCGCGCTCGAGCGCGCGCTTGCGATCGCCGATCTCGCAGACCAGCAGGCCACCTTCCTGAAGGCGCTCGCGCGCGCCCGCCAGGATGCGCGACACGAACTGCAGGCCGTCGCGGCCGCCGGCGAGGGCCAGCCCGGGCTCGTGGCGGTACTCGGGCGGCAGCTTGCGCATGGCCGGCGTAGTCACATAGGGCGGGTTGGCCACGATCAGGTCGTAGCGTTCCTTCAGGCTCGAAAACAGGTCGGAGCGGAGGAGACGGACCCGCTTCTCGAGCTTGTGCTTGCGGACATTGCGCCGGGCAACCGCAAGCGCGGCCGCCGAGAGGTCGGAGGCATCGACGCGCGCCGCGGGAAATGCCCGGGCGGCGAGGATCGCCAGGCAGCCCGAGCCGGTGCACAGGTCGAGAATGCGATGCGGTGTCCGGGGCAGCCAGGGTGTTATTTTTTCTCTAAAAAGAAAGGCAATGTGCGAGCGCGGAATGATCACGCGGCGGTCGACGTAGAACGGGACACTGTCGAGCCACGCTTCGTTTAGCAGGTAGGCCGCGGGGATGCGCTGCGCGATTCTCTGGCGCAGGAGAGGCTCGATACGGCGAGGGTCCGCAGGACCGGAGAGATCGGTGTCGAAGGGCAAATCGAGGCCGCGCAACACCAGGACAGCCGCTTCGTCGCGCGGGTTATCGGTGCCGTGGCCGTAGTGCAGGCGTGCTGCCTTGAGTCTCTTTTCTGTTTTTTCTATTAACTGCTTTAGTGTCAAGGAAGCAGGGCGCGCAGCGTGTCGAGATAGATGCCCGGAAGCTTTTCCAGCTCGGCGAGCGCGATGTGCTCGTTCAGCTTGTGGATGCTGGCGTTGACCGGCCCGAGCTCGATCACTTCGGGGCAGATGTCGATGATGAAGCGCGCATCCGAGGTGCCGCCGGTGGTGGACAGCTCGGCGGAGCGCCCGGTGTGCTTCTTGCCGGCCGCCATCACGGTCTGCGCCAGCCGCCCGTTCGCGCTGAGGAAGGGCTTGGCGCCGAGGACCCACGACACGGAGTACTCGAGCCCGTGCTTCGCGAGAATGGATTCCACTCTTGTTTTCAAAGAAACATCAGTACTTTCGGTCGAGAAGCGGAAATTGAAGTCGACCTCGACCGATCCGGGAACCACGTTGCCGGCGCCGGTGCCGGCGTGGATGTTCGACACCTGGAAGCTGGTCGGCGGAAAGCTCTCGTTGCCCGGGTCCCACTGCGCCTTCGCCAGCTCGGCGAGCGCCGGGGCGAGCAGGTGGATCGGGTTCTTCACCAGCTGCGGGTAGGCGACGTGGCCCTGGATGCCGCGCACCACCAGCCTGCCGGAAAGCGAGCCGCGGCGACCGTTCTTCAGCATGTCGCCGAGCCCGTCGACCGAGGTCGGTTCGCCGACGATGCAGTAGTCGATCAGCTCCTTGCGGCGCTTCAGCGCCTCGACCACGCGCACCGTCCCGTCGAGCGCCGGGCCTTCCTCGTCCGAGGTGAGGAGAAACGCGATCGAGCCCGAGTGCCCGGGTCTTTCCTGGAGAAACATTTCTGTAGCGACGACGAAGGCGGCGATCGACGACTTCATGTCGGCCGCGCCGCGCCCATAGAGCCTGCCGTCACGGATCGTCGGCACGAAGGGGTCGGAATGCCACTCGGCGAGCGGCCCGGTCGGCACCACGTCGGTATGCCCGGCGAAGCACACCACCGGCTGCCGGTCCCCGCGCCGCGCCCAGAGGTTGCTGACCGCGCCGAAGTTCATCGGCTCGCACCTGAACCCGGCGCGCGCGAGCCGCTTGGCGATGACTTCCTGGCAGCCCCCGTCTTCGGGGGTAACTGATTTACGGGCGATGAGCTCCTTCGCGAGCTCCAGCGCCTCAGGCATTCACGTCGATCTTGAAATTCCCGAAAGAGGCCCCGCCGGCGGCGGACAGGATGCCTTCCTTCTTTTCCTCCGTGGCGGCCGGCTTGCCCTGGGGCGCCGACTGGCCGGTGATCTCGCCGGCGGTCGCCTGGTTGATCAGCCACAGCATGTTGGTGGCCGAGTCGGCGTTCGCCATCGCCTCGTCCTGGGTGATCTTGCCGTCCATGAACAGCTTGAACAGCGCCTGCTCGAAGGTCTGCGAACCCGGCGACATGCTCTTCTCGAGCGCTTCCTTGATCTCGCTGATCGCGCCTTTCTCGATCAGCTCCGAGATGTGGCGCGTATTCAACAGCACTTCGACCGCCGCCACCCGGGCGCCGGCCTTGGTGCGCACCAGGCGCTGCGAGATCACCGCCGACAGCGCCGCCGACAGGTCGAGCAGCAGCGCCGGCCGGTTCTCCAGCGGATAGAAATTGATGATCCGGTTCATCGCGTGGTAGCTGTTGTTGGCGTGCAGCGTGGCGAGGCACAGGTGGCCGGACTGGGCGTAGGCGAGCGACATGGCCATGGTCTGCTTGTCGCGGATCTCGCCGATCAGGATGCAATCCGGGGCCTGGCGCAGCGCGTTCTTCAGCGCCACCTCGAAGGTCTTGGTGTCGGTGCCGACCTCGCGCTGGTTCACGATCGACTTCTTGTTCTGGAAGATGTACTCGACCGGATCTTCGAGCGTCAGGATGTGGCCCGGCTTGCGCTCGTTGCGGAAGTCGAGCATCGCCGACAGCGAGGTCGATTTGCCCGAACCGGTGGCGCCGACCATCAGGATCAGGCCGCGCTTGCCCATGATGACTTCCTTCAGCACCTCGGGCACGCCGAGCGAGTCGATCGACGGGATGGTGCCGGGGATGTAGCGCACCACCACCGACGGGGAGCCTTTCTGCCGGAACGCGCTGATACGGAAGGTGCCGACGCCCGCGAGGTTGTACGCGGTGTTCAGCTCCATCTCGTCCTCGTACTCCTTGATCTGGCGCTCGTGCAGCACTTCGTACAGCAGCTGCTGCACCGTCTCGGCGGTCATCGTGGCCTGGTTGATCGGCATGGCGACGCCGTTGATCTTGATGTTGATCGGCGCGCCGACCGACAGGAAGATGTCCGACGCCTTCTTGTCGGCCATGACCTGGAACAGCTTCTTCATTGCAGACATTCAGCCTCCCGGAACCGCTTGGTGGCGCTAGTTTAATCCCCCCTGAGGAGTTCGTTCAGGCTGGTTTTGGCGCGAGTCCTGGCGTCGACCCGTTTGACAATTACCGCACAGTACAGGCCGTAGCTGCCGTCCGCCGAGGGCAGGCTGCCCGGCACCACCACCGAGCCCGCCGGCACCCGCCCATAGAGGATCGCGCCGCTGGCGCGGTCCAGGATGCGGGTGCTGGCGCTCAGGTACACGCCCATCGACAGCACGCTGTTCTCCTCGACGATCACCCCCTCGACCACCTCGGAGCGCGCGCCGATGAAGCAGTTGTCTTCGATGATCACCGGGTTCGCCTGCAACGGCTCGAGCACGCCGCCGATGCCGACCCCGCCCGAAAGGTGGACGTTCTTGCCGATCTGGGCGCAGGAGCCGACCGTCGCCCAGGTATCGACCATCGTGCCCTCGTCGACGTAGGCTCCGATGTTCACGAACGACGGCATCAGGACTACGTTCCTGGCGATATAGGCACCCCGCCGGACCGCGGCAGGCGGGACGACACGGAACCCGCCTTTCGCGAAATCAAACGAGTCGAATTTTGAGGGCACCTTGTCGTAATAGCGCTTTTCCATGCGCCGGTTGTCTTCGAGGCGGAAAGACAGCAATACCGCCTTCTTGATCCATTCGTGGGTCAGCCATTTACCGCCCGCCTTCTCGGCGACGCGCAGCTTGCCGGCGTCCAGGCCGGCGATGACGCTGGCGACCGCCTTGCGCAGCCCGGCGCTCGCCTTGCGTGGGCCGAGCGCGGCGCGGCCTTCCCAGGCTTCCTCGATGACTTGCCTTGCGGTCATAGCTTTCCGGCGAAGCGCCCCAGGCGCTCGGCCGCCTCCACGCATTCGGCGAGGGGGGCGACCAGCGCGACGCGAACGCGATTGCGGCCGGGGTTCTCTCCCTTGATTTCCCTGCCGAGGTAGCTGCCCGGCAGCACCAGGACATTGTATTCATGGTGGAGGCGGCGCACGAATTCCTGGTCGTCGATCGGGGTGTGCAGCCACAGGTAGAAGCCCCCCTCGGGTTTCTCCGCGCTCAAGGCATTCTTTAGCAAAGGCAATACCGCGTCGAACTTCTCGGCGTACAGCCGCCGGTTCTCGCGCACGTGCTCCTCGTCGCTCCAGGCGGCGACCGAGGCCTTCTGCACCGCCAGGCTCATCGCCGAGCCGTGGTAGGTGCGGTAGAGCAGGAATTTCTTCAGCAGCGCCGCCTCGCCGGCGGCAAAGCCCGAGCGCATGCCCGGGCAGTTGGAGCGCTTGGACAGGCTGGAGAACGCCACCAGCCGCGGATAGTCCTTGCGGCCCAGCCGGAACGCGGCTTCCAGGGCGCCGAGCGGCGGCTGGCCGAAGTGGATCTCCGAATAGCACTCGTCCGAGGCGATGACGAAGCCGTGCCGGTCGGACAGCTCGAACAGGCGCCGCCATTGCTCCAGGCCGAGCACCTTGCCGCTGGGGTTGGACGGCGAGCAGGCATACATCAATTGCACGCCTTTCCAGTCCTCGGGTTCGCCGTAGACGGGCGTTGCTCCCGCCAGCAGCGCCGCGCCCTCGTAGATCTGATAGAACGGATTGGGGCACACCACTTTTGCTTTCTCAGTTGAATTTATTACTGTTTGAGCAAAAGCAAAAAGCGCTTCGCGGGTGCCGTTGACCGGCAGGATCTGGGTGTCGGGGTCGGGCGCCGGGATGCCGTAGCGCTGCGCCAGCCAGCGCGCGATCGCCGCGCGCAGCTCGGGCGTGCCGGCGGTGGCGGGATAGGCGGCAAGCCCGTCCAGCGCGCCGGACAGGGCTTCCTTCACCAGACGCGGCGTCGGATGCTTGGGCTCGCCGACTGACAGGTTGATCGCGGCGAGTTTCGGATCGGGTGAGTTGCCCGCGATGAGCGCGCGGAGCTTCTCGAAGGGGTAGGGGTTAAGCCTGGCGAGGAGCGGATTCACCGCGCCAGCCCTTCTTCCGGTGCTCGGCGATGACCGTCGTGTAAATCCCGCCGCGGACCTTGAAGCGCGCCTCGAGCCGCATATACCGCGGCCGGGTCGCCCGCACGAGGTCGTCGAGGATGCGATTGGTGACCGCCTCGTGGAACGCGCCTTCGTCGCGATACGACCAGACGTACAGCTTGAGGGACTTCAGCTCCACGCAGCGGCGGTCGGGGACGTAGTCGAGCAGCAGCGTCGCGAAATCCGGCTGCCCGGTCATCGGACAGAGGCAGGTGAACTCCGGAATCTCCATGTGGATCCGGAAGTCGCGCTGCGGCGTCGGATTGGCGAAAGTTTCGAGGCGCTTGCTTGGGCGGGAAGGCACTGAAAACCGGCGGAATGCGAGCGCGCAGATGGTATCATTTTTTGCGTGCGGCTCACCCAGATCAAGCTGTCCGGTTTCAAGTCGTTCGTCGATCCCACCTCGATCCACATCCCCGGCCAGCTGGTCGGCGTGGTCGGCCCCAACGGCTGCGGCAAGTCGAACGTGATCGACGCGGTGCGCTGGGTGCTCGGCGAATCGCGGGCCTCGGCGCTGCGCGGCGACTCGATGCAGGACGTGATCTTCAACGGCTCGGGGAACCGCAAGGCGCTGGCGCGCGCCGCGGTCGAGCTGATCTTCGACAACGCGCTCGGGCGCGCCGCCGGCCAGTGGTCGCAGTACGCCGAGATCTCGGTGAAGCGCACCCTGCAGCGCGACGGCGAGTCGAGCTACTACATCAACGGCACGCACGTGCGCCGGCGCGACATCACCGACATGTTCCTCGGCACCGGCCTCGGGCCGCGCGCCTACGCCATCATCGAGCAGGGCATGATCTCGCGGGTGATCGAGGCGAAGCCCGAGGAGCTGCGCGTGTTCCTCGAGGAGGCGGCCGGCATCTCGCGCTACAAGGAGCGGCGCCGCGAAACCGAGAACCGCCTCGCCGGCACGCGCGAGAACCTGGCGCGGGTCACCGACATCCGGTTCGAGCTCGGCGCGCAGCTCGAGAAGCTGGAGGCGCAGGCGGCGATCGCGGCGCGCTACAAGGAGTACCACTCCGACCTGCAGCTCAAGCAGCACCTGCTGTGGTACCTGCGCCGGCGCGACGCCGCGGCGGAGCGCGATCGCCACGCGCAGGAGGTCGCCAAGGCCACCAATGCGCTCGAGGCGGAGACCGCGCAGCTGCGCGGCATCGAAGCGCGGGTCGAGGGCGCAAGGGCGACGCACTACGCGGCGGGCGATGCGCTGAACGCGGCGCAGGGCACGCTCTATGCGGCCAACGCCGAAGTGGCGCGCTTCGAATCGGAGCTGCGCTATGCCGAGGAGACGCGCAGCCGGCTCGAGAGCCAGCACACGGAGCGGCGCGCGCAGCTCGGCTCCTGGCGCGAGCAGCGCGCGCAACTCACCCTGTCGCTGCACACCTGGGCGGTGCGCTCGGGCGAAGCGAAGCAGCGCGCCGCGGATACCGCTGCGGCGCTCGAGAACGCGAACGCGCGCCTGCCCGGGGCAGAGCAGGCGTTCCGCGCCGCCCAGGAGCGCCTCGAAGCGGCGCGCAGCGCGCTCGCGCAGGCCGAGAGCCGGCTGCAGCTCGAGCAGGCCAACTCGGCCCACCTCGAGCGCGGCCAGCAGGCGCTCGAGCAGCGGCGCGAGCGGCTCGAAACCGAGCTGCAGGCGATCGCGGTGCCCGAGGCCGGCGCCCCGCGAAACCTGGACGAGTTGCAGGACGCGCTCGCTGCTGCGGAAGAGCGCCGCGGCGCCGCGGCCGAGTCCCTGGCCGCCGCGCAGCGCGAGCACGCCGCAGCCGAGGCGCAGCTCGCCACCCTGCGCCAGATCCAGGCCGCGGCCGAGGACAACGCGCCGCTCGCCGAGTGGCTGCAGCGCCACGGCCTCGCCCAGGCCGCGCGCCTGTGGCAGAAGCTGCGCATCGACCACGGCTGGGAAATCGCGGTCGAGTCGGTCCTGCGCGAGCGCCTGCACGCGCTCGAGTTGACTGACGCATCGCGCCTTGCCGCTGCGCTCGCCGATCGCCCGCCGGTGAAAGCAAGCCTATTCGGTGGGGAAATGCGCGACCACTTCGCGCACGCCGCGCCGGCAGCCGGATTGCCGCTGACGGCCAAGATCCATGCCGCGGACGCAGCGGTGTCCGGAGCGCTCGCCGACTGGCTGGCGGGCGTGATCGCGGTCGAAGGCACTCCCGAGCGCCGGATGCGGGAAGCGCTGCCGGCGGGCGCGGTGATGGTGAACCGCGAAGGCCACCAGTTCACGCGCTATACCGTCAGCTTCCACGCGCCCGATCCCGCGGACGAGGGGCTGCTCGCGCGGCAGGGCGAAATCGAGGAGCTCGAGAAGCGCTGCGGCGAGCTCGCCGCGAAGCTGAAGGCTGCCGAGGCGGCGTCGCAGGCAATCGAGGATGAGCTCGCGGCGCTCCACGACGCGCAGATCGAGGGGCTGAAGCGGTCCCAGGCGCACGAACGCAGCAGCAAGCTGCGCGCCGAGCTCGACGAGGTGCGCGCGGAAGCCGGGCGCGGCGAGCAGGCCATAGCCGCCTGCCGGGCCGCGGGCGCCGAGCTGGAAAAGGCAATCGACGAGAACCGGAACGCGGCCACAGGCGCGCGCGAGGCGCTCGCCGCCGCCGACAGCGCGCTCGCGGCGCAGCGCCAGGCTGCGCAGCAGGCGGAGCGCGAGGCGCAGGACGCGCTGTTCGGGGCGCGCGAATGCGCCTCCAAGATCGCCGAGATCGACAACGGCGTGCGCGTGGTCGACCAGCAGATCGAGCGCGCTGAAGCCGAGGTGGCCAAGCTCACCCAGGAGCTGGCCGCCGACCCGATTCCGGGCGTGCGCGCGTCGCTCGAGACCGCGGTGGAGGCGCGCCTGGCCTGCGAGAAGAAGCTGGCGGAGGCGCGCAACGCGGTCGAAGTCGCCTCCGGAGCGCTGCGCGAGCTGGAGGAGGCGAAGCTGCAGGCCGAGTCGCGCGCGGCGCCGCTGCGCGACCGGCTCGGCGAGCTGCGGCTGAAGGAGCAGGCGGCGCAGATCAATTTCGACCAGTTCGCCACCCAGCTGCGCGAAGCCGGAGCGGACGAGGCGCTGCTCGCCACCGAGGCCGAGGGCGCCCCGCGCGCCTCGAGCCTGCAAGGCGAGATCACGCGCATCAGCCAGGCGATCAACGAGCTGGGCGCGGTGAACCTGGCGGCGCTCGAGGAGCTGAGCTCGAGCCGGGAGCGCAAGAACTTCCTCGACGCCCAGTCGGCCGACCTGGAGGAGGCGGTGCACACGCTGGAGGATGCGATCCGGCGCATCGACCGCGAGACCCGCGAGCTGCTGCGCGAGACTTTCGAGACGGTGAACCGGCACCTCGGCACGCTGTTCCCGACGCTGTTCGGCGGCGGCGAGGCGAAGCTCAGCATGACCGGCGAGGAGATCCTCGACGCCGGCGTGCAGATCATGGCGCAGCCGCCGGGCAAGCGGAACAGCAGCATTCACCTGATGTCGGGCGGCGAGAAGGCGCTCACCGCGATCGCGCTGGTGTTCTCGCTGTTCCAGCTCAACCCGGCGCCGTTCTGCCTGCTCGACGAGGTCGACGCGCCGCTCGACGACTCCAATACGCTGCGTTTCTGCGACCTGGTGAAGCGCATGTCGGCGCAGACCCAGTTCCTGTTCATCAGCCACAACAAGATCTCCATGGAGATGGCCGGGCAGCTGATCGGCGTCACCATGCCGGAGTCGGGCGTGTCGCGCGTTGTGGCAGTGGACATCGAGGAAGCGCTGCGCATCCGGGAGGAGCTCGCGGCCTAGGGCGCATGACCGATCTTCAGCTCGGGCTGCTCGTCATCGGCGCCGCGGCGGTGATCGGCGTGCTGGTCTACAACCGCCTGCAGGAGCGCTCGGCGCAGCGCGCCGCGGAGCGTGCTTTCGGCTCGCGGCACGCCGACAGCCTGCTCGACGAGGCGCCGCGGCGGCGCGAGCCGATCCTGGCCCGGGCGCCGCAGCGACCCGAAGCCATGCCCGACGCGCAGGTCGACTATGTGATCGATTTGCAGCTGGCGCAGCCGGCGGCGGCAGCGTCGCTGCTCGAGGGCTGGAGCGCGATCGAGCAGCGCTTCGGCGGCCGCGTGCTGCTCGCGGGTTCCGACGGCACGGCCTGGCGCCGCCTCGCGGCCGGCGACGGCGTCGGCTGCACCGCGCTGCGGGCGGCGCTGCAGCTGGTCAGCCGCGCCGGCGTGGTCAGCGACGCCGAGCTGCTGGAATTCCGCTCCGCCGTCGAGACGCTGGGCGCCAAGCTCGGCGCCAGCCTGTCGGCGCCGGAGATGCGCCATGCCCTGGAGGCGGCGCGCGAGCTGGACCGCATCTGCGCCGATGCCGACGTGCAGGTGGCGCTGCACGTGATCGGCGAAGGCCTGGAGATCGATTTCGACGGCCAGCCCTTCCAGGTGGTGCGTCGCGAGGACGGCCTGACCCTCACGCTCGATGTTCCGCGCACGCCCGACCTGGGCCGCAGCTTCGAGGCGATGGCGCGCACCGGGCGCAGCCTGGCCGGCGCCCCCGGCGCGCGGCTGGTCGACGATCGCGGCAACCTGCTCGACGACCGCGCCCTCGCCCAGATCGGCGCCCAGCTCGAGGCGGTGCGCCAGGCGCTCGCCGGGCGCGGCATCGAGACCGGCAGCCCGCTCGCGCTGCGGCTCTTTTCATGAGTCCCAGGGCGCGGGCAAAGCAACTCCGCGAAACCCTCGAGCACCACAACCACCTTTACTACGTGGCCGACGCGCCGCAGATCAGCGACGCCGAGTACGACGCGTTGTTCCGCGAGCTCGAGGCGCTCGAGGCGGCGCATCCGGCGCTGCGCACTCCCGATTCGCCGACGCAGCGCGTCGGCGGCGAGCCGCTGCCGCAGTTCGCCGAAGTGCGCCACGGCACGCCGATGCTATCGATCAGCAACGCGTTCGACGAGGAGGAGGTGCGCGCCTTCAACGCGCGCATCCGCGAGAGCCTGCGCGTAGAGAAGGTCGAATACGCCGTCGAACCCAAGTTCGACGGCTTGGCAGTCAGCCTGGTGTACCGCGGGGGAGTGCTGGCGCAAGGCGCGACGCGCGGCGACGGCACCACCGGCGAGGACGTGACGCCCAATCTGCGCACCGTGCGCTCCATCCCGCTGAAGATCCCGCAGAGGCAGGATCTCGAGGTGCGCGGCGAAGTGCTGATGTACCGCAAGGACTTCGACGCCCTCAACGAGCGGCAGCGCGAGGCCGGGCAGAAGGAGTACGTCAACCCGCGCAACGCGGCCGCCGGCGCGGTGCGGCAGCTTGATTCGCACATCACGTCGGGGCGGCGGCTGAGGTTTTTTGCCTACGCCGTCGCCTCGCAATCGGGCTGGCGCACGCATTCGCAGGCGCTTGAGCGCCTCGCCGAGCTCGGCTTCCCGGTCTGCAAGGAGCGCGACGTCGTGGCCGACGTCGACGGAGTGCTGGACTACTACGCGCGCATCGGCCGCCTGCGCGCGCGCTTGCCCTACGGGATCGACGGCGTGGTCTACAAGGTCAACCGCCTGGACTGGCAGGAGCGCCTTGGCTTCGTGTCGCGCGCGCCGCGCTTCGCGCTCGCCCACAAGTATCCGGCCGAAGAGCAGGCCACCGAGGTGCTGGGCATCGAGGTGCAAGTCGGCCGCACCGGGGCGCTCACCCCGGTCGCGCGCCTGAAGCCGGTGTTCGTGGGCGGCGTGACGGTCACCAATGCCACGTTGCACAACGAAGGGGAGCTCAAGCGCAAGGATGTGCGGATCGGCGACACGGTCGTCGTGCGCCGCGCGGGTGACGTGATTCCCGAAGTGGTTGCCGTAAAGCTGGAGGCCCGCCCGGCGGATGCGAAGGTCTTCCGGATGCCGGCCAAGTGCCCGGTGTGCGGATCGGCGGTCGTCAAGAACGAGGACGAGGCGGTGCACCGCTGCAGCGGCGGCCTCTATTGCCCGGCGCAGCGCAAGCAGGCGCTTTTGCACTTCGCCGGCCGCCGGGCGATGAACATTGAGGGACTGGGCGAGCGGCTGGTGGATCAGCTCGTGGACCGGAAGCTGGTCCACACCCCCGCCGACCTGTACAAGCTGTCCAAGGAGGACCTCTCCGGACTTGAGCGGATGGGCGACAAGTCGGCCGCAAACCTCGTGGCCGAGCTCGAGCGCTCGCGCCGGACGACCCTGGAGCGGCTGATCTATGCCCTGGGGATCCGCAACGCCGGCGAGACTACCGCCCGCGACCTGGCGCGACACTTCGGCGACCTGGAGCCGCTCGCCCGAGCGACCGAGGAAGAGCTCCTCCTGGTGTCCGACGTCGGCCCGGTGGTGGCGCGCTCGATCCGGCAGTTCTTCGACGAGCCGCACAACCGGCAGGTCATCCGGGACCTCGTGAAGCAGGAGGTGCGTTGGCCGACGAGCGCCCCCGTGCCGCGGCCGCAATCGGGGCTGGTCAAGAGCTTCGTGCTGACCGGGACGCTCAGCGGCATGAGCCGGGATGAGGCGCGGGCGGCGATCGAGGCGAAAGGGCACAAGGTGGTGGGGTCGGTTTCGAAGAAGACCGACTTCGTGGTCGCGGGGGAGGACGCCGGGAGCAAGCTCGAGCGCGCGCGCGCGCTGGGGGTGCCGGTGCTCGAAGAAAAACAATTCATCGAAATGCTGCAAAATCTCTGATTCCATGCCCGCCAAGCTGAGAAAAGCCGTTTTCCCGGTTGCCGGCCTCGGCAGCCGCTTCCTGCCGGTGACCAAGGCGAGCCCCAAGGAGATGCTGCCGATCGTCGACAAGCCGCTGATCCAGTACGCGGTGGAGGAGGCGGCGGCGGCGGGGATCACCGAGATGATCTTCGTCACCGGGCGCAACAAGCGGGCGATCGAGGACCACTTCGACAAGGCCTACGAGCTCGAAACCGAGCTCGAGCGCAAGAACAAGGCCGAGCTGCTCGAGATGGTGCGCTCGGTGCTGCCGGAAGGCGCGCGCTGCATCTACCTCCGCCAGGCCGAGCCGCTCGGCCTGGGGCACGCCGTGCTGTGCGCGCAGCCGGTGGTCGGCAACGATCCTTTCGCTGTGGTGCTGGCCGACGACCTGATCGACGCGCAGCCGCCGGCGATGTGCCGCATGGCCGAGCTGTTCGCCAAGGAGGGCTGCTCGCTGCTCGGCGTCGAGGAGGTGCCGCGTGACCAGACCCAGAGCTACGGCATCGTCACCGTCGAGGCCATGCAATCCGACGCCGGGCGCCTGCGCAGCATCGTGGAGAAGCCCCGACCCGCCGATGCACCCTCGAACCTCGGCGTGATCGGCCGCTACGTGCTGACGCCACGCATCTTCGACCTGCTGGCACGGCAGTCGCCAGGCGCCGGCGGCGAGATCCAGCTCACCGACGCGATCTCGGCGCTGCTCACCCACGAACGGGTCCTCGCGGTGCGGCTGCCCGGCCGGCGCTACGACTGCGGCACCAAGCTCGGCTATCTGCAGGCGACGCTCGAGTACGGGCTGCGCCATCCCGAGACCGGCGAGGCGTTCGCGCGCTACCTGAAAGCACGCAAGTGATTCGCGCCGTCCTGCGCATGGGCGACCCGCGGCTGTGGCAGAAGTCGGAGGCCGTCGCCGATTTTGGCGATCCTTTCCTGAAAAATCTCCTGACCGACATGCGCGACACCATGGCGCACCTGAACGGCGCGGGCCTCGCCGCGCCGCAGATCGGCGTAGGCCTGCGCGTGGTGATCTTCGGCGTCCATTCCAACCCGCGCTACCCGGACGTCGAGGAGGTGCCCGAGACCGTCCTGATCAATCCCGAGATCGCGCCGCTCTCCGCCGAGATGGAGGAGGGCTGGGAAGGCTGCCTGTCGGTTCCCGGCATGCGCGGCTGGGTGCCGCGCTTTTCCAGGCTCAAGTACTCGGGTTACGACGAGCACGGCAAGCATTTCGAGCGCGAGGTCGAGGGCTTCCACGCCCGGGTGGTGCAGCACGAGGTCGACCACCTCGACGGCGTGCTCTACCCGATGCGCATCCTCGACCTGACCCGGTTCGGCTTCAATGAAGAGCTGTTTCCCGAGCAGGAGTTGCCAGCGGAGGACTAGTGAAGACGAAGTTCAGAGAGCGGGGGGAGAAGGTTCGCCTCGACGACATCTCGGCCGAGCCCCCCAAGGGGATGACCAAGGAGAAGGCGCGCGAGCGTTTCGCGAAGCTCGGCGCGGAGATGTTCGAGCTGCAGGACGCGATGTTCGGCGCCAAGGTGAACAGCGTCATGGTGGTGCTGCAAGGGCGCGACAGCGCCGGCAAGGACGGTGCGATCAAGCACGTCGCCGGCTGCCTGAACCCGCGCGGCGTGAACGTCGTGTCCTTCGGCACGCCCACGGCCGAGGAGCGCCAGCATGACTTCCTGTGGCGGGTGCACCGCCACGCGCCGCGGCTCGGCGAGTTCGCCATCTTCAACCGCTCGCACTACGAGGACGTGCTGGTGGTGCGGGTCCACAGCCTGGTGCGGGAGAAGCTGTGGAAGGAGCGCTACGGCCACATCGCCGACTTCGAGGAGCTGCTCGCCGAGCATGGCGTCATCGTGCTCAAGTTCTTCCTGCACATCACCAGGAAGGAGCAGAAGGCGCGGCTGCTCGAGCGCGAGAAGGCGCCCGAGACGGCGTGGAAGCTGAATCCCAACGACTGGAAGGAACGCGACCACTGGGACGAATTCACCGCGGCCTACGAGGACGCGATCTCGAAGACCGCGGCGCCGCACGCCCCGTGGATCGTGGTCCCGGCCAACGCCAAGGGGTACCGCAACCTGGTGATCGCGGAAGCCATCGTCGGCGCGCTGCGCGAGCACCGCAAGGGATGGAAAAAGACGCTCGACGCGATGGGCCGGCAAGGCCGCGCCGGGCTCACCGCCTACCGGGCGGAGAAGGCCAAGCGCTAGATCTGCAGTTCTTTCAGCAGCTCCTGCTCGAGCTGCAGGACCGTTTTCGGGTTCGACAGCGCCGATCCCGAGAGCAGGAACACGTCCTCCACGCGGTCGCCGAGGGTGTTGACGCGGGCGGTCTGCAGGCTGATCTGGTAGCGCGCCAGCGTGCGCGCCACGCCGTACAGCAGGCCCGGCCGGTCGGCCGCGACGATCGACAGCGCGTGGTAGGTGCCGCGCTCGTCGGGGCGGATGTCGACCGCAGGAGAGATCGGGAAGTGCCGCACCCGCCTGGACAGGCGCCCGCCGCGCGGTGGGGCGAGCGGAGCTTCGGACTGCAGCTCCGCGGCGAGCTCGGTCTCGATCATGCTGATGCGGTCCTGGTAGTGCGCGTCGCGTCCCTGGCCCATGACGACGAACGTGTCCAGCGCATAGCCGTGGCGCGTGGTGTGCACCTTGGCCTCGGCGATGTTCAGGCCGGCGCGCTCGAAATAGCCGCAGATGCGCGCGAACAGCGCTTCGCGGTCGGGGGTATAGATCATCACCTGGAGCCCTTCGCCGAACGGCGCGAGGTGCGCCTTGACTACCGGCTTGTCGGTGTCGACGCGGTAATGCAGGTTGCGCGTTTGCCAGGCGATCTCCTGCGCGTCGTGGCGCAGAAAGTAGGGGGTGTCGAGCTGCGCCCAGAGCTTGTCCTTCACGCCGTCGGAAAGCGCGTACAGCCGCAGCAGCCGCACCACTTCGGCCTGCTTCTCCGCGAGCGCGGCGTCGCGCGCCAGCGGTTCGCCGGTGAGCACCCGGAGGGTGGCGCGGAACAGGTCCTCCAGCAGCTTCGCCTTCCACGCGTTCCACACCTTGGGGCTGGTGCCACGAATGTCGGCGACGGTGAACAGGTACAGCGCCACCAGGCGCCGCTCGCTGCCGACCATGTCGGCGAAGGCGCGCACCACCTCGGGGTCGTGCACATCCTGCTTCTGGGCGACGTGCGACATGGCGAGGTGGCGCTCGACCAGGAACTCGACCAGCTCGCGATCGTCGCGCGCCAGTCCGTGCCGCTTCGAAAAGCTGCGGACATCCTTGGCACCGAGCGCCGAGTGGTCGCCGCCGCGCCCCTTGGCGATGTCGTGATAGAGGGCGGCGACGTACAGGAGCCAGCGCCGCTCGAAGCCGTTCATCAGCTCGCTGCTCAGCGGGAACTCGTGCGCGAACTCCGGCATGGTGAAGCGCCGCAGGTTGCGCATCACCATCAGGATGTGCTGGTCTACGGTGTAGACGTGGAACAGGTCGTGCTGCATCTGGCCGACGATGCGGCCGAACTCCGGCAGGTAGCGGCCGAGGATGCCGTACTGGTTCATGCGCCGGAACTCGTGCACGATGCCGCGCGGCTGCTGCAGGATCTGCAAGAACAGCAGCCCGGCGACCGGGTTCTTGCGGAAGCGCGCATTCACCAGGGAGCGCGCACGCCATAGCGCCCGCAAGGTGCGGGCCGTCATGCCGCGCAGTTCCTGGTGCTGCATCATCAGCAGAAAGCATTCCAGGATCGCGGTCGGTTCGCGGGCGAAAGTGCCTTCCTGCTTGATGTGAAGCCGCTCGCTGCGCACCTCGAAGCGCTCGTTCAGCGCGCGCGGTGCCGTGTCCGGCTGCGGCGCCAGGCGCGCCTCGAAGTTCTGCAGCAGGATGGCGTTGAGTTGGGTGACGCCCTTGGCGGTCTGGTAGTAGCCCTGCATCAGCGCTTCGCTGGCGCGTCGGGCCGGCGTGTCCTTGTACCCGAGCTGGGCAGCGAGCGCGGTTTGCAGGTCGAACACGATGCGGTCTTCGCGCCGTCCGGCGAGGTAGTGCAGGCGGATGCGCAGGTCCTGCAGGTGCTCCTCGAGACGTGTCAGCTGGCGTGCCTCGTCGCGCTCGATCAGGCCGCGCGCCAGCAGGTCGCTCCAGCGCCGGCCTATGCCGCTCGCCCGAGCGATCCACTGGATGACCTGGAGGTCGCGCAGGCCGCCCGGGGCCTCCTTGAGGTTGGGCTCGAGGGAGTAGGGGGAATCCTGGTGTTTGGCGTGGCGCTGCTCCTGCTCGAGCTTCTTCGCCTTGAAAAAGGCCACCGGATCGGAGCGCTGCTGCAGCGCCTCGGCCATTTTCCGGTACAGGCTGCGGCTGCCGGCGAGGTAGCGCGCCTCGAGCAGCGTGGTGCGCACGGTGACGTCACCCTCGGCCGCCTCGACGCAGCCGGCCACGGTGCGCACGCTGTGCCCGATCTCCAGGCCGATGTCCCAGAACACGCCGATCAGGCGCTCGAGCGCCCCGCGCTCCGCGGGCTGCAGCTCGCGGCCGAGCAGCACCAGCAGGTCGACGTCCGAGGACGGATAGAGCTCGCGCCGCCCGTAGCCGCCGGTCGCGACCAGCGCCGCTTCGGCGGCGAGGCCGGACCGGCCCCAGAGCGAGCGCACGGTCCGGTCGATGAGCTGCGCGTGCTGGCGCAGCAGCGCGCGCGGGTTCGGCCGCCGCAGGTAGGCTTCGCGCAGCGCCTGCCGGGCGGCGGCCAGGTCCCCCCGCAGGTCGAACTTCATGGCGGCGGCTGCGTGCCCGCCGAGCGCGTCAGGACTTCGTGGCCCGATTCGGTGACCGCCACGGTGTGCTCCCATTGCGCCGACAGGCTGTGATCCTTGGTGACGATGGTCCAGCCGTCGGCCAGTTCCCGAATGCCGGGCTTGCCGGCGTTGATCATCGGCTCCACGGTGAAGGTCATGCCCGGCTCGAGCGTCAGGCCGGCGCCGGGCTTGCCGTAATGCAGCACCTGCGGCTCTTCATGGAAGCGGCGGCCGATACCGTGCCCGCAGAATTCGCGCACCACGGAGAAACCGTGCTGCTCGGCATGGCCCTGGATCGCGGCGCCGACATCCCCCAGATGCGCCCCGGGGCGCACCTGCCGTATGCCGAGCCACATGCACTCGAACGTGACCTCGACCAGGCGCTTCGCCTGGATGCTCGGCTCGCCGACGTAGAACATGCGGCTGCAGTCGCCGTGAAAACCATCCTTGATCACCGTGATGTCGATGTTGAGGATGTCGCCGGGCTTCAGCACGCGCTCGCCCGGGACGCCGTGGCACACCTGGTGGTTCACGGAGGTGCAGATCGACTTCGGGAAGGGACGGTAACCCGGCGGCGCGTAGTTGAGCGGCGCCGGCACCGTGCCCTGCACGTTCACCATGTATTCGTGGCACAGGTCGTTCAGTTTGCCGGTGGCGACCCCGGCGCGGACCTGCGGCGCGATGAAATCGAGCACCTCGGAAGCCAGCCGGCCGGCGATACGCATGCGCTCCAGCTCTTCCGGGCTCTTCAGGACAACGGCCATTTGGCTGATTATGCTAGAATTTCGGGCTCAAATCTTCCGGCGCGCTCGACAAAGGGTCCCCAGTGAAACGGGGCAAGCGTGCGCCGCAGACCCAAACCCTTTAAGGAGAATCGAAGTGTCGGTAACGATGCGTCAAATGCTGGAAGCCGGGGTCCATTTCGGACACCAGACCCGGTACTGGAACCCGAAGATGGCGCAGTACATCTTCGGCCACCGCAACAAGATCCACATCATCAACCTCGAGCGCACCCTGGCCCTGTACCAGGAGGCGGTCAAGTTCGCGCGCCAGCTGACGGCAAACCGGGGAACGCTGCTGTTCGTCGGCACCAAGCGCCAGGCGCGCGAGATCGTCCGCGAGGAGGCGCTGCGCTGCCAGATGCCGTACGTCGACCATCGCTGGCTCGGCGGCATGCTGACCAACTTCAAGACCGTGAAGCAGTCGATCAAGCGCCTCAAGGAAATGGAGGCGATGCAGCTGGACGGCAGCTTCGAGCGCATCACCAAGAAGGAGGCGCTCGGCCTGCAGCGCGAGCTCACCAAGCTGCAGCGCTCGCTCGGCGGCATCAAGGAGCTGTCGGGCCTGCCCACTGCGCTGTTCATCATCGACGTCGGCTACCAGAAGGGCGCGGTGGCCGAGGCGGTCAAGCTCGGCGTGCCGGTGATCGGCGTGGTCGACACCAACCACTCGCCGGCCGGCATCGACTACGTCATTCCCGGCAACGACGATTCCAACCGTGCGATCCGGCTGTACGCGCGCGGCATGGCCGACGCGGTGCTCGAAGGCCGCAGCCAGTCGCTCGAAGAAGTGGTCGCCGCTTCGCGCGACGAGTTCGTCGAAGTGGAAGAGGATGAAGGTGCAAAGTAGGGTGCGCTTCCCCTCTTGACGGAAAAAGGGCTTCGGCCCTTTTTTTTCAACCAAGGAGTTCGAAGGAATGACGGAAATTAGTGCAAGCCTGGTGAAGGAGCTGCGCGAGCTCACCGGCCTGGGAATGATGGAGTGCAAGAAGGCCCTGACCGAGGCGGGCGGCGACCTGAAGAAGGCCGAGGAGCTGTTGCGCATCAAGAGCGGCGCCAAGGCGAGCAAGGCGGCCTCGCGCGTCGCTGCCGAAGGCGTCATTGGCGCCTGGCTGTCGGCCGACGCCAAGCTGGGCTCGCTGGTCGAGCTCAACTGCGAGACCGACTTCGTCGCCCGGAACGCGGACTTCCTCGCTTTCGCCCGCTCGCTCGCCGAAGTCGCCGCCACGCGCGACCCGGGCGCGCCAGAGGACGAGCGGCGGCAACAGCTGGTGCAGAAGATCGGCGAGAACATCACCATCCGCCGGTTCAAGCGCCTGCAAGCCAAAGGCAAGCTCGCGCTCTACGTCCACGCCGGCGCCAAGATCGGCGTGCTGGCGGACTACGAAGGTGCCGAGGAGATCGGCAAGGACGTGGCGATGCATATCGCGTTCGCCAAGCCGCGGCACCTGAGCAAGGGCGAGGTTCCCCAGGACGCGGTGCAGGGGGAGAGGAGGATCCAGGAAGCGCGCGCCCGGGACTCCGGCAAGCCGCCGGAGATCGCGGCCAAGATGGTCGAGGGCGCGCTCAACAAGTTCCTCGGCGAAATCACGCTCCTCGGGCAGCCCTTCATCAAGGACGACAAGCACAGCATCGAGAAGATGCTGGCCGCGAAACAGGCCAAGGTGCACGGCTACGCCTTCCTCGTGGTGGGCGAGGGCATCGACAAGCCTCGACCCGTGCATTGACCCCGAAATACAAAAGGATCCTTCTCAAGCTGTCGGGCGAAGCCCTGATGGGCGGGGATCCGTTCGGCATCAACCGGCAGACCATCGAGTCGATCGTCGGCGAGATCGCCCAGGTGTCGCGCATGGGGGTCGAGCTCGGCGTGGTGATCGGCGGCGGCAACATCTTCCGCGGGGTGGCGCCGGGCGCCGCCGGCATGGAGCGGGCGACCGCCGACTACATGGGAATGCTCGCGACCGTGATGAACGCGCTCGCCCTGTCGGACGCGATGCGCCAGGCCGGGCTGGCGAGCCGGGTGCAGTCGGCGCTCAACATCGAGCAGGTGGTGGAGCCCTACATCCGCGGCAAAGCGATCCGCTATCTCGAGGAGGGCAAGGTGGTGATCTTCGCCGCCGGCACCGGCAACCCGTTCTTCACCACCGACACGGCGGCCGCGCTGCGCGGCAGCGAGATCGGCGCCGAGATCGTGATCAAGGCCACCAAAGTCGACGGCGTGTACAGCGCCGATCCGAAGCGCGATCCGCGCGCCGAGCGCTACGCGCGCATCAGCTTCGACGAGGCGATCGCGCGCAACCTGCGCGTGATGGACGCCACCGCGCTGACGATGTGCCGCGACCAGAAACTGCCGATCGCGGTGTTCAGCATCTTCAAGCCGGGCGCGCTGCGCCGGCTGGTGCTCGGCGAGGACGAAGGCACGTTGGTTCACGTATGATGGCGCGGAGGTCTCCATGGTGATTGCGGATCTCAAGAAGACCGCCGAGCAGAAGATGGACAAGAGCGTCCAGGCGTTCAAAGGCGACCTGGCGAAAGTGCGCACCGGGCGCGCGCACACCGGGCTGCTCGACCATATCAGCGTCGACTACTACGGCACGCCGACGCCGCTCAACCAGGTCGCCAAAGTGGTGCTGCTCGACGCGCGCACCATCGGCGTCACCCCGTTCGAGAAGAAGATGGGGCAGGCGATCGAGAAAGCGATCCGCGATGCCGAGCTCGGGCTGAACCCGGCGGCGAGCGGCGACACGGTGCGGGTGCCGATGCCCTCGCTGACCGAGGAGCGGCGCAAGGAGCTGATCAAGGTGGTGCGGCACGAAGCCGAGAACGCGCGCGTGGCGGTGCGCAACCTGCGGCGCGACGCGATTCATCACCTGAAGGACGCGCTCAAGAAGCACGAGGTTTCCGAGAACGACGAGCGCCGCGCGCAGGACGAGGTGCAGAAAATGACCGACCGCCACGTCACCGAGATCGACAGGCTGCTGCAGCAGAAGGAAGCCGAGCTGCTGGCGGTATGAGCGCGGACAGCTCGACGCGCGGCATCCCCGAGCATGGCGACGCGCCGCGCCACGTCGCCATCATCATGGACGGCAACGGCCGCTGGGCGCGGCGCCGGCACCTGCCGCGGCTCGCCGGCCACCGGCGCGGGGTGGAGGCGGTGCGCGCCACGGTGCGCGCCTGCGCCGAGCGCGGCATCGGCTTCCTGACCCTGTTCGCCTTCAGCTCCGAGAACTGGCGCCGCCCGCCCGAGGAGGTGGCGCTGCTCATGAAGCTGTTCGAGGCCGCGCTGTCCAGCGAGGTGGACAAGCTGCACCACAACGGCGTGCGGCTGAAGGTGGCGGGCGACACGCTGTGCTTCGACCCCAAGATACGCCGCCTGATCGAGCAGGGCGAGGCGTTGACCGCGCAGAACCAGGGCCTGACGCTCACCATCGCCGCCAACTACGGCGGCCGCTGGGACATCCTGCAGGCGCTTACTCGTCTTTTGAAAGAGAAGAATTTTTCGGGGGAAGAAATTCGCGAGGAGATGCTGGCACCGTATCTCGCCATGAGCTACGCGCCCGAGCCGGACCTGTTCATCCGCACCGGCGGCGAGCAGCGCGTCAGCAACTTCCTGCTGTGGCAGCTCGCCTACACCGAGCTCTACTTCACCGAGACGCTGTGGCCGGATTTCGACGCCGCGGCGCTCGACGAAGCGATCGCCTCGTACCGTCAGCGCGAGCGGCGCTTCGGCCGCACCAGCGAGCAGGTCGAGCAAGCGAAGCGCCCCGAGGTCGCCTGAAGTCGTGAGCGACGCGGGCGCGCTCGCCGCGCGGACAGCGACCGCTGCGGTGCTGATCGCGCTGCTGCTCGCCGGGCTGTTCCTGCTGCCGCGCGCGGGGGTGGCGCTCCTCGCTGCGCTGATCGCCGGCATCGCCGGCATCGAGTGGGCGCGGCTGTGCGGGCTGGGCCCGTTGCGGGCGCGGCTGTACGCCGGTGCGATCGTGGTGGCGCTGTTCGTGCTGTACGTATTGGAGGCGCCGTGGGCCGCGTTCGCCGCCGCCGCCGCGTTCTGGATCGTGGCCGTGCCGGCATGGTTGCGGCTGGGGGTCCGGGCGGAGCATTCGGCGGCGCTGCTCGCGGCCGGGTTCCTCGTGCTGGTGCCGCCGGCGCTCGCCATGGTCGCGCTGCCGCCGGTGCAGGTACTGCTCGCGCTCGGGCTGGCGTGGATTGCCGACACCGCCGCGTACTTCGTCGGCCGGCGCTGGGGCCGGCGCCGGCTCGCGCCGTCGATCAGCCCGGGAAAGACCTGGGAGGGCGTCGCCGGCGCGCTGATCGGCGCCGCCGCCTACGCTATGATTCTCTGGCTGCTTTTCGACGGGGTTCAAGGAGCGCGGATGGGGGCCTTTCTGGGCGCGGCGGCGCTGCTGGTCATGGTAAGCATCGTCGGCGACCTGTTCGAATCCGCCGCCAAGCGCCGGGCCGGGGTCAAGGACAGCGGCGCGCTCCTGCCGGGCCACGGCGGCGTGCTCGATCGCATCGACAGCGCCACCGCGGTCCTTCCGCTGGCGGCCCTGGTCACTCCATTTCTGATGAAGGTGGGGGCGTGAACCTCGCACTGCTCGGCGCCACCGGCTCGATCGGAGCGAGCACGCTCGACGTCGCGGCACGCCATCCGCAGCGGATCCGCGTTTTCGCCCTCAGCGCCAACAGCTCGGCGCAGGCCCTGCTGGATCTCTGCCGCCGCCACCGCCCGCGCTTTGCCGTGCTTTCGGGGATTCCCGAGGACGGCACCCTCAGGGCGCGCTTTTCGGAGCACGGCACCGAGCTGCTGTTCGGCACTTCGGCGTTGGAGTTCGTCGCGCAGCACCCGGAGACCGAGGCGGTGATGGCGGCGATCGTCGGCGCGGCCGGTCTCGGCTCGACCCTCGCCGCGGCGCGCGCCGGCAAGCGCGTGCTGCTGGCCAACAAGGAGGCCCTGGTGATGGCCGGCCCGCTGATGACCGCGGCGGCACGCGCGGGCGGGGCGCAGATCCTGCCCGTCGACAGCGAGCACAATGCCGTCTTTCAATGCTTTTCCGAAAAGAAGCACGTCAAGAGAATAATGCTGACCGCCTCGGGCGGCCCGTTCCGCGCGGTGCCGCCGGAGGGCCTGGAGCGCGTGACGCCCGAGCAGGCCTGCGCCCATCCCAACTGGGTGATGGGCCGCAAGATCTCGGTCGACTCGGCGACCATGATGAACAAGGGGCTGGAGGTGATCGAGGCGCGCTGGCTGTTCGACCTCGCGCCCGAGCGCATCGAGGTGCTGATCCATCCCCAGAGCATCGTGCATTCGCTGGTCGAGTACGCCGACGGCTCGGTGATCGCGCAGATGTCCAACCCCGACATGCGCGTGCCGATCGCGCACGCGCTCGCCTACCCGGAGCGTATCGAGTCCGGCGCGCAGCCATTGGATTTGTGTTTTGTCAAAAATCTTTCTTTCGAGCGGCCGGATGAACGACGCTTTCCCTGCCTGCGGCTCGCTTACGACGCGCTGGCCGCCGGCGGCACGGCGCCGGCGGTGCTCAACGCGGCGAACGAGATCGCGGTCGAGGCCTTCCTGGCGGGCCGGCTGCGGTTCACCGGTATTGCGGCGGTGATCGCCGATACCCTGGCGGCAGTGGCGGCCCGGCCGGCGGAAACCCTCGCGGCCGTGATGGCCGCCGATGAAGAAGCGCGCCGCGCCGCGGCCGCGCGCGTCATGGCCCTGGCGGCATGAGCCTGCTCCACACGATCGTCGCTTTCATCGTCGCGCTCGGCCTGCTGATCGTGGTGCACGAGTACGGGCACTACCTGGTCGCGCGCCTGTGCGGCGTGAAGGTGCTGCGATTCTCGGTTGGTTTTGGAGGAAGTCTATTCATAAAAAGAATCGGCAAAGATCAGACCGAGTGGGTCATCGCGGCCATCCCCTTCGGCGGCTACGTGAAGATGCTCGACGAACGCGAAGGCCCGGTCGACTCGCACGAGCTCGACCGCGCCTTCAACCGCCAGAGCGTCTGGCGGCGTATCGCCATCGTGATCGCCGGGCCGCTGGCGAACTTCCTGTTCGCGATCGCGTTGTACACGGGGCTGTACATGTACGGCCTGCCGGAGATGCGCCCGGTGCTCGGCACGCCGCCGCAAGGCTCGCCCGCGGCGCTCGCCGGGCTGCGCGAGGGCGACACGGTGACGGCGACCGACGGCGAGGCCGTGGCGACCTGGCAGGAGCTGCGCTGGCGCGTGCTGAAGGCGGCGCTGCAGCGCGACACGCTGCGCCTGCGGACCCAGAACGAGCGGGGCCATCTCAGCGAGGCGCTGCTCGACCTGAGCGGGTTCCCGACCGACAGCGTCGAGAAGGACGCGCTCGATACCGTCGGCCTGCGCCTGTATCGCCCGACCTTCGCGCCGGTCCTGGGGCTGCTCGAGGCCGGGCGCCCGGCGAAGCAGTCGGGCCTGCAGCCCGACGATCGCGTCACGCACGTCCAGGGAACGGCGGTGGCGACCTGGGACGACTTCGTCAAGCTGATCCAGCAGAACCCGGGAAAACCCACCGCGGTGAGCGTCAATCGCGGCGGCAGCAGCCTGACGATCGAGGTCACGCCCGAGCCGACGCGCGTGGGGAACAACGTCATCGGACGCATCGGCGCGGCGCCCCGCGACGTCGAGAAGCTCTACCTGCGCGTGAGCTACGGTCCGGGGGCGAGCCTGGTGAAGGCGTTCGACCGCACCGTGGAAATCTCGGTCTTCAGCCTGAGGATGCTCGGCCGCATGCTCGTTGGGCAGCTCTCCTGGAAGCACCTGTCCGGGCCGGTGACCATCGCCGATTTCGCCGGCCAGTCCGCGCAGATGGGCGTTACCTACTATCTGACTTTCCTCGCGCTGATCAGCATCAGCCTCGGCGTGCTGAACCTGCTGCCGATCCCGCTGCTCGACGGCGGGCACCTGATGTACTATGCGATCGAAATCGTCAAGGGCCGGCCGATTTCCGATCGCGTCATGGAGCTCGGCCAGCGTGTAGGTCTCGCACTGCTGCTGGTCATGATGGCCTTTGCCCTCTACAACGACCTGAATCGCCTGCTGACCGGCTAGATGCTGCGCACCGGCGTGATCGCCGCGGTCCTTGCCTGTTGCCTGGCCGTGGCGGCGGCCGGCGCCGCGGCCCAAAGCTTCCAGCCGTTCGTCGTCAAGGACATCCGCGTCGAAGGCCTGCAGCGCACCGAGGCCGGCACGGTGTTCAGTTACCTGCCGATCAAGGTCGGCGAGACCATGAGCGAGGAGAAGGCGCAGGCGGCGATGCGCGCCCTGTACGCCACCGGCTTCTTCCAGGACGTGCGGCTCGAGGTCGAGAGCGGCGTGCTGGTGGTGTTCGTGCGCGAGCGGCCGGCGATCGCGCAGATCGACTTCTCCGGCATGAAGGAGTTCGAGCCCGACATGCTGCGCAAGGCGCTGCGCGAGCTCGGCCTGGCCGAAGGGCGGATCTTCGACCGCGCCCTGCTCGACTCGGCGGAGCAGGAAATCAAGCGCCAGTACCTGTCGCGCGGGCTGTACGCGGCCGAGGTGCAGACCACGGTGACGCCGCTCGAGCGCAATCGGGTCGGCATCAACGTCGCGGTAACCGAGGGCGAAGTGGCCCGCATCCAGGGCATCAACATCGTCGGCGCGCAGGCCTTCGCCGAAGACGAGTTGCTGGGGCTGTTCGTGCTGCGCACGCCGGGCTGGCTCACCTGGTATACGAAGGCCGACCGCTACGCGCGCGAGCGCCTGGCCGCCGACCTCGAGACGCTGCGCTCCTTCTACCTCAACCGCGGCTACCTCGACTTCAGCCTGGAGTCGACTCAGGTGCAGATCACGCCGGACCGGCGCGACATCCACATCACCGTCAACGTCGTCGAAGGCGAGATCTACACCGTATCCGGCATGGCGCTCGCCGGCCAGATGCTGCTGCCGCGCGAGGAGCTGGAGAGGCTGGTGCAGCTCAAGCCGGGCGAGGTGTTCTCGCGCGAGAAGCTCGCCGCGAGCACCAAGGCGATCACCGACCGGCTGGGCAACGAGGGCTATGCTTTCGCCAACGCCAACGCCATCCCCACCGTCGACAAGGAGAAGCGCACGGTGGCCTTCAGCGTCGTGATCGATCCGGGACGCCGGGTCTACGTGCGGCGCATCGACGTCTCCGGTAACAGCAAGACGCGCGACGAGGTGGTGCGCCGCGAGATGCGCCAGCTCGAGGGCGCCTACTACGACGCCTCCAGGATCCAGCTGTCGCGCCGGCGCATCGACCGCACCGGCTACTTCGCCGAGGTCACGGTGGAGACGCAGCCGGTCGAGGGCAGCCCGGACCAGGTCGACGTGGTCTACTCGGTGAAGGAGAAACCGACCGGCGCGCTGCTGCTCGGTGTGGGCTTCTCCAGCGTGGAGAAGATCGCGCTGTCGGCCTCGGTCACGCAGTCGAACATTTTCGGCACCGGCAAGTACCTGTCGGCCAACGTCAATAGCGGCAGCGTCAACACCGTGTACTCGCTGTCTTACAACGACCCGTACTACACCGTCGACGGCGTGAGCCGGGGCTTCGACGTCTACAAGCGCACCATCGACGCCTCGAGCCTCTCCGTGGGCCCCTACAAGACCGATTCGGTCGGCGGCGGAATGAGGTTCGGCTATCCGGTGTCGGAGCAGATCTCGGTCGACTTCGGCCTCAACCTCGAATCGGTCGATCTGGAGATCTTCGCCAACAGCCCGCTGCAGTACATCGGCTTCGTCAATTCCTTCGGCACCCACTACACGTACGCCGCACTGACCGCCGGCTGGGCGCGTGATACGCGCGACAGCGTGATCTCGACCAACGCGGGCACTTATTCGCGCGCCTCTGTCGAGGTGGCGAGCGGCGACCTGCAGTTCTACCGTCTCGGCTTCCAGCAACAGTGGTACACGCCGCTTTCGCGCAACACCACCGTGCACCTGGGCGGCGAGATCAATTACGCCGCCGGTTACGGCGACACGCCGCTGCCGTTCTTCAAGGCATACTTCGCCGGGGGCCCCGGATCGGTGCGCGGCTACCGCTCGTTCTCCCTCGGCCCGCGGGACGACCTGAACAACGCCCTCGGCGGCGACCGCAAGATCACCGGCACCGCCGAGCTGCTGTTCCCGATGCCCGGCGCCGAGCAGGACCGCTCGTTGCGCCTCGCGTTGTTCATCGACGGCGGCCAGGTGTACTCCAGCTCGATCAAGCTCGACGAGGTGCGCTACGCGGCAGGCCTGGCGCTGTTCTGGTCTTCCCCGATGGGTCCGCTGCGCCTGTCGTGGGCGCGGCCGCTCAACGACCGGAGCGGAGACCAGTTGCAGCCGGTACAATTCACCTTTGGCACCGGCTTCTGAGCATGCGTAACCCGAAAAACCTGTTGTTTGCCGCGGCGCTGGCCGCCGCGGCGCCGGCTGCGGCGCAGGCGCCGCAGCCGCAAGGCGGCAGCAAGTTCGGCTTCGTCCATACCGAGCGCATCCTGCGCGACTCGGTGCCGGCGCAGCGCGCGCAGAAGCTGATCGAGGTCGAGTTCCAGAAGCGCGACCGCGAGCTTGCCGCCATGGCGGACCAGCTCAAGCGCCTGCAGGAAGACCTGGACAAGAACGCGATGACCATGAGCGAGGCGCAGCGCCGCACGCGCGAGCGCGAGTTCGGCGAGATCAACCGGGAATTCCAGCGCAAGCAGCGCGAGTTCCGCGAAGACCTGAATCAGCGCCGCAACCAGGAGCTGTCGCAGGTGGTGGAGCAGGCGAACCGCATCATCCGCCAGATCGCCGAGCAGGAGAAGTTCGACATCATCTTCCAGGAGATGCCGGCCTATGTCAGCCCGCGCATCGACATCACCGACAAGGTGATCAAGGCGCTGGAAGGTAAGCCGCCCGCGAAGTGACCGCGTGCCGGGGCCGTTGACGCTCGGGCAGATCGCGTCGCGGCTCGGCGGCCGCGTCGCCGGCAACGCCGACACCCTGATCCGCCAGGTCGGCTCGCTGGAACACGCTGGCGCGGGCGAAATCACTTTTCTAGTTGGCAAGAAAAACAACGTCAAGCTGGCCGAGACCCGGGCCGCTGCGGTGATCGTCGCCGCGGAGGGCGAGAAGCTGACCCGGCTGCCGCGCATCGTGTGCGACGATCCCTACGCCTATTTCGCCCACGTGTCGCAACTGTTCAACCCGCTGGTGACGCAGCCGCCCGGGGTGCATCCTTCTGCGGTCGTTTCTGAAAAAGCAACTCTTGGACAGCGCGTGTCGATCGGCGCCGGCTGCGTGGTCGGCGATGGCGTGGCCATCGGCGACGACAGCTGCCTGTACCCGCGCGTGGTGATCTATCCGCACTGCTCGCTGGGGGCCCGGGTGATCGTGCACGCGGGCGCGGTGATCGGCGCCGACGGCTTCGGCATCGCCCCCGAGGCGGGGCGCTGGGTGAAGATCCCGCAGGTCGGCGGCGTGCGCATCGGCGACGACGTCGAGATCGGCGCCAACACCACCATCGACCGCGGCGCGCTCGACGACACGGTGATCGAGGAAGGCGTCAAGCTCGACAACCAGGTCCAGGTCGCGCACAACGTGCGCATCGGTGCGCACACCGCGATCGCCGGCTGCGTCGGCATCGCCGGCAGCACCGACATCGGCGCGCACTGCATCATCGGCGGGGCGGCGATGATCGGCGGCCACCTGCGCATCGCCGACGGCGTGCGCATTTCGGGCGGCACGGCGATTCCGCACTCGATCCTCAAGCCGGGGACCTACACCGGCCTCTACCCGTTCGACGAGCACCAGGCGTGGCGGCGCGGCGCCGCTCGGCTGCGCCGACTCACCAAGGGGAAAAAAGATGGCTGAGATGGACGTCTACCAGGTGCTCAAGTACCTGCCGCAGCGCTACCCGCTGGTGATGATCGACCGCGTCAAGGAATGCGAACCGGGCAAGCGCGTGGTCGCGGTGAAGAGCGTTTCGCTCAACGAGCCGTATTTCCAGGGGCATTTTCCCGGCCGGCCGATCATGCCGGGCGTGCTGATCCTGGAGGCGATGGCGCAGGCGGCCTCGGTGCTGGTGTTCAGCGCCGAGGGCGCGGCCAAGCTCAGCGACCAGACGCTGTACTACTACGTCGGCATCGACAAGGCGCGCTTCAAGAAGCCGGTGATCCCCGGCGACCAGCTCGAGATCGAGGTCAAGCTGGAGCGCTCGTTGCGCGGCATCGGCAAGTTCGGCTGCGTGGCGCGCGTCGACGGCAAGACGGTCGCCGAAGCCACCATCCTCTGCTCGGTCCAGTCGGTCGTCTGATGGCCAGGGTTCACCCGAGCGCCGCGGTGCACCCGGGAGCGCGGCTTGCCGCCGACGTCGAGGTCGGGCCGTTCTGCGTCATCGGCGAGCATGTCGAGGTGGGGGAGGGCTGCTGGATCGGCTCGCACGTGGTGCTCGACGGCCACACGCGGGTCGGGCGGGGCAACCGCATCTGGCACTTCTGCTCGATCGGCGCGGCGCCGCAGGACAAGAAGTACGCCGGCGAGCCGACCCGGGTGGAAATCGGCGAGCGCAACGTCATCCGCGAGTACGTCACCATCAATCGCGGCACGGCGCAGGACGTAGGCGCGACGCGCATCGGCAACGACAACTGGATCATGGCCTACGTGCACTTCGCGCACGACTGCCAGATCGGCAGCAACACCATCTTCGCCAACGCCAGCCAGCTCGCCGGCCACGTCACGGTGGGCGACTGGGCGATCTTCGGCGGCATGACGCTGGTCCACCAGTTCGTGCACATCGGCGCGCATGCCTTCACCAGCATGGGCGCGTACCTGTCGCAGGACCTGCCGCCCTACATGGTCGCGGCGGGCAACATGGCGCGCACCTTCGGCATCAACAGCGAGGGCCTGAAGCGGCGGGGTTTCACCCCCGAAACCATCCAGGGCCTGAAGCGCGCGTACCGCACGCTGTACCGCAAGGGCCTTGGATTGGAGGAGGCGCAGCGCGAGCTCGAAGGCCAGGTGGCCGCCTGTCCGGCGGTACGCGAGATCCTCGAGTTCATCGGCCGCAGCAAGCGCGGAATCATCCGCTAGTGGCCGACTCCGCGCGCGTCGCCATGGTGGCGGGCGAGGCTTCGGGCGACCAGCTGGCCGCGCCGCTGATCGCGGCGCTGAAAGCCCGCCGTCCCACGATGCGCTTCGACGGGATCGGCGGCCCGCGCATGCAGGCGCAAGGCTTCGAGTCGCATTACTCGATAGAGAAGCTCTCGGTGCGGGGCTACGCCGAGGCGCTGCGGCACTACCGCGAAATCACGGAGATCCGCCGGCGCCTGGCACGCAGCCTGCTCGCCGAGCGGCCTGAGCTGTTCATCGGCGTGGACGCTTCAGACTTCAACCTGGTGCTGGAGCGGCAGCTGCGCGAGGCCGGCATCCCGACGATCCAGTACGTGAGCCCGTCGGTATGGGCCTGGCGCCCCTGGCGCGTGCGCCGCATCGCGCGCTCGGTGACCCGCATCCTGGTGATGTTCCCGTTCGAGGAGCCGCTGTACCAGAAGGCGGGCGTGCCGGTGACCTACGTCGGCCATCCGCTCGCCGACCTGATTCCGCTCAAGCCGGACAAGCACGAGGCGCGCGCGCAGCTGCGCCTGCCTTCGGGAAAGCTGATCGTCGCGCTGCTGCCCGGGAGCCGGCGCTCGGAGATGGCCCACATGGCGGCGCCCTTCCTGCTCGCGGCGCACCGCTTCCGGCAGGAAGTGCAGGACGTGCACTTCGTCTGCCCCACGGTGACGCGCGAGACACGCGACATGTTCGAGCTCGCGGTGCACCGGCACCAGCGCACCGATCTGCCCCTGACCTTGCTTTTTGGCCACTCCCACGAGGCGCTCGCCGCCGCCGACCTGGCGCTGGTGGCGAGCGGCACGGCGACGCTCGAGGCGGCGCTGTTCAAGACGCCGATGGTGATCGCCTACCGGCAGTCTCCGATAAGCTGGGCGCTGATGCGAGCCCTGACCAGGCTCCCCTACGTGGGCATGCCCAACATCCTTGCCGGAGAAAAGCTGGTGCCCGAGCTGCTCCAGGACCAGGCGAACCCGGCGGCGCTCTCCGCGGCGCTGATCGCGCTGCTGCGCGACACCGAGGCGCAGCGCCGCCAGGTCGAGCGCTTCCGCGAGTTCCACGAGCTGCTGCGCCGCGACGCCGCGGAGAAGGCGGCCGACGCGGTGCTGGAAGTCCTGGAAAAAGGACGTGCCTAGACTGCTCGTCTGCGGCGTGGACGAGGCCGGCCGCGGGCCGATCGCCGGCCCGGTGTACGCCGCGGCGGTGATCCTTAATCCGGAGCGGCGTATCAACGGCCTGGCCGATTCCAAGGTCCTCACCGCGGGGCGGCGCGAACTGCTCGCCGGGAGGATCAAGGAGCGCGCCATTGCCTGGTCGGTGGCGCAGGCGAGCGTCGAGGAAATCGACCGGATCAACATCCTGCGCGCTGCGCTGCTGGCGATGCGCCGCGCGGTCGAGGCGCTAAGCGTCGCCCCGGAGGAGGCCTGGATCGACGGCACGCACTGCCCCGAGCTTTCCTGCCGCATGCGCGCCATCGTCGACGGCGACGCCACGCACCGGCCGATCTCGGCGGCTTCGATCCTCGCCAAGACGGCGCGCGACGCCGAGATGTGCGCCCTGCACGAGCGCTACCCGCAGTACGGCTTCGCCCAGCACAAGGGCTACTCGACCCCGGGGCACCTCGAGTTGCTGCGCCGCCTGGGTCCCTGCGACATCCACCGCCGCAGCTTCGACCCTGTGCGGGTGTTCTTCGAGAAGGATCTGTTCAGCTAACCATGGCGGTCCTCAGTTCACGCGACAACCCGAGGGTCAAGCGCTGGGCGAAGCTGGCGCAGGATGCGCGCTTTCGGCGCGCGGAAAAACGCGCGCTGATCGAGGGGCCGCACCTGCTTGCCGCCGCTCTCGCGCAGGGATGCAGGCCGGTCGCGGTGCTGGCGACCGAGGCCGCCGCAGCCGACGCCGAGATCGGCGCCCTCATCGCGCGCAGCGGTCTGCGGCCGGTGCTGCTCGCCGAAAGCGTGTTCCGCGGAATCGTCGATGCCGAGAGCCCGCCGGGCCTCGCCGCCGAGATCGCGATTCCCGAGGCGCGCCGCGACGCGGTGCAGCGAGCCGTTTTCCTGGAAGGCGTCCAGGATCCGGGCAACGTGGGCGCCATCGTGCGCAGCGCGGCGGCTTTCGGCGTCGGCCGCGTGATCCTGGACCGCGGCTGCGCCGATCCCTGGTCCCCGCGCGCGCTGCGCGCCGGCATGGGCGGCCACTTCGCCCTGACGATCGAGCAGCTCGGTGAGCTCGGCCCGGCGCTCGGTGGTTTCGGCGGGAAGCTGGTGTGCGCCGTGCCGCGGGGCGGAGTGCCGCTTCGGCAGGCCGACCTGGCGGGGCGGATCGGCTGGATCTTCGGCGGGGAGGGGCAGGGGGTGAGCCCGGCGGTCGAGGCCCTGGCGAAGCTGAAGGTGACGATCCCGGTCGCGGCAGGAATGGAATCGCTGAACGTGGCGGCTGCCGCGGCGATCTGCCTCTACTTCAGTACACCTGCCGCTGGATCCTGAGCTCGCGCAGGATGGTGGTGGCGATTTCCTCGATCGACTTGCTGGTCGAGTTGATGTGGCGGATGCCTTCGCGCCGCATCATGCTCTCGGCCTCGGCGACTTCGTAGCGGCAGTTGTCGAGGTCGGCGTAGCGGCTCCCCGGGCGGCGCTCCCGGCGGATCTCGTGCAGGCGCTCGGGGGCGATGGTCAGGCCGTAGAGGCGGGTCTTGTCGGTGCGCAGCGCTTCCGGCAGCTGCCCGCGCTGGAAGTCCTCGGGGATCAGGGGGTAGTTCGCGGCCTTGACGCCGAACTGCAGCGCAAGGTAGAGGCTGGTCGGCGTCTTGCCGCTGCGCGACACCCCGACCAGGATCATGTCGGCCAGGTCGAGCTCGCGGTGCGAGGCGCCGTCGTCGTGCGCCATGGCGAAGTTGATCGCCTCGATGCGCTGCTGGTACTCCTTCTTGTCCATCGCGCTGTGCGAGCGGCCGATCGTGTGGCTCGACTTGATGCCGAGCCCGGCTTCCAGCGGATCGATGAAGGTCTCGAAGAAATCGATGAACAACGCGTTCGCGCGGCGCACCACCTGGCGCAGCTCCTGGTTGACCAGGGTGGAGAACACGATCGGCTGGCCGGTGCCGGCCTCGGCGGCGATGCGCGCCAGGCATTCCTCGGCCTTTTCGAGGCTGTCGACGAAAGGCAGCGTCACCTGGTTGAACTCGACGCCCTCGAACTGCGTGAGCAGGCTGTGGCCGAGCATCTGCGCGGTGATCCCGGTGCCGTCGGAGACGAAGAACACTGTCCGGCGTTGAGTCATAGGCCATAAAATACCAAGCCGATGCGGGTTGCGTGGCTCAAAGATTTGCGCATGGCCGACCGGGAGCGGGTCGGCGGCAAGAACGCCTCGCTCGGCGAGATGATCGGCGGCCTGTCCCCGGCCGGGATCCGGGTGCCGGGGGGATTCGCCACCACCGCCCAGGCTTACCGCGAGTTCCTCGCGTCCGGCGGGCTGGACGCCCGCATCCAGAAGCGCCTGCGCGAGCTCGATTCCTCCGACGTCGAGGCCCTGGCCCGATGTGGCGCCGAGATCCGCGGCTGGATCGCCGAAGCCCCATTCCCCGCTGCGCTTGATCATGAGATACGTATTAAGTATCAAGATCTTACTAATAGTACTTCAGGTGAAACCTCGTTTGCCGTACGCTCCTCGGCGACCGCCGAAGACCTGCCAGACGCCTCGTTCGCCGGCCAGCAGGAGACCTTCCTCAATATCCGTGGCGCCGAGAACGTGCTGGAAGCGATCCGCCACGTCTTCGCCTCGCTCTACAACGACCGGGCCATCTCGTATCGGGTCCACCAGGGCTTCGAGCTCGCGGGGGTGGATTTGTCGGCGGCGGTACAGCAGATGGTGCGCAGCGACCTCGGCGCGAGCGGGGTGACCTTCACCCTGGACACCGAGTCGGGCTTCCGCGACGTGGTGTTCATCACCTCGGCCTACGGGCTGGGGGAGTTGCTGGTGCAGGGCGCGATCAACCCGGACGAGTTCTACGTCCACAAGCCGATGCTGGAAAAGGGCCGCCCGGCCATCGTGCGGCGCAGCCTGGGCTCGAAGCTGCAGAAGATGGTGTTCGGCGCCGGGGACCGGGCCGGACGCTCTACCCGGGTGGTGGACGTGCCGGACGCAGAAAGACATGCTTTTTCTCTGGACGAGAAAGAAATTCTTGAATTGGCGCGCACCGCCGTGGCAATCGAGAAGCACTACGGCCGCCCCATGGACATCGAGTGGGCGAAGGACGGGGCTGACGGCCGCCTCTACGTGCTGCAGGCGCGGCCGGAAACCGTCAAGTCGCGCAGCCGCGCAGAGCTCGAGGAGCGCTACGCGCTGAAGGGCAGCTCGCGCGTGCTCGTCATCGGGCGCGCCATCGGCAACAAGATCGGCAGCGGCGCGGTGCGCGTGGTGCCGGGCGCCGCCGAGATGGCGCGCGTCAGGAAAGGCGACGTGCTGGTGACCGACATGACCGACCCCAACTGGGAGCCGGTGATGAAGCTGGCGGCGGCGATCGTCACCAACCGCGGCGGGCGTACTTGCCACGCGGCGATCATCGCCCGCGAGCTGGGCATCCCGGCCGTGGTCGGCTGCGGCGACGCCACCCGGCGGCTCAAGGACGGCCAGGCGGTCACCGTGTCCTGCGCCGAGGGGGATACCGGCAACGTCTACGAGGGGCTGCTGCCGTTCGAGGTGTCGAGCCGCGAGCGCGGCGAGATGCCGCGCATCCCGGTGAAGATCGCGATGAACGTCGGCAACCCGGAGCTCGCTTTCACCTTCGCCCAGCTGCCGAACGCGGGCGTCGGCCTGGCGCGCCTGGAGTTCATCATCAACAGCATCGGCGTGCACCCGAAGGCCTGCCTGGAATACCCGGAGTTGCCGCCTTCCTTGAAGGCAAGACTCGAAGAAAAGTGCCGTGGCTACGCCAACCCGCGCAGCTTCTTCCGCGAGAAGATGGTCGAGGGCGTGGCCACCATCGCGGCCGCCTTCTGGCCCAAGCCGGTGATCGTCCGGCTGTCGGACTTCAAGTCGAACGAGTACCGCAAGCTCCTCGGCGGCGAGCGCTACGAGCCCGAGGAGGAGAACCCGATGCTCGGCTTCCGCGGCGCCTCGCGCTACCTCGCGCCGAGCTTCCGCGCATGCTTCGAGCTCGAGTGCGCGGCGCTGCGCAAGGTGCGCGAGGAGCTCGGCCTCAGCAACGTGGAGCTGATGGTGCCGTTTGTCCGCACGCTGGAGGAGGCGAGGGCGGTGCTGGAATTGCTGGGGAATAATGGATTGCAGAGAGGCAAGAACGGCCTGCGGATCGTCATGATGTGCGAGCTGCCGTCGAATGCGATCCTCGCCGACGAGTTCCTGGAGATGTTCGACGGCTTCTCGATCGGCTCGAACGACCTGACGCAGCTCACGCTGGGTCTGGATCGCGACTCGGGGCTGGTCGCCGCGACCTTCGACGAGCGTGACCCCGCGGTCAAGGCGCTGCTTTCCATGGCGATCCGTGCCTGCCGCAAGCAGGGCAAGTACGTCGGCATCTGCGGGCAGGGGCCTTCCGACCATCCCGACCTGGCGCGCTGGCTGATGGAGCAGGGCATCGACAGCCTGTCCCTCAACCCCGATACGGTGGTCTCGACCTGGACTTCTCTAGCCAACCCCGCCCCTTCGGAAACCGAAAAGAAGTCAGCGGCTGCGTAGCAGGCGCTGCTTCTCGCGATTCCACTCCTTCTCGCGCTCGTCGGCGCGCTTGTCGTGCTTGAGCTTGCCGCGCCCGAGGCCGATTTCGAGCTTGATCAGGCCCTTCGAGTAATGCAGGTTGAGCGGCACCAGCGTATACCCACGCTGCTCGACCTTGCCGATCAGCCGGCGGATCTCCTCGGCGCGCAGCAGCAGTTTGCGCGTGCGCGTCGGGTCGGCGCTGACGTGGGTCGAGGCGGCCGCCAGGGGGCTGATGTGCGCGCCGATGAGAAAGATCTCCTCGCCGCGCACCGTGACGTAGCCCTCGGCGATCTGCGCGCGGCCGGCGCGGACGGCCTTGACCTCCCAGCCGAGGAGGGCAAGCCCGGCCTCGTAGCGCTCCTCGATGAAGTAGTCGTGGTGCGCCTTGCGGTTCTCGACGATCGACATCGGCAAATTCTCCCATGAAGCGCATCGCCCGCTCGGCCATCGTCGAGCATGCCGCGGCCCAGATGTACGCGCTGGTCGAGGACATCGAGGCGTACCCGGGCTTCCTGCCGTGGTGTGCGGCCGCCGCAGTCCACGAGCGCACGCCGAGTGCTACCCGCGCCTCGCTGACTATCGCGCTCGGCAAGCTGCGTGAGTCGTTCAGCACGCGCAACCAGAACCGGCCCGGCGAAGCCATCGACATGCATCTGGTCGCCGGGCCGTTCCGCGAGTTCGCCGCGCAATGGCGTTTCGTGCCGCTGGCGCTGCGCGCCTGCCGCATCGAGTTCTCCATGCAGTACGAGTTCTCGGGCCGCGCGCTCGGCAAGCTGCTCGCGCCGCTGTTCGATCGCATGGCCGACAGCATGGTCGACGCCTTTACGCGGCGCGCCGATGAGGTCTATGGCAAGCCTGAGCGTTGAAGTGGTGTACGCGCTGGCGGAGGCGGCCGAGGCGGTCAGGCTGAGTCTGCCGCCCGGCGCGACGCTTCGAGACGCGGTCGTGGCGTCGGGCTTGCCTGTGGACCTCGAGAAACAGGCTTTCGGAATCTTCGGCAAGCGGGTCGGGATCGACCATCCGCTCGCCGAAGGCGATCGCGTCGAGATCTACCGCCCGCTGAGAATCGATCCGAAGGAAGCGCGGCGCCGGCGCGCGCGGGCTCTCAGGCGCTGAGGATCAGTTGCACCACTGCTGCACGCCCTGGCGCGCCTTGGCGAGCTCCTGTGCGACCTGCGCTTCCTCGAGCATGTAGCGCTCGCCCTTGGCGTCGGTGCGCGAAATGCGCTGGCCGCCCTCGAGCGCGCGCAACTGGTTCTGCGCGCCTTCGCAGTTCGCGCGCTTGGCATCCGCCTGCACGCGATCCTTCGCCGCCTTCTCCTCCTCCTCGCGCTGCTCCTTTTGCCGCTTCTGGAACGCCTGCTCCGGCGTGAGCGGCTTTTCGTCCTTCTTCGCGTCCTTCTTCGCCGCGCCGGCGGGCGCCGCGGGCGCGCTGCCCGTGGCCGGCGGCTTCATGCGCGTCGCCTTGACGCCGGGCGGCGGCACGTCGCCGTAGCGCGTCTTGCCGTCCTGGTCGACCCACTTGTACTGCTGAGCCGCGGCGGGCGCAGCGAACGCAGCGAACGCAAGGGCGGCTGCCAGCACCAAAAGTGTCTTCATACCATGAGAGTATAATGCCGCTTTGCGAGAAGAAAACATGCGGGTCATCCAGAAGGCGCTGACCTTCGACGACGTCCTCCTCCTTCCCGCCCACTCGCGCGTCCTGCCGCGCGACGTTTCCCTGAAGACCCGCCTCACCCGAAAGCTCGAGCTGAACCTGCCGCTGGTCTCGGCCGCCATGGACACGGTGACCGAGGCGCCCCTGGCGATCGCCATCGCCCAAGAAGGGGGCATCGGCATCATTCACAAGAACCTCGCCCCGCAGGCGCAGGCCGCCGAGGTGGCGCGCGTCAAGCGCTTCGAGTCCGGCGTGCTGCGCGATCCGATGACCATTCCGCCCGAGATGCCGGTGCGCCAGGTCATCGCCCTGCAGCGCGCGCACCGCATCTCGGGTTTTCCGGTGGTCAAGGGCGGCAAGGTGGTCGGCATCGTCACCAACCGCGACCTGCGCTTCGAGACCAAGCTCGACCAGCCGGTGAAGGCGATCATGACGCCGCAGAAGGACCTGGTCACGGTGCGCGAGGGCGTGACCCGCGAGCAGGCCAAGGCCCTGATGCACCGCCACCGCCTGGAGCGCGTGCTGGTCGTGGACAGCGGCTTCCGCCTCAAGGGCCTGGTCACCGTGCAGGACATCATGAAGGAGAGCGAGCACCCGAACGCCGCCAAGGACGGGCACGGCAAGCTGCGCGTCGGCGCGGCGGTCGGCGTGGGCGAAGGCACCGACGAGCGCGTCGCGGCGCTGGTCGAGGCGGGCGCCGACGTGCTGGTGGTGGACACCGCGCACGGCCACGCGCAGGGCGTCCTCGACCGCGTGAAATGGATCAAGAAACGCTACCCCCGGATGCAGGTGGTCGGCGGCAACGTCGGCACCGCCGATGGCGCGCGCGCCCTGGTGGACCACGGCGCCGACGGCGTGAAGGTCGGCATCGGCCCGGGGTCGATCTGCACCACCCGTATCGTCGCCGGGGTCGGCGTGCCGCAGATCACCGCGATCCAGAACGTCGCCGAGGCGCTTGCCTCCACGGGGGTGCCGCTGATCGCCGACGGCGGCGTGCGCTACTCGGGCGACATCGCCAAGGCCCTGGCGGCCGGCGCGCACGCGGTGATGCTCGGCTCGCTGTTCGCCGGCACCGAGGAGTCGCCGGGGGAGATCGAGCTGTTCCAGGGGCGCTCGTACAAGTCCTACCGCGGCATGGGCTCGCTCGGCGCGATGCAGAAGGGCTCCGCCGACCGCTACTTCCAGGACTCGGAGATGAACGTCGACAAGCTGGTGCCCGAAGGCGTCGAGGGCCGCGTGCCCTACAAGGGCAGCGTCCTGCGGGTCATCGAGCAGCTGGCGGGCGGCGTGCGCGCCAGCATGGGCTACACCGGCTGCGCCACGATCGACGAGTTGCGTTCTCGGACCCGCTTCATCGAGATCACCGCCGCGGGGGTCCGCGAGTCCCACGTCCACGACGTCCAGATCGTCAAGGAGGCCCCGAATTACCGGGTCGAATAGTCATCAGAAGATCCTGATCCTGGATTTCGGTGCGCAGTACACGCAGTTGATCGCCCGCCGGGTGCGCGAGGCCAAGGTCTACTGCGAGATCCACCCCTGCGATGTGCCCGATGCCTTCGTGCGCGAGTTCGCGCCGAACGGCATCATCCTTTCGGGCAGCCACGCCTCGGCCTACGACGCGGGAACGCTGAAGGCGCCGAGGGCGGTCTTCGAGCTCGGCATCCCGGTGCTCGGCATCTGCTACGGCATGCAGACCATGGCGCAACAGCTCGGCGGCAAGGTCGAACCCGGCAAGACCCGCGAGTTCGGCTACGCCGAGGTGCGCGCCCGCGGCCACACCCGGCTGCTCGAGGGGCTGCAGGATACGCGCGGGCCGAACGGGGAGGGGATGCTGAAAGTCTGGATGAGCCACGGCGACAAGGTGATCCGGATGCCCCCCGGGTTCAAGCTCATGGCCTCGACCGACGCTTGTCCCATCGCCGGGATGGCCGACGAAGAGCGCCGGTTCTATGCCGTGCAGTTCCATCCGGAAGTCACCCATACGCTGCAAGGGACCAAGCTGCTGCACCGCTTCGTGCGCGAGATCAGCGGCAGCCGCGGCGACTGGAGCATGCCGGACTATGTCGCGGAGGCGGTCGAAAAAATTCGATCTCTCGTAGGAAAAGACCAAGTCATTCTCGGTCTGTCCGGCGGGGTCGATTCCTCGGTGGCGGCCGCGCTGATCCACAAGGCGATCGGCAAGCAGCTCACCTGCGTGTTCGTCGACCACGGCCTGCTGCGGCTCAACGAGGCGCAACAGGTGATGGACAGCTTCGCCAGGCACATGAAGGTGAAGGTGGTCCACGTCGACGCCAGCGCGAAATTCCTCAAGGCGCTGAAGGGCGTCGCCGACCCGGAGAGGAAGCGAAAGATCATCGGCAAATTATTTGTTGATGTTTTTCAATCAAAAGCAAAAACAATTCGAGGCGCGAAGTGGCTGGCCCAAGGCACCATCTACCCGGACGTGATCGAGTCCGCGGGCGCGAAGACCAAGAAGGCCGTCACCATCAAGTCGCATCACAACGTCGGCGGCCTGCCAAAGTCCCTGAAGCTCAAGCTGCTGGAGCCTTTGCGCGAGCTGTTCAAGGACGAGGTGCGCGAGCTGGGCCTGGCGCTCGGCCTGCCGCGCGAGATGGTGTTCCGCCATCCCTTCCCGGGCCCGGGGCTCGGTGTTCGAATTTTAGGTTCTATCGAAAAAACTTATGTAGAACTGCTGCAGCGCGCCGATGACATCTTCATCCAGGAGCTCAGGAACTCAGGCTGGTACGACAAGACCGCTCAGGCGTTTGCGGTATTCCTGCCCGTGAAATCGGTCGGCGTCATGGGCGACGGCCGCACCTACGAGTACGTAGTGGCGCTGCGCGCGGTGCAGACCACCGACTTCATGACCGCCGACTGGGCGCCGCTGCCGCACGCGCTGCTGGCGAAGGTGTCCAGCCGCATCATCAACGAGGTGCGCGGCATCAACCGCGTCACCTACGACATCTCGTCCAAACCGCCCGCGACGATCGAGTGGGAGTAGTGGAGGCGGAAAATCAGGCCGCGTTGGCCGCCGCCGAGCGATGCCACAGGGCGTGGCGCCACCAATAACCGATGGCCAGGGTCGCCACCAGCCCGAGGCCGGCGTAGAGCAAGGTGGTCGCGGCGTAGCCCAGGACCGCAATGATCGGCCCGGCCGCCAGCAGGCCCAGGGGCAGGCCCCAGATCCCGAGCATGCGCACCCCCATCACGCGGCCGCGCATCGCGTCGTCCGAGGCGCGCAGCATCACCGCCGCGAGCGGCGTGAGGCAGAAGCTCTGCACGAAGCCCGCGCCGAAAAGCAGTGCCAGGCCCACGGCCAGGGTGCTCGTCTGGCCGAACAGGAGGATCGCGGCGAACCACGCCCCGCCGCTCCAGAGCATGACGCGGGCGGCGCGCAGCGGAAAGCGGTTCGCACCGACCACCAGCGAGCCCGCCAGCGCGCCCGAGGCGAAGGCGCCGGCAAGGTAGCCCAGGCCGGACTGCCCGATGCCGTAGACGTCCTTCGCGACGTAGGGCAGGAGGCCGAGGAAGAAGGGATAGGCGAGCAGGTTGACGAGGAAGGCCATGCAGAAGGCGCCGAGCAGCTCGGGCTTGCTCCAGACATAACGGAAGGCGTCTTTCAAGTCCGCAAGCGGGTGTGCCGGAGGGGTGCTGCGCGCCGCGCCCGCCGGAGCGCCGGCAACGCCGAACGACAGCAGGAACGCTGCCACGTACATCGCCGTGACGATGACGTAGGCCGGGCCCATCCCGATCAGCGCCACCCCGCCGGTGCCGGCCAGCGCGCCCGCCACCCGGGCGGTGTCCGAGGTGGTTCGGGAAATGCCGAGGGCCCCCATCAGCATGCCGGGCCGCATGGTCTGTCCCACCAGCACGTGGCGCATCACCATGTCGGAAGGCCGCAGCAGGCCGGCGAGCGCCGCTATGGCGAATACATGCCAAGTCGCGAGCGCCTCGCTCAAGGTCAGCGCAGTCAGCACCGCCGCGAGCAGCGCGTAGGTGCCGCGCGTGATGCAAAGCAGTGTGCGATGCCCTATGCGATCTCCCAGGATGCCGAAGAACGGCGAAAACAGGGATCCGAGCCAGCCGAGGGCCGCAACCACCACCAGCTGCTGCACCGAGCCCGTGCTGGCGAGCACGTACCAGCCGAGGATCAGCGCCTCCATCTCGAACGCCCACGACGTGGCGAGATCGGCCGGCCACTGGAAACGAAAGCTGCGCACGGCGAAAGGCGAGGTCATCTGCGAGAATCGCGGGATATGAACGACGAGCAGTATATGCGGCGGGCGCTCGAGCTCGCGCGCCGCGCGCAGGACGAAGACGAAGTCCCGATCGGCGCGGTGGTCGTCTTCGGCGAGAAGATCATCGGCGAAGGCTGGAACCGTCCGATCGCCGCGTCCGATCCCACCGCCCATGCCGAGATTCAGGCAATGCGTTCTGCTTCTCTTTTCATGAAGAATTACCGCTTGAGCGGTGCGACGCTGTACGTGACGCTCGAGCCCTGCGATATGTGTCTTGGCGCCATGTTCCATGCGCGGATCGAAAGAGTCGTGTTTGGCGCCAAGGATCCGAAGAAGCGGGTTTTGAAGAGCTCAGTGAAAACCGAAGAAGGCCTCCTCGCGGAGGAGTGCGGCGCGATCCTCAGCAAGTTCTTCGCCGCCAAGCGATGATCCTGATCGATCTCGGCAGGCAGGAGCTGAGCTTTCAGGGCAAGACCTACCCGGTCTCGACCTCGAAGAACGGGCCGGGGGAAAAGAACGGCAGCTTCTGCACGCCGCGCGGCCGGCATATCGTGCGCGCGAAGATCGGCGGCGGCGCGCCGCTCGGCGCGGTGTTCGTGCGCCGGCGCCCGACCGGCGAGCTGTGGACGCCCGGGCTGCACGCGCAGCATCCCGGGCGCGACTGGATCCTGACCCGCATCCTCTGGCTCTCGGGCCGCGAGCCGGGACGCAACCGCATGGGCGATGTGGACACCATGCGCCGTTACATCTACATCCACGGTTCGCCGGACAGCGCCGAGATGGGCAGGCCCGGCTCGATCGGCTGCGTGCGCATGCACAATGGCGACATCGCCGAGCTGTTCGAGCGGGTGCCGCCCTATACGGGGGTCGACATCAAGGCCTGAAGTTTCGCCCGGTCCGGGGCGAGCACCACGCCTTTCTCGCAGATGATGCCGGTGATCAGCTCGGCGGGCGTGACGTCGAACGCCGGATTGCGTACCTTGACGCCCTCGGGCGCCCAGCGCATGCCGCGGTAGCCGGTGACCTCGGCCGCCGGGCGCTCCTCGATCGGGATGTGCGTCCCGTCCGGGATCTTCGGATCGAAGCTCGACAGCGGCGCTGCGACATAGAACGGGATGCCGTGGCGCTTCGCCAGCACGGCGAGGGTATAGGTACCGATCTTGTTCGCGACGTCGCCGTTCGCGGCGATGCGGTCGGCGCCGACCACGACCACGTCCACCTCGCCGCGGCTCATCAGGTGGCCGGCCATGCTGTCGGTGATCAGTGTGCACGGAATGCCTTCCTGCACCATCTCGTAGGCGGTGAGCCGCGCGCCCTGCAGGTACGGCCGTGTTTCGCACGCGAGCACGGAAATGGATTTACTTTTTGAAGATCTAATAACTCCCAAAGCTGTTCCATACCCTGCCGTCGCCAGCGCGCCGGCGTTGCAATGGGTCATGACGCGCGCCTTGTTCGGAATCAACTCGGCGCCGAGCCTGCCCATGGCGTGATTCGCTGCAAGATCCTCGGCGAAGATCGCCTCGGCCTCGGCTTTCAGGTCCTTGGCTTTCTTCATCCGGTCCAGCGCCCAGAACAGGTTGACCGCCGTGGGGCGGCTCTTGGCCAGGACCTCGAAGGAGGAAGGAGATCCTTTGTCCAGGGCCACGCCGAAAGCCGCGGCGCAGCCGATCGCCGGCGCTCCGCGTACCACCATGTCGCGGATCGCCTGCGCGACTTCCGCGGCGCCGCGGCAGGTCACGTAGACGGTCTGGTCGGGCAGCAGCCGCTGGTCGAGGAGATCCAGGCGGTCGCCGTACCAGCGGATCGGCTCGACCGTCATTAGACGACGCGCTCGTTGCCGCCGTCGACCGGCACCTGGGCGGCGGTGGTCTTGGCGAAGAGCGGCCCGCACATTTCGGCGGCGAGCTCGGCGACGTCTTTCGACGCCACCTCGGTCTTGAGCAGGTTCTTCCTGCGGTACTGCTCGACGCTCAGGTTGTAGGCCTTGGCGCGCGCCGCGAGAAGCTCCTCGGTCCACAGCCCGGTGTCGTACACCGCGTCGGGGTGCAGCGAGTTGATGCGGATGCCGTCCTTGGCCCATTCCAGCGCGGCGACCCGCGCGACCTGGTTGAGCGCTGCTTTGGATGCCGAATAGGCGCCAGCCCCCGGCCCGGGCGCCGGCACGTTGCGCGAGCCGATCACCACGATGCGCCCGCCGTGCGGCGCGAGCTTGAGCAGCGGATGACACAGCTGCAGCAGGCGCAGCGGCGCGTCCAGGTTGACGGCCATGGTCTGCCGCCAGGTGTCGAGGGCGATGTCCTGGACCGGCTGGGAGGAGGGGAAGATCCCGGCGTTGAGCACCAGCATGTCGAGCCCGCCGAAGCGCTGCACGGCCTTTTCCAGGGAATCGTTGAGCGCGCCAGAATCCGTGAGATCGCAAGCCAGGCCGAGAAACGCGGGATCGGCACACTGCGTTTCTATGGCGGGATTGCGATCCAGGCCGACGACCGCCGCTCCGCGCCGGAGAAACGCCTCCACGCACGCCTTGCCGATGCCCGAGGCGGCGCCGGTCACCAGGGCGACTTCGCCGGCGAACGCCGGCGGCGGGCCTGCTTTGCGCTTGGCCTGCTCGAGCTGCCAGTACTCGACGTCGAAGAGGTGCTTTTCGTCCACGGCGCGCCAGCCGCCGAGCGCCTCGGCGCGCAGGATGACGTCGATGCTGTGGTCGTACAGCTCCTCGATGATCGTGGTCTCCCGCGCGCTGCGGCCGACGGCGGCGAGGCCGAGCTGCGGATCGAGCACGACCCGCGGCGCGGCGTCGAGCATTGCCTTCGGCTCGCCGGCGCCCTTGGCGTGGCGCTGGAAATACTGACGATAACTCTTGGCGTAGGCCGCCACGTCGCGCCCGAGCATCGGCGCCGGCTTGGTGAACAGCAGGTGATCCGGCGTCGCCGGGCCCTGCTGCGCGAGCTTCTGCAGGTCCGGGCGTTGGGCGAAGGCGAGGAATTTGTCGCTGCTACTGACCCGCATGAGCATCGGTACCCCGGCCTGCTCCGAAATCGCTCGCCTGAGGCTCGCGACGTCCTCGTTCTTCGGCGCCGTCGCCGGTTTCGGAGAAAACGCGAGCTGCCAAGCTTTTTTCTTCCCCAGGTACTCCTCGGCCATCGACACCAGCTCGATCATGCGCTCATAGGATTCGCGCGCCTCGGCGCCGAAGGAAAAGATGCCGTGCGACAGCAGCACCATGCCGACGGTGTGCTTTCCCGCCTGCTTCGGAAACTCGCGCGCGCAGCGCGCGGCGAGCTCGAAGCCTGCCATGACGTAGGGGATGACGACCACCCGCTCGCCATAGATCTCGCGGATGCGCTTCTCGCCCTGCGGCGCGTTGGAGATCGCCAGCATCGCGTCGGCGTGCGTGTGGTCGACGTAGCGGTGCGGCAGGATTGCGTGCAGGATGGTCTCGACCGAGGGCGAGGGCGCGCCGGCGCGCAGCACGTGCGTGTTCAGCTCGTTCAGCATCTGCGCGTCGGAGAGCGACGGCAGGCGCGCGAGCTTCTGCATGGCGGCGAGCGAGACCGGGGTGAAGCCGGCCGGCTCGATGGTCTCGAGGTCCGAGCCGCTGCCCTTGACGTAGAGCACCTCGCGCTCCTCGCCGAACAGGTCCTTCTCGCGCAGCTTGACCGAAGTGTTGCCGCCGCCATGCAAGACGAGCGCTCGGTCGCGTCCGAGCAGGCGCGAGGTGTAGACGCGCGGCCCGAGCAGGCCGTCGAACTGCGCCGCTTCGGCGTCGCTCCAGCGACTTTTCATGCCGCGATTATACTTTTCGCGCCATGCTGCGAATTGAGCTTCTGTCCTGGGAAGGCGCGCGCGTCCATGCGAGCCTGATCCGTTTCACCGTGTTCGTGGAAGAGCAGGGCGTGCCGCGCGAGATCGAGCTCGACGAGCAGGATGCGGTTTCGGTTCATGGGGTGGTGTTCGATCGGGAGAAGGCCGTGGCGACCGGCCGGCTGCTGCCCGACGGCCACATCGGCCGGATGGCGGTCCTCAAGGAGTGGCGCGGCCGCGGCGTGGGCGGGCTGATGCTGAAAAGCCTCATGCAGCGCGCCAAGGAGCGCGGCGACGCCGAGGTGGTCCTTTCGGCGCAAGTCCATGCCAGGGCCTTCTACCGGGCGCACGGCTTCGCGGAGGAGGGGGCCGAATACATCGAAGCGGGAATTCCGCATCAGACCATGAAGCACCGGTTCTAGAACTCGTAGTGCAGGGTATCGCCCGGGGCACCGTCCGGGGCGAAAACGCGCTCGGCATAGCGGGTCCGCAGACCCTTGAGCAGCACGGTCGAGCAGCGCGTGCCGTAGGCCGGGCTGAGGATGCGCGCCGGCGCGAGCGCCCCGAACAGGGTCTCGACCGCGGGCGCTTGCTCGAGGATCTCCCGAAAGCGCGTCTTGGCGTCATCGACCTCTGGGGCATCGAGCAGCGTGTTGCCCAGGCCGTAGATCCCGGGCCCCAGCCGCCGCGGCGGACCGTCGCGGTTCGACATCGACCAGAGCTCCTCGCCGTCGCTCACCAGCAGATTGAAGCCGCTGTATTGGTCTGCCTTTATTTGCCGGAGATGCGCAGCCGGCTTTTCATTCCCATCCAGAAAGCTCGTCACCAGCGCCCCGCGCGACTCGGCGGCGCGCGCTTCATGGGCGCCGCGATAGTTGGTCACCGCGGCAAATCTTCCCGAGCGGGAAATACCCATCCAGGTGCCGCCCGCCTCGAGGTCCCGCCCGGCGAGGATTTCCGGGTGGTCGGCCCAGAAGGCCGCCGGGGCGGCGGGACGGGCGTGGAACTCGTCGCGGTTCGCCGCGACGATCAACGGAAAATCAGGACGAGTGCGCCAGGCGAGAACGATCAGGCACATTCCGGCTCTTCAGCTGCTGGTAAAGCTGGAACGCCTGCTGCGGCTTCTCCTTGCGGTGGACCACCGCGCCGACCGCCTGGATCATCGCCACCGGGTCGTCGGACTGGAAGATGTTGCGCCCCATGTCGACGCCGGCCGCGCCCTGGTCGAGCGCCTTGTACGCCATGGTCAGGGCGTCGAGCTCCGGGAGCTTCTTGCCGCCGGCGATCACGATCGGCACCGGGCAGCCGGCGACCACGCGCTCGAAGCCTTCCTCGATGAAGTAGCTCTTGACGTAGTGCGCGCCGAGCTCGGCGGCGATGCGCGTGGCGAGGCCGAAGTAGCGCTCGTCGCGCTTCATCTCGGCGCCGACGCCGGTGACGGCCATGGTCGGGATGCCGTAGCGGTTGCCGCTGTCGATGAGCTGCACCAGGTTCTTGATCGACTGGTGCTCGTATTCGGCGCCGATGTAGATCTGCGTGGTGATGGCGCAGGCGTTGAGGCGGATGGCGTCCTCGATGTCCACCGCGATCAGCTCGCGCGACAGCTCGGTCAGGATGCTCTGGCCGCCCGAGCAGCGCAGGACCAGCGCGTTGGTGGAGGAGGGGGGGATCACCGAGCGCAGCGCGCCGCGGGTGCACATCAGCACGTCGGCGTAGGGGATGAGCGGCACGATGTTGAGGTCCATGCGCTCGAGGCCGGTGGTCGGCCCCTGGAAGTAGCCGTGGTCGAAGGCGAGCATCACGGTCTTGCCCGAGGCCGGGTTGAAGATGCGCGCCAGGCGGTTCTGCATTCCCCAGTCGAGCGCGCCGCCGCCCTTCACGAAGAAGGGATGGTTGACCTGCGGTACGCCGATGCCGAAGTCCTTGCCTTCTCGGATGTCGTCTTTATCGGCCATAATTTCCAACCATACCATGTACGCCATCGTTTGTTTCGACCGCCCGGACTCGGCGGCGCTGCGCGACAGCCACCGCGCCGCCCATCAGGAATTTCTGAAAGCGAATGCGGAAAAAGTGGTGTTCGGCGGCCCGCTGAAGGACAGCCCTGAAGGGCCGAGCACCGGGGCGCTGATCGTGGTCGATTGCGCGACGCGCCAGGAGGCCGAGGCCTTCATCGGCGCCGACCCGTTCTACCGCAACGGCGTCTACGAGAACGTGGCGATCCGCGCCTTCAGGAAGGTGTTTCCGCAGAAATGAAGCGCTCGACCTTGCGCGCGAGGCCGAGCTTTGCGCCCTCGCGCTCGAGCAGCGCCTCGAACGCGGCCTCGTCCTTCACGCCTTCGAAGACCTCCATGTAGGTTGCCGGGTCGTCGCGCCGGCGCATCCAGCGGCCGCGGATGCCGGTTTGCTTCTCTATGGAGTCGAGCAGTGCTTTTACCCGACCCGACAGGGCGCCGGCCTGCTCCGGGGCGATCTTGTAGTACACGTAATAGTTCAAACCGGCATGACCGCGAGCAGCTCGCCCCCGGCGCTGTCGACCACCACGCCGCCGTTGAACTCCTGGCCGGGCCGCAGCTCGGCGCCGGCAGGGGCGGGCAGGCGCACCATGCGGCGCTTCACCTCGCCGCGGTACTGGGCGCGAGCGACGATTTCCTGCCCCGGGTAGCAGCCCTTCTGGAAATCGATGCCGCCGAGCGCCTCGAAATTCACCATCTGCGGCACGAACTTGTCCTGGGTGGCGGCCGTGATCAGCGGCCTCCCGGCGCGGATCTCCTGCAGTGTCCAGGCCTCTTCGGCGCCGGAGCAGGCTTGCGAGAGGGCCTTGCCGATCTTCAGGTGGCGCAGATCCCCGACCGGCACGGTCACAGTGTCGCCCTCCCAACTCACCCGCGGGACGCCGGCATTCCAGAACCCGTATTGCACCCAAACATCGCTTTCGTCGGAGACCTTCACCTTGGAGCGCAGCACGTACATCGACAGGCGCTTGGCCACCGCGGGCGCGAGATCGCGCGCGAGCTGCAGCAGGAAGCCCGTGGGCGCCGGGATGACCAGCATGCTGGCGAGGAGGCGACCCTTCGCGGTGCACCAGCCGGCCAGCGCGGCGCGATCCGCGGGCAAGTTGGCGATGTCGTTGGTGAGCTGCGCGTGCAGGAAATCACGCGCGTCCGTTCCCGTCACTGACAGGATTCCGTACCGGCTAAGGCGTGCGCACTCCATCGTAGAATGCCGATTTTAGCGCCGCCGCTCCTCTGAAGACCCTTCTCGCACTGGTAGCAATCGTCGGCGCCGCGCTCGCCGGCTATGCCGCCTGGTACGTCGGCTCGCCGGTCACCGTGCGCAAGTACCCGGTCGAGGTGGAGATCCCGCGCGGCGCGGGCTTCCGCACGGCGATGGAGCAGCTGGAAAAGGCCGGCGTGTCGATGCGGCGCTCCGAGTTCGAGCTCCTCGCCCGCTCGCTCGGCCGGGGACGCGATATCAAGGCGGGGAGCTACGAGATCGCGCAGCCGCTCACGCCGCTGCAGCTTCTCGACAAGCTGACCCGGGGCGACGTCACCCAGGCCGAGCTACGGCTGATCGAGGGCTGGACCTTCGCGCAGTTCCGCGCGGCGCTGGACGCCAGCCCCGACCTGAAGCACGACACCAAGGGACTGGAAGAGGGCCCGATCCTGGCGCGGCTGCAGGTCGCCGAGCCGCAGGCCGAAGGCCTGTTCTTTCCGGACACCTATCTCTTCGCCAAGGGATCGAGCGACCTGGCGGTGCTACGCCGGGCGCATCGCGCGATGGCGCGCCACCTCGCGCAGGAATGGGAGGCGCGGGCGCAGGGCGTGCCCTACGCGAAGCCCTACGAGGCGCTGGTAATGGCGTCGATCATCGAAAAGGAGACCGGGCTCGCCGGCGAGAGGGACCTCATCGGCGGCGTGCTGGCCAACCGCCTGCGCATCGGCATGCGCCTGCAGGCCGATCCGACGGTGATCTATGGGCTGGGCAACACGTTCGATGGCAACCTGAAGCGCGTGCACCTGCTCGAGGATGGTCCCTATAACACCTATACCCGCGCCGGCCTGCCGCCGACGCCGATCGCCATGCCGGGGCTCGCCTCGCTGCGCGCGGCTCTGCGGCCGGGGACCACCAACGCGCTGTACTACGTTTCGCGCAACGACGGCTCGAGCCATTTCTCGCGCACCCTCGAGGAGCACAATCGCGCGGTGACCCGGTACCAGCTGCGGGGCGGCAAATGAGCGCGCGCGGCAAGTTCATCACCCTCGAAGGCGTCGACGGCGCCGGCAAGTCCACCCACCTGCAGTTCATCGCGGACTTCATCGGCGGCGGCGCCCGCCGCGTGATCGTGACGCGCGAGCCCGGCGGCACCGAGCTCGGCGAGCGGCTGCGCGAGGCGATCCTCGGCCAGCCGATGGCGCCGCTGGCGGAGACCCTGCTGATCTTCGCGGCGCGCGCCGAGCATGTCGCAAAGGTCATCGAGCCGGGGTTGCAGGCGGGAAGCTGGGTCGTATGCGACCGCTTCACGGACGCGACCTACGCCTACCAGGGGGCGGGGAAGGGCGTCTCGTTCGAGCTGATCGGGCGCCTGGGCGACGCCGCCCATCCAGGACTGCGCCCCGACCGCACCCTGCTGTTCGATTGCAGCTACGAAGTCTCCCGCCAGAGGCTGGCGGCGTCCGGCAAGGCGCTCGACCGTTTCGAGCGCGAGGGCCGCGAATTCTTCGAGCGCGTGCGAAACATCTATCGGGTCCGCGCCGAGGCCGATCCGGCACGCATTCGCGTGATCGACGCGGCGGCGGACCTGAAGACCATTCGCAAGGCGGTGGAGCAGGGGCTGGCGGGGCTGTGATGCATCCCTGGAATCAGCCGATCCTCGACGGATTGCGCAAAGGCCTCGAGCGCCTGCCGCACGCGCTGCTGATCCATGGACCGCGCGGGGTCGGCAAGCTGGCGCTCGCCGAGCGCGCAGCACAGCTTTTTCTTTGTGAAGGAAAAGACAAGCCTTGCGGCTCCTGCGACGGCTGCAGGTGGTATCTCGGCGGCAACCACCCCGATTTCCGCCGGGTCGAGCCCGAGGCGCTGGCCGCGGCGCCGGCGGAAAGCGAGGAAGAGGCGCCCGCCCGCAAGACAAAGCAGCCGAGCACCGAAATCAAGATCGATCAAGTGCGGGGCCTGGCGGACTTCCTGAACGTAGGCTCGCACCGCGGGGGCAGGCGGGTGGTGCTGATCCATCCGGCGGAGCACATGAACATCCCGACCGCGAACGCGCTTCTCAAGGACCTCGAGGAACCGTCCGCCGGTGCGATGTTCATCGTGGTATCGCATCGCCCGGCCCTGCTGCTGCCGACGATCCGCAGCCGCTGCGTGGCTGTGCCGGTGCCAATCCCGCCGATGGCCACCGCGCTGGCGTGGCTGGCGGAGCAAAAGGTGGCTCAAGCCGAGCGCTGGCTTGCGTATGCCGGCGGAGCGCCGCTGCGGGCCCTGGACTACGCCGCGGATTCCACCGCGCTCGAAGGGCTGCTGGCTTCCCCGAGGCCGGTGGACGACCGCGAAGGCATCGAACGCCTGGCGGAGGTCCTTCAGAAGATCGCCCTGGACCGGGCCCTCCTGGCTTTCGGCCTACCCCCCAAGTACCGGACGGGCGGGGCGAAGGTCAGCCGGAAGGATGCACACCGTTGGCTGGTCTTTGCCCGTCAGATGGGCCAGCACCGCCGTCTGAGCCGCCATCCCTTGAATCCGAGGCTGTTTTCGGCCGAGATGCTGGCCGGGATGCCTGGGAAGGTCTAATACTTAACATAATACACATTGGGCAACATAAGCTCAGTCCCCAGGATACCTACAGCATCACTCGAACTACAATGAATAATGCTTTGTCCTAGTTAAGCTTATCTGCAGGTGGGACAGGCAGACGCGCAACCGGAACGCCCTCATCCAACAGATCGTCGTGCTCCTGCTGGGTGGCCTGGCCGCGGATGGCGCGGGCCGGCGCCTGGTCATAGAAGATCTTGCGGGCTTCTGCGGGAAAGTCTTTGCCGACGTCCTCGCTCTTGGTGAGGAGCTCGTCGAGCATGCGCGAATACAGCATCTGGGCGATGGCGAACGGGTCCTTGCCTTCCATTTCCGGTGTCTTGGCGGGCTGGGCGGGCGCCTTGGGCTCTGTGGCGCCAAGGTTGACCCGGGCTGCCGAGGGCACGCGCTCTACCTTCGCCGCGCCGCAGCTCGGGCAGGAAAGCAGCTTGCGCTCCTTCTGCGAGGCGAAATCGGCGGCCGAGGCGAACCAGCCCTCGAAGCGGTGCCCTGAGCTGCAAAGCAGATCGAAAACAATCATTTGATGGATTCTACAATGCGGCCATGAGGAGATACCGGGACGACCCGGGCGCGCTGCAGGCGCTGGTAGAAGCCGACCGGGTGCACCGCGACGTCTATATCGACGCGGAAGTCTTCCAGCTCGAGATGGAACGCCTGTGGGCGCGGACCTGGATCTATGTCGGCCACGAAAGTCAGGTGCCGCAGCCCGGCGACTACATCACCGCCGACATCGCGGCGAAACCGGTGATCGTAGTGCGCCATACCGACGGCAAGGTGCGCGTGCTGATGAACCGCTGCGCCCACAAGGGCACCAAGGTCGTGGGAGACCTCGTGGGCAATACCGGCAAGACGTTCCGTTGCCCGTACCACGCGTGGACTTACCGTACGGACGGTTCCCTCCTGCAGGTTCCGCTCAAGGGCGGTTATGAAGGAACCCGGGTCTACGAAACCGAGGCCGGTCGTGGCCTGGCGCGCGTCACCCACGAGACCTATCGCGGGTTCGTGTTCGCCCGCCTCGCCCCCGGCCCGGGGTTCCGCGAGTACTTCGGCGATTCGCTCTCCTCCATCGACAACCTCGCCGATCGCTCGCCGGAGGGCGAGCTCGAGATCACCGGCGGCTGCCTGCGCTACCTGCACAACTGCAACTGGAAGATGTTCGTCGAGAACCTGAACGACATGATGCACCCGATGATCGTGCACGCCTCCTCCGCCGGCACTGCGAAACGGCTGTGGGAAGGCCAGCCGGCGGACCGTCCCAAGCCGATGGCGGTCGAGCAGTACGCGCCCTTTGCCAACGACTACAAGTTCTTCGATGACATGGGGGTGCGCGTTTACCCGCACGGCCACGGCTTTTCCGGGGTGAATTTCTCGATCCATTCTTCGTACTCGGCGATCCCGGACTACGAGGAGGCGATGAAGCGCGCCTACGGCGCGGAGCGTGCGCAGCAGATCCTGGGCACGGTGCGCCACAACACCGTCTACTACCCCAGCCTCACCATCAAGGGCGCGATCCAGTCGATCCGGGTGGTGCGGCCGCTTGCCGCCGACAAGACGCTGATCGAGTCCTGGACTTTCCGCCTCAAGGGCGCGCCCGACAAGCTGCTCGAGCGCACGGTGATGTACAACCGGCTGATCAACTCACCCATGTCGGTGGTCGGCCACGACGACCTGCACTGCTACCGCTCGGCGCAGGAAGGCCTCGCCGCCCCTGGGAATGAATGGGTGAGCCTTCACCGGAATTTTAATGAAAGTGAATTGAACGAAAAAGAACTCATCTGCAACGGCACCAGCGATATCTCCATGCGCAACCAGTTCCGCGCCTGGAGGGAATTCATGGCGGCCGGATGAGCGAAGCGGACCTGATTCGCTTCGTCCTGCGCGAGGCGCGCCTGATCGACGAGAAGCGCTTCGACGAGTGGTACGAGCTGTTCGCCGACGACGCCTATTACTGGGTTCCGATCGCTCCCGGGCAGAGCGATCCGCTGGGCCACAACTCGCTCGCCTACGAGGACAAGTTCCTGCTCAAGCTGCGCATCGAGCGGCTGAAGCAGCCGAACGCCTTTTCGCAGAAACCGGCGAGCCGCTGCCAGCACCTGCTGCAGACCCCGGAGCTGGAGAAGTCCGACGCGGCGCGCGGCGAGTACCTGATGCGCACGCCGTTCATCTATACCGAGACCCGCGGCGACGATTCGCAGCGCTATGCCGCAACCGCCTGGCACACGTTGGTTACTTCAGACGCCGGGCTGCGCATCCGCCTGAAGCGCGTGGACCTGCTGAACTGCGACGCCGCCCTGCCCTCGATCCAGCTTTTCCTGTGAGCGCGGCGCTCGTCACCGGCGGCAGCGCGGGCATCGGGTTGGCGGTCGTGCAACGGCTGCTGGATTCCAATGTTGAGGTTTTTTCGTTGGACGTGCAGCCGCCGCCGGCAGCGCATCAAAAGCTGAATTACGTGAAGGTGGATCTCACCGACACCGCCGCGACGAGAAAAGTCTGCGAAGACCTCAGGAACCGCAGGATCACCACGTTGATCCACAACGCCGGGACAATCCGCCCTGCTCTCCTGCCCGACGTCAAGCTCGAGGACTTCGAGGCGCTGGTCCACCTGCACCTTTCGGCGGCGATCCTGCTGCTGCAGGCGACGCTGCCGGCGATGAAGGCCGCGGGCTACGGCCGCGTGGTGCTGGTGTCCTCCCGGGCGGTGCTCGGCCTGCCCACGCGCACGTCGTACTCGGCGACCAAAGCCGGCATCCTCGGGATGGCGCGCACCTGGGCGCTCGAGCTCGCGCCGCAGGGGATCACGGTCAACGTGGTGGCGCCGGGGCCGATCGAGACCGACAACTTCCACAGCATCGTGCCGCGCGGCAGTCCCCAGGTCGAGCGCATCGCGCAGGGCATCCCGGTGAAGCGGTTGGGCCAGCCGGCCGACGTGGCGCGCGCGGTGCTGTTCTTCGCCGACCGGGAAAACAGCTTTGTGACCGGCCAGGTGCTGTACGTCTGCGGCGGCACCAGCGTCGGCAGCCTGGCGCTCTAGGCCGATCAGTCGACGCGCAGCTCGACCGCGCCGAGCGCTCCCAGGTCGAACCCGATCCGGTCGCCGGCCTTGGGGTACTTGGACGTCACGATGCTGCCGGTGATCACCACGTCGCCGCGCACCAGGCCGCGCCCGAGCGAGGCCAGATGGTCGGCGAGCCACGCGACGGCGTCGAAGGGGTGGCCCATCGCGTCCGCGCCCCTGCCCTCGCCCACGGCCTTGCCGTTGAGGGTGGCCACTCCCCGCAGCGCCGCCAGGTCGATGCTTTTCCAGTCCTGGACCGGGGCGCCGAGCACCGCGCCCTCGTTCCAGCAGTTGTCCGCGATCAGATCGAGCGGGTGGCTCGCAAGCCGCTTGTAGTCGGCCTTGCGATCGTCGGCCAGCTCGAACGCCGGCATGACCGCCCCGACCGCCTTCGCTACGCGGTCGCGGAAGAACGGCTTGTCCGCCGCCGGCAGGTCGTCGGTGAGCAGTACCGCGATCTCGAACTCGACCACCAGGCGCACGTAGTCGCGCGCGCGTATCCGGGCGGGGCTGCGCAGGATGGTCGACTCGAGCATCACCCCGGCCTGCGGGCTGTCGACCCCGACGAAGCGGCGCATCTCTTCCGAAGTGAGCGCGATCTTGTACCCGACGCGCGCGCCGAGCTTTGGGGCGCGCAGGGCGACGAACGCGCTCTGGATGGCGTAGGCCTCCGCGGCGTTGCGCGGCGCGAGCTCGGCGGGCAGCGGCTGGAACGGTTCGCCGGCCTCGTGCGCCGCGAACAGGCGCTTCGCGGCCTGCGCCGGGCGGGAGACCTTTACCCTTTTCCGGGATGCATGGCGCCGCATTGCGGGCATAGCCGGTCGCTCCTATAGAAGGTCTCGAACAGCGGCGGCAGGTCGGCGACGATGTTCTGCACGTTGAGCTCGACCCGGTGTACCACAGCCCAGCATTTCGGGCAGTACCACTCGAAACCGTCCAGCACTTCCAGCGGCCGCACTTTCTCCACCACCAGGCCGACCGAGCCGGGCTCGGGACGCTGCGGCGAATGGCGGCAATGCGCCGGCACCAGCAGGATCTCGCCCTCGCGGATCGGCACGTCGCGCGACCGGCCGTCCTCGATCACCTTGAGGACGATGTTGCCGCGCAGCTGGTAGAAGAATTCCTCGTAGGGATCGTCGTGGTAGTCGGTGCGCGCGTTCGGCCCGCCGACCACCTGCACGATCAGGTCCTCGGCTTCGCGGAACACCATCTGGTTGCCGACCGGCGGCTTGAGCAGGTGCGCATGCTCGTCGATCCAGCGCGAGAAATTGAAGGCGGTCAGCATCGTTTGTGGCCTTGGGGGTGCCCGGGGCCGGACTCCAACCGGCACGGCCTTGCGGCCAGGGGATTTTAAGTCCCCTGCGTCTAGCAGTTTCGCCACCCGGGCGGCGAGGGATGGCTGGAATTTTGCCACGTCCGCCGACGCGCAGCGCTGGGAGGAACTGGAGGCGGGAGTCGGAATCGAACCGGCGTCCACGGCTTTGCAGGCCGCTGCATGACCACTCTGCCATCCCGCCCTGGACAGCAAAAAGGGAAGGTCCAGCCGGACCTTCCCTTCATCGTAACTTGGAGCGGGAGACGAGTCTCGAACTCGCGACCTTAACCTTGGCAAGGTTACGCTCTACCAACTGAGCTACTCCCGCGTCAGGCCCGATTATAGGTCAACCGGGGGTCGCCGCGTGCGGCAGCGCCTTGCGCAGGTAGTAGAGCATCGAGATCACGGTGAGCACTGCCGCGATGTTGATCAGCACGGTGCCGAGCCACTGGCAATCGATCAGCCCGAACAGCCAGTCGTCGTACAAAAGGAGAGGGATTGCGATCATCTGGCCGACCGTCTTCAGTTTGCCGATGAACGCGACCGCGACACTCCTCGACTGGCCTACTTTAGCCATCCATTCGCGCAACGCGGAGATGGCAATCTCGCGGCCGATGATGATTAAAGCCACTGCGGTTTCGACCCTGCCTTCCTTCAGTAGCACGATAAGCGCACCGACGACGATGAGCTTGTCGGCCACGGGATCGAGAAAGGCGCCGAAAGCCGACATCTGGTTGAGCTTGCGCGCGAGGTAGCCGTCGAGCCAGTCGGTAACCGCGGCGAAGATGAACACTGCAGTCGCGGTGATGTTCTTGCTCGAAGGAGAGAGCCATTCGTCGGGCAGGTAGAAGATTCCGACGATCAGCGGGATCAGGATGATCCGCGACAGCGTGACCAGGTTAGGGACGTTGAGCGGGATCATGCGCTGGCGGACTCGTGCAGGTGGCGGTAGATGCGCTCGGCGAGCGGCCGGCTGATGCCCTCGACCTTGGCGATGTCGTCGATCGCCGCGGCCTGGACGCCGCGCAGGCCGCCGAAATGCTCGATCAACGCCTGGCGGCGCTTGGCGCCGATGCCGGGGATCTCGTTGAGCATCGAGGTGGTGCGCGCCTTGCCGCGCCGCGCGCGGTGGCCGAGCACCGCGAAGCGGTGCGCCTCGTCGCGGATCGCCTGGATCAGGTGCAGCCCGGGGTGCGAGGGCGGGAGCTGCAGCGCCTGGGCCCCGCCTTCCAGGATCAGCTCCTCCTCGCCCGGCTTGCGCCCGGGCCCCTTGGCGACGCCGACCACGCTCACTTGGTGTAAACCCAAATCATGTAGAACTGCACAAGCAACCCCTACTTGCCCCTTGCCGCCGTCGATCAGGATCAGGTCGGGAATCCGGCCCGCCTCGGCGCTGACCCGCTCGTAGCGGCGCGCGAGCGCCTGGCGCATCGCAGCGTAGTCGTCGCCGGGCGTGATATCCCGGATGTTGAAGCGGCGGTATTCGGCCTTCTGCATCTGCTGGCGATCGTAGACCACACAGGATGCTACCGTTGCCTCGCCCATCGTGTGGCTTATGTCGAAGCATTCCACGCGCTGCGCACCCTCCGGCAGGCCCAGCGCCTCGCGCAACGCGAGCAGCCGACCCTCCTGCGTCGCCCGGTCGCGCACCCGCTGCGCGATCGCCAGCAGCGCGTTCTTGCGGGCCATGTCCAGCCAGACCCGCCGTTCGCCGTGCGACGGGTTCACCACGTTCGCGTTCTCGAGCTCCACGGGCTCGCTCGTGACCACAAGCGCGGGCAGCGGCTGCTCCAGGTAATGCTGCCCGAGGAAGGCGGAGACGACCTCGGCTTCGGCGGCGCCCTCGGCGTTCGCCGGAAAGAAGCTGCGGTCGCCGACGTGGCGGCCGGTGCGGATCATGACCAGGTTGACGCAGGCGATGCCCCCCTCGACTACGCAGGCGACCACGTCGGCGTCGACGCCGTGGTTCGATTCGACGTACTGGCGCACCTGAATGCGGGACAGCGCGCGCACCTGATCGCGATAGGCGGCAGCCTCCTCGTAGTGCCGCGCGTCGGACGCGGATTTCATTCGCTCGCCCAGGTTCCGGATCACGTCATCCTCGCGGCCCTCGAGGAACAGCGCCGCGTTGGCCACGTCCTCGGCGTACGGCTGCGCCGCGATCTGGCCGGTGCACGGCGCGCTGCAGCGCCGGATCTGGAACAGCAGGCAGGGCCGCGAGCGGTGCTCGAACACCGTGTCCTCGCAGGTGCGCAGGCGGAACACCCGCTGCAGCAACTGGATGCTCTCGCGCACCGCGTGGGCATGCGGGAACGGCCCGAAGTAACGGTGGCGCCGGTCCTTGGCGCCACGGTGGAAGCCCAGGCGCGGAAACGGGTGCCCGGTCAGCGTCAGGTAAGGGTAGGACTTGTCGTCGCGGAACAGGATGTTGTAGCGCGGCGCGAGGCTCTTGATGAGGTTGTTCTCGAGCAGCAGCGCCTCGTCCTCGGAGCGCGTCGCGGTCACCTCCACCGCGGCCACCTGCGACAGCATCATGCGGATGCGCGGGCTCTCGACGGTCTTGTGGAAGTACGACGCGACGCGCTTCTTCAGGTCCCGCGCCTTGCCGACGTACAACGGCTCCCCGGCCCCGCCGAGCATGCGGTACACCCCGGGCAGATTCGGCAGCCCGGCGACGAAAGCCTTGGCATCGAACAAGAATTCATTATAAATCGTGTAAAATTCGCGCCCTTTTCGCAGAGCGTCATTCACTGTCATGGCCAAGGTCGAAGCGGTAGGGATCCGCCCCGGGAATTTGATCGAGTGGGACAAGCGCGTCTGGCGCGTGCTCAAGTCCTACCACGTGCACGTCGGCGGCCGCGGTGGCGCGTTCATGCAGGTCGAGATGAAGGACATCGAGGCCGGCACCAAGACCAACCAGCGCTTCCGCACCGAGGACAAGGTCGAGCGCGCCTACATGGATGGGCGCGACATGCAGTACCTGTACCAGGACGGCGACAGCTACGTGTTCATGGACAAGGAGAACTACGAGCAGCTGTCGCTGCCGGCGGACTTCCTCGAGGGTCAGGCGGGCTACCTGCTGCCCAACACCGAGGTGCAGATCAGCTTCTACAACGGGCGCCCGATCGGCATCGAGCTGCCGCCGTCGGTGGTGCTGACCGTCGAAGACACCGAGCCCGGCATCAAGAATTCCACCGCCACCAATTCCTTCAAGCCAGCGAAGATGGAGACCGGAATCACGGTGCAGGTGCCGCCCTTCATCAACAAGGGCGAGAAGATCAAGATCGACACCGCCGAAGGCACTTACATGGAGCGCGCGTAGCCGAGCGCGCCGAGCGCCTCCTGCGCTTCGCGGTAGGCGACGCTTTTTCGGAGATCTCGCCCGCCCTGCTTCCGCATCCGGTCCAGGCGCCCGGCGTTCCCAAGGGAAACGTCCTTTAGGGAATCCAGCAGCGCGTCGAGCCCCTTGGGGTCGTTGCATAACAACACCATGTCGCAACCAGCGGCCAGCGCGGCGCGGGCGCGCTCGGGCGGGCCGCCGGCGGTGCTCGCCCCCGCCATCGACAAGTCGTCGCTGAAGATCAGCCCGTCGAAGCCCAGCTTGCCGCGCAGCACTTCCTGCAACCAGTATTTCGAGTAGCCTGCGGGCTCGGCGTCCGCCTGCGGGTAGACCACATGCGCCGGCATCACGGCCGCGAGGCCGGCCTCGATCGCTTTCCGGTAGGGCAGGACGTCCTTTTTCAGGACATCGGCAAGCGCTCGCTCATCTCGCGGTACGGCAACGTGGGAGTCCGCGGAAGCGAATCCGTGGCCCGGAAAATGTTTGCCGACCGCAGCCATCCCGGCGTCGGCGAAGCCCTGCACAATGGCGCCGGCGAGGGCGCCGACGGCGTTGGGGTCGTAATGCAGCGCGCGGTCGCCGATCACGCTGCTCGCGCCGTAGTCGAGATCGAGCACCGGCGCGAAGCTGAAGTCGAGGCCGTGCGCGCCGAGCTCGGCGCCGATGACGTACGCGGCGGCGCGCGCCGCCTCGCGGGCCAGGTCCTGGTCGCGGTCCCACAGGCGGCCCAGCTCGCGCATCGCCGGGATCGCGGTGAAGCCCTCGCGGAAGCGCTGTACCCGGCCGCCCTCGTGGTCCACGCCCACCGGCAGCGCGGGCTCGCGCAGCCGCTCGATATCCTCGGCCAGCAGGCGCAGCTGCTCGGGCGCTTCATAATTCCTGGAGAAAAGAATGACCGCGCCGGTCGCCGGGTGGCGCAGGCGCTCGCGGTCGTCGTCGCTCAGCACCGGCCCCACGACGTCTGCGACCACAGGTCCCGGCGGCAGCCTTACTTTTCGCACTCGAGGATCACGGTGGCGACCGCGACGCCGCGCTCGTCGGCGAGGGAAAGATGCGCTTTCGACACGCCTCTTTCCTCAAGGAGCTGTTTCAAGGGTTGTGAAAACTCGAGAACCGGCTTACCCGAGGCCAAGTTCCTGACCCATACGCCGTGCCAGTTGGCCGGCGCCTTGATGCCGGTGCCCAACGCTTTCGTGAAGGCTTCCTTGGCGGCAAAACGCTTGGCGAGGTAGGCGGCAGGCTGCCGGTGCCCCTGGAACCGCTTCAGCTCGGGATCGCAGAGGATGCGGCGCGCGAAGCGCTCGCCGAAGCGCCCGAGCGCCTTTTCGATCCTGCCGATCTCGACCACATCGGTGCCGACGCCGTAGATCACCGCGCGGCCTGCACCATCAGGCTCTTCATCTCGCGCACCGCCTCGCGCATGCCGATGAACAGGGCGCGCGACACGATGGCGTGGCCGATATGCAGCTCGCGCACCCCCGGCAGCCGCGCCACCGGCTCGACGTTGAAGTAGTTGAGCGCGTGGCCGGCGTTGAAGCGCATGCCGAGCGAGCGAATGACTTCTCCCGCGTTCTGAATTTTTCTCAATTCTGAAATAACGGCAGGGCTTTCCGCGTCGCGGCCCTTCGAATGGAAGGCGTGGGCGTACGGGCCGGTGTGGACCTCGCAGACCGTCGCGCCGATGCGCTTCGCCGCCTCGACCTGGCGCAACTCGGCGTCGATGAAGACGGAGACGACGATTCCCGCGTCGGCAAGGCGCTTCACGATAGAAGACAATTGTTTTTCCTGACCTGCAACATCCAGGCCGCCCTCGGTCGTCACCTCGTGCCGCCCCTCCGGCACCAGCATCGCCATCTCGGGCTTGAGGTGGCTGGCGATGCCGACCATCTCGTCGGTCGCCGCCATCTCGAGATTGAGCTTGATGTGCGTCAGCTCGCGCAGCCGGCGCACGTCCTGGTCCTGGATGTGGCGCCGATCCTCGCGCAAGTGCACCGTGATGCCGCCGGCGCCGCCGAGGTGCGCTTCGACCGCCGCCCAGACCGGGTCGGGCTCGTAGGTGCGCCGCGCCTGCCGCACGGTGGCGACATGGTCGACGTTGACACCCAGTTCGATCATGGTTGCCCGATCACAGCTCGTTCAGCTCCAGCAGCACCGCGCGCGTGTGCAGCACCTGGCCGTGCAGCCGCTGGCCGATGAGAGAGCGCAGCAGCAGGCGCGCCTCGTCGCGCGTCTCCGGGCGGCCGTAGCGGTCGGCGGCGACGTCGAGCAGCGTCTGGCCGCTGACGCTGGGCTGGCTGGAAGCGGCGCTGTTCAGGGGCATGGGTCCGCGTTCGGGCTCGTAGACGTAGCGCCGCGCCGGATCGATTGCCGCGCCGGTCGCCGCGTCCTGCTCGAGCAGCGGAGCATACCCGAGCTCGGCGAGCAGGCGCTTTTCGAAGGCGCGCAGCACCGCGGCGTGGTCCGGGTCCCGGGACAGCGCCGCGAGCGACTCGCCGTAGATATCGAACAGGGCTTCGTGCGGGTCGTCGCGCGGCAGGAGCCGCAGCAGCAGCTCGTTGAGGTAAAAGCCGCACATCAGGGCGCGCCCGCCGAGCGGTGGCGAGGCGCCCGACCACTCGCCGGAAATCAGGTTGCGCAGCTCGGCCGCGGCGCCCCAGCTCAGGCGCAGCGGGTGAAAGGACAGCAGCACGCCGCGCATCGCCGAGCGCGGACGGCGCGCGCCGCGCGCCAGCAGCGCGATGCGGCCGAAGCGCCGCGTGAGCGCCTCGACGATCAGGCTGGTCTCCTTGTAGGGATACGTATGCAGCACGTAGCCCGGCTCGTGCTCGGTCCGGCTTCTCATTCGTAGCCGAGCTGGCGCAGCACGCGCGCGTCGTCGGTCCATGACTTGCGCACCTTCACCCACACCGCGAGGAACACCTTGCCGCCGAAGAGCTTCTCCATGTCCTGACGCGCCGCCGTGGCCATCTGCTTCATCTTCTGGCCGCCGGCGCCCAGGACCATGGCCTTCTGGCTCGCGCGCTCGACCAGGATGGTGGCCTCGATGCGCCGCAGCCGCCCTTCTTCCTTGAAGCTCTCGATCAGCACCTCGCAGCGGTACGGCAGCTCCTGGCCCATCCCGATGAACAGCTTCTCGCGCAGCAGCTCCGCGGCGAAGAAGCGCTCGTCGCGGTCGGTGAGCTGGTCGGGCGGGTACGCCGGCGGCGCCTCGGGCAGCGCGTCGCGCATTACGCGCAGCAGCTCCAGGATGTTGCGGCCGGTCTTCGCGCTCACCGGGACGATGGCCTCGAACGCGCGAGTCTTCGACAGCCGGTCGAGGAACGGGATCAGCTGCTGGGCCTTCATCAGGTCGATCTTGTTCACGACCGCGATCACGTGCTGCGCGACGGGAATGCGCGCCAGCACCGCCTCGTCCTCGGGGCCGAAGCGCAAGGCCTCCACCACGAACAGGGCCACGTCGGCGTCGCGCGCCGCCTCGGTGGCGCGCTTGTTGAGCCTGCGGTGCAGCGTGCTCTTCGCCTGCAGCTGCTGCCCTGGCGCGTCGACGAACACGTACTGGCAGTCCTCGCGCGTCAGGATGCCGGTGATCAGGTGGCGCGTGGTCTGGGGCTTGGCCGAGACGATCGACAGCTTCTCGCCCACCAGGCGGTTCAGCAGGCTCGACTTGCCGGTGTTGGGGCGCCCGGCAAAGCCGATGGTGCCGCAGCGATGCGCGCTCAACGCTCGAGTCTTTCCAGCATCTTCTGCGCAGCTTCCTGCTGCGCGCGCTGCAGCGAGCTGCCGTTTCCCCGGGTGTGGAGGTCGAGCTCCGGCAGCACGCATTCCACCTCGAAGGAGAGCCGGTGCGCCTCGCCGAGGGTCGCGACCACGCGGTACTCGGGCAGGCCCTTGCGTCGCGCGTGCATCATCTCCTGCAGGCGGCTCTTCGCGTCCTTGGCGCTGTTCGCGGGGTCAAGCCGCCCGAGCAGCGGGCCGAAAGCGCGTAGCGCCGCTTCGCGCGCCGCGTCATAGCCCCCGTCCAGGAAGATCGCCCCGAACAGCGCCTCGACGCCGTCGGCCAGCACCGAGGGGGTGACCGTCTGGCGGGCGGCCAGCCGCAGGTGCGCAGCCAGGTCCAGGCTCGCGGCGACCTCGACCAGGGCCTCCTCGCGCACCAGGCTCTCGCGCAAGCGCGACAGCCGGCCCTCCGCAAGCGCCGGGAAGCGGGCGTACAGCTCGTCGGCGATCGCGCAGCCGAGGACGCCGTCGCCCAGGAATTCCAGCCGTTCGTTGTTGTCCGCGCCCCAGCTCGCGTGCGTCAGCGCCTGCTCGAGGAGCCGCGCTTCGGCGAAGCGGTAGCCGAGGCCTTCCTCGAGAGCCGCGGGTCGAGGCAATTCGCTTACTGGCTGCCCTTCGAGCTCGCGGCGTAGTCGATGTACAGGCCGACGCTGCCGAACATCGGCACTTCCTTGCGGTAGGCGAAGGCGATCACCATCTGGTTGCCGTCTTTACTGATCTCGAGATCCGAGGCCTTGACGGTGTTGATGTCGTCGATCGCCGCGCGGCCCTCCCACGCCCTGCGAATGTCCGTCGGCGACCCCCCCTGGCGCGCGATGGCCTCGATCGCCGCCTTGGCGGCGCGGAATTCCATGAAGGACGGCACGACCTTCATCGCGAACACCGCGACCAAGACCAGGATCGCCAAGCCGATGATCAGTCCGATGATGCTGACGCCACGTTGTTTGCGCATCGCTATTCCTCCCTGCCGCTTCAGCGGAACGAGCCGAACCGGCCCAGCTCGCTCAGGTTCAGCCAGATGAAGAACGCCTTGCCGACGATGTTCTCGTCGGGGACGAATCCCCATACGCGGCTGTCGCTCGAGTTGTCCCGGTTATCGCCCATGACGAAGTAATGGCCCGGCGGAACGGTGCATGCCAGGCCGCTGGTATTGTAGTTGCAATTCCCGGCAAACGGGAACGCGCGCCCCGGCATGACCGATGCCGGCGCGTCCTCGTCGAGCAATATTTCATGGTCGGCGCCGTTGAGGCTCTCGACGAAGCGCCGGGAAAACTGCATGCGCTCCTTGGACAGGTAGTCGTCCACCTGGCGCACCGGCACCGGGGAGCCGTTGATCGACAGGCGCTTGTTGCGGTACTCGAGGCGGTCGCCGGGGATGGCGACCACCCGCTTGATGTAGTCGAGCGAGGGATCCTCGGGGAAGCGGAACACCATCACGTCGCCGCGCGCCGGGCTGTCGAGCTCGATGATCTTCTTGTTGGCCACCGGCAGGCGGATGCCGTAGGTGAATTTGTTCACCAGGATGAAGTCGCCGACCAGCAGCGTCGGCACCATCGAGCTCGAGGGGATCTTGAACGGCTCGACCAGGAACGAGCGCAGCAGGAACACGATCAGGATCACCGGAAAGAAGCTGATCGAGTACTCCACCCACCACGGCTGCCTGGCGTCCGCTGCCCTTCTTTTTCTGAGAAAGAATTTATCGAACAGCCAGACCAGCCCGGTGACCAGCAGCAGGATCAGCAGGAACAGCGCGAAATTCAACCGTCACCCCGCTGCAGCACGGCGAGGAACGCCTCCTGCGGGATCTCCACCGAGCCGACCTGCTTCATGCGCTTCTTGCCTTCCTTCTGCTTGTCGAGCAGCTTGCGCTTGCGCGTGATGTCGCCGCCGTAGCACTTGGCGATCACGTTCTTGCGCAGCGCCTTGACGTTCTCGCGCGCCACGATGTGGCCGCCGATCGCGGCCTGGATCGCGACGTCGAACATCTGCCGCGGGATCAGCGATCTCAATTTGCTGACCAGCTCTCGTCCCCGATGCTGCGAGCTCTCGCGATGCACCATGCTGGAGAGCGCGTCGACGCGCTCGCCGTTCACCAGGACGTCCAGCCGCACCACGTCGGTGGCGCGGTATTCCTTGAACTCGTAGTCGAGCGAGCCGTAGCCGCGGGTCATCGACTTCAGCCGGTCGAAGAAGTCGAGCACCACCTCGCTGAGCGGCAGGTCGTAGGAGATGACGACGTGGCGCGCCGAGTAGTGCATGTTGGTCTGCGTGCCGCGCTTCTGGGTGCACAGCGTGATCACCGGTCCGACGTATTCCTGCGGCACGAAGATCTTGGTGGCGATGATCGGCTCGCGGATCTCCTCGATCAGCGTCGGATCGGGCAGGCGCGCCGGGTTGGAGACCTGCTGCACCGTGCCGTCGCGCAGCGCCACCTCGTACACCACCGACGGCGCGGTGGTGATGAGGTGCATGGCGTACTCGCGCTCGAGGCGCTCCTGCACGATGTCCATGTGCAGCAGGCCGAGGAACCCGCAGCGGAACCCGAAGCCGAGCGCCTGCGAGGTCTCGGGCTCGTAGTGGAACGAGGCGTCGTTCAGGTGCAGCTTCTCGAGCGCGTCGCGCAACCCCTCGTACTGGTTGGCCTCGACCGGGTACAGGCCCGCGAACACCTGCGGCTTGATCTCCTTGAAGCCCGGCAGCGGCTTGGCGGCGGGCTTGTCGGCGTGGGTGATGGTGTCGCCGACTTTCGCGGCGCGCAGCTCCTTGATGCCGGCGGTGACGTAGCCGACTTCGCCGGCGGACAGAACGTCGCGCGAGATCGCCTTCGGCGTGAACACCCCGAGCTGGTCGCAGAGGTAGGTCGAGTCGTTGCTCATCAGGAGGATGCGCTCCCTGGGCCTGAGCGTGCCCTCGAACACGCGCACCAGCATCACCACGCCGACGTAGTTGTCGAACCACGAGTCGATGATGAGTGCTTGCAATTTTTCAGAAGCATTTCCCTTCGGGGCCGGCACGCGCGCAATGACCGCCTCCAGGATCTCGGACACGTTCTCGCCGGTCTTGGCGCTGGCGCGGATCGCGTCCTGCGCCTGGATGCCGATCACGTCCTCGATCTCCTGGATCGCCTTGGCCGCGTCGGCCGAGGGCAGGTCGATCTTGTTCAGCACCGGGATCACCTCGACGCCCTGCTCGATCGCGGTGTAGCAGTTGGCCACGGTCTGCGCCTCGACGCCCTGCGAGGCGTCGACCACCAGGACCGCGCCCTCGCAGGCGGCAAGCGAGCGGCTGACCTCGTAGGAGAAATCGACGTGGCCCGGGGTGTCGATCATATTCAACAGGTAGATGTCGCCACTGCGCGCCTTGTACTGCAGCGCCGCGGTCTGCGCCTTGATGGTGATGCCGCGCTCGCGCTCGAGGTCCATCGAGTCGAGCACCTGCTCGGCCATCTCGCGCTCGGGCAGGCCGCCGCACATCTGAATGAAGCGGTCCGCGAGCGTCGACTTGCCGTGGTCGATGTGCGCGATGATCGAGAAGTTGCGGATGTGGCTCTGGGCCATATAAAGCAAGAGGGTGCCACATGGCACCCTCCTCTAACCTGCTATTTTACCGTAGGAATTACCGCTAATGACTATAAACGTCGGCTAAGCCTTCAGCTTTCATATTGACTGTCCGGACGGTATCGCCGTCACATTAGAGCCCTTTGGATCGGTTCGTTCGCCATTCACTCCGACAGTCCTCATGATTTGAGAATGCGTATTGGAAAAGTAGTGCTCCCATCGCTCCTTTGCCGAGATCAGACACACCTACGGAAAGCCGAACCGTGCGCAGCTTGTCCGGCAACCGATGTCGATGTTCCTCTACCCACATCGCAACAAGCCTTCCATTCTGTTCCATGACCGCCCTGTACCATTCTTTCGGAGGTATGGGCTGTCGCACATCTCTATTCGGTTCAAACCCGATCTGCGGTTTGCCATATTTCTGCGAAAGGACTCGTACGGTTTCCTCAAATTCATGCTCGATGGAAGACGCAAAGAACAGCTTTCCTTCTGCGAGGATAAAGCAGAGCCCGGATTCCTTCGAAAAGAAGAGTGTTAGCGATTGAATACTCTCGTTGATGATCGGCGGTTGTTGGACCGTCAACGCGTCCTTACTGTCGCGGACACCCTTAGAGATCTTTTTCGCCGCCTCCCGAGTCATCCCCTGGTCGTATCCGAACGGTCCTGCCACTGATATCGCGGAGTACCCAAGCAAAGCAGTTGTAGCCACGGTCACGAATACATGAATGAGTAAACGATGCTCTTTGGGGGGCGGCCCGACGCGCTGCTTACGCAGCTTCCCTCTCAGTTTCACTTGTGCTTCCAGTAATTGATTGTGTAAGCCAGCGTAGTGGCCGCTACGGAAGCCAGCATGATTACTGAGACAGCCACCGAGAACCAATACAGCGTGGATAGCCCAAAGTGCTCCGCAGCACCCAAGAAACCCAACCCGACGACTAAACCCCACAGGTTCTGATTCAGATGGATCTTGAAGTGCTCGTCAAGGCTTGCCATTTCGACTCCTAAACGGATGCATAACTAAACACGTGTCGGACCATTGTTGTTCTGCTGATTGTCGACGCCGGTAGTGGCGTTACGTGATGTACTCCATGTCGTACTGAAGCTTCTTCCCACGACAACGTGGACAGAACAACGCTCGGCTCCTTGTGAGCGTTCCTCCGCATTTGCAGCCCCCGGCCACCACATCGGGTGACGAATTCGCGAGCGCGATAAACGTCCCGCAAGATTCGCACTGATATCCAGTGGTACTCGTTTCGCCGTGAACAAAGGAGACGATTTCAGCAGAGTAGCCACATTCCAAGCAGGAAATTGTCCCGGCACCTCCTATGAATTGAAAGAAGACCTCCGATCGTCTCGCGTCTTCGCCGTCTGTACTGCTACGCCGTGTTCGGAGTTCTTCTCGTACTGCCCCCGGGAGAAAAATCGGCCAAAGCAAAATAACCCCTAGCGATAGCAACGTTCCGAACAACAGGAGTCTTGATTTTGAAAGTGCCGGACGGCCGTAATAGGCGTTTAGGAGATTCAATCCACGAGCATCCGCCGCCGCTTCGGACACTTTCCTACGAAGTGGCCCTGCAGCAAGCAAAGCCAGCCCCACGAGAACATAGAGTGCTAGGCCAGCCAATAGTGCCCCGCCGATATACATTCAATGCATGCTTTGCGGCGTTAGATCAAGACTTAGTAGCGCTCTCGCATTTCTCGAACGAAGCACACGAGCCCCTACTCATGGAGTTTCGCCTAGTCGAAAAGTTTGCTTCGACGTCCTAGCTCAAACTTTCCACCGCTTGCCGCAGGGAATCCTACGCCGGTTGCCTCATAGACCTTACTGATTAAGTTTCGAAGCTGCTTTCTGGCAAATTCCTCTGCCAACTGAGGTGCTAACACCGACGCATTGTGCTCAACTTCAAAAGAAGCGGCTGTTGATTTGGCGGCGAACTGAATAGCCAAAGATGCAATAGCATGCTCCCGCCTACTGCACCTGCTCTTCCGGCCCATTAACTTCCCCCGAACTTGTTGGAGTTTTGGTATTAAAGCAACCGGAGTGTTTGACCGCGAGGCGTTTAAAAAAGTTGCACCCGTAGTCTTCTAAGAAAAGGTGCGACGTTAGCCAATTCCCGTCGCAATCTTTAACGCTGATTTGTCGAGATGATAGTGGCAAATCTCGTTCCCTTGCGCGTCGACAAGGACTGGAACCAGATGTCCATATTCTTTCTTAAGCGCAAGATCCGAATCGACGTCGATCTCCTCGAAATCGACCCCGAGCGAGCGCAGCGCCTGCGCCATCTCCTCGCAGAGGTGGCAGCGGCTGCGCCCGTACAGCTTAACCTTTGTCAGTCAAGCCCGAGATCGTGACGAAGGCGATGTTCTCGCCGCGGCGCACCTGCAGGGTGATCACCGAACTCTTGTCGAGCGCCGCGAGCATCCGGTTGAACTGCTCGACCGACTTGAGCTCGGTGTGCTGCCCCTTTTGCACCACGGTGAGCAGCACGTCGCCCTTGCGCAGGTCGACCGCCTTGGAGTCGGGGCGCACGTCGGTGACCACCAGGCCGTAGGTCAGGTTCAGGCCGCGCCGCTGCTCGGCCGACAGCTCGGTCACCACCAGGCCGAGACGGTTCGCCGCGACCTCGGCCGGCGGCTTGGACTTGCCGGGGGTGTCGCGCGCCGCCACCCGGTCCTCCTGGAGCTCGCCGACCGTGATGCTGAGGCGCCGCGTCTGCCCCTTGCGCCAGACCTCGACGGACGACGTCGCTCCAGGCCGGGTCGAGCCGACGATGCGCGGCAGGTCGCTCGAGCTGTCGACGGTCTTGCCGTCGAAGCTGACGATGATGTCGGTCGCCTCGACGCCCGCCTTGTCGGCCGGGCTGCCCTTCTCCACCGAGTTGACCAGCGCGCCGCGCGGCCGGTCCAGGCCGAAGGAGGTGGCGAGGTCGCGCGACACCTCCTGGATCACCACGCCGATGCGGCCGCGCGCCACGCGGCCCTTGTCGCGCAGCTGCCTCTGGATGTCGAGCGCCACGTCGATCGGGATCGCGAACGACAGCCCCATGAAGCCGCCGGTGCGGCTGTAGATCTGCGAGTTGATGCCGACCACCTCGCCGCGCATGTTGAACAGCGGCCCGCCCGAGTTGCCGGGGTTGATGGCGACGTCGGTCTGGATGAACGGGACGAAGTTCTCCTGCGGCAGCGAGCGCCCCTTGGCGCTGACGATGCCGGCGGTCACGGTATTCTCGAAGCCGAACGGCGAGCCGATCGCCAGCACCCACTCGCCCACCTTGAGCTTGGCCGGGTCGCCGAAGCGCACCGCCGGCAGCCCGGTGGCGTCGACCTTGATCACGGCGATGTCGGTGCGCCGGTCGGCGCCGATCACCTTGGCCTTGAACTCGCGCTTGTCGGTGAAGCGCACGGTGATCTCGTCGGCGCCCTCGACCACGTGGGCGTTGGTCAGGATGTAGCCGTCGGCGCTGATGATGAAGCCCGAACCGAGCGAGCGGCTCTCCGACCTCGGCGAGGGCCCGGGCTGCTGGCGCGGGATGAAGCGGCGGAAGAACTCGCGCACCTCCTCGTCCTCGATCCCCGGCACCTGCGGCGCGGCGCCGCTGCGGCGCACCGCCTGCGTGGTGCTGATGTTCACCACCGCGCCGCCCTGCTCCTCGACCAGGCGGGTGAAGTCCGGCAGCTCGCGCCCCTGCGCGATAGCGCCCGCGCAGACAGCGGTCAAGCACAGAACTCCCACGAATCTCATTACGGCATGCATGCTTCGGTCTCCCTATCCTGGTCCTATCTTACTGCGGGCGCCGGTATTCGACTGCATTGGCGATGCGCTGCACGCTCGTTGCCGGGGCCTCGCCGACGACCGTCACCACGTGGTTGGCGATCTCGCGCGTAAAGATGTGGATCGCGCCGGCGCGGGCGAGCCCGGGGCGTATCGTGTCGCGGCGGCCTTCGAGCGATTCGATGAACACCGAGACCGCCGCCAGGCCGTCGGAATACACCAGCTGGGTCGCCGGCCGCGAATCTCCCAGCCGGCGCTTCAGCTCGAACACCTTGTGGAAGCCGGGCAGCTCGCTTGTCAGGCGCCAGCCCGCCAGCCGCGTCGGGACGGCCCCGGCGTCCTCGACGCGCCAGTTCTCCGCGGCGTGCCGCGGCTTCACCATGTCGCGCGTCACCTTGCCGACCGAGAGCTGCGTGAACATGAACTGCTCGACCTGCTCGCCCGTGGCGTCGAAGGTCACTGCCCGCAGCAGCATGCCGCTCGAGACGTCGGCGTACAGCCGGTAGCCGTAGCGCAGGTTGTCGCGCGGCGTCAGCACTACCGCCTGGCAGTCGTAGCCGGCGATGCGCCGCGTCTCGCCCAGGCTGAACTCGTAGTGGCGCGCCAGCGCGGCGATGCTCTCGGGCAGCAGCGCCGGGAAGTCGCGCTCGGTGCGCCGGTCGACCTTGACCACGCGCATGCCCGGCAGGTAGCAGCGCACCGTGTCCCGGGTGCGCACGATCTCGCGCGGCACGCCGTCCATGACCTCGAGCTTCTCGATGTCGCCGGCCGGGTCGACAAAGCGCGTGATGCGCGAGGTCTCGCTGCGGCTGCCGTTCTGGTAGACGAATGTGCCGCTGTAGGAGAGCTTCTGCGTCGCGTTCTGCATCTTGCGCAGCCAGCCCAAGGCCTCGGGCGATTGCGCTTGGGCCAAGCCCGGCGCGCACGCGAAAACGATAAGTAGGGCGAAGAACCGCGGCGTCAACGCCGCGGCTCCTGCGGGTGCTCGGACACGGTGCGCACATAGGGCGCCATGCCCTGCAGCCACATGCGCGGCGAGAAGCCCTGATGGGCGAGCAGGTAATCGTTGGCCGCGGTCGGCAGCGGCACCAGGACCGGTTGCGCTTCGGGCATGGCCTGGGCGACCGCGGCAGGCTGCGGCGCCGCGGCCGAAGGAAGCGGCAGCTGCGGCGCATAGGCCATCCAGCCGACCAGGCTGACCGCCGCGAGGCTCGCCGCGGCCGAGAGCGCGTACCAGGTGCGCTGCCGGGCCGCAAACCGGCCGGGCGCGAGCACCGTGGGCTCGTCCGCCAGCCGCGCCGCGACGCGCGCCGTGAAGCCGCCGGACAGCAGGCGGCTGTCGCGTAGCGTGTCGCCGATCATCTGGTAGGTGCGCCAGGTGTGGCGCGCCCCGGAGTCGCGCCCGAGCGCGTCGATCGTCGCCGCGGCGGACTCGTCGTCCAGCTCGCTGTCCATCAATGCCGAGATCCTGTCGTTCATGCTCCTACCACCTCTGGTCCTTCCTGGTATCCAGCAACGGCCTCAGCCGCTCGGCAATCGCCTCGCGCGCCCGGAAAATCCTCGACCGCACGGTGCCGATGGGGCAGTCCATCGCCTGCGCGATGTCCTCGTAGCTCATCCCTTCGATCTCGCGCATCTGTATCGCCTTGCGCAGCTCCTCGGGGAGCTGCTCGATCGTCGCGTTCACCGTCTCGGCGATCTCGCGCGACAGCAACAGGCTCTCGGGCGTGTTGATGTCGCGCAGCTGCTCGCCTTCCTCGAATCCTTCCGCCGCTTCGGCCTCCACCTCGGTCGAGGTCGGCGCCCGCCGACTCAGGGCCATGAGGTAGTTCTTGGCCGTGTTGATGCCGATCCGGTACAGCCACGTGTAAAACGCGCTGTCGCCACGGAACGCGGGGAGTGCCCTGTACGCCTTGATGAACGCCTCCTGCGTCACATCCTCGACCTCAGCCGGATCGCGGATCAAGCGCGACAGCAGGCGCGCCAGCTTGCGCTGGTACTTCTCGACAAGCAACTCGAACGCCTGCTTGTCGCCGCGCTGCGCCCGTACAACCAACTGCTGGTCGACATCGCGGTCACTCATCGCGGCAAGGGTCCCCACCCCCCCGGGCCAACCGCCCGGAGTTCACCGCCTATGTGCCACAGACACACGTCCTTGGAAATAGTTCGGCCTCCCCCCGAAGAGAAGGTCAGGCCTGGAGCCGGGCGGGCAACCGGCCCCAGAGCGCCCAGAGCCTCAGGCGGCGGAAGGATTCGCGCCCCAGCATGTCCCGGCTCACGAGCAGGCTGCGCCGCGCCGGGCGCCGCAGCGCCAGGACCACCAGGAAGCGGCTGACGTGGCCGCGCCCGGGGGCTTCCGCCTCCAGCCGCTCGCCGTTGCGAAATTCCACAATTCCTTGCAATTCTGAAAGCTCCAGGACCCGGGCGGAGGCCGCCGACCCCAGCAGTGCCCGGCTCCAGGCCGCCGCCAGGCCGAGCGCCAGGAACGCTGCGGCCAGCGCCATCCCGGCGGCGCCCGGAAGCACCGCGGCCACGGACGCCGCCGCGGCAGCGTGCAGCGCGACGATTGCGGCAGCCAGGATCCAGGAAGGGGAAAGCTCTAGGCGCGTGCCGCTCAAAGGCGCGCGAATACCAGCGTCGCGTTGGTGCCGCCGAAGCCGAACGAGTTCGACAGCGCGACGCGGATCGGCATCCTGCGCGCCGCGTTCGGCACGTAGTCCAGGTCGCATTCCGGGTCGGGAGTGCGCAGATTGATGGTCGGCGGCGACACCTGGTCGCGGATCGCGAGCACGGTGAACACCGCTTCGACGCCGCCGGCGGCGCCGAGCAGGTGGCCGGTCATCGACTTGGTCGAGTTCACCGCCACCTTCGCCGCGTGCGCGCCGAGCAGGCGCTTCACCGCGCGCGTCTCGGCAACGTCGCCGAGCGGCGTCGAGGTGCCGTGCGCGTTGATGTAGTCGAGCGCCGCGGCATCGGTCTTGGCGTCGGCGAGCGAGTTGCGCATGCAGCGGAACGCGCCGTCGCCGTCTTCGCTCGGCGCGGTCATGTGATAGGCGTCGGCGGACATGCCGTAGCCGAGCACCTCGCAGTAGATGCGCGCGCCACGCGCGCGCGCCTGCTCGTATTCCTCGAGCACCACCGCGCCCGCGCCCTCCCCCAGCACGAAACCGTCGCGCTCCTTGTCCCAGGGACGGCTGGCGGCGGCCGGGTCGTCGTTGCGCGTCGACAGCGCGCGCGCCGAGGCGAAGCCGCCGATCGCGAGCTCGGTCACCACCGCCTCGGAGCCGCCGGCGATCATGGTGTCGGCCTCGCCGTAGCGAATCGACTTCATGGCCTCGCCGATGCAGTGCGTAGAGGTGGTGCAGGCGGTGACTATCGCCAGATTCGGCCCTTTGGCGCCGATCTCGATCGACAGCAGGCCGGCGGTCATGTTGATGATGGTGCCGGGGATGAAGAACGGCGAAACGCGCCGCGGCCCCTTCTCCTGCAGCTCGCGATGGGTCGCCTCGATCAGCGGCAGGCCGCCGATGCCCGAGCCGAAAGTGATGCCGACGCGCTCGGCGTTGGCGGGCGTCACCTGCAGGCCGGAGTCGCGCCAGGCCTGCAGCCCGGCCGCCATGCCGTAGTGGATGAAGGTATCCATGCGGCGCGCTTCCTTGGGCGACATGTAGGGCGTGACATCGAAGTCCTTCACCTCGCCCGCAATCTGGCTGGTGAGGCGCGAAGGATCGAAGCGCGTGATGCGGGTAATGCCGGAAGTTCCGGCCAGCGCGGCCTCCCAGGCCGGCTGGACGCTGTTGCCGATCGGGCAGATGATACCGAGGCCGGTGACGACGACTCTGCGACGGCTCACTCGGCGTCGGCTACTTGCTGTGGGCCTTGATGTAGTCGATCGCCTGCTGCACCGTGGTGATCTTTTCCGCGTCCTCGTCGGGAATCTCGGTGCCGAACTGCTCCTCGAGCTCCATCACCAGCTCGACGGTGTCGAGCGAGTCGGCGCCCAGGTCGTCGACGAAGGAGGACTCGTTCTTGATCTCGGCTTCGTTCACGCCGAGCTGCTCGGCAATGATTTTCTTTACGCGTTGTTCAACGTTCTCCATCCGCTGCTCCTTCCCGATGTGGAGGCTGCCACTGCCAGGCCCGCAAGAGGGCCGTATTTTACGACATATACATGCCGCCGTTGACGTGCAGCACCGAGCCGGTGACGTAAGCGCCGCCCGGCGAGGCGAGATACGCCACCGCCGCCGCGATGTCCTGCGGCGTGCCGAGCCGCCCGAGCGGAATGTGCTCGAGCAGCGCTTTGCGCTGCTCCTCGGCGAGCGCGCGCGTCATGTCGGTGTCGATGAATCCCGGCGCGACGCAGTTGACGGTAATGTTGCGGCTGCCGAGCTCGCGCGCGAGCGACTTGGTCATGCCGACCACGCCCGCTTTCGCCGCGGCGTAGTTGGCCTGCCCCGGGTTGCCCGAGGCGCCGACCACCGACGTGATGTTGATGATCCGTCCCCAGCGCGCCTTCATCATGCCGCGCATGACCGCGCGCGACAGGCGAAACACCGCGCGCAGGTTGATTTCCATCACCTCGTCCCAGTCGCCGTCTTTCATGCGCAGGGCGAGGTTGTCGCGTGTGATCCCGGCGTTGTTCACCAGGATGGCGATGTCGCCAACCTCCTTCTGGAGGGCGTCGATGAAGGCGTCGCATTGCGCCGGGTCGCGCACGTCCAACACGCGGCCATTGATCCTTTTCGCGCCCTCTGCGGTGGTCGCGGTGCCGACGACCTTGGCCCCTTGCTTCGCCAACTCTACGGCGATGGCCTGCCCGATGCCGCGCGAGGCCCCGGTCACGAGCGCTACTTTTCCTTCTAGCATTTGAGGGCCTCCTCCAGGGAAGCGCGGTCGGCGGCCGCGAAGGTTTTCACGCCCGGCGCGATGCGCTTGGTCATGCCGGCGAGCACCTTGCCCGGGCCGCACTCGACGATGTGCGTCGCGCCCTGCTCCACCATACGCTGGATGGTTTCCACCCAGCGCACCGGCGAGGCGGCCTGGCGCACCAGCGCATCCTTGATCTTCGCGGGATGGCTCTCCACGGTCACGTCAACGTTGTTCATTACCGCGACCTTCGGTTCAACAATATTCACGGTATCAAGATAACCCTTGAGCTTCTCCGCGGCCGGGCGCATCAGCGTCGAATGGAACGGCGCGCTCACCGGCAGCAGCATCGCGCGCTTGGCGCCGCGCGACTTGCAGGCTTCCATCGCGCGCTCCACCGCCGCCTTCTCGCCCGCGATCACCACCTGCCCGGGGGCGTTGAAGTTGACCGCCTGCACCACGCCGCCTGCCTCGGCGCAGGCCTGCTTCACCTGCTCGTCGTCGAGCATCAGGATCGCGGCCATCGCCCCCTGCCCCTGGGGCACTGCGTCTTGCATGGCTTGGGCCCGAAAGCGGACGAGGGGAAGACAATCCTTGAAAACCAACGCACCCGCGGTCACCAGCGCGGTGTACTCGCCCAGGCTGTGCCCGGCGACGATCTGCGGCAGCGGGCCGCCGAGCGCGCGCCAGGCGCGAAAGGCTGCAACCCCCGCCGTGACCATCGCCGGCTGTGTGTTCACCGTCAAGTTGAGCTGCTCGGCCGGACCCCCGTCGAGCAGCCGGATGAAGTCGTCACCGAGGACGTCCTTTGCCTCACCCAGGGTTTCAGCAACCTGGGGAAGGCCGGCGTAGCCGCGCATCATGCCTACGGCCTGCGAGCCCTGCCCCGGGAAGACCATCGCGAGCTTCATAGCGTCACCAGCGTCGAGCCCCAGGTGAAGCCGCCGCCGACGCCCTGGAGCAGCACGCGCTGCCCCGGGCGGATCTTCCCGGCGCGCACGAACTCGTCGAGCGCGAGCGGTACCGAAGCGGCCGAGGTGTTGCCGTGGTGGCCGACCGTGACCACCAGTTTCTCCGGCGGCAAGCCGAGCTTGCGCGCGATGGCGTCAAGGATGCGCACGTTGGCCTGGTGCGGGATCAGCCAGTCGACGTCGGCGAGCTGCATGCCGGCCGCAGCGACGGTCTCGCGCGCCGACTCCTCCAGCACCCGCACGGCGAACTTGAACACGCCCGGTCCGTTCATCTGCAGGTACGGCGAGCCGATGACGGCGCCGCCGCAGATGTTGCCCGGGACCGAGAGCAAGCCGGCCTGGCTGCCGTCGGCACGCAACACGCTTGCATGAATTCCAGGTTTTTCAGAAGAAATCAAAACCACTGCCCCGGCGCCATCTCCGAACAGCACGCAGGTGCCGCGGTCGTTCCAGTCGAGGATGCGCGAGAACACTTCGGCGCCGACCACCAGCGCCCGCTTGTTCTGCCCGGACTTGATGAAGCTGTCGGCCGTGGCGAGCGCGTAGACGAAGCCGCTGCACACCGCCTGGACATCGAAGGCTGCGCAGCCCTTGACGCCGAGCTTCGCCTGAAGGAGGCATGCGGTGCTCGGAAAGACGTAGTCGGGGGTCGAGGTCGCAACGACAATCAAGTCGACTTCGCTGGCGCTCAACCCCGCGGCATCGAGCGCGCGCTTGCTCGCTTCCAGCGCCAGATCGCTCGAGGCTTGCGAGCGCTCGGCGATGTGGCGGCGCTCGATCCCGGTGCGCTCCCGGATCCAGGCGTCGCTGGTGTCGAGGCGCGCAGCGAACTCGGCGTTGGTCATGACGCGCGGCGGCAGGTAGCTGCCGGTGCCGGCGATGCGGGAATAGATCATTGCGCCGGCTGTGGCCGCGGCAGGGGGTGCGGGTGCAACTGGGCCATGCGTGCGGCGATGCGCTGCGGCACGCTGTTGCGCACTTCGTCCACGGCGCGCTCGAGCGCCTGGCCGAAGGCGAACACGTCGGCCGAGCCGTGGCTCTTGATGACGATGCCGCGCAGTCCGAGCAGGCTGGCGCCGTTGTAGCGCCGGTGATCGAGCCGCGCGCGGAAGGCGCTGAGCACCGGCAGCGCGATCAGCGCAGCCAGGCGCGTAAGCCAGTTGCGCGCGAACTCCTCGCGAATGGTGCTCGCCATCATCTGCGCCACGCCTTCGGACGCCTTGAGCGCGACGTTGCCGACGAAGCCGTCGCACACCACCACGTCGACGGTGCCCTTGTAGATGTCATCGCCCTCGACGTTGCCGGCGAAGTTGAGGCCGCTGGTGCGCAGCAGCGCGGCGGCCTGCTTGACCGCCTCGTTGCCCTTGATGTCCTCGACGCCGATGTTGAGCAGGCCGACCGACGGCCGCTCCTTGTGCTCCACCGCCGCGACCAGCATCGCGCCCATGATGCCGAACTGCAGCAGGTGCTCGGCGGTGCAGTCGACGTTCGCGCCGAGGTCGAGCACGTAGGTGCTGGTGCGGCGCATGTTCGGCAGCACGCTGGCGATCGCCGGGCGGTCGATGCCGGGCAGGGTCTTGAGCACGAAGCGCGAGATCGCCATCAGCGCGCCGGTGTTGCCGGCGCTGACGCAGGCGTGCGCCTCGCCGTTCTTCACCAGGTTGACCGCGACGCGCATCGAGGAGTCCTTCTTGTAGCGCATCGCCGGTATGGGCGGCTCGTCCATCGCCACCACTTCGGCGGCGTGATGCACGCGCAGGCGCGGCCCGGCCGCGCCGCCGCGCGCCGTGAGCTCGGCGTCGATCGCGTCGCGCAGCCCGACCAGGACCAGATCGACGTCCGGCAGCCGCGCCTGGAACTCGAGCGCAGCCGGCACCGTCACATGGGGGCCGTGGTCGCCCCCCATGCAATCGACCGCGACGGTGATCAACGCGCCTACTCGTCCTGGGTCTTGACGACCTTCTTGCCGCGGTAAAACCCGGTCGGGCTGATGTGGTGGCGCAGGTGGGTCTCGCCGCTGGTGGGCTCGACCGCGATCGCCGGCGCGCTCAGCTTGTCGTGCGAACGGCGCATGTTGCGGCGGGACGGCGACTTCTTGTTCTGGTGCACTGCCATGGTCCGGCTCCTTTGGGTTCAGTGTTTGTCTCGCATCAGGCCGCGCAGCGCGGCGAACGGCGAAAACTTCTCCCCGTCCTCGCCCGCCCCGCCGGCGCTGCACCTCTCGTGCCGCGGCGCGTACGGCACCGCCAGGATCAGCTCATCCTCGATCAACTCGCGCAGCGCCATCTCCCTGCCGGCGACGACCCGGTCCGGCGCGTGCGCGTCGGCCGGCTCGGCATGAATCTCGGCCAGCGTCGCCGCCAGGACCAGCGTCTCATCCGTTTGCACTTCGAGCGGCATCGGCTCCAGGCAGCGCTGACAACGCAGCAGCAGCGTGCCCCGCACCCTAACCCGCAGGCTCGGCCGGCCGCGTTGGTCGCGCACTCCGCTGACGTTGTAGGCAACCTCGCCAGCATCGCTCGCCAGCATGTCGCGCAGACGCGGCAGATCGCCCAACGGCCAACTCCCCTGCTGCGTTGCGCCGGCCGACGCGAATTCGAAGCCGTCAATGACCGGGTGATGCGCCGGCTGGTGCGACATAAACGCGCGATGATATCATCGCCGTAAAAGCCCCGTCAAAACAAAGCGATGGAACAACCCCGGCGACTCGTCCTGGCATCCGGCTCGCGCTACCGGAAGGAGCTGCTCGGCCGCCTCGGGCTGCGCTTCGAAGTCGCCGTTTCCGAGGTCGACGAGAGCCCGCTGCCGCAGGAGCTGCCCCAGGATACGGCGCTGCGCCTTTCGATCCTCAAAGCCAAAGCGGTCGGAAAATCCCACCGCGACGCGCTGGTCGTCGGCTCCGACCAGGTGGCCTCGAGCGGCGGCCGGCGTTTCGGCAAGCCCGGAACTCACGACGTCGCCGCGCGCCAGCTGCGCGAGCTGTCCGGGGAAGCCGTGGACTTCCATACGGCCGTTGCGCTGCTGGACGCGGCGAGCGATCGGATTCAATCTCGCGTCGTGCTGTGCCGCGTTGTGTTCCGTTCCCTGAGCGAGCAACGCATCCAGTCCTATCTTCAAAAAGAAAAACCGTATGACTGCGCGGCCGCGGCAAAGGTCGAGGGCCTGGGCATCGCGCTGATCGAGCGCATCGAGACCGACGATCCGACCTCGCTCATCGGCCTGCCGCTGATCGCGCTCAGCGAGATGCTAGAGCGCGCCGGGCTGCCGCCGCTTTGATCCCGCTTTGATCCTCTACGCGATCCCGACGCCGCTCGGCGGAGCGCCCGAGGAGGCGCTCCCGGCATCGGCCTTGAAGACGATCCGGGGCATCGGCGACTTCGCGGTCGAGAACGCGAAGAGCGCGCGGGCGTTCCTCGGCGCGCTCGGCATGCCGGTGCGCCAATTGAGGATCAAGGAGATTGGCAAAGGCGCCGACCTCGCCCCGCTGCACGAGAAGCGCCCGCTCGGCCTGCTGTCCGAAGCCGGCTGCCCGGCGATCGCCGATCCCGGCGCCGCGCTGGTCGAGGCGGCCCATGACGCAGGCTTCCGCGTCGTGCCACTGGTCGGTCCCTCTTCGATCGTCCTCGCGCTGATGGCTTCGGGGCTGGAGGGCCAGCGATTTGCCTTTTGCGGGTACCTGCCCCGCGAACCCCGGGAAAGAGCCAAGCGCATTCGCGAGCTCGAGCAGCGCTCGAAGCGAGAAGACGAGACTCAGATCTTCATCGAAACGCCCTACCGGAGCGAGGCGCTTCTCGCGGCCCTAGTCGAGACCTTGCCTTCGAAAACCCGCTTGTGCATCGCCGCCGACCTGACCTTACCGACCGAAAGCGTCGCGACGAAACCGGTAGGAGCTTGGCGCTCGGCTACGATCGGCCGGCGCCCAGCGGTGTTTCTGCTGCTAGCGCAGTCCGAGTGACTGGCGCAGCAGGGTCTCGGCGAGCGCGTTGGCCGCGGACGCGCCGAAGCGCCCGGCGAACTTCTCGGCCAGGTTGTCCTTGCGCGTGAAGTCGACGATCTTCTCGGCCTTGACCACCTCGCGCGCGACGTAATCCAGGCTGCCGAAGCCGTCGGCCAGGCCGAGCTCGACGCTGCGCTGGCCGGTCCAGAACAGTCCGCTGAAGATCTCGGGCGCGTCCTTCAGCCGCTTGCCGCGGCCTTCGCGCACCACGCCGATGAACTGCTGGTGGATGTCGCCGATCATCTGCTTGGCGTGCTCGAGGTCCTTGCCGTCGAGCGGCGAGAACGGGTCGAGCATGCCCTTGTGCTCCCCGGCGGTGATCAGGCGCCGCTCGACGCCGAGCTTGTCCATCAGGCCGGTGAAGCCGAAGCCGTTCATCAGCACGCCGATCGAGCCGACCACGCTCGCCTTGCCGACGTAGATGCGGTCGGCGCCGACCGCGACGAAGTAGCCGCCCGAGGCGCAGACGTCCTCGACCACCGCGTACAGCGGGATGTTGGGGTACTTCGCGCGCAGGCGCTTCATCTCGTCGTAGATGGTCTGGGCCTGCACCGGGCTGCCGCCGGGTGAATTGATGCGCAGCACCACGCCCTGGGTGTTCTCGTCCTTGAACGCCGCCTGCAGCGCCAGGGTGACGTTGTCGGCGCTGGCGTCGGCGCCGGGCGCGATCAGGCCGCTCAGCTCGATCATCGCGGTGTGCTTCTTGCCGCCCCCGACGTCGCCGGCGCCGCGCCAGTCGAGCGCGAGCAGCAGGAGGAAAGAGACGTAGCCGAACGTCAGCAGCTTGAAGAAGATGCCCCACAGCCGCGCGCGCCGCTGCTCCTTGAGCGCTGCGCTGGCGAGCTTGGTCACCAACTCGCGTTCCCACTGACCACTGTTTTCAGTCATCGTCGAATCCCATGAAATAGACTTGGCCGTCCAGCTCCTCGAGGCGCAGCTTCACCAGCGGGCTGCCGTTGCAGGGCCCGCCCACGCAGCGCCCGCTCGCCGGGTCGTACGCGGCGCCGTGCGTCGAGCATAGCAAATCGCGCCCGTCGGAATCGAAAAAAGCGCCTTCCTGCCAGTCGAGCTGCATCGCGACGTGCGCGCAGCGGTTGAGGTAGCCGTGCACCCGCCCGGCGTGGCGCACGGCGAAGGCCGGCGCGGCCTCGCCGAAGTAGCGGACCTCGAAGCGCACGCCGCGGCCCGAATCGACCAGGGCCGCCGACACGCAGACTAGGCGTTTGTCGTCAGCCATTCCTTCAAGTCCCTTACGCTCGAGACACAAGCCAGAGGCTCGCACGCCCGCAACCCCTCCTCCGGATGCGCGCCGTAGCTCACCGCGAGCGCGTCCACGCCGGCGGCGCGCGCCATCTCCAGGTCGTGCGACGTGTCACCGATCATGAGGACCTGGTTCTTGGAAAAATTCAGTTCATGCATGAGATCGAGCAGCATGGCGGGGTGCGGCTTGGGATCGGTCTCGTCGGCGCAGCGCGAGGCGGAGAAACAGGACCCGATCCCGGTCGACTGCAACGCGCGCTCGAGGCCGCGCCGGCTCTTCCCGGTTGCGATCGCCAATGCATGCTTGCCGGAGAGCTCATCCAGCAGCTCCCGCATGCCGCCGAAAAGTCGCAGCGAATCCTGGCGCGCCCGGAAATGCCGGCGATAGTGCGCGACGAATTCGGCGGTGCGCTCGGCAGGCAGGTCCGGCACCGCATGGCGCAGGGCCTGGTCCAGGCCCAGGCCGATGGTATGCGCCGCGCGCTCGCGCTCGGGGACGCGGAGCCCGGCATCGCGCGCCGCCTCGAGGATGCAATCGACGATCGCGTTCGGCGAGTCGATGATGGTGCCGTCCCAGTCGAACACGATCAGCGGGTACTTCACGCCGGGGAGCGCTCCAGGAAGTCCTGCATCGCGCTGGGCGGCGGCGACTGCAGCCGTATCCGCTCGCGGCTCACGGGGTGCAGGAACGACAGCCTGGCCGCATGCAGGAACAGCCGCTTCACCCCGGCTTTCGCCAGACTGCGGTTCAGGGGAAAGTCGCCGTACTTGTCGTCGCCCAGCACCGGGTGCCCGGCGTGCGCGAGGTGGACCCGGATCTGGTGCGTGCGGCCGGTCAGCAGGCGCAGCTCGAGCAGGCTGTACGCAGCGGCCTTCTTCAGGACCTTGACCCGGGTCAGCGCCGTCTTGCCGTCGCCGCGCACCGCGACGCGGCGCTCGCCCTGCGAGGTCACGTACTTGTGCAGGGACTCGCTGATGTCGAATTCCTTTTCCTGCGGCACGCCCTTCGCGACCGCCAGGTAGATCTTCTCCACTTCGCCCTCGCGCAGCATGCGATGCAGCTCGACCAGGGCGCTGCGCTTCTTGCACAGGATCAGCAGGCCGGAAGTGTCGCGGTCCAGCCGGTGCGCGAGCTCCAGGAACTTGGCCTGCGGCCGCGCCGCGCGCAGCGACTCGATGACGCCGTGGCTCACGCCGCTGCCGCCATGGGCCGCGATCCCCGAAGGCTTGTCCACGACCAGCAGGGACGCATCCTCGAAAACGACCGGGAACTCCATGGGCCTTGGCGGGAGCGCCTTCTTCTCGGAAACCCGGATCGGGGGAAGCCGGACCCGGTCGCCGATCTTGAGCCGGTAATCGGGCTTGACCCGGCCGCTGTTGACGCGCACTTCGCCGCTGCGCAGGACGCGGTAGACGTGGCTCTTGGGCACGCCTTTCAGCCGCCGCAGCAGGAAGTTGTCGATGCGCTGGGCCTCGCCGTCCTCGCCGACTTCGAGCCAGTTCGCCCGCGCCTTGCTCAAGTCATTCATTTTCCGTATGATCTGCCGGTCGCTTCGAGCTGCGAGGCACAGGATAAGCCGGTGCGGTAAAACCCGCCCGGCACCTGCAACCCGCCTCCTGCCCGGCCACAGCCGAGCCTGAAGCGCTGGTTAATTTCGCTCACCGGAAGTAGCGATACTACTAGCAGCGCGCGTAGGGGCTGTTTTCCGCTGAATCCCATGGGGAGAACTTCCACGAAGTAGTACCGGTCTCCTGCGCGCGCAGGAGAACAACAAGTGAAGCGCATGTTGTTTAACGCGACCCAGCAAGAAGAGCTGAGAGTCGCGATAGTCGACGGGCAGAAGCTGGTCGACCTGGACATCGAATCCGCCACCAGGGAGCAACGCAAGAGCAACATCTACAAAGGCGTCATCACCCGCATCGAGCCCAGCCTCGAGGCCGCGTTCATCGATTACGGCGAGGAGCGGCACGGGTTTCTGCCTTTCAAGGAAGTCGCCCGCAGCTACTTCAAGGACGGCATCGACGTCGGCCGGGCCCGCATCCAGGACGCGCTGCGCGAGGGCCAGGAACTGATCGTCCAGGTCGAGAAGGACGAGCGCGGCACCAAGGGCGCCGCCCTCACCACCTTCATCAGCCTTGCCGGCCGCTACCTGGTGCTGATGCCCAACAACCCCCGCGGCGGCGGCGTCTCGCGCCGGGTCGAGGGCGAAGACCGCAACGAGCTGCGCGACAACCTGGATCAGCTGCAGCTTCCCGAGGGGATGAGCGTGATCGCGCGCACCGCGGCGATCGGCCGCTCGCTCGAGGAGCTCAACTGGGACCTCGCCTACCTGATGCAGCTGTGGCGGGCGGTCGAGAGCGCCTCGGCGGACCAGTCGAAGAAGCCGTTCCTGATCTACCTCGAGTCGAGCCTGGTGATCCGCGCCATCCGCGACTACCTGCAGCCCGACATCGGCGAGATCCTGATCGACACCGAGGAGATCTTCGAGCAGGCCAAGTCGTTCATGGCCACGGTGATGCCGGACAACGTCGGCAAGGTGAAGCTGTACCGCGACGACGTGCCGCTGTTCTCGCGCTTCCAGATCGAGCACCAGATCGAGAGCGCGTACTCGCGCCAGGTCGCCCTGCCCGCCGGCGGCGCGATCGTCATCGACCACACCGAGGCGCTGACCGCCATCGACGTCAACTCGGCGCGCGCCACCAAAGGCGGCGACATCGAGGAAACGGCGCTGGCCACCAACCTGGAAGCCGCCGAAGAGGTCGCGCGCCAGCTGCGCCTGCGCGACCTGGGCGGCCTGATCGTCATCGATTTCATCGACATGGAGGTGCAGCGCAACCAGCGCGACGTGGAGAACCGGCTGCGCGACGCGCTGCGCTATGACCGCGCCCGCGTGCAGATCGGCAAGATCTCGCGCTTCGGCATGATGGAGCTGTCGCGCCAGCGGCTGCAGGCGTCGCTCGAGGAGACGGCGCACATCAGCTGCCCGCGCTGCAGCGGCACCGGCTTCATCCGCGGCACCGAGTCGACCGCGCTGCACGTCCTCAGGATCATCCAGGAAGAAGCGATGAAGGAGAATACCGGGGCGGTGCACGCGCAGGTGCCCGTCGACGTGTCGTCGTTCCTGCTCAACGAGAAGCGCGCCGAGATCCAGAAGCTCGAGGCACGCCTCAAGGTGAACATCGTGCTGGTGCCCAACCCGCACCTCGAGACGCCGCACTACAAGGTGCAGCGCCTGAAGCACGACGAGCTGAACGCGATGGAGCACGTGCCGTCGAGCTACGAGCTCGTCGAGCGGCCTGAGGAGCCCAAGGCCCCCGGCGCCGAGGAAGAGGCGAAGGTCGAGCGCCAGCAGCCGGTGGTGAAGGGCATCACGCCCGACCAGCCGGCGCCCCTGCCCCAGCCGCGCCCGCAGCCCGCGCCTTCTGCTCCCGTGCAAGCAGCTCCGGCCCGGGCGGCACAGCCGGCCGCGCAACCGGCGCAGGCGGGCGGCTTCATGGGACGTCTGTTCGGCTGGCTCAAGGCGGCGCCCGTCCCCGCCCCCGTGCCTGCCCAGCCCGCATCGTCGCCGCAGCGCGAGCCGCGGCGCGACCGGGATCACCAGCGCCGCGGCGAGCGGCAGGAGCATCGGCGCGACGGCCGCAGGGACGGCCAGCGCGACGAGCATCGCGACCGACAGCAGCAAGGCAGGCTTGAGCAACGCCGCAACGGCCAGCAGCAGCGCGGCGAGCGAGGTGAACGCGGCGGGCGAGGCGAGCGTGGCGGCAGGCCCGATCAGCAGCGCCAACCGCGGCCGCAGCAGCAGGGTCAGCAGCCGCGTGATCCACAGCAGCAGCCTCCGCGCGATCCACAACAACAGCAGCAGCCTCCGCACGATCCACAACAGCAGCAGCAACCGCCGCGGGAGCCGCAGCAACAGCAGCCGCGCGACCCGCAACAGCCGCGGCCGGAGCGCGAGGGCGAGGAGCATCGCCGCGGCGGACGCCGTGGCCGGCGCGACCGGCATCGCGGGGGCCGCGACGAGCGGCCAGCGCAGGGCGGCCCGGCTTCGCCGCCTTCATTCCTGATGAAGGAAGAGCAGTTGCGCGAGGATCAGCGCCGCGAAGCGCTCGCGCGCCTGGCCGAATCGAGTGCGGAAGAGACTCTGCCGGCGCCGACCCCGCGCGAGCCGCGCAGCGATCAGCCGAACTTCGAGCCGGCCGAACAGCCGAAATTCGAGCCGGCCGAGCAGCCGAAATTCGAGCAGCCCGAGCCGCAGGCCGCGCAGCCGGCGCCGCGGGCCGAGCAACCGAAGGTCGACTCCAAGGCACTACTGGAGAGCGACGGCCTGGTGATGATCGAGACCGACCGCTCCAAGGCCCCTGCCCCGGCGGCCACCGATGAGGCGCAGCAGCTTGGCCGGCCGCGCCGCGAGCGGGCCAAGCCCGCGGCGCCGGACGACGATCTCGTCCAGATCGAGACTAGCCGGAAGTAGGCTCTTTCAGGTCCTCGAGCAGGCGGCGGCACCCGGCCTCCACCAGGTCGAGCACCTGCTCGAAGTCCCCGGCTGCGCCGTAGTACGGGTCGGGTACCTCGCCGCCGGCGACGAACAGGCGGATCTTCGCGTGATGGCGCTGCGGCGCCATGCCCAGCATCGCCTCCAGGTGCCCGCGGTCCATCGCCAGGATCAGGTCGAAGTCCTCGAAATCGGCGCAGCGCAGCTGGCGCGCGCGCTGCGCCCCGAGATCGTAGCCCCGTCGGCGCGCATGGCTCTGCGTGCGCTCGTCCGGCGGGTCGCCAGCGTGCCAGTCGCCGAGGCCGGCGGACTCGATGCGTAGCGCCAGCCCCGCTTTTCCACACAAGGTCCTGAATACCCCCTCGGCGGTGGGCGAACGGCAGATGTTGCCGCTGCAGACGAATAGGACGGCGCGCGGTTCTTTCATATCATCGCCATTATGACTTCCTGTGCGGATGTCCTGGCCGGGCGCGCGCCGCAAGACTCGCCCGTCACGCTGCGCGGCTGGGTGCGCACGCGGCGCGATTCCAAGGCGGGCTTCTCGTTCATCCATCTTTCGGACGGCTCGTCGTTCCATCCGGTGCAGCTCGTCGCTCCAAAGGGCTTGCCGAACTACGAAAAGGAAATCCTCCACCTCACGGCGGGCTGCGCGATCGAGGCCACCGGCAGCATCGTGCCCTCGCCCGCGAAGGGACAGCCCTTCGAGATGCAGGCGGCGGCGGTCAGGGTGGTCGGCTGGGTCGACGACCCCGACTCGTACCCGATCCAGCCCAAGCCGCATTCGCTCGAGTTCCTGCGCGAGGTCGCGCACCTCAGGCCGCGCACCAACGTCATCGGCGCGGTGACGCGCGTGCGCCACAGCCTGGCGCAGGCGATCCATCGCTTCTTTCACGAGCGCGGCTTCTTCTGGGTGAACACGCCGATCATCACCGCCGCCGACGCCGAAGGCGCCGGCGCCCTGTTCCGGGTTTCGACGCTCGATTTTGCAAACGGAAAACCGGACTTTTCGAAGGATTTCTTCGGCCGCGAGACGTTCCTGACGGTCTCCGGCCAGCTCAACGTCGAGGCCTATTGCCTGGCGCTGTCCAAGGTCTACACCTTCGGACCGACCTTCCGCGCCGAGAACTCGAACACCAGCCGCCATCTGGCCGAGTTCTGGATGATCGAGCCCGAGATCGCCTTCGCCGACCTGTCCGACGACGCGGACCTGGCCGAAGCCCTTCTCAAGCATGTTTTTGAATCTCTGTTGAAGGAACGGCCGGAAGACATGGCGTTCTTCGACGAGCGCATCGAGAAGGGCCTGGTGGCCAAGCTCGAGGGCATCGTCAGCTCCGAGTTCGTGCGCATGGAGTACGCGGAAGCGATCGCCGTCCTCGAGCGCGCGAAGGAGAAGTTCGAGTTCCCGGTCAAGTGGGGCGTCGACCTGCAATCCGAGCACGAGCGCTTCCTCACCGAGAAGCACGCGAAGCGGCCGGTCATCGTCATGAACTACCCGAAGGCCATCAAGGCCTTCTACATGCGCTCGAACGACGACGGGCGCACGGTGGCGGCCATGGACGTGCTCGCGCCGGGCATCGGCGAGATCATCGGCGGCAGCCAGCGCGAGGAGCGGCTGGGCGTACTCGACGCGCGGATGGAAGAATTGGGTGTAAAAAAAGAAAACTACGACTGGTATCGCGATCTGCGTCGATACGGCAGCGTGCCGCACGCCGGCTTCGGCCTCGGCTTCGAGCGCACGGTGGCCTACGCCACCGGTCTCGCCAATGTGAGGGACGTGATCCCCTTCCCCCGCACGCCGGGCAACGCGAAGTACTGATGCGGTCTTATCGGTAGAACACGTGGCGGCCGATGCGCGCCACGCGCTGCTTTTCGGCCGACCATTCCGGCCTGACGTAGGCGGCGTGGAAGTGAAGCACGTTGCCCTGCAGCGTGCGCGGCCGGCGCTGGTAGTACACGTCCTCGGCAACCTGGTTCGCGCGCAGCCATGCCGCGCCCGCGGGCGGCTCCAGCACCCCGAGCCCGGTCCAGGAGAACGCTTCCTTCTGGTACACCACTTCGCAGACAGTCTTCGGAAAGCGCGGCGACGCCTTCCGGTTCATGGTCACTTCCGCGACCGCGTACTGGCCGGCCGACGGCTCGCCGCGTGCCTCGTAGTACACATTGCGCGCCAGGCAGTCCAAGCTGCGGGCGTGAAAGTCGCGCACCCGCGCGGCGGCCGCGTCCCGATGGGAGTAGGTGGCGTTCAGCGCGAAGATCAGCGCGCCGGCGATCAGGCTGAAGAAGGCCGCAAAGGCCAGGGCGGCCTTGTCGGTCCGAAACCACAGCAGGCGCAGTTGCCACAGCATCGCCGCACTCTGCCGGAAAATTCGGGGTCAGGGTCGTAATTATTCCGCGTTGCCATGCGCAGCAACGAATCGAAGAATTCGGGGTCAGGGTCGTAATTATGTGTGCGCGTACGCGGCAACATAATTACGACCCTGACCCCGAATTCTAAGCTTCGATGCCGAATACCTTCTTCTTCAGCTCGCTGAGCCGGTCGCGCGCCGCCGCCGCGTCCTCGAACTCGAGATTCCGGGCATGCTCGAGCATCTTCTTCTCCAGCGCCTTGATCTCGCGTGCGACCTGCTTCTCGCTCATCGCCTCGTAGCGCGCTTCGTCCTGCGCCGCCTGCATCTGGGCGGCATCGTAGACGCCGTCGATCAGGTCCTTGATGCGCTTCATCACGCCCTTCGGCGTGATGCTGTGGTGCTGGTTGTACGCCACCTGCTTCCTGCGCCGGCGGTCGGTCTCGTCGATCGCCCGACGGATGGAATTGGTCTCCCGGTCGGCGTAGAGGATCGCGGTGCCGTTGATATGGCGCGCGGCGCGGCCGATGGTTTGGATCAGCGAGCGCTCCGAGCGCAGGAAGCCCTCCTTGTCGGCGTCCAGGATCGCCACCAGCGACACCTCCGGCAGGTCGAGCCCCTCGCGCAGCAGGTTGATCCCGACCAGCACGTCGAACTCGCCAAGGCGCAGGTCGCGGATGATCTCGACGCGCTCGATCGTTTCCACCTCGGAATGCAGGTAGCGCACCTTGACCCCGTGCTCGGCCAGGTAGTCGGTCAGCTCCTCCGCCATGCGCTTGGTGAGGGTCGTGACGAGGACCCGCTCCGACTTCTTGGTTTTTTCTCTTATTTCAGAAAGCAAGTCGTCCACCTGCGTGGATGCCGGCCGCACGATGATCTGCGGGTCGAGCAGGCCGGTCGGCCGCACCACCTGCTCGACCACCTGGGCCGACTTTCCGCGCTCGTAGTCCGCCGGGGTGGCCGACACGAACACCGTCTGGCGCACCACGCCCTCGAACTCGTCGAAGCGCAGCGGCCGGTTGTCGAGCGCCGAAGGCAGGCGGAAGCCGTACTCGACCAGGTTTTCCTTGCGCGAGCGGTCGCCGCGGTACATGCCGCCGAGCTGGGGCACCGTGACGTGGCTTTCGTCGATGATCATCAACGCATCCTTCGCCAGGTAGTCGATCAGCGTCGGCGGCGGCTCGCCCGCCTTGCGGCCCGACAGGTGGCGCGAGTAGTTCTCGATGCCCTTGCAGAAACCCAGCTCGGCGAGCATCTCCAGGTCGAAGCGGGTGCGCTGCTCGATGCGCTGCGCCTCGACCAGGCGCCCCGCCTTCTGGAAGAAATCGATGCGGCTGCGCAGCTCGGCCTTGATCGCCTCGATCGCGCGCAGGGTCGTCTCGCGCGGCGTGACGTAGTGGCTTGACGGATACACCGTGAACCGCGCCATCGGATGCTGCACGCGCCCGGTCAGCGGGTCGAATATTTCAAGCTTTTCAATCAAGTCATCAAGCAAAGAAATCCGAATCGCATGTTCCGCATGCTCCGCCGGGAAGACGTCGATCACATCGCCGCGCACGCGGAAACTGCCGCGGCGGAAGTCGAGCTCGTTGCGCTCGTACTGCATCGCCACCAGGCGCGCCAGGGCGTCGCGCTGCGCCAGCTTTTCGCCCTGCCGCAGGTGCAGGATCATGCCGTGGTACTCGGAGGGATCGCCGATGCCGTAGATCGCCGACACCGTGGCCACGATCACCACGTCGCGCCGCTCGAGAAGCGACTTGGTCGCCGACAGGCGCATCTGCTCGATATGCTCGTTGATCGACGAGTCCTTCTCGATGTAGAGATCGCGCGCCGGAACGTAGGCCTCCGGCTGGTAGTAGTCGTAGTACGAGACGAAGTACTCGACCGCGTTGTGCGGGAAGAACTCGCGGAACTCGGAGTACAGCTGCGCGGCGAGGGTCTTGTTGGGCGCGAGCACCAGCGCCGGGCGCCCGAGCCGGGCGATCGCGTGCGCCATGGTGTAGGTCTTGCCCGAGCCGGTGACGCCGAGCAGCGTCTGGAACGCCAGGCCGTCGGAAATCCCCTCGACGAGCTTGTCGATGGCTTCCGGCTGGTCGCCGGCGGGCGGGAAAAGCTCTGCTAATTTGAACGTCACGAGTAGAATGCGATGGCGAAAACCCGCCATTTTAGACGAATGAACGCGCCTCACTCGCCCTCCCCCCTCGCCGCGGTGCCGATGGCACCGGCCGATCCGATCCTCGGCGTCACCGAAGCCTTCGTCGCCGACCCGAATCCGAAGAAGGTGAACCTCGGCGTCGGCGTGTACACCGACGACGCGGGCAAGATTCCGCTTCTTGATTGCGTGCGCCGCGCCGAGGAGCAGCGCCTCAAGAACACGCCGCACCGCGGCTACCTGCCCATCGACGGCCTGGCGGCCTACGACCGTGCAGTACAGCAGCTCGTTTTTTCCGAAGAATCAAAGAATATCGTCACCGTTCAGGCTATCGGCGGCACCGGCGGTCTGAAGATTGGCGCGGACTTCCTGAAGAGCATCAGCCCCTCTGCCCAGGTCTGGATCAGCGAGCCGAGCTGGGAGAACCACCGCCAGCTGTTCGAGGCCGCCGGCTTCACGGTCAAGTCCTACCCGTATTACGACGCGAAGACCCACGGCCTGGACTTCGCCGGCATGAAGCGCACGCTGGACGGCCTGCCTGCGGGATCGATCGTCGTGCTGCACGCGTGCTGCCACAACCCCACCGGGGCCGATCTCAGCAATGAGAATTGGCAATCCGTGCTCGAGACCGTCAGCTCGCGCGGCCTGATCCCTTTCCTCGACCTCGCCTACCAGGGCTTCGCCGAAGGGCTGGAGGCCGACGGCCATGCCGCACGGCTCTTCGCCGGCGCGACGACGCCGGTATTCCTGTCGAGCTCCTTCTCGAAGTCCTTCTCGCTCTACGGCGAGCGCGTCGGCGCGCTCAGCGTCGTCACCGGGAGCGCGGACGAAGCCGCCCGCGTGCTGTCCAACCTCAAGCGCGTGGTGCGCAGCAACTACTCCAACCCGCCCTCGCACGGCTGCCAGATCGTCGCGGCGATTCTGGGTTCCAGTGAATTGAGAGCTCTCTGGGAAAAGGAGCTCGGGGAAATGCGCGACCGCATCAAGGCGATGCGCAAGCGCCTGGTCGACGCCATCCACTCCCGCGTTCCCGGCTCCGACTTCAGCTTCGTGCTGAAGCAGCGCGGCATGTTCTCCTACTCCGGCCTCACCGCCGAACAGGTGCGCCGCCTGCGCAAGGAATACTCGATCTACACGATCGAGACCGGCCGCATCTGCGTCGCCGCGCTCACCTCGAAGAACGTCGACGCCGTCGCCGATGCCATCGCGAAGGTCATCCGCTAGAGGAATGCGCTAGAATCGCGCCCTCCCGAATCCCCGATAGCTCAGTTGGTAGAGCGACGGACTGTTAATCCGCAGGTCGTAGGTTCGAGCCCTACTCGGGGAGCCAACTCCGCAGGTTTTACGCGCCGGTCGTCTCGGCGCCGGCAGCCGTTGGCGCTTCATCGGCCACCCTGCGCTCGATGATCCGCCGCGCCCACACCGACCCTGCATCGATGTTGAGGTTATGGATCGGATCCCCGGGCGCGTCGTCGAGCGAGCGCTGCTGGGCTTCGACCACGGCGCGATCTTCCTCGAAGATGCGCGCGTTGGCGTCGCGAAGCTGGGTCGTAAGCGATGGGTCGCGCAGCCGGTAGTTGCGCAGCAGCGTCCAGAAATACATGCAGGTGGAGTTCGTCTCCGGCGTGATCGTGTTGAGTACTCTGCCGTTCACGCCCTGGCTGCGATCGCCGGCGGGCGCTCCGGTGCCGGCCAGGGCGACGCCGACGTCGAGCACGATCGTGCAGGGCGCCTCGAAGCGGATCATCTGCCAGCGGTCGACATTGCCCGGCCGGCCGAGCTGCGTGCGCCAGAACGGCGGCGCATCGATGTCGAGCATCCAGCGCGTCACGGTCACGGTGCGTTCGTCGTGCGTCGTGACGGCGGGCGTCTCGGCGATCGCCTGGTGGCCGATGCTCGTCGCATGGACGTAGGTCTCGTGGGAGAGGTCCATGAGGTTGTCGATGATCAACCGGTAGTCGCAGCGGGCAAAGAGCGTGGCGCCGTCGCCCTCCCACCCCGGATCGCTGTTCCAGTGCAGGTCCGGCACGAGCGCCGGGTCGGCGCGCGCCGCGTCCCCGGGCCATATCCAGACCAGCCGGTGCCGCTCGAGCGCCGGGTATGCCGGCACGCGTGCCGACGAGCTGATCCGGTCCTGCGAAGGCATGCGGGTGCAGCGCCCGGTGGAGTCGAAGGCGAGGCCGTGATAACGGCAGACGATGTCCCCGCCTTCCACGTGCCCCATCGACAGCGGTAGCCGGCGGTGCCAGCACGAGTCGTGGAGCGCAGCGACCGAGCCGTCGGGCTTTCGCCAGAGAGCGAGCTTGTGCCCGCAGACCGTCCGCGCGAGCACCGTGCGCGCGCTCACCTCGTGGTTCCAGGCGGCTGCGTACCAGGCGTTCAGAGGAAACGGCGGCATGGCAGACAGATAACGGCAGGCGAGCGCCGCCGTCAAGCACCGAACGCCCAAAATGAAACGCCCCGAGGGCTTGCGCTACTCGGGGCGTTTGGTAAGGCGAGAAGCCGGCTGTTTAGCTGGCATCACTCCTGATGTTGTTGCTGGTTGATCCGGAGTTTAGCCCGCCGGTCCTGCCTTGGTAGTCTCTCACTGGATCACCTCCTTTTCAAAAGTTGCCAGCCTAAAGCTTAGCACTACCGCTTCAGGGTTTCAGGGAGGCCATCAATCGAGCGCGTGCGCCAGCTTGTCGTCCGGCACGCGCACGCTCACCCCGGCGCGCTCCTCCTGCAGCGTCATCGCCACGCGGCAGTCGCGCTCGCTCCAGCCGCGCTGCATCGCTTCCTCGAGCTCGGCGAGCCCGATGGCGCCGACTTTCATCGGCACCCCGACCTCCGCGGCAAGCTGCAAGGCCAGCGTCATGTCCTTGTGCGCGAGGCGCAGGGTGAACGCCGGGGGATCGTAGACCCCGCGCAGGAAGTGATCGGGCAGGCGGTCGAAGGTGCGCCGGCGTCCCGTCGCGCCCTGGCGCAGGGCGCGGAACAGCGCGAGCGGCTCGACGCCCGCCTTGACCCCGAGGGTGAAGATCTCGGCGAGCGCCGCCTGGACGGTGAAGCTCGCGCAGTTATGGGCGAGCTTGGCGACCGTTCCCGCGCCGATCGGCCCGACATAGAGGGGTTGATCGCCTATTGTTTCCAGAATTGACTTGAACTTCTCAAAAACGGTTTTTTCCCCACCAACCCAGATTGCGAGCTTGCCGGTCTCGGCGCCGCGCGGCCCGCCGCTGACCGGGGCGTCCAGGAAGTGGATGCCCTGCTTCGCGAGGCCCTGGTGGATTTTCCTGATGGTCCCGGGCGAATTGGTGCTGAGGTCGAACCAGGCCGCGCCCTTCTCCATGGAATGAAGCTGAGAGGCAATCGCCTCCACTTCCGCCGGGCCCGGAAGTGAAGTGAACAGAACCTCGCAGCCTTTGGCGGCTTCTGTGACGGATTTCTTTTGCTCCGCGAAGCCCTCGACCGGACGCAGGTCGTAGACTTGCAGCGCATGACCCGCGCGCTGCAGGCTCGCCGCCATCGGCCGGCCCATGGCGCCGAGGCCGACGAAACCGATCCTCATACGCCCCGCTCCTTGAAGACCTCCTTGGCGACCACGGCCGCGCTGCCAGCGTTCGGCCAGCCGGAATAGAACGCCAGGTGCGTGATGGTCTCGATGATTTCCTCGCGCGTGACGCCGTTGTCGAGCGCCCGCCACAGGTGGCCGCGCAACTGATCGGTACGGCACATCGCGGTCAGCGCGGAGATCGTCACCAGGCTGCGGTCGCGCTTGGAGAGCTCTTTGCGCTCCCAGACGTCGCCGAACACCACCTTGTCGCTGATCTCGCCGAACTTGGTGAACACGTCGCGCACCTGCGCGACGGTGGACGGGGGGGATTTCGCGGCCATGAAACAGTCCTCCTGGGATGAAAAGCGCGACGATACTATGAACCCCGCGATGTCTCCGGCGCGCAGCGAACCCGAATCGACCTACGCCTGGCTGCGTCTCGGCGCGGCGCTCGCCCTGATGACCATCGGCGGCTCGGGCATGTACGGCATGGCGGTGGCGCTCGGGCCGGTGCAGGCGGAATTCGGCGCCACGCGCGGCGCCGCTTCCCTGCCCTATACGCTGACCATGCTGGGCTTCGGCCTGGGCGGCATCGTCATGGGCCGGCTCGCCGACCGCTTCGGCGTCGTCGTCCCGGTGTGGATCGGCGCGCTCGGGCTCGGCAGCGGCTTCGTGCTGGCAGGCAACGCGCAGACCTTGTGGCAGTTCAGCCTGGCGCACGGCGTGCTGATCGGGTTTCTCGGCTGCTCGACCACCTTCGCGCCGCTGGTCGCCGACACCTCGCTGTGGTTCACGCGGCGGCGCGGCATCGCGGTGGCGATCTGCGCCAGCGGCAACTACCTCGCCGGCGCGGTGTGGCCGCCGATCCTGCAGCACCTGTTCGATACGATTGGCTGGCGCGCCACCTACACCGGCGTCGGCGTGTTCTGCTGCGCGGCGATGCTGCTGCTTGCCCTGGCGCTGCGCCGGCGCCCCCCGGCCCTGGAATCGTCTTCACAAACGGTGTTGCTGGAAAAAAACGAAAGACCCCTGGGGCTCTCCCCCAACGCGCTGATGGCGCTGCTCGCCATCGCCGGCGTGGGCTGCTGCGTGGCGATGTCGATGCCGCAGGTGCATATCGTCGCGTACTGCGGCGACCTCGGCTACGGCGCGGTGCGCGGCGCCGAGATGCTGTCGATCATGCTCGGCTTCGGCATCGTCAGCCGACTTGCCTCGGGCTGGATCTGCGACCGTATCGGCGGCCTGCGCACGCTGCTGCTCGGCTCGGCGCTGCAAGGGATCGCGCTGGTGCTGTTCCTGCCGTTCGACGGCCTGGTTTCCCTGTACATCGTTTCCGCGATGTTCGGGCTGTTCCAGGGCGGCATCGTGCCCGCCTACGCCATCATCGTGCGCGAGTACTTCCCGCCGCGCGAGGCCGGCGTGCGCACCGGGATCGTGCTCATGGCCACCCTCTTCGGCATGGCGCTCGGCGGCTGGGTTTCCGGCGCGATCTTCGACATGACCGGCTCGTACCGCGCCGCGTTCATCAACGGCATCGGCTGGAACCTGCTCAACCTGACGATCGCCTTCTGGCTGCTGCGCCGCTCGTGGCAGGCCGCTCCGCTTCAGGCCGCGGCAAGAAAGCTGTAGACCCGGCGCGCGAGCCAGTTTCCGTCGCCCGGAAACCCGACGTGGCCGCCCTCTTTCTGGAAGTCCAGCGTCACCGCGGCCGGCAGCTTGCCGCGATCCCGTAGCGTCTCCACGTCCCGCAGCACGTGGTCCGGGGTAAACGGGTCGTTGCGCGCACTGAGAACCAGGGTCGGCACCCGGATTCCCTCGAGATACTGTCCGGAGGATGACCGCGTCCAATAGTCGTTGACGTCGCGGAAGCCGTTCACGGGCGCCGTCACCACGCCGTCGAAATCCCGCAGCGTGCGCGCCGCGCGCAGGCGGCGCTCGTCGTATACGCCCGGGAAGCGCCGCAGCTTCTCGAGAGCCCGCGCGCGCAAGCTGACGCTCAGGAAGTACTTGGCGTAGAGCAGGCTGAATCCCCGTTCGAGCTGCGCCCCGGTGGCGTGCAGATCCAGCGTCGGGCAAATCGTGGCGGCGCGCTGCACGACCTCGCCGGCCCGGTCACCCTGCTCGCCGAGCCACTTGAGCAGCGCATTGGCGCCGAGCGAGACCCCGGCGGCGTACACCGGCGAGCCGTGGACCCCGCGGAACCGGCGCAGGATCCAGTCCACTTCGTCGCTCGCTCCGGCGTGATAGCTGCGCAGCTGGAGGTTCGGCTCGCCCGAGCAGCCGCGGAAATGCGGCACCGCAAAGCGCCAGCCGTTCCCGAGCACGTGCGCCCGCAGCCTGCGCGCATAGGGCGTGCGGCTGTGCCCCTCGAGCCCGTGAAACAGCACCAGCAGCGGCTTGCCCTCGGCGCCCGCCCAGTCGACGTCGATGAAGTCCCGCTGGTCGTCGGTTCGCCAGCGCTCCCGGGTGTAGCCGGCGTGCCGCCCGAGCCTGAGCGCCCCGGCGAGGGTCTGGAGATGCCCGCCCGGCAGGAACGCGGGTGCGCGATAGTCCAGCCTAGCAGTCAATGCGCGGCGCTCGGCCCGAGCACGCGATGCAATTGAACGTTGTCGGCGATGTTCTTGAGCCGCTCGAGGCTGAGCCGCTCGAGCAGGTAGCGATTGCCAAGCCTGCGCACCGTCTCGGGGCCGACGATGATCTGGCCCGACTCGGCCGCCGCCGCCAGGCGAGCAGCGAGGTTGGTGACATTGCCCGTGGCGGTGAAGGTCCAGCGGGCGCCCCGCAGACCCTCAAAGCGGGTCGACCCGACCAGAGTCGGCCCCGAGTTGATCCCGATGTGGATGGCGAGCGGAGGCTCGTCGCTCTCCCGATTGAGCATCTCGGTGTCCGCCTGCACGGCCAGCGCTGTCTCCACGGCCTTGATGGCGTGGGTGTCGATGTCGGGATCCTGGAAGATCGCCATGAAACCGTCGCCCGCGGTCTCGTTGATGTCGCCGCCGCGCTCGTGGATGCGGTCGAGGAAGCTGGAGAAATACCGCTCGACCACGGCGTTCAGCGTTGACGGGTCCAGCCGCTCGGTGAGCCGGCCGTAGCCGCTGATGTCGACGAACAGGACCGAGACGTCTCGCTCGCGCTTGTCCAGCTCCGGTGCCTCGGGGTTCTCGGCAACCAGGCGCCTGACCGCTTCGGGCACGAACTTGGCGAAGTGATCCTTGATCTGCCGCAGCTCGCGCAGCTTGCGATCCACGGTGTGCTTCAGCCGCAGCGTCGTCTGCAGCCGCGCGATGAGCTGGCGCTGGTTCACCGGCTTGGTCAGGAAGTCGTCGGCGCCCGCCTCGATGCCTCTGATCCGGTCCTCGATGCCGTCGAGCGTGGTCATGATCACGATCGGGATCAGCCGGGTCGCGTCGTCGCCCTTCAGCGCGCGGCAGACCGCAAAGCCGTCCATGACCGGCATCAGGATGTCGAGCAGGATGAGGTCCGGCGGATCGGCGGCGACGCACTCGAGGGCTTCCTGGCCGTCGCGAGCACTCATGGTGTCGTAGCCGAGCTCCTCGAGCTCCTGTTCGAGGTAGTCGACGTTCAGCGGCTCGTCGTCGACGATGAGGATGCGGTGCGCGCCGGCCGCGGGTCGCGTGCCTGAGCGCTGGTAGAGCGGACCGAGGAAATGGTGGAGCTTGTCGCGCAGCAGCTTCTCGTCGAGCGGCTTGCTGAGGTAGTCGTCGCAGCCGCATTGCCGCGCCTTTTCCGCGTCGCCGCTCATGGCGTGCGCCGAGACGGCGATGATCGGGATGCGCCTGAGGTCCGGGTCGGCCTTGATCCGTCGCGCCGCTTCCCAGCCATCCATGACGGGAAGCGAGAGGTCCATGAGGATCAAGTCCGGCCGTTCGCGCTGCGCGAGCCGGATGCCGGCTTCGCCGTCGGCCGCAGTCAGAACCTGGTAATCCTCTTCGAGCAACTGGGCCACCAGCTCCCGGTTGAGCTCGACGTCCTCCACCACCAGGATCTTCTTCATCGTCAACTGCCGGTTGCGGCGCGCCCCTGGCCCGGGGGCGGAATGCGCTCCAGGGCGCGGATGATCGCCTCGCGATCGAAGGGCTTGACCAGGTAGTCGAAAGCGCCCAGGCGATACGCGGGCTCCTTGCTGTCGACCACGGAGATGATGATCACCGGGATGCTCGTCGTGACCGGATCCGACTTCAGATCACGCAGCACTTCCCAGCCGCTGCGGTGCGCCATCAGGAGGTCTAGCGTGATGGCGAAGGGACGCAGCGTCCTCGCTTTTTCGAGCCCTTCCTCGCCGCTCAGCGCACCGACGACGCGATAGCCGGCGTCGCTGAGATTCTCGCGCAGCAGATAGATCGTGTCGGGATCGTCGTCGATTGCCAGCATCACCTTACTGTTGTACACGGGCTCGGCCGGCCTGAGCGCCGCGACTGTCGACGTGCCCTGAGGCGCCAGCTCGCCGAGCTCGTAGCTTATCGGGATCGCCAGCGTGAACGTCGAACCCCGCCCGAGCCTGCTCTGTGCCGTGATGTCGCCGCCCAGGAGACGCGCGAAATGGCGGCTGATGGAGAGCCCGAGCCCGGTCCCGCCATGCCGGCGCGTGCTGCTGCTATCGACCTGGCGGAACTCCTCGAAGATCAGCTCCAGCGCCTCTTCCGGAATGCCGATGCCGGGATCGATGACCGCGACGGAGATTCGATCGCCGTGACGCCGCGCGCTCACCGTGATGGTGCCAGCCTCGGTGAACTTGATGGCGTTGCTTAGCAGATTCATGAGGATCTGCTTCAGCTTGTCCTGGTCGGTGACCAGCCGGGGAAGGTCGGGCTCGAAGTCCTTGGCAAAATGGATCTGCTCGGCCCTGACCATGGGCTCGACGGTGCGCAGACACACATCGATGAGCGATTCGAGGTCGAAGCTCACCGGGCGAACGTCCATCTTGCCGGCCTCCACCTTCGAGAGGTCGAGGACGTCGTTGATGAGCAGAAGGAGCTGATCGGCGCTGAGGTTGATCTTCTCCAGATTCTCGTACTGCTTGGCGGGCAGCACTTCCTTCGAGCGGCGCATCACCAGCCGCGTGAAGCCGATGATGGCGTTCAGTGGCGTGCGCAGCTCGTGAGACATGTTCGCAAGGAACTCGGATTTGTGCCGCGAGGCCGTCTCCAGCCGGCGGTTGGTTTCCTGCAGCTCGCGCGTGCGCTCCGCGACACTGCCCTCGAGCTCCTCGGCGTGCTTCGTGACTTTGTCGTAAAGCTCGGCGTTCTCCTTCGAGCGCGCCTTCAATGAGGCGGCCATCCGGTTGAAGGTCTCCCCCAGCTGCCCGACCTCGTCCATTTCCCGCACCGCGATCACCCGGTCGAGGTTGCCGGCGGCGATCTCTTGCGCCCCTTCGGCGAGCTCTCGCACCGGCCGCGCCACGCTCCGCGCCAGCCAGGTCCCCAGCCCGAGGCCCATGGCAAGCGCCAGCACCCCCAGGCCCAAGATCAGGTTGCGCGTGCGCCGGATGCCTGCCCACTCGCGTTCCAGCGATATTCCGACCCGCGCGACCGCGCGCCGCTCGTTTAGCACGTAGATCGGCACGGCGAAGTCGTACATCCGGACCGCGCCGATCTCCGCCTCTTGCACCAGAGGACCTGTCGTTGCCGTTGCGCGCGTGCTGAGCGCATCCGTGTAGGTGCGGCCGGCTTCCCGCATATCGCTATGCACGAGCAGCCGCCCGCTCGGGTCCAGGATCATCGCGTAGAGCACGTCCTGCTCGCTCGCGATGCTGTTGATGATCTGCCGCAGCGCCAGGAAGTCGTCCGAGACCACGGCCTGGACGCTTGAGTGCGCGAAGATCTTGGTGAGGTCGAGTCCCCGTTCCCGCGCGCCGTCGAGCACGGTCCGGGTCTGCAGATAGAGGACGCCGGGGATCAGCGCGGCGAAGAGCAATACGACAAAGAGAGCAATCGGCAGCGCAAACTTGGCGCGCAGGCTCAGGTTCCGATAGCGGTGGAGCAGCAAGCCCAAGCCTGGCCTCACAAATGGATCAGATCGGCCACGGCGAGAAAGTCTACGCGAACCGCAGGGAGGCACCACGTAAGGGGTAGGCAGCCATCCTGTAGCTTGGTTGCCTTGACAATCCTGGTGGGCTGTATTACCTGTGGCGCAGCCGGACAATGCACGCCTAGACGTACGTAAAGATAAACATTCAGGGGAGATCAGGCCATGGCATCGCGCGGACAGTATTTGCTCAAGATCGGTGGCAGGACGAAACCTAACCTGGAATCGAAAGTACTGAGCGGTTTGAAGGCCGAGCTCGAGAAGACCTTCATGCAACCCAAGGGCGCGGGAACGGGCGCCTTCAACAACGCGCCGGGCGATGGCTGGCCGATTGGCTTCGTGCTCAAGGGGTACGACGTCTGTCAATGGAAGCTGTCGCCGCTCTTTACGGACAAGCCGTACGAGCCGAAGCACCCGGACGACAAGAAGAAATACACGAAATGGTCCGACGAAAACTCGATCGAGTTCCTGGCCGAGGTTCATCACACGCTCGACGGGTCTCTCTATTTCAATCGCCACGTCATGCTCGACGAGGTCAAATGGTTCTACCACCACCGTGAGTACAAGTGGCATATCCAGCTAGCAGAGCTCATGGAAGAGCTGAACGACAAGTTCGCCTCAGTTCTGCGTGATCGGATCTGGTTCCGCGACTGGAAGTGGTACTGCGGAAATGGCGGGTGCTGAGATCTTTCGTGCCGCACTTGCTCGAAGGGTGCTTGCCCGCTTAGCGGCGCTGACTCTGCTCGCCGCTGCGTGCATGGCCTCGGCGGCGGACAAGGTTTTCACTTACGCGCTCGAAGGCGCGCCAGAGTCGCTGGATTTCGCCAAGACCTCGACGGAGCGCGCCATCCGCGTGGCGTGGCTGCTTTGTGATGCGCTGGTGAATGTCTCCAAGGATGGCCAGAGCCTGGAGCCCGGGCTTGCCGAGTCTTGGACGTTCTCTCCCGATGGTCTCAGCGCAGTGATGAAGCTGCGCTCGGGCGTCCAGTTCCACGACGGGACGGCCCTCGACGCTGCCGCGGTCAAAGCGAGCCTGGAGCGGCAGTTCCGCTCCTCGCACCCGCTCTACACGCCGGACCCGAAGAACGTGCAGGAGCAGGCGCTGGTCGAGCTGATCGAGGACATCCGGGTGGTCGATCGCCTCACCCTCGCGCTCAAGCTGAAGCACCCGGGCCTTCACTACCTGAGCCAGAGCGAGATCGTCAGTCCGACGGCGCTGCGCAAGCTCGGCAAGGCCTTCGGCCGCAGACCTGTCTGCAGCGGCCCGTTCAAGTTCGAGAGCTGGTCGGCGGACCAGGTCGTTCTGGTCGCCAACGACCAGTACTGGGCCGGGCGGCCTCAGATCGACCGGGTCGTTTTCCGTTTCATTCCGGAAGGAAAAGCGGTCGTCGACGCGCTGCTCAAGGGAGAGGTCGACTTCGTGGCGCGGCTGCCCGATCCCGTCTGGTTCGAGCGGCTGCGCGAAAGCCCCCGGATCAAGGTCGTTCCCTTCCCGGGACTGAACCTCTATTACCTCGGCTTTTACACCGAGCGGCCGCCGTTCAATAACGCGATGGTGCGGCGCGCGGTCGCCCAAGCCATCAACGTGCCAAGGGCAGCTCTGTTCCTCGGGCGCGGCGTCGCCGTGGCTGCCAAGGGTTCGCTACCCCCTGGAGTCAGGGGCTACGACCCGGAAGTGAGCCAGGGCCCCTATGACCCGCAAGCGGCCAGGGAGCTGCTGAACCATAGCGGGCCGACGGCCATTCCGACCGTCAAGGTCGTCCACAACAGCGCGCTGACCTTCACCGCCGAGGTTGCGGGGGCAATCCAAAGCGACCTGCGGCGAATCGGTATCCAGGTCGAGCTCCTCGGCAAGCCCGGCTGGCCGGAGGTCGTTGCCGCCGTTCGCAGGCGCGAAGGAGACATGTTCCTCTACAGCTGGAACGTGCGCGCGCCGTATCCGGAGCGGTTCCTGTTCCCTCTTTTCCACTCGCGGTCGGCGGGAACCACCAACCTGACGCAGTACCGCAGCGCTACCCTCGACAAGCTTGTCGAGGACGCGCTGCGCATCCCCGAGGGGCCGGGTCAGAACCGCATGCTGTCGCAAGTCCAGCGTCTGATCATCGAGGATGCGCCCATGGTGTTCCTCTATCACGCCATCCGCGTGGCCGCCTACTCCGACCGGGTACAGGGTCTCGAGCTGAACCTAGGCCTCCTGCCCCACGACAAGCTGGTCAAAGTCGACCTCGTCCGCTGACGCTTCGCTTCCACAGCTCCCAAGGCCGCTCCAGCGTGCCGCGGTTGGCAGCGGTCGAGCGCCTGCCCTCCTCGTCGCTCAGGAACTCGATCGGCCCTTCGAGCTGGCTCGCCTGGAGCTGCAGGCGGGCGTTCATCTCCGTGTAGATCGCGCGGAACACCGCCTCGGGCACGCCGTCGCCGACCACGGTCATGCCGTGGCCGCGCATCAGCACGCAGCTACACCCGCCCAGGGTTTCGGCGAGCGCTTTCCCCAAGGGCCGGTCGCGGATCAGCAAGTCATTTTCAGGTTTTTGTTTTCTGATCTCGAAAACCGGGGCGCCGGACCAGAGGAAGGACCCCATGTGGTAGACCGGCCTGAGCCGGGTGCGCGTCACCCCGAACGGGATCACCGAGGCCGAATGGCTGTGCACCACGGCCATGACCTCGGGCCGCGAGCGATAGATCTCGCCGTGGATGTAGCGCTCGATGAATCCCTTGCGCTGGTCGCCGGGCAGCGGCTCGCTGTCGGCGTCGAGCTCCATCAGGTCGGCGGCGGCCACCAGCGCCGGCGCGAGCGAGCGCGACATGATGAAGCGATCCGGCCGCTTGTCGCTGCGCGCGCTGACGTGGCCGTACGCGTCGAGCACCTCGTGGCCCGTCAGGATGCGGCTCGCGGCGACCAGATCTTCCACGAGTCCCCGGCTTGCCGAAATCCTGGATTTTTTCATTTCCTTGTGGGTGTTCCGCCCATGTTGCTGTCGTAGCCCGGCATCACGCGCACGTCGACCACGCACACCGCGCCTTTCTTGACATGGGCGATGGCTTCTTCCAGGGAAGATTTCAACTGGGAAAGATCCTTGACGGGCCCGATGCCCACGGCGCCCTGCGCGCGCGCCATCATCGCGAGGTCGATGTCGGGCTCGTCGATGCGCTGCCCGATCCACTTGTTCTCCACCGGGCGGCCGCGCTCGCGCGCCACGCGCTCCTGGTGCATCTCGTCGTTGTAGAAGGAGCGGTTGTTGGCGACGATCATCAGGCAGGGCAGCCGGTAGTGCGTCGCAGTCCACAGCGCCGTGACCCCCATCAGGTAGTCGCCGTCGCCCATGATGCCGACGACCATCCGCTTCGATCCCTTGAGCGCGAGCGCGGCGCCGATCGTGAGCCCCGGCCCCGCCCCCACGCCGCCGCCGCCGTCGGCGCCGAGATAGTCCATCGGATGCTTGAAATGGCGGTAGGCGCCGTTCCAGCCGAGCGGCAGCTTCGACAGGGAGATGTCCATCCCCGCGGTGAGCTCGTTGAACGCCCGGGCCAAGGCGCGGATGGACACAGCAGTATCGGGTTCGGTTTGGTTCTCAATCTTTGAAAAAGCCAAAGCAGGCCGGCTTCGCACCGCATCGAGAAGCAAAGGCACAGCGACATCCGGCTCGCACATCATGTAGACGTCGGCAGGCGGCAGCCCCTGGTAGTCCATGCTCCAGCCACGGTGCAGGTGCGCATCCACCGAAACGCGGATCACCCTGGAGCCGACCGGCGCGTCGCCCCAGGCGGCCTTCAGCATGCCGGCGGGGTCGACCCAATCGAGCGACAGGACCACGTCGGCTTCCCTGAGGATCTTCTTGGCGCCCTCGTCCGGAAAGGTCGCCGGCGGGGCTGCGTGCAGCACATGGTCGGTCGGGAACGCCGCCGGCGTCTTGATGTCGGTGAGCACGCGCGCCTGCAGCTTCTCGGTGAGCGCGACCCGCGCCTTCCATGCCGCCTCGCTGCGGCTCACCCGTCCGGCAAGAATTACAGGCGATTTTGCCGTAGAGAGCATCTCCGCCGCTTTTTGAACAACATCCTTCGAAGGAAGAACTGCAGGCGGCGCCTGGTACCGTCCAACGTCGGGAATTGGCGGCAGCGGTCCGACCTTCGCTTCCTGGAGAGCGGCGTCGAGATTGATGTAGGTCGGGCCGCAGGGCGCGGTGGTCGCCATCTGCGCGGCGCGCAGCAGCGCCTCATACGCCGCCGGCACCGAGGCCGGCTGGTTGTCCCACTTGGTGTAGTCGCGTACCAGCGCGCCCTGGTCCGCCGAGGTGTGGATCCAATCGATCCACGGCCGGCGGCGCGCCGCGTCCCAGGGGCCGGTGGCGCCGAGGATCAGCATCGGCACGCGGTCGCACCAGGCGTTGAAGATCGCCATCGAGCCGTGCATCAGGCCGACGTTGGAGTGCAGCACCACGCCCATCATCCGGCCCGAGGCCTTGGCGTAGCCGTGCGCGATCGCTACCGCCGCTTCCTCGTGCAGGCACAGCAGCATCTGCGGCCGCTCGTTGCCGAGGTAGTTGACGATGCTGTCGTGCAGCCCGCGGTAGCTCGCTCCGGGATTGAGCGCGAGATAGGGGACGTCGAGTGCGCGCAGCATCGCAGCAATCGCATCACTTCCCCAAACCTCGGATTTGGGAGATACCGCGACCGGGGATTCCTGCCTCGCGCTCATTCAGGCTTGATGCCGGCGTCGCGGATCAGCTTTCCCCAGCGCGCGTCGTCCTCGCGGATGACCCGCGCCAGATCCTCGGGCGAACCCGTCGCGATGTCCATGCCCTGCGGCACCAGCCTGGCCCTCACCTCCGCGGAGTTGAGGATGCGGGCGATCTCGCCGTTGATCCTGGCCACGATCTCGGGCGGGGTCTTGGCCGGGACGAACATGCCGAGCCAGGGATAGAGCGCGTAGCCCGGCAGCCCGGCTTCCGCGATCGTCGGCGTGTCGGCGAGCACGCTGAAGCGCTGCCCGGCCGTGGTGCCGAGAACGCGCAGCTTGTCCGCGCGGATGTGCGGCAGCAGCGAATTCGCCGCACCCACCCAGATCTGGATGCGACCCGCCAGCAGGTCGGCGACCGCGGGCGCCGCGCCCTTGTACGGCACGTGGTTCATCTTGGTGGCCGACATCTGCTGCAGCAGCGTGCCGCCGAGGAACTGCGGGCTGCCGATGCCGGAGGAGCCGAAGTTGAGCTCGCCCGGCTTGGCCTTGGCGTAGGCGATGAGCTCCTGCACCGATTTCGCCGGCACCGACGGATGCACCACCAGCAGGAACTGGATGCGCGCGAGCAGCGTGACCGGCGCGAGGTCGGCGAACGGATCGAACGGCTGCTTGGCGATGTGCGCGTTGACCGAGAAGACGTTGTCCGGCGAGAGCAGCCAGGTGTGCCCGTCGGGCGCGCTCTTCGCCACCGCATCGGCGCCGATGTTCTGGCTGCCGCCCGTGCGGTTCTCCACCACCACCGGCTGGGACCAGACGCCCTGCAGTCCCTGGGCGAGCGTGCGCGCGATGGTGTCCGGGGAGCCTCCCGGCGGCAGCGGGACGATGATCCTGACAGGACGTTCAGGAAAGCCCTGCGACAGCCCAAGTGTCGAGAAAAGCGCGACAAACCCGGCCAGCAGCCACCTTGCCATGATCCCTCCTCCGACGCGATTTCGCGCTGCACAGTTTACCTATTCGGAGGTGCGGCATAGGATGGCCTTTCACACAGGAGGAGCACCCGTCATGTTGACCCCCGAGGAACTGGAAAAACTGTCCGGCGGCGAAACCCTGTTTCCGTCGCCGATCCCGGTGCAGTTCGTGTCGAGCGACGAATACATGCCTTCGCCGCAGAGCCCGCAGCAGAAGGCCTTCGAGGCCCGCATCAAGGATATGGGCACGGAGCTGGCGAAGAAGCACGGCATGACGCGGCGCAAGTTCTTCAAGAGCGCCGGCGGCATGGCGGCGGCGTTCGCGGCGATGAACGAGGTGCACGCCAAGGGCGGCGCGCCGATCTATCGGATCGAAAAGAACGAATACCGGGATCTCGAGGTGGCGCAGGCGCGCGCCGACGGGCTGAAGAATCAGTTCGTGATGGACATGCACACCCACTTCCTGCGTGAGGGCACGCCGGTCCGGGCGTTCGTGGCGCAGCGCGAGGCGGTCGGCAAGGCGGGCTGGAACCCGACGCTGGTCGGCAAGCCGCAGACCATCAACGATCTCATGTTCCCGAACTACTTCAAGGAGATCTTCCTCGACAGCGACACCAAGGTGGCCTGCATCAGCGGCTCCTACTCGGTGGACGAGAAGTTCTCCTTCCTCACCAACCAGATGAAGTTCGACGCGCGCGAGAAGATCAACAAGGAGGCCGGCACGCGGCGCATGTTCTCGCACGCCATCTTCACGCCTGGGCATCCGAACTGGCTGGAGAAGGTCGAGGAGGAGAACGCCAAGCTCAGGCCCGACTCCTGGAAGGGTTACACCATCGGCGACAACACCAACAAGCACCTGTCGAAGTGGCCCTTCCGGCTCGACGACGAGAAGGTGATGTACCCGTTCTACGAGAAGCTGGTGAAATGGTCGAAGGAGTACCCCGATCGCCCGGGCCTGAAGAACGTGTGCATCCACAAGGGCCTATTCCCGCCGTCGGTGGAGCTGCAGTTCCCGCACCTGCTCGGCTACTGCAACGTCAACGACGTGGGCAAGGCGGCGAAGGACTGGCCGCAGCTCAACTTCGTCATCTACCACTCGGCCTACCGCTGGATCGCGGGACCGGGCGGCACCGCCGCGGCGGCCTGGGACCAGCTGCAGCGCACCGGCCGCGTCGACTGGGTCACCGACCTCGCCGACATCCCCGGGCAATTTAGCGTGAGCAACGTCTACGCCGACCTCGGCCAGATCTTTGCCCACAGCAACATGGCCGAGCCGCGCGTCGCCGCGTTCATGCTCGGCACGATGATCAAGGGCATGGGCGCCGACCACGTCTGCTGGGGCACCGACTCGCTGTGGACCGGCTCGCCGCAATGGCAGATCGAGGCGCTGCGCCGCATGGAGATCCCCGAGGACCTGCAGAAGAAATACGGCCTCGCGCCGATGGGGCCGGCCGACGGTCCGGTGAAGGCCGCGATCCTCGGCGGCAACAACGCCCGCCTCTACGGCTTCACGCCGAAGATGATGAGCGAGGTGCAGACCGACAAGGTCGCGTACTACAAGTCGATCTACGAGAAGCACGGCGGCGACCGCACCAACCTGGTGTACGGCTACATCAACAAGGGCTAAGGCACCATCCCGAAAGCCCGCGGCAACCCCGCGGGCTTTTTTTCGACCCGGTTTTAGGTGTTGTTGTATACGCCACACTAATGTGGTATATATCACTACACTATGAATGCCTATCAAGCCTTGGTCCTGAGCCTCCCGGCGCGCAACTCGACTGTGCGGATGCGGGTTTGGCGGGCGCTGAAGGAAAGCGGCTGCGGCGTACTGCGCGACGGCGTGTACCTCCTGCCGGCGGGCTCGACGCGCGCCCCTGTCCTCGCCGAGATGGAGTCCGACATCCGGGCCGAGGGCGGCTTTGCCATGGCGGTGGAGATGAACCTGAAGAGCGGCGTCCAGGCCGAACATGTGCGCAAGCTCTTCGACCGCAGCACCGGCTACGGCGAGCTGGTCGGGAAGATCAACGCGGGCAAGGCCGCCTTGCCACGCCTCGGCCTGCGCCGCGCGCAGACCCTGGTGCAACGGCTGCGCCGCTCGTTCGAGAAGCTCGCGGAAAGCGACTTCTTCCCCGGAGCGGCGAAATCGCAGGCCGAAGAAGCCCTGTCCGGCCTGGCCAGCCGGATGCAGGAGCTCTACTCCGGCGGCGAGCCCCGGGCATCGAAAAAGCGCGTCCGGCGCCTCGACGCCGCGCAGTATCGCGATCGCCTGTGGGTGACCCGCAGCCAGCCCTGGGTCGACCGCCTGGCAAGCGCCTGGCTGATCAAGCGTTTCATCGACAGCAAAGCCAAGTTCGCCTGGATCGATCACCCGCGCGACTGTCCGCGCAAAGCGGTCGGCTTCGATTTCGACGGCGCGGAATTCACCCATTCGGGCGGCCGCGTGACTTTCGAAGTGCTGGTCGCCAGCTTCGGCCTGGACCAGGATCGGGCGCTCGGCGCGATCGGCGCAGCCATCCATTTCCTCGACGTTGGCGGCATCCCGGTGCCCGACGCGCGGGGTCTCGAGACCGTCCTGCGCGGCGCGCGGGAAAAGGCACGGAACGACGACGAATTGCTGTCCGCGGCGACGCGGATCTTCGACTTGTTCTACTCGGCCTACGAAAAGGAGCACGCAGAACGGTCCTGATCTGAGCTGAGCGCAATGAAGTCGGGCCAACGCAGTCGCCCGGTTACCCAAGGCATATCGCCCAAGAACTGCACGATCTCCACTTCGCGGAGAGAGGGCGATATGTCGACACGATCGAAGTTGTTCAACACTGCGGCCGCGCTGGCCGCTTCCATCCTGCTTGCCGCTTGCGACGGCAGCGTGCGGCGCGAAGGTCCACCGAAGGCAGAGCTGCAGGTGCTGCGCGCGGACGCCGCGGGAAACCGCCTCTGGGTGCTCGACCAGGACGCTCTGACCGTGTACGACAATACGAACGGCCGTCGCCTGCGCCGCGTGATCCTGCCGGATTGGGTCCTGGCCGGCCCGCGCGACAGCTGCCCGCCCGGGCTGGCGCTCGATGCCTCCGGCGCAGCCTTCGTCTCGAGCAATGTCTTGCCGGTTCTCTGGCGCGTCGATCCGCAGCGCTTTCAAGTCACTCAGATCGCGCTCGAGCTGGATGCCGACGCGGACAAGGACGTGGGCTTTACCAGCCTGTCGTTTTCCGAAGACGGCGCGCTGATTGCGGCCGGCGCGACGTTTGGATCGGCGTGGCGGATCGATGTCGGTGCAGGACGCGCGAGCAAGGTCGCGTCGTATCCCTCTCCGGGCGCCTGCGACCCCGCGCTCCTGCGCATCTCTGCAAGGGAATGACATGAAGCCTGCGAGCCGCAACACCCTGCTTCTCACCCGTTCCGATATCGCGGCGCTGCTCGAGATGGGCGAATGCATCGACGCGGTCGAGGGAGCTTTTCGTCTGCATGCCGGGGGAAGAACCGGACCACCCGGGATCCTCGGCATGCACGTGCCCGGCGGCGGCTTCCACGTCAAGGCTGCAATGCTGCCCCCTTACTTTGCGGCGAAAACCAACGCCAACTTCCCGGCGAACCCGAAGGCCAACGGTCTGCCGACTATCCAGGGGGCGATCCTCCTTTTCGACGCAGCCAATGGTTGCTTGCTCGCGATCATGGATTCGGCGGAGGTGACCGCCCTGCGAACCGGCGCGACCACCGGCGTCGCGACCCGGCACCTCGCCAAGCGGAACGCAGCCACGCTCACCTTGGTCGGCTGCGGGGCGCAGGCCGCGGCACAGCTGCGGGCAGTGCGCGCGGTGCGCCAGCTGCGGCAGGTGTTCGTGTCAGACCTCGATCCCGGCTTGGCCGCCCGCTTCGCCGAGGAGCATGGCGCGAAGGTCGCCGGCAACTTGCCGGACGTGCTTGCGGAGAGCGACATCTGCGTCACGTGCACTTCGTCGCGGCGTTTCATCATCGATGCCGCCTGGGTCCCGTCCGGCTGCTTCGTCGCTGCGGTCGGCGCGGATAATGAAAACAAGCAGGAGATCGATCCCGCCCTGTTCCGCTCCGCCCGTGTCGTGGTCGACAGCCTGGAGCAATGCGCGGCGATCGGCGACCTGCATCACGCCCTCGACAGCCGCACCATCATGCGCGGCGAGGTCCACGCCGAGCTCGGCGAGATCGTCGCCGGGCGCAAGCCGGGACGGCAGAGCGAGAGCGAGATCATCCTGTTCGATTCAAGCGGCGTTGCACTCGGCGATGTCGCCGTCGCCGCCGTTGTGTATGAGCGAGCAGTCGCGCGCCAGCGCGGCGCATCGATCCAACTGACCCACTGAAAGGAGAATGCCATGCGCTACCAGCTGAAACCCATCTTCTGCCGTCCCTGGACGTTGAACGGGCTGTCGCTCAAGCTGATCGAGAGCCACTACGAGAACAATTACGGCGGCGCGCTGCGGCGTCTGAACGCCATCACGCAGCAGCTAGAGGCCCTCGACTTCGGGAAAACCCCAGGCTACGTCGTCAACGGCCTCAAGCGCGAGGAGCTGATCGCGCTCAATTCCACGTTGCTGCACGAGCTTTATTTCGCGAGCCTGGGCTTCGGCGACGGCAAGCCGACCAAGGCGATGGCGGAGGCTCTCACGCGCGACTTCGGCACGGTCGACCGGTGGCGTGGCGAGTTCGTCGCCATGGCGAACGCGCTGGGCGGCGGGTCAGGCTGGGTCGTGCTTGTCTACCTGCCGCGCGATCGCCGGCTGGTGAATCAATACGCGTCGGAGCACAGCCAGGCCGTAGCGGGCGGAATTCCGCTCCTCGCGCTAGACATGTACGAGCACGCCTACCACATCGACTTCGGCGCGAACGCGAAAGGCTATGTGGACACGTTCATGCGCAATATCGACTGGAAGGCGGTCGAAGGGCGTTTCGAAGATGCCGTGCGGGTCGACCCGCCGCGGCCGCTGGTGCAGGAGGAGTTCGGCGATGTGCCAGGCATCGAGGTCGAGGAAGTGAAGGCGATGCTCGACGCCGGCAAGCCGGTCCAGTTCATCGACGCACGCCCGCGCCACTACGTCTCGCGCACGCAGGACATCATCGAAGGGGCTACTTGGCGCGACCCGGAGCGCGTACCGGAGTGGATGGGCGAGCTGTCGAAGTCCGAGCCGGTGGTCGTGTTCTGCGTCTACGGCTTCCACGTCGGTTGCCGCACGGCGATTGCACTGCGCGAAGCGGGGTTCGATGCCAAATACATGAAAGGCGGGCACGCAGGCTGGAAAGCCATCGGCGGTGCCACCCGCATGAATCCCTAGTCCCGCGGCCGCACTTTGCGGAACATGAGGAGGAGCGCCACGTCGTAGACCGACTTCAGCACGCCGCACAGCACGAGCGGGGTCGCCAGGGCTCCGGCGGCGAACATCGCTCCGGTGAGCGTCGGGCTGAGCGCCGAAGCGAGGCTGCGCGGCACGGCGGTGAAGCTCGCCGCCGCCGGCCGCTCGGCCGGCGTCACCACGGACATCACGTAGGCGCCGCGCGCCGGCACGTCCATCTGCGACAGCAGGCTGCGTACCAAGAGGAGCGCCAGCGCCACCTGCAGGGTCGGCGCGAACGCCGCGGCGATCAGACAGAGGTTGGCCGGCAGGTGCGTGAACACCATCGTGTTGACCAGGCCGATGCGCCGCGCAAGCGGCGCCGCCGCAAGCTGCGACACCGCGCTCAGCAGCCCAGTCCAGAAAAAGAACGCGCCCGCCGCGGTCAGCGACAGATCGAAGCGCTCGAACAGCCACAGCGCCAGCAGCGCATTGATGATGAAGCCGCCGGCGAAGGCGTCGACGCTGAACAGGCCGGCGAGCTTCCAGACCACGGCGCGCGACGGTCCGAGCGGCGCCGAGGGCTTCTCTGTCTCCGTGGGCGCAACCGGGAAGCGCAAATAGAGCGCACCGACCGCGACGCCGATGACGGCGTACGCCACGAACATCAGCTTCAGCGCGTCCAGGAGGGAAACGTCCATTCCCGCGAGCCATTCAGGAACGCCCGCCGCCAGGGCCCCGACCGCGCCGAACGCCGAGCCGATGAAGCTGTAGCGCGCGAACGCGCTGGTGCGCGACGCCGCCGGCGTGGCCGCCGCGAGCGCCGTGTGCTCGAGCGGATAGAACACGCTGACGTCGCCGCCGCCCGGGTTCATCGTTCCGGCAAGCGCCACGATCAGCAGCGGCCAGAGCGTGGAGAACGCGGCAAAGCCGATGCCCGTCAGCGCCATGAGAGCCGCGGCGGCCATCAGCAGGTGGCGCAACTCGAAGCGGTGTCCCCAGCGGCCCACGGCGAGGGTCGCGGCCGCCGAGCCGAGCATCGTTACTGTGCTGAGGAAGCCGACCTCCAGCGTGCCGAAACCCAGCGCGAGGAGATAGGCGGGAAGCAGCACGGCGACATAGCCGTCCGCGAATGCGCGCAGCGAGCGCGCCGCAAACAGCAGCCCGATGGGCGCCTTGGCTTGGGACACGTCCATGAGCCTACGGCGCGCCGACCAGCAGGTACAGGGTGTAGCGGCCGCCCTCGCCCACGCCGGTGCCGAAGTACAGGGGCCCGGCGAAAGTGTTGGCGGCGATGAACAGCGAGCCGGACCAGAGCGTGCTCTGGTCCGGAGAGCCGCCGACTCGGCCCTGGACCTGGCCGACCTCGAGCGAGGCGCCCGCGTAGACTCCGGCTCCCAGGATGTCGGGGAGCCTGACGGCGCGGTTGTAGTACATCAAGCGCCCGAACGCCATGCGGCGTCCCGCGAACTCGTCGATGCGGTAGCCCGATAGGCGCAGCGGGCCGCCCAGCGTGAAGGTGTCGTACTCGGGCATGTCGGTATGGAGGTCGGTGCCGCCGGAAACGCCCAGGTTCACCGTGTGCGCACCCCACGAGTACGCCGCGGTCGCCTGCCCCTCGAGCCGCTTGTAGTTGCGCTCGGAGCCGAAGGCCTCGTCGGCCGCATAAGCGGAGGCGAAGGCGCGGAAGCCGCTGCGCGGGAACCAGGCATGGTCGAGTTGATCGGCGAACAGAAGGGCTCGCAGGCCGGCAGAGATCTCATCGAGCTCGGGCAGCACCGGCGACCCGGTGCGCAGCTTGTTGTCCACGCTGCGCCATAGCGCACCGAGGCGCGCTTCTCCCCAGGTCCCGAAGGTGGCGCCCGTATCCAGGCCGACGCGGCTCTCGCTGACCTCGTAGTCGGCGACGCGCTGCTCGCCGACAAACACGCCGCGCGTGGTCCGGCCGATCTTGCCGTACGGGGCTACGAAGTACCGGCCACCCTCCTCCACCGGCTGGAAGAACTCGGTAAACAAGTGCGTGTCCTGGCCGACCTGCACTTCGGTCAGCCACTCCCCGCCCAACCGGTTGAGCCAGGTGCGGCGGTAGCTCACCAGGAGGTTGAAGATGCTCTCCCCCTCGAAGTCGGTGGCGAGGCCCAGGCCGAAGCGCAGATAGTCCGGACCCGATTCCTTTTCGCGCGGCTGGATGATCAGGACGCGCGCGCCGGGATCCTGGTGGATGCGGTAGTCCACGCTTTCGAAGTCGCCGCGCCCGTAGATGCGCTGCAGGTCGGCGCTGATGACTTCCTCCGTGAGCGGCTCGCCCGGCCGGCTGCGCACCGTCGAGCGCAGCACCTCGGGATTGGTGCGGCTCAGGCCTTCGAAGCGAATCTCGTCCACCGTGCCGAGGCCCTTGTGCTCCACCGTCTGCGCCTCGCGCAGCCGGGCGTACTGCTCCGGCGGCAGGCTGTAGCGCCGCAGCGAATCGGCCATCCAGCGCGTCGCCTCCTCGCCGATGCGGATCGCGTCGGCCGCGCGCTCGAAGCTGCCGGCGGAAAGCTCGCCCAGCTCGGGGGCGATGAGCACGTCGCGGGTGCCGAGACTCTTCAATTGCCGTTCGACGTTCGCCTTGCCGAGGAAGTTGATGAGCTGCGCGCTGACGCTGAAGGCCGAGGTGATCTGCGCCAGCTCGAGCGGCGGCGTCGAAATGTTGACCGCGATCACCACGTCGGCGGCGCACAGCTTGCGCGCCAGGTCGATCGGCAGGTTGTTGGCGATGCCGCCGTCGACCAGCAGCCGGCCGCCGATTTCCACCGGCGCGAGCGCTCCGGGAAGGGACATGCTCGCGCGCAGCGCGCGGGCTAGGCTGCCGCGCTCCAGCACCACGGCCTCGCCGGTCTCGATATCGGCGGCGACGGCGCTGAACGGGATCGGCAGCCTGCGGAAGTCGTCGACGCCGATGGCCCGCCCGGTGATCTCCCGCAGCAAGCCCTCGATCGAGACGCCGGCGAGCACGCCTTTGGGCACGACCAGCCCGCTCGCCCTCACGCCGTACTCGGGGGCGAACAGCGTCTTGTAGTCGTCGATCTTGCGCCGCACGGCGACCTCGGCGCGCGGCGGCTGGTCCCGGAACGCGCTGACCCAGTCCCTGCGGACGGAGAATTCCTCCAGCTCGGCCGCCGGCATCCCGGCGGCATAGGCGCCTCCGACGATGGAGCCCATGCTGGTCCCGGTAATGCAATGCACCGGAACGCGCAGTTCCTCCAGCACCTTGAGCACGCCGATGTGCGCCAAGCCGCGCGCACCGCCACCGGAGAGGGCCAGGCCGATGCGAGGCTCGGCGGCCAGCGCTGTGCCCGGCAGGACGATCGCCAGCGCCAGGAGCAGCGCGGCTTGCGGCGCGCCGCGCGCGCTCAGAACCGGGCCTTGAGGTACAGCTGCGGGCCCCAATAGCCGTACCGGACGGTACCGTCCCATTCGCCGTCGCTCGCGTCGACGCGCACGCCGAAGCCCTCGATCGCGGCGCCGGCCGCCACGTTGCGCAGCAGCCGGTATTCGCCGTACACCCGTGCGCTCCACAGCCGCCCCTTGAAGCGCGACTCGCCCTCGCCATAGCTGATGGCGAACACGCCCGTGTCCGCGCCCGCGGACCAGCGATCGGAAAAGTGGTGGTCGTAGCGCAGGCCGAGCAGCGGCAGGGGCAGGCTGCCCTTGGCGCTCGCTTCCGCGCTCGCGTCCTGGTTGCCGAGCGACACCGAGCCCTGCACGCGAAACGTGATGCGGCTCCAGTGCAGGCCGCCGGTCACGCCGAGCTCGTCGTTGTCGCGCTTGAGGAGCGAGTACGAGTAGGCGATCGGGATCACCTCGATCTTGAGATAGGTGCTGACGCTGGCGCCCGCCGGGTAGATCTCGTCGCCGATCTGCAGGTTGCGATCGATTGTGCGGGTGGCGTCGAAGGTGAAGCGCGAATAGGTGAAGCCGATCCGGTGCCGGGGAGCGAAGCGCCATTCCGCGCCGATCAGCGCGCCCGAGTTGTTGCGCTCCACGCCAAGGTCGTTGGCGAGATCAGTGTCGGTGCCTTCGCCGAGCGAATCGTTGTCGACGCGCAGCTTGGTGTCCCAGGCCGGCAGGAACACCCCAAGCGTGATGCTGAACTTCTCCTGGCCGGGCCGGATGACTTCCGGCCCCTGCGCTGCGGCGGCGCACGCCGCGCCGGCGAGCGCCGCGGTGGCGAACATCCTGGCGGGAAAGTACAGGCCCATGCGCCGCTACTCGGGGATCGTGCCGAGGATGTAGGCCGCCTCGAGGACCGGGGAAGGCCGTCCGAAGGCGGCGAACCAGCGCCGGAAGACCTCGACGATCTCCTCGCCCGCGTACAGGCGGGACAGCCCGGTATTGACCGCCAGCCGCAGCGCCGCGTCGCCCCGCGGCAGCACGATGGCGTAGGGCTCGAACGAAAGCTGATCCTCGAGCAGCGCGAGCGAGCGCGGGTCCTTGGCCTTGGCGCCGGCGCCCACCAGCAGCAGCTTGTCGCTGGCGAAGGCGTCTGCCTTGCCTTCCTCCAGTGCTGCGAGCGCCTCGTCGCGCGAGGTAAAGGGCACTACGGTCGCTCTCAGCTGGCGGCGCTGGAGCTGCTCGTTGACCGCGCGCTCGTTGGTGGTGCCAAGCACGACTGCGATGGTCTTCCCCGACAGGTCCGCCAGCGAGCGAGCGCCGGAGGCCGCTTTGACCAGCAGCCCGGTGCTCTCTACGAAGATGATGCTCGAGAAGTCGACCTGTTTCATGCGCGCCAGCGTGACCGTGCTCGCGCCGCACTCCATGTCGGCGCTGCCTTTGATCACGGCATCGAAGCGCGACTGCACGGTCACCGGCACCCAGTTCACTTTCAGGCCCTGGATATTCAGCTGGCGCTCGATCGAGTTGACTACCCGCTTGCACAGGTCGATCGAGAAACCCTCGGGCGGGTTGTTGTCGCGCGTGAACGAGAACGGTGCCGCATCGGTGCGATAGGCGATCGCGATGGTCTTGGTCTGCGCGATCTTCTTGAGGCGCCCTTCCAGGGCCTGCGCGTGGACTGCTGGAACGGCGAACAGGGCAAGCGTAAAAAGCGCAACGGTGCGGAGCATGGGCAATCCTCGTGGTGGGTTCCACGATACTATCGCCGAAACATGACCCGGCCCGGCCCTCTTTCGCGGGGCGTGCACCACCTCGCCTTGAACACCGATGACATGAAGATGACGCTCGACTTCTACGTCCGCGTGCTCGGCATGCCGCTGGTGCACGCGCTCAAGGTGCCGCCCGGCCTGGGCACCGGCCCGGGCAACCGCGGCAACCCGCCGTTCGAGAACCTGCGCCATTACTTCCTCGACGCGGGCGGCGACTCGCTCCTCGCCTTCTTCGAGATGCCCAAAGGCGCCAAGCCCAAGGGAGACCGCGACGCCATCGGTGGCATGCAGCATGTCTCGTTCGCGGTCACGCAAGTGAAGTTCAACGAAGTTCTTGAAAGGATAAAAGCCGCCAAGCTTCCCTATCTCGGCCCGCTCGACGTAGGCTGCGACACCTGGTCGGTCTACCTCTACGACCCGAACGGCATCCGCCTCGAGTTCTCGCACCAGAAGCAGGCCGAGCCCAAAGTGGTCGAGCGCTGGCGCCAGACGCGCGAGGAAGCCCTGCAGGAGCTCAGGACGCTCAGCAGCGACCGGGAGTGGCTCGAAACCATGGTCGCGCACCTGCCCGAGCGCCGTTAGACTGCGGCCATGCAAATCCTCGGCATCTCCGGCAGCCTGCGCAAGGCGTCGCTCAACACGGCGGCGCTGCGCGCCTGCAACGATCTCCTGCCCCAGGGCATGAGCCTGCGCCTCACCAGCATCGCCGACCTGCCGATGTTCAACCAGGACGTGTTCGACGCCGGCATCCCCGAGCCCGCGAAACGCCTGCGCGCCGAGATCGCCGAAGCCGACGGCGTGCTGATCGCCAGCCCCGAGTACAACTTCTCGCTCACCGCCGCGCTCAAGAACGCCATCGACTGGGCCTCGCGCCCGCCCAACCAGTCGTGGCAGGACAAGCCGGTGGCGATCTTCTCGGTGACGCCCGGGCCGCTCGGCGGCGCGCGCGTTCAGTACGACCTGCGGCGCATCCTCGGGCAGATATGGGCGCACGTGCTGCCGCGCCCCGAGGTGTTCATCGGCCTGGGGCCGAGCAAGTTCGACGCGCAGGGCAAGCTCACCGACGAGACCACGCGCAAGTTCCTCACCGACCTGCTGACCGGCTTCAAGCCGTGGGTCGAGCGGATGAAAGTGAAGAAGTAGCCAGCGCGAAGTACAGGTCGGAGAGGTCGGGCCGCCGCCCCAGGTTTTGGGTGGTTTCTTGTAAAACCACTTTTCCCTTGATCAGCACGTAGGCGCGGCTCGCGAACTGCAGCGCGATGTCGAGCTTCTGCTCGACCATCAGCATGGTCAGGCCGCTCTCCCGAAGCGTTTCAAGCGAAGCCCTTATTTGCGCAACGACCAGGGGCGCCAGGCCGAGGAAGGGCTCGTCCAGCAGCAGCAGCCGCGGCTTGCTCATCAGCGCCCGGGCGATCGCCAGCATCTGCTGCTCGCCTCCGGAGAGCGTGCCAGCCCATTGGCTTTTTCGTTCGAAAAGTCTGGGGAAAAGCGCGTACACGTAGTCAAAGCGTTCTTGCAGCTCGCCCTGCAGGCGCAGCGCCCCGAGGCGCAGGTTGTCCTCGACGCTGAAGGGCGCGAACACCTGCCGCCCTTCCGGCACCAGCGTCACGCCTCGCGCCACGATGTCGTGGCTCTCCTGTTCAACCAGATTGGTGCCATCGAGGAGAATCTCTCCCGCGCGGCGCCGGATCGTTCCCGTGATCGCCGCGAGCAGCGTCGATTTTCCCGCGCCGTTCGGGCCGAGCAGCGCCACGGTCTCGCCCGCCGCCACGTCGAGGTCGACCTGCTGCAGCACCGGGGCCGCGCCGTATCCCGCGCTGACGCTTCTAAGCCGGAGCATGCTCGCCCAGGTAGGCCTGCATCACCGCCGCATCGCCGCGGATGCGCTCCGGGCTGCCCTCGGCGATCTTGGCCCCGAAGTTCAGCACCACCACGCGGTGCGCGAGCGGCAGCAGGAAGTGCATGTCGTGCTCGATCAGCAGCACGGCGATGCCGCGCGCCGCGATGCCCCGGATCACCTCGGCGATGCGCGCGGCCTCGGCGAGCGTCAGGCCGGCGGCCGGCTCGTCGAGCAGCAGCAGCTTCGGCTCGCCGGCGAGCGCGCGGGCGATCTCGAGCAGCCGCCCCTGTCCGAACGAGAGATGGTCGACCGAGGCTTCGCGCAGCTCGCCCAGGCCGACGAACTCGACCAGCTCCGCGGCGCGGGCGCGTTTTTCCGCCTCTTCCCTGAAGGCATTTCTCGAAAACGGGTTCATGCGGAACTGCGTGTGCGCGCCGACCAGCACGTTCTCGAGCACCGTCATGCCCTCGAACGGCCGGTTGTGCTGGAAGGTGCGCATGATGCCGCGCGCGGCGATTTCGTGCGGCGCCAGCCCCAGGAGGCTTTTCCCGGAGAACAGGATCTGGCCGCCGTCCGCCCGGTACGCGCCGGCGATCAAGTTGAAGGTCGTGCTCTTTCCCGCGCCGTTCGGTCCGATCAGGCCGAGAACCTCGCCTTCGCGCAGCTCGAGATCGAGTCCCGCCACCGCGGTCAGCCCGCCGAAGCGCTTGGTGAGGCTCCTTACTTCGAGAATCGATCCCACAGCCCGACCAGTCCCTTGGGTTGAACGAGGATCGCCGTCACGACCAGCAGGCCGAAAACCAGCTGGTGGTGGTGCCCGACGAGCGGGGAAAGCCAGAACGGCAGGAGGAACAGCAGGATTGCGCCGATCACCGCGCCGGCATGGCGCCCGGCGCCGCCGACGATCACCATGAACAGGATCAGGAAGGCGTTGTCCAGGCCGAAGATCGGCGGGTTCACGGTGTTGTCGACGAAGGCGTAGACCATGCCGGCGATGCCGGCGAGCGTGCTGGTCAGGGTGAACACGATCACCTTGGTGCGCGCGACGTCCACCCCCATGGCCGCCGCCGCCTCCGGATTGTCGCGCACCGCGCGGCAGGCGCGGCCGAACCAGGAGCGGTCCAGGCGCCACAGCACGGCGAAGGTGGCGAGGAGCAGCGCGACGATCACCACCGTGTACGCCGGCCCGGCGATGCGCCAGCCGAAAATTTCCGGCAGGCGGTAGTTGGCGATGCCGCCCGTGCCGCCGGTGACCTCGCCTCCTTCGTTCAGCACCACGATGAAAAGCTGCGCGAGCGCCAGGGTCACCAGCGCCAGGTAGAAGCCCTCGAGCCGCGTCGCCGGGATCGCCACCGCCAGCGCCAGCACCACGCAGATCAGCACGCCGAACAGGATCGCGAGCGGCAGCGGCAGGTGGAGCTGGAATAGCAGGATCACCACCGAGTAGGCGCCGATGCCATAGAACGCGAAATGCGAGAACGCCACCTGCCCGCAGATGCCGAACAGGAAGTTGTAGCCGAGCGCGAGCGCGATCCACAGCAGCAGCTTGCGGTAGACGTCGTTGTGGTAGCTGCCGAGGAAGAACGGCAGCGCCGCGAGCAGCGCGAACACCGCGAGCCAGCGCAGCGCGCTCATGCGCCGCGCGCCCGCAGCAGCCCGGTCGGCCGCAGCAGCAGGAACACCATCAGGAAGAGCAGCGGCACGCCCTGCGTGTAGCCGGAAGGAATCGGCGCATAGCGCGCGGTGAGCTGCTCGGCGAACGCCAGCAGCAAGCCCCCGACGAGCGCGCCTTCAACACGCCCAACCCCGCCGATCACCAGCGCGGTAAAGCCCTGGATGGCGAGCGGCACGCCCATCAGGTAGTGCGCCGAGACATTGGGCGAGACCAGCAGCCCGGCGAGGCCGGCGACGCCGGCGCCCCCCGCGAACGACAGCGCGGTGACGCGCGACAAATTGATGCCCATCAGCGCGGCGGCCCGGCGGTTCAGGGCTACCCCTTCGAAGCTCTTTCCCCAGAGCGTCTTTTCGAAGAAGAACCAGAACCCGGCAAACACCGCCAGCGTGGTCGCGATGATGAAGAAGCTCTGGTAGGAGCCGCCGGCCAGCCCGAGCTCGATGCGGCCGAAGCCGAAGGGCGACGGCACCGGCAACGGGTCGGGCGGGAAGCTGACCGAGATGATCTCGCGCGTGACCACCAGCACGCCGAGCAGCGCCAGGATCGGCGCCAGCAGCGGCGCGCCTCTCTCGACCAGCGGCCGCACGGCGACGCGCTCGGTGACCCAGCCGACCACCGCCATGAAGGCGACGACCAGCGCCATGCCGAGCGGATAGGAGAATTCGAATTTATAAAAAAGAAAATGCCCGGCGAAAGCGCCCACCATCGCCCACTCGCCCACCGCGAAGTTGATGATCCCCGTCGGGCGGATCATCAACAGGTAGGCGAGCGCTACCAGGCCATAGATGCAGCCCGAGGCCGCCGCGCTGACGGCGAGCTCGAGAAAATCACGCAACTGCTATTTCTGCCCGACGTGCACCACGCGGCCCTGCTTGTCGCCCTCGTAGACGCGCACCACCATGCCGTTCGGGTCGAAGCCGGCGCGCTTACCCTCAGGGAAGCTGTACTTCATGCCCTTCGCACCCATGACCCCGGCGTAGTTCGTCGCCTGCATCGCAGCGCGGATCTTTTCCTTGTCGGTCGACCCGGCGCGGCGGATGGCGTCGGCGATCAGCATGATGCCGTCGTAGCCGTAGCCGTGCAGGTTCTGCGAGGCCTTGCCGGTGCCCTTCCGGTAGGCCGCCTCGAAGGCCTTGACCTCGGGCTTCTCGGGGTCGTACGCATCGACGAAGGTGATGCCGTCGATCAGTCCCTTGGCCACCGTTTCGTAGATCGGCACCGACAGGTTGTAGGAGGAGTGGATCGGGAACTTCACTCCGAGCTCCTTGTAGGCCCTGAAGATCAGCACGTTCTCCGCCGTCAGCACGCCCGCCAGGAACATCGCCTCCGGGTTGGCGGCGCGCAGCTTCTGCATCTGCGGCGTCGCGGTGGTCGCGCCGCGCGGCACCACTTCCTCCGCGACGATCTGGATGCCTGCCTTTTCCAGCGTTCCCTTGAACGCCTTGGCGATCGCCTGGCCGAGATCCGAATTGTCGGTGATCAGCGCAACGCGCTTGAAGTTCTTGGACTTCGCGTGCGCGAGCAGCGTCGCGATCTGCACCGAGCCGAGCGGCCCGGTCTGCCAGAAGTACGGGTTGGCGAGCTGCGTCGTCAGGTAGTCGGCCGAGTTCATCGGCGTCATCTGCGGCGTCTTCGCCTCCATCGTCACCGTTTGCTGCTGCTGGGTGGCCGGGCTGAGGGACACGCTGAGGATGAACACTGCCCCCTGGTCGACGAGCTTGCGCGCCAGCGCCGCGGAGATGTCCGGACGCGACTGGTCGTCCTCGATCAGCAGCTCGACCTTGCGGCCGAGGATGCCGCCGCGGCGGTTGAGCTCGTCGGCGCCGAAGACCACGCCCTCGGTCGCCGGCTCGGAGTACGGCTTCGACACCCCGACGCGATCCGTGATGACCCCGATTTTTATGGTTGGCTGGGAAAAGCCGATTCCCGCGTAAAGCAGGAGCGCAACAGCCAGTAGGTTCCTCATGTCCCCTCCTCAGTCCAGCAGACGTTGTTTATCCATCCATCCTACACAAAGATCGACCGCTTGCTGCAACAGCTCGGGCTGGCCCTGGTAGTAGTGGGTCGCCCCTTTGATGACCCGCAGGGTCTTGTCTTTGCTGGCGGCGGCGGCGTGGATGATCCCGGTGTGCGACTGGGGCACGGCATCGTCGGCGGAGTTCTCGATCGCCAGCAGGGGTACCGAGACGTCGCGGGCGCAGCGCGGCCCGTCGGCATTGGAGTCGTCCGGCGACCACTGCGACAGCCATGCCCGCAGCGTGGAGAAGCGCGCCAGGCCGATCGGCCCGGTGTTGGCGGTTTCGGGCGGGCCCACGAAGGTCCACTTCGGCTTGCGGTCGTTGGGCTCGATGGTGGGATCCATGAAGCGCACGTCGCAGAGCGTGCGGTAGGTGACGAACCCGCGCTCCATCTCATCGGTGTTGAGTTTTTTCAGTTTCTCGAGAGTTTCCTTGACCCAGGCGGTCCTCTTCCGCACCCGGGCGAGCTGCGCGCTCCTGAATCTCAAGACAAACTCTTTTGTGTAAGGAGGCTGGTTGGGACACTTGGGGTTGTAGATGTCCAGTTCCAGGTCGCGCCGGTCCGGGTCGGCCTCGTCGGTCACGCTCGGGTCGATCCACTCGGAAAAGGTGTGCGCGCGCGACAGGTGCGACGCCTGGAAGATGAAGGCGTCCGCCGGGATGAGCTTTGCGTCCTTCAGGTTGACCGGGTCTCCGGCCGGCGTGTGCGTGATGCTCGGCTTCTCGGCCTGCGATTGATAGAAAAGGGACAGCGAGCCGCCCCCCGACCAGCCGCACAGCAGGATCTTCTCGTAGCCCCACTTTTCCTTGGCGTGGCGCAGGTAGGCGCCGAGGTCGAGCGCCACCTTCTCCATGATCAGCGGCGTGTCGTTCTTCGCGAAGCGCGAGCCGGCGCACAGCACGTGCACTCCGGCCTGCGCCATCGCCTGCGGCATCGGCAGCAGCTGCAGCGTGGTCGCCGGGTGCATGTACACGGCGAGAGTCTTCGAGGGCTTGCCCTTGGGCAGGTAGCGGATGCCTTCCAGGTTCACCATGCCCTGCGAGCCGCCGAAGCCGTAGACCTCCCTGAACAGGGCGGTCTCCGGGTACTGGAGGTGCACCCACTCGGGTGCGACTTCGAAACTCACCGCTTGTGGACCCAGTCCGCGTGGTGCGGCGCCTTCTTGGTCTTGCTCCACTCCTTGAGCATCGGGCGGCTGACCGCGGCGAGCTTTTTCTTCATCGACGGCGTGGTCGTGTCCACCGCCAGCTCGAGCCGGTGGCCGTTCGGGTCGAAGAAGTAGATCGACTTGCAGATCGTGTGGTCGGTCGGCCCGATGACCTCGAGACCGAGCTTCTCGAGCTTCTTCTTGTAGGCCATCAGCGTCTTCATGTCCGGGACGCGCAGCGCCAGGTGCTGCACCCACAGCGGCGTGTTCGGGTCGCGGCCCATCGGCGGCGACTCGGGGATCTCGAAGAACGCGACGTAGCTGCCGTCGTGCATGCGGAAGAAGATGTGCATGTACGGCGACTGCTCGCCGGTGCTCGGCACGCGATCCTCGGCCATCGCCATCGCGTATTCCAGCCCGAGCACCTTGGTGTAGAACTCGGCGGTCTGTTTCGCGTCCTTGCAGCGGTACGCGACGTGGTGCAGGGATTTAATGTCCATATAATCAAATTATTTATCAGGGAGAGGCCATGGACAAGCGAAATCACAAAGAACGGTACGACGCGGGCCTGAAGACCCGCCGCGAGGTGCTCGGCGCCGCCTACGTCGACAAGGCCATGGCCGGGGTCGACGACTTCAACCGCGAATTCGTCGAGATGCTGAACACCTACTGCTGGAACGACATCTGGAACCGTCCCGGCCTGACGCGGAAGCACCGCTCGGTGCTGAACCTCGGCATGCTGTGCGCCCTGGGCAAGGAGCACGAGCTCAAGCTGCACATCCGCGGCGCCCTGGCCAACGGCCTGACCAAGGACGAGATCAAGGAAGTGTTCCTCCAGGTCGCGATCTACTGCGGCGTTCCCGCCGCGGTCGTCGCCTTCCGCGCGGCGAAAGAGGTGTTCGAATCAAAGTAGCCTTCATCGGCCTCGGGGTGATGGGCCGGCTGATGGCCCCGCGCCTCGCGCAGCGCTACTCCGTGAGATCGTTCGATCTCAACGGCAAAGGCAATTGCAGGTCGGCCCTGGATGCGGCCAAAGGCGCCGACGTCCTGATCACCATGCTGCCCGACGGCGACGCGGTGCGCGACGCCGTGCTGGACGCTCTTCCGGGCCTCAAGCCGGGCGCGATCGTCGTGGACATGAGCTCCTGCGATCCCGCCGGCACCCGCGTCGGCCCGCCAGCCGGTCGCGCAGCCAGTGGCTTCGCCGCGCAGGCCGACCATACCGAGATCTACAAGTACCAGCGCAAGCTCACGCGCCGATGAATTTCGGCTTGCGCTTCTCCATGAACGCGGCCTGCCCTTCCTTGTAGTCGGCGCTCTTGAAGCAGGCTTCGACCGCGCGCTCCGTGGCGGCGACGTCGCGGTTGCCGGGATCCTTGAGCACCTCGCCGACCACCAGCTTGGCGCACTTCACCGTCAGCGGCGCGTTCTCGGCGATGGTTTTCGCCAGCTCATCGACCGCCGCGTCGAGCTTGTCGTCCGGCACGACGCGGTTCACCAGGCCCATCTTCTCCGCCTCTTGCGCCGTGAACTGCCGGCCGGTAAAGAACATCTCCTTGGCGTAGGCCGGGCCGATCAGGTCGACCAGCGGCTTGGCGCGGTTCATACCGTAGCCGAGGCCGAGCTTCGCCGCCGGCACGCCGAACTTCGATCCCTCGGTGCAGATGCGCAGGTCGCAGCACACCGCCACCGCGGTGCCGCCGCCGATGCAGTAGCCGCGGATCATGGCGAGGGTCGGGATCTTCATGCCGAGGAGCGCGTCGTAGGCCTTCTGCGTGGTCACCTGGTAGTGCGCGACCGCCGCGGCCTCCTGGCGCTCGTCCTTGAACTTGGAGATGTCGGCGCCCGAGGCGAAGGCCTTGCCGCCGGCGCCGGTCAGCACCATGACGCGCACCGACTTGTCGGCCGAGAAGTCGGTCATGATCTCGAGCGCCGCCTCCCACATCTCGAGCGAGATGGCGTTGTGGCGCTCGGGGTTGTTGAGGATCATCCAGCCGACCCCGTTCGCTTTCTTCGAGATCATCTTTTCGCTAGGCATTACACGATTCCTTTCTTTCTGAGCGCTTCGATCTCGCCGTCCCGGTAGCCCATCTCCTTCAGGACTTCGGCGGTGTGCTCGCCTTGCGCCGGGGGATGGGCGGCGGCTTTGCTCGGCGTGCGCGACAGCGTCACCGGCTGGCCGAGGTAGGGCACGTCCCCCACCATCTGCACCATGCCGAGGCTCTTCACCTGCGCGTCGGCGAAGGCCTGGTCGATCGAGTAGATCGGGCCTGTGGGCACGCCGGCCTGGTTCAGGGTCTCGATCCAGTCAGCGGTGTCGCGCTTGAGGAAATACGCTTCCAGCACGTCGTGCAGGGCGTCGCGGTTCTTCGAGCGCAGCGCGCTCGTCGAATAGGCGGCATGGGCGGCGAGCTGCGGCGCGCCGATCGCCTCGCACATGCGGGCCCAGATCTTGGCCCCGGTCACCGCCAGGTTCATGTAGCCGTCGCGCGTCCTGTAGACGCCGGTGGGGATCGAGGTCGGATGGTTGTTGCCCGCCTGCTTCGCCACCTCGCCGCGCATCAGCCAGCGCGCGGCCTGGAAGTCGAGCATGAAGAGCTGCGCCTGCAGGAGCGACGATTTCACCCACTGGCCCTTGCCCGACTTCTCGCGCTCGAGCAGCGCGACCATGATGCCGTGGGCGCAGAAGATGCCGGCGCAGAGATCCGCGATCGGGATGCCGACGCGCACCGGCCCCTGCCCCGGCAGCCCCGTGATCGACATGAGCCCGCCCATGCCCTGCGCGATCTGGTCGAAGCCCGGCCGCATGCGATAGGGCCCGTCCTCGCCGTAGCCCGAGATGCTGCCGTAGACCAGCCGCGGATTCACCGCGGCCATCGCCTCGTAGCCGATGCCGAGCCGGTCCTTGACGTCGGGGCGATAGTTCTCGACCAGCACGTCGGACTGCGCCGCGAGCTTCTTCAGGATCGCGACGCCGTCGGGCGACTTCAGGTTGAGCGTCATGCCGCGCTTGTTGCGGTGCACGTTCTGGAAATCGCTGCCGTCGCGCGGCCCGCCCGGGCCTTCGCCTTCGTCCAGGCCCGGCGGCATCTCGATCTTGACGACCTGCGCGCCCCAGTCGGCGAGCTGGCGCACCGCGGTCGGCCCGGCGCGCACGCGCGTCAGGTCGAGCACTTTGATATGCGAAAGGGCGGTGGAAGCGGGCATCATTTTGAGTCTACACTGCCGCTCGAGGAGGAAAAACATCATGATCGATTCGAATCGGCGCCGTCTTCTCGGTTTCGCAGGCGGCGCCGCCGCGCTCTCGGCGCTGCAGGTCCAGGCCCAGGAAAAGTTCCCCTCGAAGCCGATCGAGGTGGTGACGCATTCCGGCGTCGGCGGCGGCACCGACATCACGGCGCGCATGATGATGGTGCACGCGCCGGGCGTGTTCAAGACCGAGTTCGTGGTGGTGAACCGCACCGGCGGCAGCGGCGCGGCGGCGCTGCAGTACGCGCTCGAGCGGCCGCGCGACGGCCACACCATCCTGCTCATCACGCAGACCCACCTGCTCACCATCCTGCGCAGCAAGGGCCAGCTCAAGTACGAGGACCTCGTGCCGCTCGCCCGCGCCACGGAAGATCCCCAGGTCCTGATGGTGGGCAAGAGCAGCCCGCTCAAGACCGCGCAGGACTTTCTCGCCGCCGGCAAGGGCAAGGCGCTCAAATGGGGCACCACCCACGTCGGCAGCGTCGACCACATCGGCTCGGTTGCGGTGGCGCGCGCCGCCAGGCACCAGGCGCCGGTCATCGTGCCGTTCCGCGGCGGCGGCGACATCGTGATCAACCTGGTCGGCGGCAACATCGATTGCGCGCTGGTGAATTTCGCCGAGGCCGAGTCGCAGATTAAATCCGGAGACGTGCGCGCGCTCGTGACCTTCGCCGAAAAGCGGCTCAACGTCCTGGCCGGCGTTCCCACCGGCAAGGAAATCGGCGTGCCGGTGAACCAGTCGACGGTGCGCGGCTTCGTCACCGTAAGAGGCGTGCCGGAGGATCGCGTCAAGGCGCTCGAGTCCGGGCTGGTCAAGGCGATGCAGGGGCAGCTGTTCCAGTCCTACCTCGACACTTCCGGGCAGTCGACCGACAGCGTGGTCGGCGCCGGCCCGTGGAAGGCGCAGCTCGACAGCTTCATGGTCGAGGGCAAACAGACCCTGGAAGCCCTGGGCCTGCTCAAGTAGTCGAATGACGCCGAACCGCCTGGCGGCTGCCACCGTGGTCGCCATCGCGGTTGCGCTGTTCGCCGCCACCTTTTGGTTCGAGGAGATGCCCGAGGGCATCACGCGCGGCTTCGGTGCCGAGGTATTCCCGCGCATGGTGCTCGGCACGATCATCGTGCTCGCCACCCTGCTCGCGGCCACCGTGCCGGCGGGCGAGCCGCTGCCGCGCATTCCGCCGATGGTCTACTACTCCGTCGCGTCGCTGCTCGCCTTCATGGCGCTCGTCCCGGTGGCCGGGATGCTCGGCGCGATGCTCCTGTTCCTCGTCGGCCTCGGATACCTGTGGGGTGAGCGCCGCTACCTGCTGCTTCTGACAGCCTCAGCTCTGCTGACCGCGGCCCTCTGGGGCGTGTTCGTCAAGGGCTTCGGCATCCAGCTGCCCAAGGGGCTGTTCCTCTAGATGGAAGCCTTCCTCGGCGGGATGGCGTTGCTGCTGGATCCGAAGATCCTGCTGGTGGTGTTTGCCGGCACGGTCATCGGTATCGTGGTCGGCGCCCTGCCCGGCATCAGCGGCTCGACCACCACCGCGCTGCTGCTGCCGTTCACCATCACGATGGGGCCGGTGCCGGCGATCGCGTTCCTCGGCTCGATCTACTGCGCGGCGAACTTCGGCGGCTCGATCACCGCGATCCTGGTGAACTCGCCCGGCGATCCCTCGGCCTCGGCCACCGCGTTCGACGGCTACCCGATGGCGCTCAAGGGCGAAGCCGGGCGCGCACTCGGCATGTCGGCGGTGGCGAGCGCCATCGGCGGCATCTTCAGCATCGTCGTCCTGATCGTCGCGGCCCCGCTGCTGGCGCGCGTCGCCTACGCGTTCGGCCCGCCGGAATACTTCGCGCTGGCGGTGTTCGGCCTGTCGATGGTGGCCATGACCGGCGGCGACAGCGCGGTCAAGAACCTGATCGCCGGCGCGTTCGGCGTATTGCTCGCGACGGTCGGCCGCGACCTGACCACCGGGGTCGAGCGCTACACCTTCGGCATCCACTCCTTCAGCGACGGCATTGAATTCATCCCGGTGCTGATCGGCCTGTTCGCGCTCGCCGAGCTGTTCGAGCAGGCCGCGCAGCTCGGCAGCCGCGCGCGGGTCGCCCGGCTGGACGCGGCGCGCCTGCCGAGCTGGCAGGACATGAAGGACTGCTCGAAGGCGATCATCCTCTCGAGCGGCATCGGCACCTTCATCGGCATCCTGCCCGCCCTGGGCGCGACCACCGCGGCGATGATCGCCTACGTCGAGACCAAGCGCTGGTCGAAAAACAAGGCGCAGTTCGGCAAGGGCGCGATCGAGGGGGTCGCCGGCCCGGAAGCCGCCAACAACGCCGCGGTCGGCGGCGCGATGGTGCCGACGCTCGCGCTCGGCATCCCCGGCAGCACAACCACCGCGATCATCCTCGCCGGCCTGATCGTGCAGGGCGTGCGGCCGGGGCCGCATCTGTTCACCGAGCAGCCGCTGCTGCTCTACGCGGTGTTCTCGTCGATGCTGCTCGCCAACCTGCTGTACCTGGTGCTCGGCCTGGGCTTCGCCAAGGTCTTTGCGCGCATCAGCCTGATCCCGGCGCCGCTCCTGTGGCCGGCGGTGTTCGTGCTTTCGGTGATCGGCGCCTACGCGCCGAACCAGGCCATGGCCGAGGTGTGGGTGGCGATCGCCTTCGGGGGCATCGGTTTCCTCATGCGGCGCTACGGCTTTTCGCCGGCGCCGATGGTGATCGGGCTGGTGCTCGGCCGCATGGTCGAGGAAACGCTCAAGCAGTCGCTCTTGATCTTCGACCTGAGCTGGGGCGGCTTCCTCGGCCGGCCGATCGCGCTGACCTTCTTCGGCCTTACCGTCCTGTTTCTGCTAGGACCCTATCTGCTGCAGAAGCTGCGCGAGCGCCCATAAGGTTTTCCATCTCCCGCCGTACGCGCACGGCGGTGGAATTCGCGTCGAAGGCGACGTCGCTCCATTTCACCGGCTGCCCCGCAGCGACGGGGCGCAGGACTTTCCAGCCCTGCGCGAGCCCGAGGGGAAGGCAATCTCCCTGGATTGAATCGGCAGCGGGCATCAGCCTGCCGACGACCGTATAGCCGCCCTCGCCGTCCAGAAGCTCTCCGGCAGAAAGATTCTTCTTCGCAACGGCAACCGCGTCGGCCCGCCAGCCGGTCGCGCAGCCAGTGGCTTCGCCGCGCAGGCCGACCGAGGCGACCGAGATGCCGACCTCGAGGCCGATCAGGTGCCAGCGCTTGTACATGCACGCGTAGCGGCCCGAGGGATCGGTCTTCACGCCGTATTCATGGAAGCAGCGCCGGATGTAGTCGGTATCGCCCTCGAACACCACGAACACGCCGAAGCGGATGTCGTAGTCGATCGGTTTTCCGTCCGCGCGCAGCGAAGAAACGACTTCGACCTGGCCCTTGTGGTGGAGGACGCCGCCCTCGTTCTTCGGGCGCATCAGCGACGGGATCTCGTCCACCGACCCCGGCGGATAGAGCAGGCCCTGCGGCGCGGGCGTGAGGCCGGTGGCGTTGCACACCGCGGTCGTTTCGATCGCCGGCTTCGAGCCGTCGAGGAACGAATTGAACATCTTCGGATTCAGCCCGCCGACCTTCGCCTCTTCGGGCGTGAGACCGTAATGGCCCCACACGGTCTCGGGCGTCGACTGCGCGAAGTGCGGCAGCCACTTGTGGCCGCGCCCCGCCGCCACCACCGAAAATCCCGCGGCGCGCGCCCAGTCGACGAGGTCGCAGATCAGCGCCGGCTGGTCGCCGTAGGCGAGGCTGTAGATCACGCCGGCCTCGGCCGCCTTGCGCGCGAGCAGCGGCCCGCAGAACGCGTCGGCCTCGACCGTCACCATCACCACGTGCTTCCTGTTCCGGAACGCCGCCAGCGCATGCTCGACCGCCGCCGGCGGATTGCCGGTGGCCTCGATCACGATGTCGACCTCGGGGCTGGCGACGAGCTTTTCCCAGTCGTCCGAGATCGGAATGCGCCGGATGGTTTCCGCGTCCCAGCCCACGCGCGAGAGATTCGCCCGCGCGTTGTCCGGTGCGAGGTCCGCGATGCCGACCAGGCGGATGCCCGGGGTCTTCGGCACCTGGGCGAGATACATCGCGGCGAACTTGCCCGCGCCGATCAAGCCGATGCGCAGCGGGTTGTCTTTCCTTTGCTGCAGCTTGGCGTAGAGATTCATCCCGAGGTCCCAGAGCGAACGCCCACCACGTTGTGAGCCAAGACCGGGCGGTGAAAGCCCTTCAGGGAAAGCTCCCCAACCGGTTGTGCCTCAATTTGCGCCTCGATCTTGGAAAAGACCCGCGGCGAGACAAGAATCTGGCCATCGGCCGCCTCTCCGCAAAGGCGCGCCGCGAGATTGGTGACGGTACCGATCGCACCGTAATCCAGGCGGCCCTCGAAACCGATCGTGCCGATGGTCGCATAGCCTCCGGCAACGCCAACACCGAAGCCGAGTGCGTAGCCGCGCTTCTTCCATCCCCGGGCAAGCACCTCCATCGAATCGCGCATGCTAAGCGTCATGCGGATTGCCTGCAGTTCGTGATCGTCGACCGGCACCGGAGCGTTGAACAAGATCATGACGCCGTCGCCCGCAAAGTGCTCGATGGTTCCGTCGTGCGCCATGATCGCGCGGCCGAGCTCGGCGTGGTACTCGCGCAGCACGCTCATCACCTCCTCCGGCTCCGCCGTCTCGGTGAATGCCGTGAAGCCGCGCAGATCCACGAACACCACCGTGATCTCCCTGCGATGCGTCTTCAGCGGGTCGTCCGCATCGCCCGACATGATCAGGTCGCTGACCTTGGGCGAGAGAAACCGCGTGAGCTTGGACATTTGCCCGATTTTCGCTACCTGCTCGGCAACACGCGTTTCAAGCCTTGCATTCCACTCGGCGATCTGCGCCGCCTGCTCCTCCACCTGGCGGTTCTTGTCCTGGATCTCGCTGTTCAGGGCTTCGAGCATCCGGTTCTTTTCTGTAATGAGCTTGTTGGCTTCCTCCGTGCGTCGCGTTGCATCGAGAAGCTCGCGCTCAGCCTGCTTTCGCTCGGTGATGTCCGTCATGATCGTGACCGTGCCGCCTGCCGCCACACGGCGGCGCAGAACGTGATGCCACCGCCCGTCCGGCGTGTGGTCCTCAAGGCTCTCCCCTGACGGATTGCGCAAACTTTCCACGCGCCGGGCGACGAGCGCGTCGACGTCACCCTTGCCGTAGTAGCCGTTCTCGGTCAGATAGCGCAGAAATACAGGATAGGGACGGCCGGGCTGCAGCAACTCCTCCGGCACGATATACATCTCCTTGAAGCGGTTGTTGCAGAAGACGATATTCAGCGCGTCGTCCGTGTAGACCAGCGCACCCGGCATGTTGTCGAGCGCGACATGGAGTTGAGCTTCCCCATCCGCCAGATCCCGTTCAGCCTGCTTCTGCTCGGTGATGTCCGTCATCACCGTGACCGCGCCGCCGACCGCCACCCGGCGGCGCAGCACGTGATGCCACCGCCCGTCCGGAGTGTGGTCCTCAAGATCCTCCCCTGACGGATTACGCAAACTTTCCACGCGCCGGGCGACGAGTGCGTCGACGTCCCCCTCGCCGTAGTAGCCATGCTCGGCCAGATAGCGCAGAAATACAGGATAGGGACGGCCGGGCTGCAGCAACTCCTCCGGCACGGCATACATCTCCTTGAAGCGGTCGTTGCAGAAGACGATATTGAGATCTTTGTCGGTGTAGACCAGAGCACCCGGCATGTTGTCGAGCGCAACGCGTAGTTGATCCTCTGCGTCCGCCGGCCGGCGCTCGGCGATTTTTGCGTCGTGCACCCGTTTCATGCTGCCTTGAGAATCTCCTTGAGCTCCTCCGCCGGCGTGCCATCCTTCCACGGCAAGGGCACGTCGTAGTGTTTCAGCAGGCAGTCATCCGGCAGGCACTGGATGGGGCTGAAATCGCGGTGCGCGATGTAGCCCGGGCGCTTGAAGCGGCGGATGTGGTTCGACACCGCGCACAGCGACAGGTACACGCTGACGCGGTTCCACGGCGAGAGGTTGGAGGTCGAGGCGTGCACCAGGCAGCCGTGGAACAGGATCATCGACCCCGCCGGGCCCTTGGGCGCCGCGATGCCGCCTTTGGCCACCAGCTGCCGGATGACGTCGTTGTTGATCGTCCACAGGGGATAGCTGGTCGTGCTGGTGTCATGCGCGGCGTCGAGCACGCCCTGCTTGTGGCTGCCCGGGATGAACATCAGCGGCCCGTTGAACTCGTTCACCTCGTCGAGGAAGATCGCGACGTTCATCGCCCGCGCCTCGGGCATCTGGTCGTCGTTCATCCACGTGCCGTAGTCCTGGTGCCATTGCCAGACGTCGCCGTCGAAGGCCTGCTTGCCGTTGATCTTGAACTGGTGCATGTACACGTCCTCGCCGAACAGCGCCTTGATCGGCTCGACCATGCGCGGGTGGCGCGCCAGCTTGGCGAAGGGGTAGCTGTACAGGTGCGCGGCGAAATTGGTGCGCACCACGTCGCCGGTCTTCTCGCGCACGTTCTCGGGGCGGCGCTGGGCGTAGAGACCGGGGACTTCGTCCAGGAGGACTTGAATCTCTTCTTTTCTGAATAAATTCTCGAAGAACAGGTATCCGTCCCGGTCAAAGCGCTCCAGTTGTTCCGTGGAGAGTCTCATTCAAATAGTATAAGCCCGTGAAAGCCGACTCGGTCCGCACCATCTTCTTCGCGCTCGGCGCGAACCTGGCGATCGCGGTCGCCAAGACCGCGGCCGCGGTCTTCACCGGTTCGAGCTCGATGCTCGCCGAGGCGATCCATTCCTACGCCGACAGCGGCAACCAGGGACTGCTCCTCTGGGGCATGAAGCAGGCGAAGCGCCCGCCCAGCCCGGACTACCCGCTCGGCTGGGGCAAGGCGGTGTTCTTCTGGTCGTTCATCGTCGCGCTGGTGCTGTTCTCCCTCGGCGGCATGTTCTCGCTCTACGAAGGCTGGCACAAGCTGCACGACACCGAGGGTCTGAGCTACCCCTGGGTCGCGGTCGGCATCCTGGTCTTCGGCCTCGCCGCCGAAACGGTCTCGCTGCGCGCCTGCCTGCACGAGGTCAACAAGGTCAGGGCCGGCAGGACGCTGTGGCGCTGGTTCCGCGAGAGCCGGCAGAGCGAGCTGGTGGTGATCCTCGGCGAGGACATCGCCGCCCTGCTCGGCCTCGCGCTAGCCCTGGCGGCCATTCTCATAACGGTGTTCACGGAAAACCCCATCTGGGACGCCCTAGGCTCGATGTCGATCGGCGCGCTGCTGATCGTCGTCGCCATCGGCATCGGCATCGAGATCAAGGCCCTGCTCATCGGCCAGGGCGCCGAGCCGGAAACCGAGGCGCGACTGCGCGAGTTCCTGCTGAAGCAGGACGGGGTGGACAAGATCTTCCGCCTGTTGACGCTTCAGCTCGGCAATTCGCTGATGGTTTCGGTCAAAGCGAAGATCAAAGCGAACACCGCGGCGGAACTGGTCGCGGCGATCAACCGCGCCGAGGCTGCGATGCGCGCCGAGTTTCCCAAGATACAGTGGTTGTTCTTCGAACCCGACGTTGCCGATTGAGAATCCCAAGGAGGCAGCATGGAAGCCAAGACATTGATGGATGAGCTGCGCGCGGTAGTCTCGGACGCCGAAGAGTTGCTGCGCGTCACGGCCGGCGAGGCCGGGCCCAAGGTGCAGGAGGTGCGCGCCCGCGCCGAGGAGTCGCTGCGCGCCGCGCGCGAGCACCTGCAGGGCGCCGGCAAGCAGCTCGACCTCCAGGTGCGCGAGCATCCCTGGGCCGCGGTCGGCATCGCCGCCGGCATCGGCCTGATCGTCGGCATCCTGATGAGCCGCAAATGAGCGCCGGCCTGCTGGAGTCGGCGCAGCACTTGTTCGCCGGGCTGCTGGACCTCGGCCGCACCCGCTTCGAGCTTTTCAGCACCGAGCTGCGCGAGGAGCTGGCGCGCCTCGCGACCGCCCTGCTCGGCGGCCTGGCGCTGCTGGTCCTCGCCGCGCTCGGCCTGACCTTCGCCGCACTCGCGGTGATCCTCGCGGTAAGCGAGGTGAACCGCCCGTGGGCGGCGATCGGCGTCGCGCTGTTCTTCTTCCTCGTGGCAGGCATCGTCGCCTGGCGGTTGCATCACCTCGCCAGCATGAAAGCGCGTGCCTTCGACGCCACCATCTCCGAGCTGCAGCGCGACCTGGACGCGATCAAGCCATGAGCCACGAACAGGGGCTGGCGCGGCGGCGCCGCGAGCTGGTCCAGCGCTCCGCCGCGCAGCGCGCGGCGCTGGTCGCCACGGTCAGCCCGCTCGTGCGCCGCGCCGCGATATTCGATCGCGCCGTGGCGTCAGCGCGCCGCTATCCGCTCGCGGCCGGCCTGGTCGCCGGGGCCGTGGCGCTTCTCGGCGGCCGCAGGCTGTTCGACATCGCGTCCCGCGCCTTCGCCCTCTACACGCTATTCAGGCAGTCGCGGCCCTAGCGGGGGTTACCGGCAGGCGGTGCGAAGTGGAAGAACACTTCGTCGCCACGAATCAGGCCGAGCTCGTAGCGGGCGCGTTCCTCGATCGCCTCGGTGCCCTGCTTGAGGTCGCGCACCTCGGCGGCGAGGCCGGCATTGCGGACCTCGAGCTGGCTGTTCTTCACCTGCTGCCGGGTAAGGTTCTCCTCGGCCTGCCAGGCGCGCAGCCAGCCGCCCTTGCCGAGCCACAGCGGGTACTGGATGGCGACGATCAGCGCGGCCAGCAGCACCCCGAGAATTTTCATCTGAGGAGCGGCAGCGCCTCGCGGCCCGGATAGCTGACCGAGTCGCCGAGGTCCTCCTCGATGCGCAGCAGCTGGTTGTACTTCGCTACCCTATCCGACCGTGAAAGCGAGCCGCACTTGATCTGCAGCGCGTTGGTGCCGACCGCGATGTCGGCGATGGTGGTGTCCTCGGTCTCGCCCGAGCGGTGCGAGATCACCGTGCCATAGCCAGCGCGCTTGGCAAGCTCGATGGCCTCGAAAGTCTCGGTCAGCGTGCCGATCTGGTTGACCTTGATCAGGATCGCGTTGGCCACGTTCTGGCGGATGCCCTCGCGCAGCAGCCGGGTGCTGGTGACGAACACGTCGTCGCCGACGAGCTGCAGCTTGCCGCCGAGCTTGGCGGTCAGCAGCTTCCAGCCCTCCCAGTCGCCCTCCGCCATGCCGTCCTCGATCGACACGATCGGGTAGCGCGACGCCAGCTCGGCGAGATAGTCGACGAAGGCATTTGAAGGAATTTTCTTCTTTTCAGAATCGAGGAGGTACACCCCGTCCTTGAAAAACTCCGAAGCGGCGCAATCGAGCGCGAGCGCCACGTCCTGGCCGGCGGTGTAGCCGGCGCGGCCGATCGCGTCCAGGACCATTTCGATCGCCGCCGCATGCGTCGGCAGGTTCGGCGCGAAGCCCCCCTCATCGCCGACCGCGGTCGACAGGCCTTTCGAATCGATGATCTTTCGCAAAGAAGCAAAAATCTCCGCACCGCAGCGCAATGCCTCGCGGAACGACTGCGCGCCGAGTGGCACGATCATGAATTCCTGGAAGTCGAGGTTGTTGTTGGCGTGCGCGCCGCCGTTGATCACGTTCATCATCGGCACCGGCAGGCGCATCGCGCCCGAGCCGCCGAAATAGCGGTACAGCGGCAGGCCGGACTCCTCCGCCGCGCCCTTGGCCGCGGCCATCGACACGGCCAGTACCGCGTTGGCGCCGAGCCGCGCCTTGTTCTCGGTGCCGTCGAGGTCGATCAGGGTCTTGTCGATGAACGCCTGCTCGGTGGCGTCCAGGCCGACGATCGCTTCCGAGATCTCGGTGTTGACGAATTCGACCGCCTTGAGCACGCCCTTGCCGCCGTAGCGCCCCTTGTCGCCGTCGCGCAGCTCGACCGCCTCGCGGCTGCCGGTGGAGGCACCCGAGGGCACCGCGGCGCGGCCCATGGCGCCCGACTCGAGCAGCACGTCGGCTTCCACGGTGGGATTGCCGCGCGAATCCAGGATTTCCCGGGCCACCACATCGACGATCGAACTCATTGTGTTTTCACTTTCTCCTCCACGAATCCTTTGCGCTTCACCAGGCGATCGAGCTCCGCCAGCGTATCGAGCAGCTCCGGCATCAGCGCCAGCGGCCAGGAGTTCGGCCCGTCGCACAGCGCCTCGTCGGGCTTCGGGTGCGTCTCCATGAACACGCCGCTGACCCCGGCGCCGACCGCGGCGCGCGTCAGCACCGGGATGAACTCGCGCTGCCCGCCCGAGGCGTTGCCCTGGCCGCCGGGCAGCTGCACCGAGTGCGTGCCGTCGAACACCACCGGGCAGCCGGTATCGCGCATCGCGGCCAGGCCGCGCATGTCGACCACCAGGTTGTTGTAGCCGAAGCTGAAGCCGCGCTCGCACACCAGGATCTGCTGGTTGCCGGTGCTCTTCGCCTTCTCGACCACGTTCTTCATCTCCCACGGCGAGAGGAACTGGCCCTTCTTGATGTTCACCGGCCGGCCCTGCGACGCGGCGGCGCGCATGAAATTGGTCTGCCGGCAGAGGAAGGCCGGCGTCTGGATCACGTCGACCACCGCGGCCACTTCCTTCAACGGCGTGTCCTCGTGCACGTCGGTGAGGACCGGCACGCCGATTTTGTTCTTTACGCTGGAAAGTATTTTCAAGCCCTGTTCCATCCCGGGCCCGCGATAGCTCTGGCCGGAAGTGCGGTTCGCCTTGTCGAACGAGCCCTTGAAGATATAGGGCATGCCGAGCTTGGCGGTGTGCTCCTTGAGCTTGCCGGCGACATCCAGGCACAGCTGCTCGCTCTCCAGGGTGTCGGGCCCGGCAATGAGGAACAGCGGCCGGTCGAGGCCGACGTCGAAACCGCAGAGCTTCATCGGGTCAACTAGGCTGCGACGGCACGCAGCTTGCCGCCGGCGCGGTGCCGCAGCGCGGCGGTGACGAAAGCCTTGAACAGCGGGTGCCCGTGGCGCGGGGTCGAGGTGAACTCGGGGTGGAACTGCACGCCGACGAAGAACGGATGCCCCGGCAGCTCCAGGATCTCGGGCAGGCTCTCGCTCGGCGTGCGCGCCGACACCTTGTAGCCCTTGGCTTCGAGCATCGGCACGTAGATGTTGTTCACCTCGTAGCGGTGCCGGTGGCGCTCGTTGACTTCCGGGCCGTAGATCGAAAAAGCCAAAGAATCTTTTTCAACAGGACATCTTTGTGAACCCAGGCGCATCGTTCCGCCGAGGTCGGATTTGTCGCTGCGCCGCTCGATGCGGCCGGTCCGGTCCAGCCACTCGGTGATCAGCGCCACCACCGGGTGCGGCGTGTCGGGATCGAACTCGGTGCTGTTGGCGCCCGCCAGGCCGCAGACGTTGCGCGCGAACTCGATGGTCGCGAGCTGCATGCCGAGGCAGATGCCCAAGTAAGGAACGCCGTTTTCCCGGGCGTAGCGGATCGCGCGCATCTTGCCCTCGGTGCCGCGCTTGCCGAAGCCCCCCGGCACCAGGATCGCATCCATCTTCTCCAGCGGCCCGGTCCCGCTCTTCTCGATCTCCTCGGAGTCGAGGTAGTGGATGTTGATCTTCGACTGGGTATGGATGCCGGCGTGCTTCAGCGCCTCGTTCAGCGACTTGTAGGAATCCTGCAGGTCGACGTACTTGCCGACGAAGGCGATATCGACTTCGTGCTCGGGATTCGCCAGCGCATGGACCAGGTTCTTCCAGGCCGTCAGGTCGGCCGCCTTCGCCAGGATCTGCAGCTTGTGGCAGACGATTTCGTCGAGCATCTGCTCGTGCAGCATCATCGGGATCTTGTAGATCGAGTCCACGTCCCAGGCGGAGATCACCGCTTCCTTCTGCACGTTGCAGAACAACGCGATCTTCCTGCGCTCGTCCTCGGGCAGCGGGCGGTCGGTGCGGCAGAGCAGCGCGTCGGGCTGGATGCCGATCTCGCGCAGCTCCTTGACCGAGTGCTGCGTCGGCTTGGTCTTGATTTCCCTCGCCGAGGCGATGTATGGCACCAGGGTGAGGTGGATGTAGCAGACGTTGTTGCGGCCCAGTTCCAGGCCCATCTGCCG
>CAZNVH010000042.1:0-12663 GCA_964576525.1 uncultured Enterobacteriaceae bacterium
CCAGCCCAGCGCCGCCAGCAGCTCGGTGATGCCGTCGGCGAGGATGGTGAGCACCGCGGCGCCGAGGATCGGCCCGAACAGCGTGCCGATGCCGCCGATGATCGGCCCGAGGATGATCTCGATCGAGCGGCTGATGTGGAAGATCTGCTCCGGGAACAAGTTGTTGTAATAAAACGCGAAAAACACGCCGGAGACCGCGGTCATCGCGGAGCTGATCGCCACCGCCAGCATCTTCCAGCGGAAGGTGTTGATGCCCAGGGCCTGCGCGGCCTCCTCGTTTTCGCGAATCGCCTGCCAGTAGTAACCCGCCCTTGACCTGAGAAGAAGAAAACACAGGACGAAAGCGCCGGCCGTGAGGGCCAGGATCGCGTAGTAGTACATGAGCGGCGGGCCGCGGAAATTCAGCAGGTCCCAGGTGTCGCGCTGCGCGACTTTCAGGAACATGCCGCCGGGGCCGCCCAGCCAGTCGAGGTGGTCGAAGCCGATGCGCGTGAACTCGGCGAAAGCGATCGTCAGCAGGGCGAAGTACACGCCGGAAATGCCGAAGCGGAAGGCGAGGAAGCCGATCGTCAGGCCGAGCGCGACGCACAGCAGGATGGCAAGCCACAGCCCGGCCCAGGGGCCGATGCCATAGTGGAAGAACAGCGCCCCCGCCGCGTACCCGCCGACGCCGACGTAGAGCGCATGGCCAAGGGAAAGCTGCCCGGCGAAGCCCATCATCACGTTCCAGGCCTGGCCGGTGTAGGCGAAGTAGAGGATCAGGGTGGCGACGGAGAGGGCGTAGCTGCCGACGAACCAGGGCAGGGCAAGCAGCAGAAGGGCGAGAAGCGCGAGAGCCGCGTGTGCCCTCATTTCTTGCCCAGGAGACCCTGAGGTCTGAAGAGAAGAACCAAAATCAGCAGGCCGAAGCTGAACATGCTCTTCGCCGAAGGCGCGACGAACAACCCGGCGAGCGCCTCGGACAAGCCGATCAGCACGCCGCCGAGCAGCGCGCCGCCCATCGAGCCCATGCCGCCGACGATCACGATGACGAAGGCGAGCAGCGTGTAATAGGGCCCGAGCGGCGGCGTGACATCCACCAGCAGCACCATGGCGCAGCCGGCGACGGCGACGCAGACGGAGCCGAGGCCGAAGGTCAACGCATAGAGTTTTTTTACATCCAGACCCACAACGCGGGCGCCCATATAGTTGTCGGCGCAGGCGCGAATGGCTTTTCCAGTCAGCGAATACTTGAAAAAGGCAAACAGTCCGAATGCGGCGAGCACCGCCGCCCCGGCGGAGTAGAGCCGCGCCTTGTCGATGAGGATGCTGCCCAGCTCGAAGGACTCGAGCTGGTAGTCGACCTGGACGTTGCGCGCCGCGGGGCCGAAGAGCATCAGCAGCGCGTTCACCATGATGATCGCCACCGCCACCAGCAGCATGAACTGCGAGTGCTCCGGCCGGGTGATGAACGGGTTGATCAGGGCGGTCTGCAGGGCGTAGCCGAAGGCGAAGAACGCCACCGCCGCGGGCAGCACGGCCAGGAACGGGTCGAGGCCGAGCGCGGCGAACAGCACCGTCGCGGCGTACATCGCAATGGTCATCATCTCGCCGTGGGCGAAGTTGACCACGCGCACCACGCCGAAGATCACCGACAGGCCGAGCGCCATCAGGCCGTACACCAGGCCGGTCAGCACGCCGGCGATGGTGACGTTGGCGACCAGCTCGGCCGTCATTTCAGCTCGGGCAGCGCGGCGCGGAACGCGCTTCCGGTGCGCGCCAGCCAGGCGTGCTCGTCGGTCAGCTTTTTCACCGAAACCGCCTGCACGCCGACGATTGCCTGCGTAACGCCCACCAGCACCATGCCGCCGAGGGAGCCGAGCAGCAGCATTGCCGCGAGCGCGCTGTCTGCGCGCCAGAATACCGTCGAGGCGCCGACCCCAACGATGCAGGCAATAGACAGCAGGCGCAGCGCGGTGCGCCAGCGCCGGTGGCGCCCGCACATGCCGATCTCGATCTCGAGCTTCTTGCGCACGAAGGTGTGGGCGATCATCGCGGCCAGGACCAGCGGCCAGAACAGCACCAGGAGGATGGCCGTTTCGGTGGCCATGCCGATTCCCGCGACGACGAACGGCGTCGCCGTGGCGGGGAGCCTCCAGGCGAGCGGAGACCAGTACAGCTTGCGCGACAGCCGGTAGCCGCCGGCGGCGTCGTTGCAGACGATGCAGCGGTCGGGCAGCGCGCCCGCGCGGTCCATGCGCACCAGCGCGCCGCTGCGCCAGAGCTGGCCGACTTGCTGCGCGAGGTCGACCGCAGCTTTGGGGGGCGCGTAGGGGTTTGCGCTCAGGCTTTCTTGTAGCCCGGTACCGGGAACACCGGCTTCGCGGTGGCGGCGCTCGCTGGCAGCACTACGGTCGGCGTCAGGTTCAGGTTCTGCACGCAGGCCGAGCCGATGCCCTCGACCTGGCCCTTGGCGTTGAACTTGATCGGGCCGCCGAGCATCATCTTCGAGGTGATGTTGGTCCCTCGAATGGCTTCGGCCAGCGTCTTCGGGTCGGTCGAGCGGGAGCGCTTGAAGGCGTCGGCGGCGATCAGGATCGCCTCGAAGGTGAAGCCGGCGTTCAGGCCGTGGTACACCAGCTTGTCCTTGGGGTTCTGCTTCAGGAAGGCCTTCTCCACCACTTTGGTGAGCTCGGCGCGCGGGTTGTACCAGGGCACGTTGGAGATCGAGTACTCCGAGAGCTTGCCGAGCGTCTTGTAGTACTGCTCCTCGTACATGCCGGGCGAGCCGGGGCTGATGATGGCCATCGGATTCCAGCGCTGCTTCACCATTTCGCGGCGCAGGAGGATGGCGTCGTTCAGGCGGCACACCAGCAGCAGGAAGTCGGCGTTCGCGGCTTTCGCCTTCGACACCTCGACGGTCAGGTCCTTGGCCGCCGGGTCGTAGGAGATGGTGTCGACGATCTTGAACGGCAGCTGCGTCAGGCGCGGCATGAAGGCGCCGATGCCCTTGGCCATCGCCTGGCCGAAAGTGTCGTTGACGTGCATGAACACCGCGCTGCGCGGCACGGTGTTGGTGGCCTGGAACAGCTCGCCGATCAGCGCCAGGCCCTCGCGCACGATGTCGGGCGCGGTCTGGAAGTTGCGGAACACGAACTTGTAGCCCTGCTCGGTGATCTGCGGCGCGGCGGCGATGTTGACGATGTAGGGCACGCCGCGCTGCTCGGCGACCTGCGCGATCGCCGCCGACTGGCCCGAGTCGAAGGCGCCGACCAGCACGTGCGCGCCTTCCTGAATCAGCCGCTCTGCCCTCGTTCTCGCGGTGTCGACGTTGGTCTCGGTGTCGGCGTTCATCAGCTCGAGATCGACGCCGAGCATTTCGCGGATCACGCCGGGGGCGAGGTCGGCGCCCTTCTGGCACGACTGGCCGATGAAGCCCTGGAAGCCCGATCGCGGCAACAGCACGCCGACCTTCAGCCGCTGCGCCTGGGCGCGCGCGATGCCGAACGGGTTGGCGAGCGATACCACTCCGGCAGCGGCGAGCGCGCTGTTGAAGCTGCGGCGTTTCATCATTCTTCCCCTCCTTGGCAGTCCGGTATTCTAAGCGAGTGACAATGCCGGCCGGCAATCTGTCCCTGGGTCCCCGGGACGTCGAGGTCGAGCGTCGCCGCGACGGCGCGATCCTGCTGCGCTCGCCGCACGCGCTCGGCGCGTATCCGGCAAAGCTGACCGAAAAGCTCGAGTTCTGGGCGGCGCGCGCGCCCGAGCGCGTCCTGTTGGCCCAGCGCTCCGGTTCTTCCTGGAGAACGCTCACTTACGGCGAGGCGCTGGAGAGGGCAAGGCGCGTGGCTCAGTATCTGTTGAGCAGGAATCTTTCCCAGGAGCGGCCCCTGATCGTGCTCTCCGGCAACGACCTGGAGCACGCGCTGCTGCACCTTGGCGCGATGTACGCCGGCATCCCGTACGCGCCGGTGTCGCCGGCGTACTCGCTGCTGTCGTCGGATTTCGCCAAGCTGCGCGCCATCGTCGAGCTGCTGACGCCGGGCCTGGTCTTCGTCTCGAGCAAGAAGACCTATGCAAAGGCCTTGAGCGCAATTGCCGGATGCGAGGTCATCGAGGCTCTCGAAGAGCCTCCTGCCACGTCCGCGGTGGACGAGGCGCATGCCCGCGTCGGCCCGGACACGATCGCCAAGTTCCTGTTCACCTCGGGCTCGACCGGCGCGCCGAAGGCGGTGATCAACACCCAGCGCATGTGGTGCTCGAACCAGGCGATGATCGCCGCGATGTTCGCGTTCTTCCGCGACGAGCCGCCGGTGATCGTCGACTGGGCGCCGTGGCACCACACCGCGGCGGGTAACCACGACTTCGGCCTGGTGCTCTACAACGGCGGCTCCTACTACATCGACGAGGGCAAGCCGATGCCCGGGGCGATCGAAGCCACGGTGCGCAATCTGCGCGAGATCGCGCCGACCTGGTATTTCAACGTCCCCAAGGGATACGAAGCCCTGCTGCCGTATCTTCGCGCCGACGAAACGCTGAGGAAGAATTTTTTCAGCCGGCTCCGCGTCCTCTGGTTTGCCGGAGCCGCCATCGCGCAGCATGTGTTCGACGAGGTGAAGGCGCTCGCCCAGCAGACCCGCGGCGAGGCGATCCCTTTCCTTACGGGACTGGGTTCCACCGAGACCGCGCCGTACGCCATGGGCCGCATGTGGGAAACGCGCGATGCCTCCAACATGGGCCTGCCGCCGCCGGGGATCGAGGTCAAGCTTGTTCCTATTCAAGACAAACTTGAAATGCGGCTGAAAGGACCGAACATCACGCCCGGCTACTGGCGCCAGCCCGAGCTGACCGCGGCGGCGTTCGACGAGGAGGGCTACTACCGCCTCGGAGATACGTTTGTGTTCGCGGATGAAGAAAAACCGGCGGCAGGGCTGCTGTTCCGCGGCCGCATCGCGGAGGACTTCAAGCTCGCCACCGGCACCTGGGTGCAGGTCGGCGCGCTGCGCGCGCGCTTCATCGAGCACTTCGCGCCGCTGGTGCGCGACGTGGTGATCGCCGGGGAGGGGAGGAGCGAGCTGGCGGCGCTGGTTTTCCCGGCGGCAGAGTTCTCGAAGGACAGGTTTGATGTGCTTTTCAGGAGCTTTGCAAGCACGGGAAGCTCCAATCGCGTCGCGCGCGTCCTGATCCTCGAGGAGCCGCCCTCGCTCGACGCCGGCGAGATGACCGACAAGGGCACGATCAACCAGCGCGCGGTCCTCGGGCGGCGCCACAAGCTGATCGAGGAGCTCTATGGATCTTGAGAAGCTGGTCGCGATCGACGTCCACACGCACGCCTGGAAGTCGGCGCTGCAGGTCGGCGACGCGCCCACCGAGAGGCAGGAGGCGATGGGGCGCTATTTCCGCTACCAGCCGCAGCACGCGACGGTGCCGGAGATGGCCGACTACTACCGCAAGCTCAAGATGGCCTTCGTCGTCTTCACCGTGGATGTCGCCGGCGAGAAGGCAAAGATCACCAACGAAGAGGTCGCCGAGCTCGCCAACAAGCACGGCGACGTCGCGATCCCGTTCGCGAGCATCGACCCGCACCGTGGCGCCGATGGGGTGCGCATGGCAAAAAGACTCATTGCAGAATACAAAGTCAAAGGCTTCAAGTTCCATCCCTCGACGCAGGCGTTCTTTCCCAACGACCGGCTCGCCTACCCGCTGTACGAGGCGATCGCCGAGGCCAAGCTGCCGGCGCTGTTCCACACCGGGCAGACCGGGGTCGGCGCCGGCACGCGCGGCGGCGGCGGCATCCGCCTGAAGTACTCCAACCCGCTGCACCTCGACGACGTGGCCGCGGACTTCCCCGACATGCCGATCGTCCTCGCGCACCCTTCGTTTCCCTGGCAGGAGGAGGCGCTGTCGGTGGCGACGCACAAGCCGCAGGTCTACATCGACCTCTCGGGCTGGTCGCCGAAGTACTTCCCGCCGATCCTGGTGCAGTACGCCAACACGCTGCTCAAGGACAGGATCCTGTTCGGCTCCGACTACCCGGTGATCTCGCCCGAGAAGTGGATCGAGGAGTTCGAGAAGCTCCCGATCAAGCCGGAAGTCCGTCCGCTGATCATGAAAGGGAACGCCGCAAGGCTGTTGAAGCTCTAAGCTAGCGTATGCCCGTCAAGCAGGAAATCAGGGAAGGCCTCGTCCCCGTCAAGGTCTACACCGACGCCGTCGAGCCGCAGGCGCGCCAGCAGCTCGTCAACATCTCGCGGTTGCCGATCGTGCACCACCACGTCGCGGCGATGCCCGACGTGCACCTGGGCATCGGCGCGACCGTCGGCTCGGTGATCCCGACGAAGCGCGCCATCATTCCGGCCGCGGTCGGCGTCGACATCGGCTGCGGCATGATGGCCACGCGCCTTTCTCTTTCTTCCGGGGACCTGGACGAGAGGAAGCTGAAGGGAGCATTCAATCAAATCTCGCGCGACGTGCCGGTCGGCTTCGAGGCGCACGACGAGCCGCTGGCGGATGCGGCGCGACCGTTCCAGCGCGGACTCACGAAGATCCTCGAGAGCCACCCGGACATCCGCAAGCGCAAGAAGAACCTGAACTGGGCGCACCAGCTCGGCACGCTCGGCGGCGGCAACCACTTCATCGAGGTGTGCCTCGACGAGTCGGGCGGCGTCTGGGTGATGCTGCATTCCGGCAGCCGCGGCACCGGCAACGCCATCGGCAGCTACTTCATCGAGCTGGCGAAGAAAGACGCCCTGAAGAACAACGTCCACCTCCCGGACGCGGACCTGGCCTATTTTCCCGAAGGCGCGCGGCACTTCGAAGATTACGTCGAGGCAGTGGGCTGGGCGCAAGACTACGCGCGCGCCAACCGCGAGGCGATGATGGACCTGGTGATCGAGGCGATGCGCCGCCACCTGCCGGCCTTCGAGGTCACGGGCGCCGCGGTCAACTGCCACCACAACTACGTCGAGCGCGAGACGCACTACGGCGAGAGCGTCTGGCTCACGCGCAAGGGGGCAATCCGCGCGCGCCAGGGCGAGCTCGGCATCATCCCCGGCAGCATGGGCACGCGCAGCTACATCGTGCGCGGCAAGGGCTCGGCCGAAAGCTTCGACTCCTGCGCCCACGGCGCCGGCCGCCGCATGAGCCGTACCGCGGCCCAGAAGCAGTTCACCGTCGAGAATCTGATCGAGCAAACCAGCGGCGTGATCTGTCGAAAGGACAGGGGAGTCCTGGACGAGATCCCCGGCGCTTACAAGAACATCGACGAGGTGATGGCGAACCAGTCGGACCTGGTCGATGTGGTGCACACCCTGAAGCAGGTTCTTTGCGTGAAAGGCTGAGCATGAGACGACGGCAGATTCTGGGCGCGGCGCTGCTTCTTCCCCTGGAGGGCCTGGCGCAGACTTGCGGCGTCATCACGCCGCGCCAGACCGAGGGCCCGTTTTTCACTCCGAGCTCGCCCAAGAGAATTTCATTGATAGAACCCAACAGCAACGCAGCCAGATTCGTTCTCACCGGGGTAGTGCTGTCGGCAAAGTGCAAGCCGGTGCCGAACGCGCTGCTCGACTTCTGGCATTCCGACGAGCAGGGCGCCTACGACAACCGCGGCTTTCGCTACCGTGGGCACCAGCACGCCGACGCTCAGGGGCGCTACCGCCTGGAGACCATCGTGCCCGCCGAGTATCCGGGCCGCACGCGGCACTTCCACGTCAAGGTGCAGGCGCCGGGCGGGCGCATCCTCACCACGCAGCTTTACTTCCCGGGAGACCCCGGTAACGCGCGCGATGGCCTGTACCGGGCGGAGCTCGAAATGAAAAAAATCAATCCTGGAGAATCGCGCTTCGACTTCGTCGCCGCCGCCTAGTGAATTCGGGGTCAGGGTCGTAATTATGGTTGCGCGTACGCGGCAACATAATTACGACCCTGACCCCGAATTCACCCCGCCTAGCGCCGGCCGTCGTACCAGGCGTAGCAATCGTCCTTGCGGTGCAACGCCTTTCCTCCAGTAATTGCCACCCTGAAGGTGAAGAGGAAGAGTTCCCGCATGCTGTAGAGGTGCGCCTTGCGGTTGCTGGTGAGCAGCGGATGGCGGTACAGGATCACCATGGAGCGCCCTCTGCGCCGCGCCAGACGCTTCATGCGGCGCGAGAAGTCGATTTCCTCGCCGGCGTAGAACTTCTCGTCGAAGCTGCCCAGCTCGCGGAACGCCGCCGCCTCGCAGAAGATGAACGAGCCGGCGGCCCACCGGTTGAGCCGGCTGATCGCGTTCCACGCCCCGATCCAGAAGCGGATCAGCGGCTGCTCGACCTCGAGCCTGACGGTGCTGCCGCCGGCCAGGCATTTCCCTTTTCCTATTTCGCCAAGGACTTCGGCGAACAGACCGACGCTGGGTTGCGAGTCGGCGTCGACGAACAGCAGCCAGTCGCCGCTCGCCGCGGCGGCGCCCGCGTTGCGGGCGCGCGCGATCTGGTTGAGCGGCTCGAACACCACCGTGGCGCCGGCGGCGCGGGCGATCTCGGCGGTGCGGTCGGTGGAATTGTTGTCGCAGACGATCAGCTCCCAGGCCCAGCCGGCGTCTTCGAACACGCGCAGCGCCTCGCGCATGGCGCCGAGCGAGGCGGCGAGGAGGCGCTCTTCGTTGTACGCCGGCACGACGACCGAGAGCTTCACGCGCGCAGCTTCCGGGCGGCGAGCAGCGCGCCCGCGAACGCGGCGGCCACGCCGCCGGCCGCGACTCCGATCCACACCCAGTAGTACCTGCCGCCGGCTTCGGCGAGCGCGGCGAACATCACCAGCCCCAGCAGGCACAGCGGCGCCGAGGCGATCGCGGCGACCGACATCCAGCGCGCCGGGGTGAGCACCGTTACCAGGGCGGACGCGAGCCCGAGCCCGGCCGCTACCGCGAGCGCGCCCCAGGCCGGGTTGACGTCGGCCGACGCGGTGCGCGCCAGCCACAGGGCAACCACCGGTGCTGCCAGGCCGACGAGTCCGGCGAGGGCGTAGCCCGCGAAGGGCTTCAGCATGGGCGCTTCAGGATCCCTTGGCGTGCTGCTTTACGGCGCCGAGGTTCATCGCCCAAGGGAGCGACGAGCCGCACCAGACCTGCGTTTTCGGCGCGAGCTGGGCGCGCTGGCGCACCGCGCCGAGGCGCAGGTTGAACACCTGCGGGTCGTGCTCGGCCGAAGCCCAGAGCCGCGAGCCGCAGTCCGCGCAGAACGCCTGCGCGCGCCGGTTGCCGCTCGCCGCGGTCTTCACGTAGACCTTCGCCTGGCCGCGCAGCTTGAAGCCTTCCTTCGGCACCGGAATGAACGCGACGTACGGCGAACCCGACAGCGACTGGCAGTCGGTGCAGTGGCACAGCCCGGCCTTCTCCGGGTCGGCCTCGGCCTCGTAGCTCACCTTGCCGCAATGGCATGCGCCGTCGATATGCATTATTTCGTTCCTTTCCTCGGGACCGCGGCATCAGCTTACCGCTTGGGGCGCTTCGTTTCACCTTTATAATCCGCTCGCTATGACTTACGTCGTCACCGAAGACTGCATCAAGTGCAAGCACATGGACTGCGTCGAGGTCTGCCCCGTGGACTGCTTCTACGAGGGCGAGAACATGCTCGTGATCAATCCCGACGAGTGCATCGACTGCGGCGTGTGCGAGCCCGAGTGCCCGCCGAAGGCGATCCTGCCCGACTCCGACTCCAAGGCCGAGAAGTGGCTCAAGGTCAACGCCGACTTCTCGGTCAAATGGCCCAACATCGCGCGCAAGGGCACGCCACCCCCTGACGCCGACGCCTGGATCGAGGTCAAGGGCAAGTTCGAGAAGTACTTCTCCCCCGAGCCCGGTAAAGGCGAGTAGTTGAAGCTGACGCCGGAGGAGCGCGGCATCCTCGCCGGCTCCCGCGGCGAGCCGGCGCGGCGCGCGCTCGAGTACCAGGTCGAGGTCGGCCGCTTCTGGGGCGCCAAGCGCCTGGTCCCCGTCACCAACGTCCACATGATGGGCGACATCGAGGTGATGGGCGACGCCGGCCTGGAGTTTCTCAAGAAGGAACTCAAAGACGGAGCGCGGTGCCGGGTCGGCACCACCACCAACGCCCGCTGCATGGACTTCGCGCACTGCGAGCGCCTCGGGCAGGACCCGGGCGAGGCGGCCAAGGAGCGCGAGCTGATCCAGTGCCTGAGGCGCATGGACGTCGTCACCACCGACACCTGCATCAACTACCAGACGGTCTACCAGCCGCACCTCGGCGAGCACGTCGCCTGGGGCGACACCGGCACCGTGATCTACGCCAACTCGGTGTTCGGCGCGCGCTCGAACTTCGAGTCCGGGCCGTCGGCGCTCGCCGCGGCGTTTACCGGCCGAACCCCCGAGTACGGGTTCCACCTGGCCAAGCACCGAAAAGGCACGTTCGCCGTGGAGCTGAAGGCGAAGCTCGATGACCTCGCCGACTGGGGCGCGGTCGGCAAGCGGGTCGGCGAGGCGCACCAGGACTATTTCGCGGTGCCGGTGTTCCACGGCTACCGCGGCACGCCCTCCGCTGACGAGCTCAAGCACCTCGGCGCCGCGCTCGCCAGCTACGGCTCGATGGCGATGTTCCATTTTGTCGGGGTGACTCCCGAAGCGCCGGCTTCGGTTCGGGGTTTCCAGGAAAAGATGGTCATCGCCGACAAGAACATCGAAAAGGTCTATTCGGGCTACAAGCTCGGCGACGGCGACGCGCGGCTGGTGGTGTTCTCCGGGCCGCAGCAGTCGCTGTTCGAGATGAAGCAGCTTGCGGACCTGTTCCAGGGAAGAACCGTAAAGCCGGGCTCGAGCTGCTTCCTCACCACTAACGGCGCGGTGCTGGCGCAGGCGCGCACGCTCGGCTACGCGCAGACCCTGGAGCAGGCCGGCGTGACGATCCTCGAGGGCGTGTGCTTCTACATCCTGCAGAACCTCTCGGCGATGCGCCGCGCCAACCGCTGGACCAACATGGTGTCCAACTCGGCGAAGATCGTGAACATCATCGGCGCGCACCGCTTCAACACCATCCTCAGGCGCACCCGGGACTGCGTGGAGATCGCTTGCACCGGATCATTAAAGTAGCGCGGGCATTCGGCCCGGTCGTCGAAGGCGAGGCCCTGGTTTCCGAAGAGGGCTTCTCGCCGCGCTATGACCTCGACCGCTGGTCGGGCGTGATCACCAAGCCCGGCCACAAGCTCGAGGGCTCGAGCATCGTGGACAAGGTGTGCTTTTTCCCCACCGCCAAGGGGGGGATCGCCGCCGGCTGGGCGTTCTACGACATCAAGTGGAAGAAAATCGCGCCCAAGGCGTTCGTCTTCGGAGTGACCAACCCGGTCATGGTGCAGGGCGCGGTGTTCGCGGGCATCCCGATCACCGCCGGCTGGACGCCGCAGCCGCACGGGGTGGTGAAGACCGGCGACTGGGTGCGGGTCGATCCCGGGCGCAAACGGATCGAGGTCTTATGAAGAATTTCGGCTTTCTTTTTCTCCTTCTCGCGGCCTGCGCGGGCCCCGCGCTGGTTCCTGGCCAGTCGACCGTAGCCGATGTCGAGAAGTCCATGGGGCGCGCCGCCGACAAGCGTTCCGGCGCCGGCGGGGAGACCGTCTATTACTACCCGCGGCTGCCCTGGGGCTACGCGACCTACGCCGCGCGCATCGCCGCCGACGGCAGGCTGGTGGCGCTTGAGCAGCGGCTGACACCGGAGAACGTCGCGCTGCTCAAGCCGGGCACGACCCGCGGCGAAGAGGTGCGCGACCTGCTCGGGCCGCCATTCGAGCCGATGAAGCGGCCGACCGACGGCAACGAGATCTGGACCTACCCGATGCGCGTTCCCGGCGACCCGACGCCGAAGTGGTTCCTGGTGCGGCTCTCGCCCGACGGCGTGGTGCGCGAGACCTACAGCATCAACGATCCGCATGGGGACCAGCCCGACTCGCTGCGGCGGGGGCGGTAACGAACGCGGACTGCTTCGCGTCCTGCGCCGGGAGTCAGTTCGGCGCCGGATGGGTCTCGAGCAGCACCCACTTCCCGTCGCGCGCCTCTTGCACGTACACTGGCTTGAGCGCGTCGTTGTCGGCGCCGAACGACACCGAACCCTCCAGCGCGGGGAAGTTCTTCATGCGCTTGAGCGCATCGCGGATCGCGGTGCGCTCCTCGGCGAGGCGCTTCGGGTCGCCGGTAACCTTGCCTTCGCGCATCGCCCACGCGTAGTAGAGCACAATGTCGTAGGTTGCGGCATCGAACTGCGACGCGAGATGGCGCTCCATGTTTGCCGCTTTCGCGCGGCGCGTGAACTCCGCCGCGAACTTGCGCGTGCCGTCGTTCAGCTCGGCGAACCAGGTCGAGGGGATGATGGTGCCGTTGCCGTCCTTGCCCATGCGCACCGGCAGATCCGGGTCGTTGATCGTCGAGCCGGCGATGAGCCGCCCGTTGTGGCCCTGGCGGCGCATTTCCTGCGCCAGCTTGATCGCCGCCTCGGGCGGCGCGCCGACCCCGACCAAGTCGGTGGGGTTCGCCTTGAGCTGCGCCACCTGCGCCGAGAAGTCGAATGCGCCGAGCTTGAAATCCACCGAGCCGCGCATCAGCACGCCGTTCTTCTGCATCAGCGCGGGCAGCACCTTCTCGCCCATGATGCGCGAGATGGTGTCGTCGTTGCCGTAGGCCACCGCGCCGGTCGCCGCCGGCAGGTT
>CAZNVH010000043.1:0-2248 GCA_964576525.1 uncultured Enterobacteriaceae bacterium
AGACGCGCGCAGTTGTCCCACAGGATCTTGCGCCGCTGCTCGTGATTCAGCGCCAGGCCGAGGAATTGCTGGATCGCTTCGGGGAATGCTCCGTCGGCATGCGGATAGTCGCTCGACACGACGAAGTATTGGGCGCCCATCTTGTTGATGACGTCGACGGCCGGCTCTTCGTCGGCATCGAGCGCAATGGTGCACTGGCGCTTGAAGTAGTCGCTCGGCGGCATCGTCAATTGACGCTCGCAGCCGGGCCCGAACTTCTCCCACTGGTCGTCGAGCCGCCACAGCCACCAGTAGAGCCAGCCGGCCGTCCCTTCGAGGAACGCGCAGCGCAGCTTCGGGTGACGTTCAAGGATGCCGCCGGTGGTCATGCTGGCGAGCGCGCCCATCAGCTCGACCGGGTTGCGGATGGCGTGGGCAATCGGGTGGAAATTGGCGTGGCCGACATAGCGCGCCCCGGCATCGTCCTTCAACGAGCTGTTGCCGGTGGGATGGAAGCCGATCGGCACATTGAGCCGCTCGAGCTCGTTCCATAGCGGCTCGCACGCCTCGTCGTGCAGATGCTGGCCGTTGACCGGGTTCGGCGTCCCGATAACCGCCACGGCGCCCAGTTGGTTGACGCAACGGCGCGCCTCCTCGACCGCCATGCCGACGTCGTGCATCGCGATCTGCGCAGCGAATTTGAGGCGCCGCGGATCGCCCTTGCAATAATCGTACGCCCAGTTGTTGTAAGCGCGGGCCAATGCCGCCGCGTAGTCGGGCGCAAGGTCGTCGTGACACAGGATCTGCCGCCCGCGCGTGCCGTACATCACGGCAATGTCGATGCCCTCGATATCCATCGCCGTCAGGGTCGAGGCCGCATCGAAGCCCCGCGCCCGGGCGACATTGAAATGCGGGTGGCGCGCGCGGCTGCGCCGCCTCAGTTCGCGGCTGGAGGCGGTCGCACCCTGCGACTTGGCGAACGCCGGGATCGCCAGCCCCTGCACCTCCATCCCCCTGATCGTGTCGGCGCTGCCCTTGTCCTCGGCGCTTGGCGTCAGCTGTTGCTGCTGCCCGCCGAAGAACCGCGGCGGGTTCGCCTTATGGGGCGCGTCGAGATAGCGGGCCCAGAGGTCGTCCGGTTCCATCATGTGCAAGTCGCTATCCATGATCAGGTAGCCTTCGCGTGCCATTGTTCTCTCCTATGGGTTACGTCCGTTGACGGATCTCGCCCGTCATCCAGCAATCGCTACCTTGCGTTTTCCGGCCGGCTTCCCCTCGGCGCTGGTGCTCGTGCTCGCGCCCGCCGCCTTGGCCGCCTTCTGGAAGTCGGCCTCGGTGAAGCCGTAGAGATGCGCGCCCCCCATCAGGATCTTCGCAGCGGTCTCGCGCGAACAGTGCTTCAACACGTTGTCCGACACGTTCGGGAAGTTGGAGTCGAAGTGCGGATAATCGGTGGAGACGCACATCCGGTCGGCGCCGATCAGGCCGGCGGTGGCCTCGATCTCCGGCTCGCTGCCCTCGACCGCGGCCCAGCAGTTGCGCCGGAAATACTCCTTCGGGGTCAGGCTGAGATAGGGGGCGTGCGAGTCACGATACTGGGGATAGTCCCACTCGATGCGGGACAGGAGTCCGGGCACCCAGGAGTTCTGGCATTCGAGGAACGCCACCCGGAGCTTCGGATGGAACTCGAACACGCCGCCGATCATCATCGCGATCAGCGCCTGCTGCATCTCGATCCAGTGAGCGGCGACGTGGCGGTAGAACCGGTTCTCGCCGTAGAGCTCGATCATGTGGGAGTAGTGGGCGCTCACGCCTTCGTGGAATCCCCACGTCACGTTCAACTCTTCGTGCACGTTGTAGAGGGGGTCCCAGTAGTTTGAATGCCAGTAGCGGCCGTTCAACAGATTCGGCCGGATGAAGGACCCCACGGCGCCCAACTCCCTCACGCACCGCACCAGCTCCCGGCAGGCCAGGTGCACATCGTGCATGGGCAGCATCGCCACGAACTTCAAGCGCTCGGGGCTGTACTGGCAGAACTCGTGGATCCAGTTGTTGTCCGCCTGGCAGATGGCGAGCGAGAGCCGGGGATCGACGTCATTGCGGGCGAGGAGGCCCAAGCCCATGGTGGGATAGAGCACCGCGATATCGACGCCTTCCATCGCCATGCCCATGACCTGGGCTTCGGGGCTGTAGTCGCGCTCGATGGCGAAGTCGAGCCGCTTCGCCTCGAAGATCCGCGATCCCGACAGCGGCTGAGTGCTGTTTTTCG
>CAZNVH010000044.1:0-1982 GCA_964576525.1 uncultured Enterobacteriaceae bacterium
TGACGCGCGCACCGCAGGAATCGCCGCTCTCGCGCAGCTGGTCCATGAATTTCTCGAGATCCGGAACGACCTCGGCGTCCGGGGAGAAGAACGGGTTCTGATCCACCGCTCCCCAGGACTTGAATTTCAGCTTTCTCGAGCCCAGCTGCGCCAGGTATCCCCGGATCAGCACGCCGTAGCGCTGCTTCAGCCATTTCTTGGCGATGGCGCCGGCGGCGACGCGCACCACGGTCTCGCGCGCCGAGGCGCGGCCGCCGCCGCGCGCGTCGCGCGCGCCGTACTTCTGCCAGTAGGTATAGTCGGCGTGGCCGGGACGGAATTTCTCGGCGATCGCCGCGTAGTCCTTGGAGCGCTGGTCCTCGTTGCGCACCAGAAAGCCGATCGCGGTGCCGGTGGTGCGGCCCTCATAGACGCCGGAGAGGATCTCGACCGTGTCGGTCTCGCGGCGTTGCGTCACATGGCGCGAGCTGCCGGGTTTTCTTCTATTCAATTCGCCTTGAATGTCTTCGGCGGAGAGGGCCATTCCGGGCGGACAGCCGTCGACCACGCCGCCGTACGCGGGTCCGTGCGACTCGCCGAACGAGGTCACGCAATACAGCAGCCCGAAAGTGTTGCCCGACATGCGGCGATCATCTCACGAAAAATGCGCGCGTCTCGAACACGCCGGCAGCGAGGGACTTGCCGTTCGAGCGCAGCTGGCGCTTGAGCACGAAGTCGAACAACAGCGGATTATGCAGGCGGATTTCCTTCAGCACCGAAGCGGCGCTTTCGGCGAGCAGTTTGAGCGATACCAGGTAGTCGACCGAGAAGATCGGCATCACGCCCGGCAGCGGATAGTCCGAGCCGTTCAGCAGGCGCGCGTGCCAGGCGTCGTTCTCGATGACCTTCGCCAGCGCCGGGCCGGCGCGGTTGACCTGGGTCATCGCCGAGATGTCGCCGTACAACTGCTTTTGGTAGGAGGGGAACTTCATCAGCCTTTCGAAGAGCAAGAAGCTCTCCACATACGGCCCGTTCGGGCCGGAGTCGAGGTCGCGGTCCTCGCCCATCGAAGCGCAGTGCGCCACGACCACGCGCACGCCCGCGTCGAGCGCGCGGCGCAGCCTGAGCGGGTTGCCGAAGTCGTGCACCTCGCGCCCGAGCACCGCGCGCTCCAGGCCGGCGTGCGCGATCAAGGGCATATCCAGTTTCTGGAGGAGCTTGAAAAAACCATCACACTTCGGCGACGCCGGATCGATGCCCATCGCCGAAGGCAGCCATTTCACGGCGCGCGCGCCGTCGCGCTTCGCCCGCTCCAGCGCCTCGAGCGCGTCCCTGCGGTACGGATGGATCGAGGCGGCCCACTCGAACGCCTCCGGGTGCTGCCGCGCCACGTCGCGCGCGTACTCGTTCGGCACGTGGAAGATGGTGTTCTCGAGATCGGGCGCGCCGTCCTCGTGATGCGCGCGCTCGAACGCAAACAGCAGCATCTTGAAGCCGCGCTTCTCGCCGCTCGTCATGCCTTCCACCAGGTTGCGCATGCGCTCGACGTAGGCGCGGTCGACGCTGCCCGGGGCTTGGTGCGCGCAGCCAGCGTTAAGGAAGAACAGGCGCCGCGCGTATTGCCCGGGGTTGAGCAGGCTGTCGGTGCGCGGGTTGACGAAGATGCCGCTCGGCGAATCGCCGGTGCCGATGAGATGCGAGTGGCTGTCCCAGACGCGCGTCGGGTCGAGGCCCTCCCAGGCCTGCCGGATCAGCTCGTGGTTCGCGAGGGGCCGGGGCAACTGCGCGCGGCAGGGATTCCAGAAGCCCTGCTCGGGCCAAAAGCGCCATGCCGCCGCACCCGCCGCGGCGGCAATTCCAAGACTTCCCAGGAGAAACGTCCTACGCAGGCCAGTTCTTGATGTAGCCCTTGAGCATCTTGTTCTCGAAGTCCTGCTCTTCCAGCACCGCTTTCGCCACGTCGCGGAACGAGATCACGCCGAGGAGCTTGCCGTCCTGCATCA
>CAZNVH010000045.1:0-26499 GCA_964576525.1 uncultured Enterobacteriaceae bacterium
GTCTGGTTGCCGGTGTTCTGCACCGTGATGCCGTAGGTGATCGACTCACCGGCCACATCGGCCACTTGCCCCGCCGTCGCCGTCTTCACGATGTTCAGGCTCGGGTTCTGATCAACCGGCACTTCTTCGCTGTCGCTCAGAGGGGCGGCTTCGTTGCTGGTAATAGTGGCGGTGTTGTCGATGTCGCCATCGCCGCCGCCGTTGGTGTCCAGGTCAGCCTGTGTCGCCGCGTAGGTAGCCTTGTAGATCCACACCTCACCCGGGTTAAGTTCGTCATCGCTGTCGTTGCCAAAGATCAGGGTGAGGGTGGGATCGAGGGTGTCCGTAACTAGAACGTTGGTGAGAGCGGCGTCGCCAGAGTTGGACACCGTGATTTCGTAGGTGCTGATGTCGCCTGCTGCGTCTACGACACCATCCAGACCAGCGCCGTCCACATCGGTCACGACTTTGATGATTGTGGGGATTCCGATCGGGGGCGCACCCAGCTCCGTGGGCTCTGTGTCGGTGTTGTTCGAAAGATCTGGATCGTCGGTGATCGCGTCGACGGTGACGGTGTTCAAAAGATCGGTATCCGACGGGGTCGCCGAGATCTTGACCGTAACCGTGACCAGTTTCGTTTCGCCATCCACGAGTGCGCCGAGGTTCCAGGTAACGACGCCGGCGTTTACAGTGCCACCATCACTTGCCGAAACGAATGTGACGTCGGCGTCGAGCGTGTCGGTCACCACCACGCCGTTCGCGATCGTATCGGTCGAATGATTGGTGACGAGCAGGGTGTAGGTGAATGTTCCCCCGGCGTACGCCGTCGCCGGATCGGGATCGGCATTCGTCGTCAGAGTGCCCGAGCCGACCGACGCGCCGTCGCTGTCGCTCTTGATGACTGACAGATCCACGTCGGCATTGAAAAAGTCCTTGACCTGCAGCAGCGGGACGGTCTGGTTGCCGGTGTTAATCGTAGTGTTTCCACTAGCGGCCGCGGTATTGGCGCTGATCAAGCGCGATTGAACGTTGCCAGTGATGCCTTCCGGTATGAAGTCTTCGAGGACGAGCCAAGGCTCGATCACCACGACGTCGCCGTCGTCGAGACCCTCGACTATGAAAGTGCCCTGGATCTCATCGCCGACGACCACCCAGCTGAACGACTGGATTTTGGCGTCTGCGCCGGGATCGACGTGGGCGCCGTCGCCTGTGTCGACGAAAGCGGCATAAACGCCGTAGGTTTCGTCATAGCCGAAGTCGCCATTGTTGGTGGTATCGATGTTCCAGCCGGCCTTGAACGTGATGACGCCGTTCTCGGGCGCGACGCTTCCGACGACCGTGATCTTGATCTCGAAGGGGACGATCTGGCCCAGCGCCATGTCCCTGGGGTTTAGCGACTCCAACCTGACGTCGGTACCACCCACCCCGGGAGACTTGAACCAGGCTGAGGGAATTTGCGTTTCGCCGTCGCCGCGGCCGACGATCGGCGTGACGTCTGCCGGGTACGGGATCACCGGGATATACAGGTCCGGATCAGCAGCGGCGAAATTGATCGAGTACGATCCGCGGCTATCGGTGAGCGACGTGGTCGCCGACTCGCCCGTGAGGCCGTCGTCCGCCGTCCCGGCTACAGAATCGTCGCCAGCGGTGATGCCGGTTGCAGTGAGGAGGAACGTCGCGCCGAGCGAATCGTCGGGATTGACGTACCAGTTGGTGAAGATGTTGCCGTCGGCAACGCCGTCGAGGTCGCCTGATCCGCCGTCGGTGACGTACCACGCCTCGTGGCCTTCGCCCGAAATGTCGCCGAGCACGTCGTCCAGCGTGCCGTAGAGGCCGTCGTCGCCCGAATCGGTCACGTGGAGCACCTGGAATTCCAGCGTGCTGCCGATGATGAAGTCGGACGCCGTGATAATCGCCGTGCTGCCCGGCAAGTAATCGAGCAGATCGGTCGTTACGGTCGGTGTCAGCGTTTCGATCGTATCCATGGTCTTCCCCTGTCCGAACCCTTGACTGTTGACTGCACCGCTCTCACCCGCGATTTTTTGCATCCCCGCGACTGCGGCGGATGGTGCAGAACGTTGTGGTGGTTATATGCCGGCCACCGACTCCCCCGAAGACATGGGATTCTCCCGTTATTCCAAACGGTTACGCATGAGCGGAGTGTCCTGAAAGGGTAGGAGGTTTCGCCTCCCTTTTTTTCCGCGGGGTGTGACATTTATCACAGGACATGTAGTATCTCCGTCCCCCTCGCCCGCATGTTTCATGACCGCCACGGTTTTGGGGTCATGCGATCAAACCGCGCGGGGGGCGCCTGCGGCATGCGGGCTTGAGTATTTTTTGAGGAGTCGGGGAGAGATGGCGGACGTGCGTAACCCGTTCTCAGGGGAGGGAATTGTCGTCGTCACCGCTTGGAGTGGGCGCGCGCGCGCCGCACATCAACGCGCGCACGGCATCGGCGTCCAGGGAGCGTTTTCCCGCGTTGCCCGGCGAAGCCTCGCCGGTCGGCGTTACCGGTGAAAGCGGCAGCCGGCGTGCCTGCGGTGAAGCGCACGACAGCGCCGGTCGCGTCCTTTTCCGCGGGGTACCGCGAAGCGCAGGCTCACGCTTCTCAAGGAGGTCAACAACCTGGTGTCGGCGGTGAACAAGCAGGCCGAACGCTACCGGCGATTTTACGGGAACGACGTCGAGGTGAAGAGCCACGTCAACGGCCACCTCAACAGCCGGCTCGCGGCCGAGGCGTTCTAGATCATTTTCTGACAGTAGCTCGCAACCTCCTGCCGCATACTCTTCGTGCCGCGCTCGATCCACGAGCGGGTCGAAGCGCTGACGGTTACACGATCATCCAGGTGAAAATTCCGATCTGATATGGATACCGCGCAAACGACCCAGGCAGGCGCGAGGCCGATACGGGTGCTGCTGGTGGATGACCACCGCGCCGTGCTCTGGGGGCTGGAGAAGCTGATCGAAGGCCAGAAGCCCCGCATGGAGGTGGTAGGCACCGCGACCAACTGCACGGAGGCGTTCAACCTGGCGGGCAAAATGCAGCCCGACGTGGTGGTGCTCGACATCGATCTCGGGGAGCAGAACGGGGTCGACGCGATCCCGGAGTTGATCGAGCGCTCCAAGGGCAAGGTGCTGGTACTGACCGGGCTGCGCAATAATTCCAGGACGCATGATGACGCGGTGCTCGCCGGCGCGCGGGGGATCGTCCACAAGGAGGACCCGACCGAGACGATCCTCAAGGCGATCCAGAAGATCCACGAAGGCGAACTCTGGCTGGACCGCATCACGACGGGGAGGATATTTGTCGAGATCTCGCGTGCCGGCAGCCCGTCCCGGGAGGACCCGGAAAAAAAGAAGATTTCGTTGCTCACCGCGCGCGAGCGGGAAGTCGTCAGCGAGCTCGCCGCGCAACCAAGCGCCAATTACAAGAAGATCGCCCACAAGCTGCACATCACCGGACACACGGTGCGCAACCATCTAACCAGCATCTACAGCAAGCTCGGCGTGATCAATCGGCTGGAGCTCTTCGTTTACGCACACCGGAATGGGCTGAAGAAGCCGTAGGCAGTTAGATACGCGACTCAGGAGGCTAGCTTCGCTACCGCGGGCGCTGGCCGCGCACCGCCAGCTCGCTGACCGCCTCCCTGAGCCTCTCGTTCATGCGCCGCAGGCGATCGGCCATCACCGTCATCACCTGCCTGGCGAACTCCGGGGACTCGCGCACCAGCAGGTCGAACGTCAGCCGGTCCACCGGAACGAACTGGCATTCCGACCGCGTGATCACCGTGGCGCTCCTGACAGCCACGCCGACCAGCGCCATCTCGCCGAGCAGCGCTCCGGGCCCGGCCACCTCGACGACGTCGCCGCCGACCGAGATCTCCGCCGCTCCCTGCAGCAGCACGTACATGTCCTTTGCCGGGTCGCCCTCCCGGAACAGCACCAGGCCGGGCGGCACCGACATGACATTTCGAGCCCCCTTGAAGTGCGCGATGATGTCCATGATGCGACAGCATACAACTCCTGGCTTCCTGGCCGAGTATGCAAGGCCCTGGAAGCTCATCACCTTCTTCGCCGGCCTCGCGCTGCTGATCGCCGGCTCCTTCTACACCCCGTCCCCCGACTGGGATATTCCCATCAGCGTCATCATGGCGGCGCTGGCCTACCTGACGGCGCCCTGGAGCCTGCGCGTCATCGTCGAGCGCCGCTGGCGCCTTTGGCCGGCGATGCTGCTCGCAACCTGGTTCACCGTGGACGGGTGCTACTGGCTGTACTGGCGCTTCAAGAACCCGGTCGCGCTGGAGCTGATGCGCGACGCGAATTTCCTGGCGTCGCTGGTGCTCTATGGAATGTGCGGGCTGGTCTGGTACTACCGCGGCAGCCTGCGCGAGATGCTGTCCGACGCGCGGGCGCTGATCGCGCGCTAGTGCTTCGGCGGCGGGCGCTTCTCGATGAACGCGTCCATGCCGGCGCGGCCTTCGTCGTGGGCGAAGCTGGCGGAGATGACGCCCGAGGCGAGCGCATAAGCCCTCTCCAGGCCGAGGTCCATCTGCTGGTAGAAGGCGCGCTTGCCGGCCGCGACGGTCGCCGGCGGCTTCTCCGCGATTTTTTTCGCAAGACTCCAGGTTTCCGTTTCCAGGTCGGAAGCTGAAACCACCCTGTTCACCAAGCCCCATTCGAGCGCCTTGGCGGCGTCGATCGGCTCGCCGGTCAGCAGCATCTCCATGGCGTGCTTGCGCGACAGGTTGCGGCCGACGGCGACGCCGGGGGTCGAGCAGAAGAAGCCCCAGGTGACGCCGCTGGTGACGAACTTCGCGCCCTCGACGGCGACCGCGAGGTCGCACTGGGCGACAAGCTGGCAGCCTGCCGCGGCGGCGGCGCCCTGCACCCGCGCGATCACCGGCTGCGGCAGCATCGGGATGGCCTGCATCATGCGGCTGCATTGGTTGAAGAGCGCCTCGATCTTCGGCAGCTCCTTCAGCGCGCGGATCTCCTTGAGATCGTGCCCGGCGCAGAAACCCTTGCCCGTAGCTGCCAGGATGACTACGCGAGTGTTCTTGTCATTCTTGAGTGAATCAAAAACCCCTTGGAGCGCAGAAAGCATCGCGCTGGTCAGCAGGTTCATCTGCTGCGGGCGGTTCAGGGTGAGCGTGCAGATGCCGTCGCGGTCTTCGCGCAGCAGCAGCGACTGCTCGGGATGAGGGACGGCGCTCAAGGTTCTCTCCTCACGTATCGATCGCTTCGGCCGACTTGGCTTTCTCGCGCAGGATGAACTTCTGGATTTTACCCGTCGAGGTCTTGGGCAGCTCGCCGAACACTACGGCTCGCGGCGCCTTGAACTTCGCGAGGTGCGATCTGCAGAATTCGATGATGTCTTTCTCGTTCGCTTGGGAATTCGGTTTCAATTCAACAAAGGCGCAAGGGGTCTCGCCCCACTTGGCGTCGGGCATGGCCACCACCGCGGCGGCGAGCACCGCCGGGTGGCGGTAGAGCACGTCCTCGACCTCGAGCGAGGAGATGTTTTCGCCGCCCGAGATGATGACGTCCTTGGAGCGGTCGCGGATCTTGACGTAGCCGTCGGGCTGCATCACCGCCAGGTCGCCCGAGTGGAACCAGCCCCCGGCGAAGGCTTCCTGCGTCGCCTTGGGGTTCTTCAGGTAGCCCTTCATGGTGATGTTGCCGCGGAACATGATCTCGCCCATGGTCTGGCCGTCGGCGGGCACCGGCTTCATGGTCGCGGGGTCCATCACCGTCAAGCCCTCCTCGACCGTGTAGCGCACGCCCTGCCGGCCGTTCAGCCGCACCTGCTCGGCGAGCGGCAGATCGTCCCACTCCGGGTGCTTGGCGCAGACCGTGGCCGGGCCGTAGGTCTCCGTCAGGCCGTACACGTGCGTGATGTTGAAGCCCATCTTCTGCATGCCTTCGATCATCGCCGCCGGCGGCGCCGCGGCAGCGACCAGGCCGCTGACCTGGTGGGTAATGCCCTTTTTCATTTCTTCGGGCGCATTGATCAGCATTTGATGCACCACCGGGGCGCCGCAGTAGTGCGTGACGCGGTGGCGCTTGATCAGCTCGAACACGGCCTGGGCGTCCACTTTCCTCAGGCAGACGTTGGTGCCGGCGTTCGCCGCGAGGGTCCAGGGGAAGCACCAGCCGTTGCAGTGGAACATCGGCAGCGTCCACAGGTAGACCGCGTGGTGCGGCATGCCCCAGACGAGGATGTTGCCGACCGCGTTCAGGTAGGCGCCGCGGTGGTGGTAGACCACGCCCTTGGGGTTGCCGGTCGTGCCCGAGGTGTAGTTGAGCGAAATCGCCTGCCACTCGTCCTCGGGCCAGCGCCAGGCGAACTCCGGGTCGCCCTCGGCGAGCAGCTCTTCGTAGGTCTTCTTTCCGAGACGCTGGCCGCCGCTGAACTCCGGGTCCTCGACGTCGATGATCTCGATGTTCCGGCCGGTGATGGCCTGCTCGACCGTCGGCGAGAACTCCTTGTCGGTGATGAGGACCTTCGCCTCGCCGTGCTCGAGCATGAACCCGATCGCCTCGGCGTCGAGCCGCGTGTTGAGCGTGTTCAGCACCGCCCCGCTCATCGGCACGCCGAAGTGCGCCTCGACCATCGCCGGGATGTTCGGCAGCATCGCCGCGACCGTGTCGCCAACGCCGATGCCGCGGCGCACCAGCGCCGAGGCGAGCCGGCGGCTGCGCGCGTAGGTTTCTTTCCAGGTGTGGCGCTGCGCGCCGTGGATGATCGAAGTCCGGCCCGGGTAAACGTAGGCCGCGCGCTCGAGGAAGGAGAGCGGCGTGAGCGGCGCGTAGTTGGCCGCGTTCTTGCCGAGGTCCTGCTCGTACTTCATGTCGAACCCAGTATACGACGCCACAGGCTTGGCCCTTTGGCCTCCTTCTCCATGGTGTCGAGGTACTGCTCATGCGCCGCGAGCTCCTCGGCCGAAGCGCGCTGCACGACCATCTTGGAGGCATCCAGGACCAGGTTCGCCGCGGCGGCAGCGGCCGCCGCCGGAGCCTCGAGCTCCATCACCAGGCTCTCCTGGCCGCGCGTCATGGCAAGGTAGCACTCGGCAAGCAGGCGCGCGTCGAGTAGCGCGCCGTGCAGCGTGCGGTTCGAGTGATCCACGGCATAGCGCTCGCACAGCGCGTCGAGCGAGTTTTTCTTCCCGGGGTGCAGTTCGCGCGCGTGCGCCAGCGTGTCGGTGACCACGGCAACGTGGTCCTTGAGCTTGCCGAGCTTGAGCAGGCCGAGCTCGAGGTCGAGGAACTCGACGTCGAAGTCGGCGTTGTGGATGATCAGCTCGGCGCCGCGCACGTAGTCGAGGAACTCGCGCGCGATCTCGCCGAACCTGGGCTTGGCGGCGAGGTCCTCGCGCGTCAGGCCGTGCACGCGCGACGCCCCCTCATCGATATCGCGCTCGGGGTTGACGTAGGCGTGGAAATGCCGCTCGGTGATGCGCCGGCTGAGCAGCTCGACGCAGCCAATCTCGACGATGCGGTCGCCGAGCTTGGCGTTTAGCCCGGTCGTTTCCGTATCAAGGACGATCTGCCTGATCGGGAATCCCCTGGTTGGCGAGCCGGTCGGCTCTTTCGTTCTCCGGGTGCCCGGCGTGCCCTTTCACCCAGTGCCATTCGATGTCGTGCTGCGCGGCGAGCTCGTCGAGCTGCCGCCACAGATCTTCGTTCTTCACCGGCTTCTTGTCCGCGGTGCGCCAGCCGCGGCGCTTCCACTGCCGGATCCACTCCGAGATGCCTTTCTGCACGTAGGTCGAATCGGTGTACAGGTTCACGCGGCTGCGGCGCTTGAGGGCTTCCAGGGCGCGGATCGCCGCTGTCAACTCCATACGATTGTTCGTGGTGTCGTACTCACCGCCGTTCTTTGTTTTCTCCGCATCCCCAATACGAATAAAAAATCCCCAGCCGCCCGGTCCCGGGTTACCCCGGCAAGCGCCGTCGGTGTAGATCTCCACGACGTCCTCACTCATGGTGGTGCTTGTGCGAGCGCTGGGAAACGGTGGCGAGCCCGCGCCGGCGGGCGCGCTCCTGCCGCCACGCCGGGGTGACGACGCGCATGGCGTGCACGCGCTTCACCGCGCGCACCACGTAGACCCCGCCGGTGATCGGCCACCAGCGCGCGCCGGCCTTCTCCAGGAAGGCGAAGCGCTCGAGCCAGACCTTGTTCCTGAATGGCGGCGCGTAGCAGCCGAACTTGCCGCCGTTCAGCTCAAAGCCGAGCACGCGCAGCCACTCGCGCAGCCGCAGCAGGCCGATGAACTTCGCGTCCCACGGGGCCGACGCCCTGCCGCCGAACGCCTGGCGCAGCCGCCACAGCGAGGCGGTGTTGAACCCCGAGATCACCACCTGCCCTTCCGGCATCAGCACGCGCTCGACCTCGCGCAGCACGTCGTGCGGGTTGTGGTGGCCTTCCAGCACGTGCGGCAGCGCGACCAGGTCGACGCTCTGCGAGGCGAGCGGCAGCTGCAGCGGATCGGCGGCGAGCGCCGCCCCCGGTTCCAGCGCGAGGGTGAAGCGGTAAGGAATGCGGTTCTGCCGCAGGAAATCCACGTCGGGCAGGCCGACCTGCACCGCCCGGTAGCCGAAGACGTCGTCGACCGCGCTGTCGAACTGCGCCCGCTCCCAGTCGAGGACGTACGCCCCCTGCGGGGTGGACAGCCACCCGGAAAGGGAGGAGCGCCCGCCGTTATACTTCAGCGCCCCGTTCTGTACGAAGGGTCGATGCATGCTTGAGATCGTTCCGCTCAGCGCGTTCAAGGACAACTATGTCTGGACGCTGCGCAATGCGACGCACGCCGCGGTGGTGGATCCCGGCGAGGCGCGACCGGTGCTCGACTACCTGGCGCGCGAGCGCCTCGAGCTGGTGGCCATCCTCGCCACCCACCACCACGCCGATCACGTCGGCGGGATTTCCGAACTTCTGGAACAATACCGCGTGCCTGTCTATGGGCCGAAGAACGAACCGATACCGACACTCACCCAGCCCGTCGGCGGCGGCGATACCGTGACCATCGCGGCGCTCGGCGTCGCCTTTTCGGTGCTGGACATCCCCGGACACACCCGCGCGCACATCGCCTATTATGGGGCAGGCGCGCTTTTCTGTGGCGACACGCTGTTCGCCTGCGGCTGCGGCCGCGTCTTCGAAGGCACCGCCGAGCAGATGTACGCGTCGCTCGAGAAGCTGCGCGCGCTGCCCGACGATACCTGGGTGTATTGCGGCCACGAATACACCGTCGCCAACATCGGTTTCGCCAAGGGCGTGGAGCCCGGCAACGCGGCGCTCGCCGCCCGCGAGCGGCGCGAGCGCGGCCTGCGCGAAGCCGGCCGGCCGACCCTGCCGAGCCGCCTGGGCGACGAGAAGGCCACCAACCCTTTCCTGCGATGCACCGAGCCCGCGGTGGTCGAGTCGGTCAACAAATATCTGGGTACGCGCGTTTCAGATCCGGTGCGCGTGTTCGCCGCCATCCGCGAGTGGAAAAACCGCTCTTGAGGAGAACTCTCCTCCTGGCGGCGATCGCGCTGCAAGGCTGCGCGCTGCAGCTGCCGCAGCCGGAGGCCCCGGCGGCCGCCGAGGCGATTCCGACCGCCGCGAGCGAGGCGCAGGCCGCGGCGCCGGTCGCCGTCCTGCCCGCTCCCGCTCCGGCCGCCCCGGTGGCGGCGATTCCCCAGGCCCTCGACGCCAGCCGTCTGCCGGCGTTCGACGGCGAGCGGCAGGAGGTGACCCAGCCGGCGCCCACCGCGACGCGCATCGACCGCACCGCGAAGGTCAACGACCTGTGGCAGCGCATCCGCCTCGGCTTCGGCATGCCCGACCTCGAAAGCCCGCTGGTGGCCGACAAGTTGCGCTACTACGTCGCACGGCCCGACTACCTGCAGCGCATGTTCGAGCGCAGCCGCCTGTACCTGTACTACATCGTGGAAGAGATCGAGCGGCGCGGCATGCCCTCCGAGCTGGCGCTGCTGCCGATGATCGAGAGCGCGTTCAATCCCATGGCCTACTCGCGCGCGCATGCCTCCGGCCTGTGGCAGTTCATTCCAGGCACCGGCAAGCGCTTCTTGCTGGAGCAGAACTGGTGGTACGACGAGCGCCGCGACGTCATCGAGTCGACCAACGCCGCGCTCGACTACCTCGGCAAGCTCTACGAGATGCACGGCGATTGGCACCTCGCCCTCGCCTCCTACAACTGGGGCGAGAACGCCGTGGCGCGCGCCATCGCCAAGAACCGCGCCGCCGGCAAGCCGACCGACTACGCCAGCCTGCCGATGCCGGCCGAGACCCGCCACTACATCCCCAAGCTGCAGGCGATGAAGAACCTCATCGCCAACCCGGCGGCCTACAACGTCGAGCTCACGCCGATCCCGAACCAGCCCTACTTCGCCACCGTCACCAAGCTGCGCGACATCGACGTACAGCTGGTGGCGCGCCTCGCCGAGATGCCGGTGCAGGATTTCATCGCGCTCAACCCGGGGTTCAGCCGGCCGCTGATCCGCGCCTCGGTGACGCCGCGCATCGTGCTCCCCGCGGACAAGGTCGACGCCTTCCACGAGAACCTCGCCCGGCTCGACCAACAGTCGCTGGTATCGTGGAAAAGCTATCACCCGACGCCGAAGGAGAGCTTCGAGTCAATCGCCAAGAAGCACGGAATGACCGTGGGGCAGCTGAAAGAAGTGAACGGCATCTCGCCCCGCAACAAGACCGTGCCGCGCCTGCTGGTGGTGCCGATCAGCACCGCCGCGCCGAGCAACCTGGCGCGGCTGCCGATCATGTACGCGCCACCGATCCCGGTCGCGGTGCGCCGGGTGTTCCACAAGGTCAAGCCCGGCGAGACCCTGGGGTCGATCGCCGGCCGCTACAAGGTTTCCACCGAGGACCTGCAGCGCTGGAACGGGGTCAGCCAGGCGGTCAGCGGCCGGACGCTTCTGGTCGAAGTGCGTTCGGTATCCAGAGCAAGGCCAAAGTCGAAGACAAAGAGTAGTCCTCGTAAAACAGCAGGTTACATATATAACTTAAAGTTAGTTATTGCTCAAGCGATCCCTGCCTCCACAAGCTTGCGGGTGTAGTCGGACCGAGGCCGTTCCAGCACTTCCCCCAGGGTTCCGCTCTCCACGATCCGGCTGTCCCGCATGACCATGACGCGGTGCGCCATGGCGCGCACCACGTCGATGTCATGCGTCACCAGGAGGTAGCTCAGGCCGTATTTCCGCTGCAGCCCCGACAGCAGCTCCAGCACCTGTTTCTGGATAGTGACGTCCAGGGCGCTGGTCGGCTCGTCGAGCACCACGACCTTCGGCCCGACGATGAGCGCGCGCGCGATCGCGATGCGCTGGCGCTGGCCCCCCGAAAACTCGTGCGGGTAGCGCTCGAGCAGGGACTCCGCCTGCCCGTCTTCGGTCAGCCCGACGTCGAGCAGCGCCTGCAGGATGCGCGCGCGCCGCGCCGCCGCGTCGAGCCCCGGCTCGTGGATCTCCAAGCCTTCGCCGACGATCTGCTCCACGGTCAGGCGGGGGGATAGCGACGAGAGCGGGTCCTGGAACACGACCTGGATGTCCTTGCGCATGCTGCGGCGCTCCGCACGCTCAGACCATCTTTTCTCACCAATGCGAATCTCACCCCGGGCGGCCATCAGCCCGAGTACAGCGAGCGCAAGGGTCGTTTTTCCAGAACCTGATTCCCCAATGATGCCCAGCGTCTCGCCGGGCGCGAGGTCGAAGTCCACCGCAGCCACCGCGGTGAAGCGGCCGCTCTTGAACCAGCCGCGGATGCCGGGAAGCTGGGTCGGGTAGTCGACCTGGACCTGCCGGGCATGGACGATCGTGCCGCTTCCCGGGTCGCCGACCTCCCGGGAGGGCCGGCTGTCCACGAGCTTCTGCGTATAGGGATGCTTCGGGCGCCCGATCACCTCGGCAGTCGGCCCCTGCTCGACCAGTACGCCCTTCTCCATCACCGCGACCCGGTCGGCGTAGCGGCGCACCAGGTTGAGGTCGTGGGTGATGAGCAGCAGCGCCAGGCCGGCCTCGGCGCGCAGCCGCTCCAGCAGCTCGAGGATCTGCAGCCGGATGGTGACGTCAAGCGCGGTGGTCGGCTCATCGGCAATCAGCAGCTTCGGATTGCACGCCAGCGCCATGGCGATCATGGCGCGCTGGCGCTGGCCGCCGGAGAGCTGGTGGGGATAGCTGTGCGCGCGGCGCTCGGGCTCGTCGATGCCGACGCGGCGCATCGCCTCGACCGCTTCGGCCCAGGCCGCAGCCCCCCGCTTCGGCGTGTGCAGCACGATCGACTCGACGATCTGGTCGCCGACGGTGTAGATCGGGTTGAGCGCGGTCATCGGCTCCTGGAAGATCACCGCGATGTCGCGGCCGCGCAGCTGTTGCAGCTCGCCGGGCGACATTCGCATGACGTCTTTTCCTGCAAAACTTATTTGACCGCTAAGGCGGGCGTTCTCGATCAGCCGCATCGTCGACAAGGCCGTGACGGTCTTGCCCGAGGCCGACTCGCCGACCAGCGCGAGCTTTTCGCCGGCATCCAGCGAGAAGGACACGCGGTCCACGACGCGGCGCTGGCCGAAGTCGATGCTCAGCTCGCGCACCTCGAGCAGGCTCATGCCTCGTCCTCCTTCAGCACCTTGCGCGGGTCGAGCGCGTCGCGCAGCGCGTCGCCGATCAGGATCAGCAGGAGCAGCATCACCATCAGCACGCCGAAGGTGGTGAGCGAGATCCACCAGGCGTCGAGGTTGTTCTTGCCCTGGTTGAGCAGCTCGCCCAGGCTCGGCGTCCCCGGCGGCACGCCCAGCCCGAGGAAGTCCAGGCTGGTCAGCGCGCCGATGGCCGCGGCCATCTCGAAGGGGATCAGCGTCACCACCGGCGTCAGGCTGTTCGGCAGGATATGGCGGCCGATGATCCTGCGGTTGCTCTGCCCGAGCGCGCGCGCGGCGCGCACGTAGTCGAGCGTGCGGTTGCGCAGGAATTCGGCGCGCACGTACGCAGCGATGCCGAGCCAGCCGAACAGCGACAGCAGCAGCACCAGCAGGCCGAAGCTGGCCGAGAACAGCGACGAGAAGATGATCAGCATGTAGAGCGTCGGCATCGCGCCCCAGATCTCGCTGAAGCGCTCCATGACGATGTCGGTCCAGCCGGCGAAGTAGCCCTGGATTGCGCCGTACAGCACGCCGAGCACGGTGAGCGTGGCGGTGACGAGCAGCGCGAACACCACCGAGAGCCGGAAGCCGTACAGCAGGCGCGCCAGCAGGTCGCGGCCGCGGTCGTCGGTGCCGAGCAGGTTCTCGCTGCTCGGCCGCGCCGGGCTCGGCTCGGCGGCGAAGTAGTTGATGGTGCTGTGGTGGTAGGGGTTGAGGGGGAACAGCGCGAAGTTGCCGGGCTTCGCCAGGTTCGCCTGGATCTGCGGGTCGAGGTAGTCGGCCGGGGTGGCGAAATCGCCGCCGAACCGCGTTTCCGGCAGCGTCTGAACCACCGGGAAAGTCCAGCTGCCCTCGTAGCGCGCCACCAGCGGCTTGTCGTTGGACAGCAGCTCGGCGGCAAGGCTCAGGCCGAACAGCACGGCGAAGATCAACAGGCTGCGGTAGCCGAGGCGATTGGCGCGGAAGCGGCGCCAGGCGCGCCGCGCCGGACTCTGGCGCGAAACCCGTTTCAATCGAAGAACCTCACCCGCGGGTCGACCCACAGGTAGGAGAGGTCGCGCAGCAGCGTGGTGAGCAGGCCGATGATGGTGAACAGGAACAGGCTGCCGAATACCACCGGGTAGTCGCGCCGGATCACCGATTCATAGGACAGGAGCCCCAGGCCGTCGAGCGAGAACAGCGTCTCGATGAGCAGCGAGCCGCTGAAGAACGCGCCGACGAAGGCCGCCGGAAAGCCGGTCATGATCGGGATCATCGCGTTGCGGAACACGTGCCGCCACAGCACCGCGCGCTCGCCCACGCCCTTGGCGCGCGCCGTCAGCACGTAGTGCTTGCGGATCTCCTCCAGCACCGAGTTCTTGGTGAGGATGGTGATGACCGCGAAGCCGCCGAGCACCATCGCCGTCACCGGCAGCGCTATGTGCCAGGCGTAATCAATAATTTTTTGAAGAAAATTCAACTCACCCCAATTGAGCGAAGTGATTCCGCGCAGCGGGAACCACTGCACGAACGAGCCGCCGGCGAAGAACACCAGCAGCACCACGCCCATGACGAAGCTCGGAATCGCGTAGCCCAGCAGCACGACGAAGGTGGTCGTGGTGTCGAAGGGCGTGCCGGCGCGCACCGCCTTGGCGATGCCCAGCGGCACCGCGATCAGGTAGACCAGCAGGAAGGTCCACAGCCCGAGACTGATCGACACCGGCAGCTTCTCGAGCACCAGCTGCCACACGTCCTTGTTGTGGAAGAAGCTCTTGCCCAGGTCGAAGCGCGCGAACTGGCCGATCATCTGCATGAAGCGCTCGGGCGCCGGCTTGTCGAAGCCGTAGAGCTGCTTGATCTCCTCGACGCGCTTCGCGTCCACCCCCTGCCGCCCCCGGTAGCCGGTGCCGCCGCCGGCGCCCGGCCCACCCTCCGCGCCCGCTTCGAAGCCCTGCAGCTGCGCCACCATCTGCTCGACCGGGCCGCCCGGCACGAACTGGATGACGACAAAGGTGATGAGCAGGATGCCGAACAGCGTCGGGATCATCAGGAGAAGGCGTTTCAGGACGTAGGACCACATAGCTATTGTTTCCTCCACCAGGTCGAGATCACCCAGTCCTCCGACTGGTAATACTGCGGCATGACCTTCGGCTGCTCGAACTTTCCCGAGCGGTACGCGATGCGGTAGCTCGTGGAATAGAACTGCGGCACCACGTAGTAGCCGTGGCGCAGCACGCGGTCGAGAGCGCGCAGGCGGGCAACCAGCTCGGGCCGCGAGCGCGAGGCGACGGCCAGGCTGACCAACTCGTCGATCGCCGGGTCCTTGATGCCGATCAGGTTGCTCGACCCCTGCGTATCCGCGGACTTCGAGCCGAAGCGGTCGAGGAGTTCCGCCCCGGGAGCCTCGCTCCCCGGCACCCGCACGGTAAACAGGTCGTAGTCGAAGACGTCCATGCGCTGGCGGATCAGGGCGAAGTCGGCGCGGCGGTACTCGCCGGCGATGCCGAGCTTGGCGAGCGCCTGGAAGTACGGCGCGATCAGGCGCTCCCCGCCCCCGCTGTCCAGGTACTCCACCGTGAACGCCTCGCCCTTGGCGTTGCGCAGCGCCGCGTCGCGGTAGGTCCAGCCCGCGGCCGCGAGCAGGTCGCGCGCCTTGCGCAGGTTGTCGCGCAGGCTGCGCGGCGGGCTGGTGGACGGCGGCAGCGGCGCTTCCGCCGTGAACACCTTTTCAGGCAAGTATTTTTTTAGCGGAAGAAGAAGCTTGAGTTCGTCCGGCCCCGGCAGCCCCGTGGCCTCGAAGTCGCTGTTGTTGAAGAAGCCGCGGACGCGGGTGTACGAGTTGTACATCATCTGCCGGTTCATCCACTCGAAGTCGAAGGCGAGCCCGAACGCCTCGCGCACGCGCGGGTCCTTGAACTTCTCGCGCCGCACGTTGATCAGGACACCCTGAAAGTCACCCGCGTTCCTGAACGGCAGCTCGGCCTTGATCAGCTCGCCCGAGTCGAACTTGCTTCCGACGTAGGTGCGCGCCCATTCGCGCGCCGAGAACGTGCGCAGGTAGTCGAACTCGCCCGCCTTGAACGCCTCGGTCTGCGCCGTGGCGTCCTTGTAGATCTTGTAGGTGACGCGGTCGAAGTTGTAGCGGCCGCGCTGCACGTTCAGGTTGCGCCCCCAGTAGCTCGGGTCGCGGTTGTAGGTGATGTCGCGCCCGAAGTTCACCCGCCCGATCCGGTACGGGCCGCTGGCGATCGGCATGTCCATCACCACCTGGTCGAAGGGCTTGCCCGCGCCCCAGGCGCGGCTGAACACCGGCAGCCCGCCGACCATCAGCGGCAGCTCGGCGTTGGCGTGCTTGAACTCGAAGCGCACGCCGAGCGGGCCGGTCACCACCGCCCGGCTGACGTCGCCGAAGATCACCCGGTACTGCGGCGCCGCCTGCTTGCTCATCAGGGTGTCGAAGCTGTGCTTGACGTCGGCCGCGGTCACCGGCGTGCCGTCGTGGAAGCGCGCCGCCGGGTTGAGGCGGAAGCTCACCGAGAGCCCGTCGGCTGCGACCGCGACATCCTCCGCCAGCAGCCCGTAAGCGGCGGTCGGCTCGTCCATCGAGGTGGTGAGCAGGCTCTCGAACACCAGGGCGCCGAGCCCCGGGGCCGAGCTGCCCTTCAGCGTAAAGGGGTTGTACTTGTCGAAGTTGGTGATGCGCAGCGGCGGCACGAGCTCGAGGTCGCCGCCCTTGGGCGCGTCCGGGTTGACCCATTCGAAGTGCGCGAAGCCCGCCGGGTACTTGAGTTCACCGAACTGAGAATAGGCGTGCGCTGCCCAGGCATTGGGGGCGAGGAAAGCGAAAGCGAGAAGCAAAACCCTCATTGTGGAATCGACGCCAGCAAAGTACGCGTGTAGGGATGCTGCGGATTCGCGTAGATCTCGTCCGAGCCCGCCCTCTCGACGATCTCGCCGTCCTTCATCACCATCACTTCGTCGGCCATGTACTTGACCACCGCGAGGTCGTGGGAGATGAAGAGGTAGCTCATGGCGTATTCGTCCTGCAGGTCCTGCAGCAGGTTGAGGAGCTGCGCCTGGATCGAGACGTCGAGCGCCGATACCGCCTCGTCGCAGATCAGCAGCTCGGGCCTGAGCGCGAGCGCCCGCGCGATTGCGATCCTCTGCCGCTGGCCGCCGGAGAATTCGTGAGGGTACTTGAACAGCGCACTCCCGGGCAGCCCTACTTTCGCCAGCAGCCCGGCGGCCGCCTCGCGGCGCTCGGCGCTGTCCGCGCCGATGCCGTGGATCGCCATCGGCTCGGTCAGGATCTGGCCGACGCTGAAGCGCGGATTGAGCGAGGCGTAGGGGTTCTGGAACACGATCTGGATCGCCCGCTTGAACGCCTTGGGCGGGACCGAAAGCGCGTCGCGCCCGTGGAGCAGCACCGAGCCCCCCGAGGCCGGGTGCAGGCGGGCGACGAGCAGGCCTAGCGTGGTCTTGCCCGAGCCCGATTCGCCGACCAGCCCCAGGGTCTTGCCGCGGGCGACCTTGAAGCTCGCGCCCCTCACCGCCCTGACCTCCCTCTTTGAGGATTTGAACGTCTTGGCGAGGCTGCGCGCTTCGAGAACGACGGGTTCCTTGCCGCTCAGGCCGCGGCTCCGCTCCTTCTCGCCGCCGCTCGAATCCTCGATCGTCGGCAGGCGGAAAGGGCGGCGCGCGAGCGACGGCCGGCAGTGGAGGAGCGCGCGAGTGTAAGGATCCTTGGGCGCTGCGAATACCTCTGCCACACTCCCCTGCTCTCGTACTTCGCCCGCGCGCATCACCACCACCTGCCCGCCGAGCTCGCCGACCAGCCCCAGGTCGTGGGTGATGAACAGCACCGCCATCTTCCGCCGGCGCTGCAGGCCGGCGATCAGCTCGAGGATCTGCTTCTGCACCGTCACGTCGAGCGCGCTGGTCGGCTCGTCGGCGATCAGCAGCCGCGGCTCGCAGGCGATCGCCATGGCGATCATCACGCGTTGCTGCTCCCCGCCGGAGAGCTGGAAGGGGTAGGCATCGATCTGGGCCGCGGGGTCGGAAAGCCCAACCTCCCGGAGAAGGCCGAGCACCCGCTGTCTGGCTTCTTTTCTGGATAACTCAACATGTTCGCGCAGCGCTTCCGCGATCTGAAAGCCGACGCTGAACACCGGATTCAACGATGACATCGGCTCCTGGAAAATCATCGAGATCCCCGCGCCGCGCAGCTCGCGCAGCTCGCGAGGCGAGGCCTGCAGGAGATCCTTGCCCTCGAAGAAAACCTGTCCTTTCACCCGTGCATTCGCCGGCAGCAAGCCGAGGATCGAAAGCGCCGTGGCCGACTTGCCGCTGCCCGACTCCCCCACCAGCGCCACCGTGCCGTGCTGCGGAATCTCGAAGCTCGTCCCTTTCACGGCCTGCACCGCGCCAAAGTCCACCCTGAGGCTGCGGACGTCGAGCAGGCTCATGCGAGCTTCGGATCCAGCGCGTCGCGCACCGCGTCGGTGAACAGGCTGAAGGCGGTGACCGCCAGCGCCATCGCCGCGGTGGCGGCGGCGATCTGCCACCACATGCCGAGGATCAGTTCGCTCGGCGCTTCCGCCAGCATGCTGCCCCACGACACCGTGTCCACGCCGACGCCGAAGCCGAGGAAGCTCAGGATCACCTCGGACTTGATGAACAGCACCACGTGCAACGAAAGCTGCACCAGCACCACGTGGCTGACATTGGGCAGGATGTGCACGAACATGCGCCGCGCGCCGGAGGCGCCGATGGCGTCCGCTGCCAGCACGTACTCGCGCACCCTGTGCTTCAGGTACTCCGCGCGGACCAGGCGGAAAATCCCGGTCCAGCCGGTCAACCCGAGGATCAGGATCACCGTAAGCACGCCCTTCTGGCCGAGCACCGCCGCGATCGCCAGCACCAGCAGCAGGTAGGGGATCGAAGTGAACACGCTGTAGAGCCAGTTGAAGAAGTCGTCGGTCCAGCCGCCGCGGTAGCCGGCGAGCGCGCCGCACAGCGTGCCGAGCGCCGTAGCGAGGAACGCGGCCGCAAGGCCCACCAGCAGCGACGTCTCGGTACCCTTCACCGCCTTCTTCAGGACGTCGCGCCCCCACTTGTCGCCGCCGAACGCGAGGGTCGCCGTGCGTGCCTCGGAGGGCATCGCCCCGGTCAGGCGCGCTTTGATCTCGGCAAGCTCGGCGGCAAGCGGATCCTCGATGCCGGCGTGGTCCTGCGGAACCACGCCGGTATCGGCTTTTTCTTCCGAGGAAAAAGCCTTTTCGATTCCAAGAAAACCCGGTCGCGCATAGCTCACGCCGGCCTCGGCGGACCAATCGCTCGCCACCCAGCCTGCCGCCGACAGCGTCATCACCAGCAGGTAGAGCGCGACCACGGCGAAGGACGCGAGGCCGACCCGGTCGCGGCAGAAGCGCTGCAGCGCGAGGCTCCACAGGCTCATTCGAGCCGCACCCTCGGGTCGAGCAGCTTGTACAGCAGGTCCGCGGCGAGATTGACGACCAGGGTCGCGATCGCTACATAGACCGTGACCGCCTTGATCACCGGGAAGTCGCTGCGCTCCACCGCCAGGATCACTTCGCGGCCGATGCCGGGGATCGAAAAGAAGCGCTCGATCAGGAACGCCCCGGCGAGCAGACCGGGGAGCTGGATCATCACGTTGGTCGCGATCGGGATGGCGGCGTTGCGCAGCACGTGGAGGCCCATCACCCTGCCCTCGCCCAGGCCCTTCGCGCGCGCGGTGCGCACGTAGTCCTGGCCGATCTCCTCGAGAAACACGCTGCGGTACAGGCGGATGTCCGGGGCGAGCGAGACCACTACGCCGACCAGCACCGGCAGCGCCGCGTAGCGCAGCAGGTTCTCCGCCAGGTTGCTGCCCCAGCCCTGCACCGGGAACCAGCCGAGCTGGTAGGCGAGCAGGTACTGGAACACCAGGATGTAGACCAGGATGCTGATCGACTGGGCCACGGTGCAGCCGACCATGATGGCGCGGTCGGTAAGCGAGCCGCGCGTGTACGCCACCAGCATCGCCGCCCCCGCCGCGATGACCGTACTGATCAGCAGTAAAGGCAGAAGGACTGTGAGCGACGGCCCGAGCCGCGTGGCGAAGATGCGCGAGACCTGCTCGTTGGTCGACCAGCTCGCGCCGAAGTCGGCGGTGGCGACCTGCTTGAGGAAGATCCACAGCTGCACCCAGTACGGCTGGTCGACGCCGAGGCCGCGGCGGATGTTCTCGATGTGCTCGGGGTTGGCGATCTTGCCCGCGAGCAGGTAGGCCGGGTCGCCGCCAACCCAGTTGAACAGGCCGAACACCAGCAGCACCACTCCGAGCAGGGTCGGCACGGTCTGCCACAGGCGCCGCGCGAGGTATCCGGTCATGGGGCGAGATCGATGTACAGCCACTCGGCGTGCATCACCGGGTGCTTGGCGAATCCTTTTACGCGCGGCTGGAGCAGCACGTTGCGGTAGCGGCTGTCGGCGAGGATCCACACCGTGTGCGCCTCCATCAGCCGGGCCATCTCCCGGTACAGGCGGTCGCGCTCCGGCCCGTGCGGCAGCAGCCTGGACTTCTGGTAGCGCCGGTCGTACTCCTCCGAGCGGTAGCAGGCGTTGTTGCTCTGCCCGCTGTTCGGCCCGTAAAGGAGCTGCATGAAGTTGTCGCCGTCCGGGTAATCGGCGATCCAGGCGGCGCCGCGCATCATCAGCCGGCACTGGTTCTCGAGCTTGATCAGCTCGGGGAAACGGTCCTTGTGGATCTCGAGCCGCACGCCGATCGAGTCGAGCGAGCGTTTCATCAGCTCGTCGAACTGGCGATCGCGCTCGGTCGGCGTCGACGAGAAGCGGATCGTCAGCCGGCCGCCGTCGGGCAGGCTGCGGTAGCCGTCGGCGCCCTTGCGGTAGCCGAACTTGTCGAGCAGCGCGTTGGCGGCGCGTGGGTCGTACGGGATCGCGCCGCGGTACTCCGGGTCGTGCCCGGCGACCCCCGGCGGGATCGGGTAATGCGCCCGGATCGACTGCCCCTTGCGGATGATGCGGATCTGGTCCTCGACCTTGTAGGCCATGGCGATCGCGCGGCGCAACGCGATCTTCTCCTTGCCCAGGCCGCCGACCGTCGGGTCCTGCATGTTGAAGTAGAAGTAGATGATCTCCGGGTCGACGCTCCTCTCGAGCCGGATGCCGCGCCGCGCGAACTCGGGCCTGAGCTCCCCGCCGGGCGTGATGAAGGCGGACGCCACCTCGGAGAGCTGGTACTCCATGTCGGTCTCGCCGCGCTGGAAGGCGAGCCAGCGGCTCTGGGTCTCCTCCATGATGCTGATCTCGACGCCGCCGATCTGCGGCAGGCGCCGGCCTTCCCAGAGGCGCTCGCGGTAGCCCGGATTGGCTTCGAGCACGATCTTCGACGAGCGCCGGTAGCTCTTCAGCCGGAACGGCCCGGTGCCGACCGGGTGCGCGGCGGCCTCGTCGCCGTAGGCTTCGATCGCCTCGCGCGCCACCGCGCCGGACAGCGTGAACGCGAGCACGTGCCCGAAGTTGAGGTCCGGCTGCTTCAGCCGGATCACGAGCTCGTAGCGGCCGCGCGTCTCGATGCCGGCGATACCCTCGTACAGGAAGGTGTACGGCGAATGGTTCTTCGGGTCGAGAAAGCGCCGCAGCGAGTAGGCGTAGTCGGCCGCGGTCAGCTCGCGCCGGACGCCCTTGAACGCCGGGTCGTCGGCGAAATGGATGCCCGGGCGCACCCGCAGCGTGTAGGTACGGCCGCCGTCCGAGATCGACGGCAGCGCGTCAGCGGTGTTCGGCACCAGCGTCGCCGGACGCGCACGGTAGTCGTAGGTCAGCAGCGGATCGAAGATCGCCTCGATCACGGTGCCGGAGTAGTAGTCGGAGACCCTGACCGGGTCGAAGCCGGTTTCCGCCGCCTGGAACGTCACGCGCAGAATCTTTGCGGGGTCCGCTGCTTGTGCCGCAAAAGCAAACAGCAGCAAAAGGAGAAGTCTCACTGGTGGAAAGTATAATCGGCGCATGGCCCTGCTTACTGGCAAGAAGATTCTCGTTACCGGTGTTCTCAGCAACCGCTCGATCGCCTACGGCATCGCCAAGGCGGCGCACCGCGAAGGCGCCCAGATCGCGCTGACCTACCAGAACCTGCGCTTCAAGGATCGCGTGACCGAGATGGCGCGCGAGCTCGGCTCGGACCTGGCGCTACCCTGCGAAGTGACCAGCGACGCCGAAATCGATTCACTTTTCGGGGAATTGCAGAAAGCCTGGGGTGCGTTGGACGGCCTGGTGCACGCCATCGCCTTCGCGCCGCGCGAGGCCATCGCCGGCGACTTCCTCGAGGGCATCTCGCGCGCCGGGTTCGCCCAGGCGCACGACATCTCCTCCTACAGCTTCGCCGCGCTCGCCAAATCGGCTTTGCCTCTGCTCAACAAGAATTCTTCCCTGTTGACCCTGACCTACCTCGGCGCCGAGCGCGTGGTGCCGAACTACAACACCATGGGCCTCGCCAAGGCGAGCCTGGAAGCCTCGGTGCGCTACCTCGCGGCGAGCCTGGGGCCGCGCGGCATCCGGGTGAACGGCATCTCGGCCGGGCCGATCAAGACGCTGGCCTCGGCGGGCATCTCGGGCTTCAGCAGGATCCTCAAGTTCGTGGAGGAGCACGCACCCTTGCGGCGCAACGTGACCACCGAGGACGTGGGCAACGCGGCGGCCTTCCTCCTGTCGGACCTGGCCGCCGCGGTGACCGGCGAGATCCTGCACGTCGACGGCGGGTTCAGCCACGTGGTGGCCGGGCTTACGGCGCCTTCTTCTCCAGAGTCGCCGAGTTGACCGAGATGTCGGCGCGGCTGCGCAGGCTCGTGATGTAAGCCTCGTACTGCGCCGACCCGAACAGCGCCGCGGCGCGCGCGGCGACCTGCGGGTCGGATTCCTTCACCTGCTCTTCGATGACCCGCGAGATGCGCAGCAGCACGTAGCCGCCGTCGGGTATCGGGATACCGAGGTACACCGGCAGCTTGGCGGTGTCCGCGGCCACCACCTGGCGCAGCACGTTCGCCGGCAGCCCCTGCGCGTCGCGCCGCGATACCAGGCGCGACACCCCCCACTTTACGCCCGCGTCCTCGCCCCGGCGCAGCTGCTCGAGCTTGGCCGTGCCCTCCTTCAGGGCGAGCGCCGAGGCCTCGCGCCGCCGCAGCAGCTCGACGATCTCGTCCTTCACTTCCTCGAACTTGCGCTGCGCCGCCGCCTGGTGCTCGACCACGCGCGCCGCCACCAGGGTGTTCGGCGCCACCTCGATCGCATCGGTGTTCCTGCGGGCGCGCAGCGAATCGGCGGAGAACAGCGCCGCCAGCAGCTTGGCGTTGTCCAGCGCGCCCAGCTCCTGGCCGGGCGCCTTGCCGATCCAGCGCGTGCTCTGCACCTGCAGCTTGAAGCGCTCGGCGGCAGGGTTGAGGCTGTCGGCCTGCTCGTAGACCAGGTTGCTGAAGGCCTCGGCGGCCTCGGCGAACTTGCGCGCGCCCTTCTGGCGCGACAGCTCGTCGGCCAGCTCCTTGCGCATCTCCTCGAGGGGCCGCAGCTTGGCCGCCTGGATGCCCGCCAGGCGCACGACGTGGAAGCCGAACTCGCTCGCCACCAGCGCCACCTCGTTCGGCTTCAGGCCGAACACCGCGTCCTCGAAGGGCTTGACCATCATGCCGCGGCCGAACCAGCCGAGGTCGCCGCCCTCGCGCGCCGAGCCGGCGTCCTGCGACTGCTTCTTCGCCAGCTCGGCGAAGCGGCCCGGGTTCTTCCTGACTTCGGCCAGCAGCTTTTCCGCCTCGTCCTTGGTCTTGACCAGGATATGGCTGGCGCGGCGCTGCTCCTCGACGCGGAACTGCGCCGCACGCGCCTCGTAGCCCGCCTTGATTTCCGCCTCGCTCGGCGGCTCCTGGCGCGCCAGCGCCTCCGCCGAGAGCACCACGTACTCCGCGCGCAGGCGCTCGGGGCTGCGGTAGTCGGCCAGATGGGCGTCGTAGTACGCCCTCGCCTGCGCCTCGTCGATCTTCACGCGCGGCAGGTACTGCTGTTCGGGCAGGCGCAGCTCGGACACCTCGCGCTTCTGCGCCTCGAGGCCGGCGAGCCGCGCCGCCACCGAGCGCGGGGCGATCGCCGTCTCGGTGATCGACCCGGCGACGCGCGCCAGCGGGATCTGCGTCTGCAGGTCGACGACGTTGCGCTGGTCCGAGATGCCGCGGCCCTGCAGGTAAGCCGAGTACTTGGCGGCGGAGAACGTGCCGCCCTCCTGGAACTCCGGCGCGTTGGTGATCGCCTCGATCACCGCCTCGCGCGTCATGAACAGGTTGGCGCGCGCCGCCTCGCTCATCAGCAGGCGCTGCGCGATCATCGCCTCGAGCACGGTGCGGCGCGACTCGGGCGAGTCGAGCATCGCCGGGTCGATCGAGCCGCCGAACATGCGCCGCAGCTGCTCCTGCTGCCGGCGCAGCTCCTCGGCGTACTCGCGCTGCGGGATCTCCAGGCCGTTGACCGTGGCCACGGTGTCGCGCGCGCCGCGCATCGAGGTGTAGGACTCGATTCCCCAGGTCATGAACGTGATGGCGATCAGGCCCAGGAACACCTGCATGAAGCGCTTGTACTTCTGGACGAAATCGAACATGAAAAATTATAGGCGGGACTGGGGGAGTTGGCGGAGCGGACGGGACTCGAACCCGCGACCCCCGGCGTGACAGGCCGGTATTCTAACCAACTGAACTACCGCTCCTTCGTCTTTCCTGGTGGGTGCTGACGGGATCGAACCGCCGACATTCGCCGTGTAAGAGCGACGCTCTACCCGCTGAGCTAAGCACCCCGAAAAAAGCTCGCTAGTTTATAGCGTCCTTCAAGGCCTTGCCAGCGCGGAACTTGGGCAGGCGGGCGGCCTTGATGGTGAGCGCGGCGCCGGTGCGCGGGTTGCGCCCGGCGCGCGCCGCGCGCTGGCCGGCGTAGAAGGTGCCGAAGCCGACCAGCGTCACCATCTCGTCCTTGCGCAGGCTGGACTTGACCGCGCCGACCAGCGCGTCGACCGCGCGCTCGGCCGCCGACTTGGAAATCTCGGCCGATTGCGCGATCTGCTCGATCAGGTCCGCTTTGTTCAAGCGCCGGACTAGTGCGTGGTGACTGCGCCGGTCTGGTCGTCGGGCTTCGGCGGGATCGGCGCCGACTCGTCGGGCTCGGGCAGCGGCACCGGCTGGCGCTCGAGCGCGATCTCGAGCACCTTGTCGTTCCACTTCACCGGCACGATCTCGAGCTTGTTCTTGATGTTGTCGGGGATCTCGACCAGGTCCTTGACGTTCTCCTCCGGGATCAGCACCGTCTTGATGCCGCCGCGGTGCGCCGCCAGCAGCTTCTCCTTCAGGCCGCCGATCTGCAGCACCTCGCCGCGCAGCGTGATCTCGCCGGTCATGGCGACGTCGGCGCGCACCGGGATGCCGGAGAGCACCGACACCATCGAGGTGACGATGCCGATGCCGGCGCTCGGGCCGTCCTTGGGCGTCGCGCCCTCGGGCAGGTGGATGTGCATGTCGTTCTTCTGGTAGAAGTCTTCCTGCACGCCGAGCTTGCGCGAGCGGTTGCGCACCACCGACAGCGCGGCCTGGATCGACTCCTGCATCACCTCGCCGAGCTTGCCGGTGGTGATGGTCTTGCCCTTGCCGGGCATGGTCACGGTCTCGATGGTGAGCAGCTCGCCGCCCACCTCGGTCCAGGCGAGGCCGGTCACCTGGCCGATCTGGTTCTGCTTCTCGGCCATGCCGAAGCTGAACTTGCGCACGCCGAGGAACTTGTCCAGGTTCTTCGGCGTGACGCTGATGCGGTGCGGCTTGGCCGCGCCGCCCTCGCCTTTCTTCTCGGTGAGGAGCTGCTTCACCGCCTTGCGGCAGATCTTGGAGAGCTCGCGCTCTATCGCGCGCACCCCGGCCTCGCGCGTGTAGTAGCGCACGATGTCGCGCACCGCGGCCTCGGAGATCGACAGCTCGCCGTCCTTCAGCCCGGTGTTCTTCATTTGCTTGGGCAGCAGGTACTTGATGCCGATGTTCATCTTCTCGTCCTCGGTGTAGCCCGAGAGGCGGATCACTTCCATGCGGTCGAGCAGCGGCGCCGGGATGTTGAGCGTGTTGGCGGTGGCGACGAACATCACCTCCGACAGGTCGTACTCGACTTCGATGTAGTGGTCGGTGAAGGTGTGGTTCTGCTCCGGGTCGAGCACTTCCAGCAGCGCCGACGAGGGATCGCCGCGCCAGTCCTGGCCGAGCTTGTCCACCTCGTCGAGCAGGAACAGCGGGTTCTTCACGCCGACCTTGCTCATGTTCTGCAGGATCTTGCCCGGCATCGAGCCGATGTAGGTGCGGCGATGGCCGCGGATCTCGGCTTCGTCGCGCACGCCGCCGAGCGACATGCGCACGAACTTGCGGTTGGTGGCGCGCGCGATCGACTGGCCGAGCGAGGTCTTGCCCACGCCGGGCGCGCCGACCAGGCACAGGATCGGCGCCTTCATCTTCTCGACGCGCGTCTGCACCGCCAGGTACTCGACGATGCGCTCCTTGACCTTCTCCAGCCCGTAGTGGTCCCGGTCGAGGATCTCCTGCGCCTGCTTGATGTCCTTGGAGATCTTCGACTTCTTCTTCCACGGCAGGTTGACGACGGTGTCGATGTAGTTGCGCACCACGGTCGCCTCGGCCGACATCGGCGACATCAGCTTGAGCTTCTTCAGCTCGGACTCGGCCTTCTTGCGCGCGTCCTTCGGCATGTGGGCGCGCTTGATGCGCTTCTCCATCTCCTCGAGGTCGGCGCCCTCCTCGCCCTCGCCCAGCTCCTTCTGGATCGCCTTCACCTGCTCGTTCAGGTA
>CAZNVH010000046.1:0-4806 GCA_964576525.1 uncultured Enterobacteriaceae bacterium
GAAGGAGGTCTGGGGCTGGATCTTCGCCACCATCAGCACGCGCGAGAAGTTCCTCGCCAAGCGCCCGGAGCTCGCCGAGCGCGAGTGGGCGCGCATGAAGGCCAACGACTCCCTCGAGTGCCGCAACTGCCACGAGTTCCAGAGCATGGACTTCACCCGCCAGAGCAGGCGCGCCGCCGAGGCGCACGGCTCATCGCTGCGCGCCGGCGAAAAGACCTGCATCGATTGCCACAAGGGCATCGCGCACCGCCTGCCCGACATGGCCGGCCGATGAGCGCGGACGAAGACCCGAAACAGCGCCGCACCGAGGAATGGCGCACCTGGCTGTTCCTCACCGTGGTGATGGCGCCGATGCTCGCCGTCGGCATCGTGAGCGGCTATGGCTTCGCGGTCTGGATGTTCCAGCTCCTGCGTTGACCTGAATCAAGACGCGCTTTCGCGGAGCGCGCACAGTGGTGGCTGGAAAACGAGGGCGATCATGAACATTGCCAGCCTGTTTGCAGCAGTGGCGCTTGCCGCGGCGCTGGCGGCGTTCCCCGCTGCGGCGCAGCAGAGGAAGACGGTCGATGGCGTGGTGATCAACATCGGCATCGTCAATGCGCTGATGGCCGAGCATGTCGACGCGCAGCACGGCGTGCACAAGGGTGGGCATGGCAGCGGCGTGGAGCACGTTGTCGTCAGCCTTGCCGAGGAACAGGGCGGCTCGCGCATAGCCGACGCCGAGGTCTTCATCGAAGTGAGGAACCCCAAGGGCGTAGTGGAGAAGAAGCCCCTGATGGCCATGATCACGGCCGGGTTCCCGGACTACAGCGAGGTGTTCGACTTCGGCTGGAGCGGCAAGTACGTCGTGCGCGTGACGATCAAGCGCAAAGGCGCCGCCCGCCCGGTCAAGGCCAGCTTCACCGTCAACCGCGCCATCTAGCGTGTCGACGGCCTGCTTCCATTGCGGCCTGCCGGTCGTGCCGCCTTGCCGGCATCACGCTCTTCTGCTCGGCGCCGAGCGCGAGCTGTGCTGCGCCGGCTGCGAGGCGGTCGCGCGCACCATTCTGGCTGCCGGCCTGGGAAGCTATTACGCCACGCGCACGGCGCCGGCGCAGAAGCCCCCCGAAGTCACGGCGCCGCTGCCGCAGGGCCCGTCGAGCGGCCGCAGCGAGGCGTCGCTGATCCTCGAGCACGTGCGCTGCGCCGCCTGCCTGTGGCTGATCGAGCAGGCGCTGCGGCGCGTCCCGGGGATCAGCCGCGCCGACGTGAACTACGCCACGCAGCGCGCCCAGGTCGCCTGGGACCCGCGGCAGGGCTCGCTCGCCGCGATCGTCGGCGCGATCCGCGCGGTCGGCTACGACGCGCATCCCTACCATCCGCGCAAGCAGGACGAGGTCGAGCGCGGCGAGCGCCGCGCCGCGCTGTGGCGCCTGTTCGTCGCCGGATTCGGCGCGATGCAGGTGATGATGTACGCGTTCCCGGCCTACATCGACCAGCCCGATCCTGAAACCGCGCAGGTCATGCGCTGGGCGAGCCTGCTGCTTACGCTTCCGGTGCTGCTGTTTTCCTGCCGGCCGTTCTTCGCCGGCGCGCTGCAGGATTTGCGCCGGCGGCGCATCGGCCTCGACACGCCGATCGCCCTGGGCATGGCCGCCGGCTTCGCCGCCAGCGCCTGGGCCACCGTCACGGGCGGCGGCGAAGTGTATTTCGACTCGATCTGCATGCTCGCTTTTCTCCTTCTTGGCGCGCGCTTTTTGGAAGGCGCTGCGCGGCGCCGGGCCGCGCGCGCCCTTGATCCGCTGCTCCGCTGCAATGTGGAGAGGGAGCTCAGGGTCGGCGAAGAGATCCGGGTCGCTCCGGGCGAGCGCGTCCCTGCCGACGGCGTGGTCGTGGAGGGCGTCTCCAGCACCGACGAATCGCTCCTCACCGGCGAATCGTGGCCGGTGGCGAAGGCCCGCGGCGCGGTGCTGGTCGGCGGCTCGGTGAACCTCGAGCAGCCGCTCCTCATGCGCGTGACGCACGTGGGCGCCGACACGCGCGCCGCGGCGATCGCGCGGCTTGCGGAGCGCGGCGCGGCTTCGAAGCCGCGGCTGGTCGACGCCGCCGAGCGCCTGGCGCGGCACCTCACCTGGGTGATCGTGCTGGTCGCCGCGGCGGCCGGGCTTCACGCCGCGAACCCCTGGATCGCCGTCGCGGTGCTGGTGGTCGCCTGTCCCTGCGCGCTGGCGCTTGCCGCGCCGATCGTGCTCACGCGCGCCAGCGGCGAGCTGCTGGCGCGCGGCGTGCTGCTGACCCGCGCCGGCGCCCTCGAGGCGCTCGAGCGCGTCACCGACGTGGTGCTCGACAAGACCGGCACCCTGACCCGGGGGCGGCCGAGCGTGACGCGCGTCGTCCCGCTCGGCGCGCTGGACGCGGAGGCCTGCCTGGATCTCGCCGGCTCGCTCGAGGCCACGAGCCGCCATCCGGTGGCACGCGCCTTTGCGCACCGGAAAAGCATTGCAGTCGAGGCGCCGCGCAACTTTCCCGGCGAGGGCATCGAGGCGCGCATCGCGGGGCGCCGCGTGCGCGCCGGCACCGAGCGGTTCTGCCAGGCGCTTTGCGGCACGCCTCCGGCGGGTCCCGCGCATCCCAATTTCGACGGCGCGCTGGTGTTCCTCGCCGACGAGGGCGGCTGGCTCGCCGCGTTCGAGCTCGAGGACCAGTTGCGCCCGGCGGCGGCGCGGCTGGTGGCCGCGCTCAAGGCGCAGGGCCTGGCGCTCCACCTGGCGAGCGGCGACCGACCGGAGCTCGGCGCAACCGTGGCGCGCGCGCTGTGGATCGAGAACTGCGCCGGCGGCATGACGCCGCAGGACAAGTACCGCTATGTCGAAGGCCTGCAACGGCAGGGGCGCGTGGTCGCGATGGTCGGCGACGGCCTGAACGACGCGCCGGTGCTGGCGCGCGCCGACGTCTCGCTCGCCATGGGCAGCGGCGCCGACGCCGCGCAGCTGCGCGCCGATCTGGTGCTGATGACCAGCTCGCTCGAAGCGATCCTGGGCGCCCGGGACATCGCGCGCCGCGCCATGCGCCTGGTGCGGCAGAACCTCGCCTGGGCGCTCGCCTACAACGCCGCCGCGCTGCCGCTCGCGGCGCTGGGCTTCATCGGTCCCTGGGAAGCCGCGCTCGCCATGGGGGCAAGCTCCCTCACCGTGCTGCTGAACGCGCTGCGGCCGCTCGCCGCCAAAGAGCCATGGAAAGCCTCTACCTCCTCGTTCCCCTCTCGGTCGCCGCAGTTTTCCTGATCGGCGTGCTGTTCTGGCGCGCCCTGCAGGGCGGGCAGTTCGACGACCTCGAGCGCCCGGCGCACGACGTGCTGGCGGACGACGACCGGGTGAAATAGGCGCCGGGTTTGATCCGGATCAACCCCCGTTTCTTCGCGACCCCCATGCTGTTAGTGATGTACAAGCACATCCTGATTCCGATTGACGACTCGAAGCTCGCGCAAAAGGCCGTCAGGCACGGCATCGCGCTGGCGCGCTCGATCAACGCGCGCGTCACGGGCTTCACCGCCATGGCCGAGTACCGGATCCCCAGCGAGGCTCAGCTGACGGCTCGCAATATCGTCAGCATCGCCGAGCACGAGAGGCGCTCCGCGAAGAAAGCGCAGGCGATCCTCGGCCGCCTGGCGCGGCGCGCGAAGGCAGCGGGCGTGAAATGCGCCACTGAGTACGCCATCGACGACCGCCCGGATCAGGCGATCGCCACGGCGGCGAGGAAGCACGGCTGTGACCTGATCCTGATGGTTTCGCACGGCCGCTCGGGGCTGAGCGCCCTGATCAACGGCAGCCAGACGCGTGGCGTGCTGGCGAAGACGACCGTTCCGACCCTCGTCTACCGGTAGGCGCGGAGCCGCGGCCGGCTTGATGTAGATCAAAAGGCGGAGTTGGCCGCCCCCTAGCATGGCTGCTCGTCCCGCGGGAGAGCCATGCAGACGGAGACTTACAACTACAAGGTGGTCAGGCAGTTCGCGATCATGACCGTGGTCTGGGGCGTGGTCGGGATGACGGTCGGCGTCCTCATCGCCGCGCAGCTCCTGTGGCCGGCGCTCAATTTCGACGTGCCGTGGCTGTCCTACGGCCGGCTGCGTCCGCTGCACACCAACGCGGTGATCTTCGCCTTCGGCGGTTGCGCGCTGTTCGCCACCTCGTACTACGTGGTGCAGCGCACCTCGCACGCGCGCCTGTTCTGCGACCGGCTCGCCGCGTTCACCTTCTGGGGCTGGCAGGCGGTGATCGTGCTGGCGGCGCTGACGCTGCCGCTCGGCATTACCCAGGGCAAGGAATACGCCGAGCTCGAGTGGCCGATCGACCTGCTGATCGCGGCGGTGTGGATTTCCTACGCGATCGTTTTCTTCGGCACGCTGTGGAAAAGGAAGATCCCGCACATTTACGTCGCGAACTGGTTCTTCGGCGCGTTCATCCTCACGGTGGCGCTGCTGCACATCGTCAACAGCGCGGTGATGCCGGCGACCTTCTGGAAGTCGTACTCGGCCTACGCCGGCGCGCAGGACGCGATGGTGCAGTGGTGGTACGGCCACAACGCGGTCGGCTTCTTCCTCACCGCGGGCTTCCTCGGCATCATGTACTACTTCATCCCGAAGCAGGCCGGGCGCCCGATCTACTCCTACCGGCTGTCGGTGGTGCACTTCTGGGCGCTGATCTTCACTTACATGTGGGCCGGCCCGCACCACCTGCACTACACCGCGCTGCCCGAGTGGGCGCAGTCGCTCGGCATGGTGTTCTCGCTGATCCTGCTCGCGCCTTCCTGGGGCGGCATGATCAACGG
>CAZNVH010000047.1:0-9091 GCA_964576525.1 uncultured Enterobacteriaceae bacterium
CGATCTTCGCGGTCCACATGCTCGGGATGAGCTCGATCCTCGGCTCGATCAACATCATCACGACGCTGCCCAACATGCGCGCGCCGGGGATGACGATGATGAAGATGCCGATGTTCTGCTGGACCTGGCTGATTACCGCATACTTGCTGGTCGCGGTCATGCCGGTGTTCGCGGGTGCGGTGACGATGACCCTCACCGACCGCCACTTCGGCACGACCTTCTTCAATGCCGCGGGCGGCGGCGACCCGGTGCTGTACCAGCACATCTTCTGGTTCTTCGGCCACCCCGAGGTGTACATCATCGCGCTCCCCGGGTTCGGCGTGATCTCGCAGGTGATCCCGGCGTTCTCGAGGAAGCCGCTGTTCGGCTACGCCTCGATGGTCTATGCCACCTCGGCGATCGCGATCATCTCGTTCATCGTCTGGGCGCATCACATGTACACGGTGGGCATGCCGGTGACCGGGCAGCTGTTCTTCATGTACGCGACCATGATCATCGCGGTGCCCACCGGGGTGAAGGTGTTCAACTGGGTGGCCACCATGTGGAAGGGCTCGCTCAGCTTCGAGACGCCGATGCTGTTCGCCCTCGGATTCCTGTTCATGTTCACCCTCGGCGGCATGACCGGCCTGGTGCTGGCGATCGTGCCGGTCGACATCCAGCTGCACGACACCTACTACGTGGTGGCGCATTTCCACTACGTGATGGTGGCGGGGGCGCTGTTCGCGGCCTTCGCCGGGGTGTACTTCTGGCTGCCGAAGTGGACCGGCAGGATGTACGACGAGAAGCTCGGCCAGATCCATTTCTGGCTGACGCTGATCTTCTTCAACATGATCTTCTTCGTGCAGCACTTCCTCGGCCTCGCCGGCATGCCGCGGCGCATCCCGGACTACCCGCTGATCTTCGAGACCTGGAACAAGATCTCCTCGATCGGCGCCTTCGGCATGGGTCTGACGCAGCTCCTGTTCCTGTACGTCGTGGTGAAGTGCATCCGCAGCGGCGAGCCCGCGCCGCAGCGGCCCTGGGAGGGCGCCGACTCGCTCGAGTGGACGCACCTGCCGTCGCCGCCGCCCTACCACTCGTTCGAGACGCCTCCTGTACTCAAGTGAGTCGCAACCTAAAGACCGCGCTGGTCCTCGCGTCGATCGCCATGACGGCCTTCGTGGGGATCATCGCGAAGTACTGGCTGCTGAAGGGATAGACGAGCCGATGACGCTGAAGCAGGAAAACCGCAGGCTGTCGCGCCGCCTGGCGATCGTGGCGGTGGGCATGTTCGGCTTCGCCTTCGCGCTGGTGCCGTTCTACGACCAGATCTGCGCCGCGCTGGGAATAAACAGCCTTTCTCAAGCGGATGTTGTTTCCAATACGCAAATCGATAGGTCCCGCTTGGTCACCATCGAGCTCGACGCCAACGCGCACAACCTGCCGTGGCGCTTCCGCCCGGTGGTGGGCAGCCTCAAGGTGCACCCGGGCGAGCTCGCCACGGTGGAATACGAGATCGTCAACGTGCGCGAGCGGCCGGTCACCGGCCAGGCGGTGCCGAGCTACGGGCCGCAGCGCGCCGGCGAGTACTTCAAGAAGCTCGAGTGCTTCTGCTTCACCCAGCAGACGCTGGCCGCGGGCGAGACGCGCCGCATGCCGGTGACCTTCGTGGTCGACCCGAAGCTGCCGAAGGACGTCAACACCATCGCGGTGTCGTACACCTTCTTCGAAGTGGCGGGCCGGGACGGCAAGTCGTAGAAGACAGGGAGAGAACCCAGATGGCGCATAGCGCACCCACTCACTCCGCCGACGCCCGGCAGCAGCACTACGCGGTGCCGCAGCCGATGGCCTGGCCGATCATGGGCTCGGCGTCGCTGTTCCTGATGGCGCTCGGCGCGGTGTTCCTGTTCAACGGCACGAAAGCCGGCTGGGTGGGGATCGCCGCCGGCTTCATGCTGCTGCTCTACATGATGGTGCGCTGGTTTGGTGACGTGATCAGCGAGTCCGAGAGCGGCAAGTACGGCCCCTGGGAGGACCGCTCGTTCCGCTGGGGGATGAGCCTGTTCATCTTCTCCGAGGTGATGTTCTTCGCGGCGTTCTTCGGCGCGCTGTTCTCGGCGCGCATCCTCTCGGTGCCGGAGCTCGCGAACATCGAGCACAACGCGCTGTTGTGGCCGGGATTCAGCGCGCACTGGCCCTCGGCCGGGCCGAACTTCATCGAGAACTTCACGCCGATGGGCGCCTGGGGCCTGCCGGCGCTCAACACCCTCCTGCTGCTGTCTTCAGGCGTGACGGTCACGCTCGCGCACTGGAACCTCCTCGAGAACAACCGCGGCAAGCTGCTGCTGTGGCTCGGCGCGACCGTGCTGCTGGGCGTGGCGTTCCTCATCTGCCAGGCGGTCGAGTACCTGCACGCCTTCCAGGAGCTCAACCTCACGCTGCACACCGGGGTCTACGGCTCGACCTTCTTCATGCTCACCGGCTTCCACGGCTTCCACGTCACCATCGGCGCGATCATGCTGACGGTGATCTGGTTCCGCTGCCAGAGCGGCCACTTCAAGCCCGAGCACCACTTCGCGTTCGAAGGCGTGGCCTGGTACTGGCACTTCGTCGACGTCGTATGGCTGGGGCTGTTTATCTTCGTCTATTGGCTCTAAAGCCTGCCTTCGATCAGGCCGAGGTAGTAGCCGGCCATCAGCATCGCGAATAGCGCAACCGAGAGACCTACGCGCACAGCGAGCGCCTTCACCATCCGCTTCGGGTCCTTGCCGGGGTGCACCATGTACCACAGCGCCGAGCCCAGGCTGGCGAGGATCGCGATCAGCATGGCGAAGACCACGTAGCGCATGGCCGCAGGATACTCTTTCCGTCCGCGGCTCTGGGCGCTGGCGCTCGCCGCCGCGGCCTGCGCCGCCGGCATCGCGCTCGGTCAGTGGCAGGCGGGGCGCGCGGAGCAGAAGCGCGCGCTCGGCGTGCAGACACAGCGCATCGTCGTGCAAGGGGAATTCATGCCGGAGCGCACAGTGCTCCTCGACAACAAGCTGCGCCACCGCCGCGTCGGCTACGAGGTCGTGACGCCGCTGCGCCTTGCCGAGGGCATCCACGTGCTGGTGAACCGCGGCTGGGTCGAGGCGCCGCCGCGGCGCGACCAGCTGCCCGAGGTGGCGACGCCGCGCGGACGCGTCCGAGTCGAAGGCGTGATGCTCGCCCGCCTGCCGCAGCCGCTGAAGCTCGGCGAGACGGCGAAGGGGCGCGTGCGCCAGAGCCTCGACCTGAAGGAGTACGCCGTCGAGAGCGGCCTGCAGCTGCAGGCCTTCGTGATCGAGCAGCACTCGGGCGCCGCCGACGGGCTGCTGCGCGAATGGCCGCGGCCCGACGCCGGCGTCGAAAAGCACGACGGCTACGCGCTGCAGTGGTACTCGCTCGCGGCGCTCGCCGTGCTGCTGGTGATCGCCCTTTCATTCCGCCGCGTTGAAGATCCTGCGAAATAAGCTGGTCCTGGTCGCGCTGGTGTGCGCGGCGCCCGTGGTGCTCGGCACGGCGGCGTACTTCTTCGGCTGGGGGCTCGGGTCGGCAGGCAATTACGGCGAGCTCCTCGCCCCGCAGACCGTCTCGGCGCCGCCCCTCGAGAAGCTGCGCGGCAAATGGGTGCTGGTGAGCTTCGATGCCGCGGCCTGCGACGCCTATTGCGAGCGCAAGCTCTATTTCATGCGCCAGGTCCGGCGCGCGCAAGGCAAGGAGATGGAGCGCGTCGAGCGCCTGTGGGTGCTCACCGACGCTGGCCAGCCGCGCGCCGTATTCTTGACGGCGATCGAAGACACGCGGCTCGGGCGCTTCGCAGCTGACGGCTTCCCGGGCGAAGCGCGCGACCACATCTACCTGGTGGATCCGCTGGGCAACCTGGTGCTGCGCTTTCCGCGCGATCCCGACCCGTCGCGGATGATCAAGGACCTGCAGCGCCTGCTGAAGGTGTCGCGCGTCGGATGAGGCGCTTCGCGCTCGCGGTCCTTGGATTGACCTTCGTCGTGGTCGTGGTCGGCGCCTACGTGCGGCTTTCGGATGCCGGCCTCGGCTGTCCCGACTGGCCGCTGTGCTACGGCCGTCCCATCCCTGATGCCGGTGAAGACGCGCGGGCCTGGAAGGAGATGGGACACCGTTACCTCGCGGGCACGCTCGGGCTGCTGATCTTCGGGCTGCTGCTCGCCGCCTGGAGGACGCGCCAGTCGCCCTGGCTCGCTACCGCCATCGCGGCGCTGGTGGTGTTCCAGGCGGCCCTCGGCAAGTGGACCGTCACTCTGCTGCTCAAGCCGGCGATCGTGGTCGCGCACCTGGCGGGCGGCATGGCGCTGCTCGCGCTGCTGGCGTGGTTTTTTCTCGAAACGGGGTCTTATTCCGGGAAACCGGAGATGCGCACGCTGCGCGTTCCGGCGCTTCTCGCGCTTATCGTCCTGAGCGTGCAGATCCTGCTCGGCGGCTGGGTGAGCGCGAACACCGCGGCGCTCGCCTGTCCCGACCTGCCGCTGTGCCACGGCCAGTGGCTGCCGCGCGATGCGTTCAGCGCCATTCACTGGACCCACCGCGTGTTCGCCATAGCGGTTCTGCTGGTGGTTGGCGTGGCGGCCTTGAAGACGTGGGCGTTCTCGAGGCCCCTCGCGGCGACGATCGCGGTCTTGCTGCTGGCCCAGCTGTGCCTCGGCGTGGCGACCGTGGCCTTCGGCCTGCCGCTCGCGCTCGCCGCCGCGCACAACGCCGGCGCCGCGCTTCTGCTCGCCGCGCTCGTCGTGCTAAACTTTTTTGCCTTCCGAGGCTTGCGTCCTTCCTGATGAACACACAAGTTCTCTCTCAGAGCTTCGCCCAGCGCTTGCGTGCGTTTTACTCGCTCACCAAGCCGCGCGTGGTGTCGCTGATCGTGTTCACCGCGGTGATCGGCATGTTCCTCGCCACGCCGGGCGTAGTCCCGGCGCAGATCCTGCTCGCCGGGACGCTCGGCATCGCGCTGGTTGCGGGCGCCGCCGCCGCCGTCAACTGCCTGGTCGAGCAGAAGATCGACGCGGTGATGAGCCGCACCCAGTGGCGGCCGCTGCCGCAGGGCGAGCTGTCGGCGGCGCAGACCCTGACGTTCGCCGGCGCGCTCGGCGGCGTCGGCCTGTGGATCCTGTTCCACTTCGTCAACGCGCTCACCATGGGGCTGACGCTCGCCACCTTCGTCGGCTACGCCGTGGTCTACACCGTGATCCTCAAGCCGGCGACGCCGCAGAACATCGTCATCGGCGGCGCTTCCGGGGCCATGCCGCCGGTGCTCGGCTGGGCCGCGGTGACCGGCGAGGTCACGGTCGAGGCGATGCTGCTGTTCCTGATCATCTTCGCCTGGACGCCGCCGCACTTCTGGGCGCTGGCGCTGTACCGCACCGAGGACTACGCGCGCGCCGGCGTGCCGATGCTGCCGGTGACGCACGGCAAGCCGTACACGCGGCTGCAGGTGCTGCTCTACACGCTGATCCTGTTCGCGGCGAGCCTGCTGCCCTACGTAGTGCAAATGAGCGGCCTGCTGTACCTCGCTGCCGCCGTCGTGCTCGGCGGCCTGTTCATCGCCTATGCGTTGCGCATCTACCTCGCCTATAGCGACCGCGTCGCCCAGGCCACCTTCCGCTACTCGATCGCCTACCTTGCTCTCCTGTTCACGGCTCTTCTGGTCGATCACTATCTGTAGTCTGGTTGCGGGCTGCGACAGCGGCCCGCAGTTCAAGAGCACCGACATCACCGGCGCGCCTTACGGGCACGCGCTCGAGCTCGCCGACCACCACGGCAAGCCGCGGCGCCTCGAGGATTGGCGGGGGAAGGTCGTGGTGCTGTTTTTCGGCTTCACCCATTGCCCGGATGTCTGCCCCACTACGCTTTCTGATCTTTCTCATGCAATCAAAAAACTGGGGCCGGAGGCGGACCGGGTCCAGATGCTGATGGTAAGCGTCGACCCGGAGCGCGACACGCCCGAGGCGCTCGCCAAGTACGTCACCGCCTTCGACCCGCGCTTCCTCGCGCTGCGCGGCGACCTCGAGGCGACCCGTAAGGTCGCCGGCGAGTTCAAGATCTACTTCGAGAAGCGCAAGCAGGGCGACAGCTACACCGTCGACCACAGCGCGCAGAGCTACGTCATCGACCCGCGGGGACGGCTGAGATTGCTGGTGCGGCACGATCGGATCGGCTCCGACCTGCCGCACGACCTGAAGATTCTGCTGGGGGAAAAAACCTAGGCGGGGGCGGGCAGGGCGAGCGGCGCGCCGCCCTGGGACTGCATCACCTTCTTCATCTTGTCGAGCGCCTTGGCCTCGACCTGGCGGATGCGTTCGGCCGAGACCTTGAACTCGGCGGCGAGCTCGTGCAGCGTCAGGGCGTCTTTCTCCCGCAGCCAGCGCGTCTCGATGATGCGGCGGATGCGCGGGTCGAGGGCGGCCAACGCGGATTTCAGATCTTCGGTCTTGTTTCTTTCCTGCTCTTCGGCCTCAAGCAGGCGCGAGGGCTCGGCCTCGGGGTTGGCGACCAGGTAGTGCACCGGCGCGTAGGCTTCCTCGTCGTCGCGCTCGGCCTCGAAGGCGATCTCCTGGCCGGTGAGGCGCATTTCCATCTCGGCTACTTCCTCGGGCTTGACGCGCAGCTCGGCGGCGATGCGCGCGATGTCCTTGCCGCTCATCGGCGCGAGCCCGCTCTTCATCGAGCGCAGGTTGAAGAACAGCTTCCTCTGCGCCTTGGTGGTCGCCACCTTGACCAGGCGCCAGTTGCGCAGCACGTATTCGTGGATCTCGGCCTTGATCCAGTGGATCGCGAAGGACACCAGGCGCACGCCCCGGTCGGGGTCGAAGCGCTTCACCGCCTTCATCAGGCCGATGTTGCCTTCCTGGATCAGATCGGCATGCGGCAGGCCGTAGCCGAGGTAGCCGCGCGCCACGGCAACCACCAGGCGCAGGTGCGACAGCACCAGCTGGCGGGCCGCGTCGATATCGTTGTCCCGGCGCAGGCGAAGCGCGAGCGAACGCTCTTCCTCGGCGCTCAGGAGCGGGAAGCGGCCTACGGTCTGGATGTAAGCGTCGAGGCTCCCCGCGGGCATCGGCACGGGGACCGATACTGGAAGCGACATCGTTGCTTGCATTGGGTCATTCCTCCTTGGAGTGGTCATTTTAGCACTCTAGGTCTTAGAGTGCTAAGGCTTGCTTTAGTTCAGCCTATACGTAAGTGCGCGCTAACATCAGACTAAGTGGGCTCAATTTCGCGCAGGTGGCGGCCGACCGAGAGGTGGGCGCCCAGCCAGCCGAGAAAGCCGGCGAAGGAGACCACGGTCACGGCGTCGCCGGCGGCCAGGAAGGCGAAGCGGAATGCCGAGCCATAGGACTCGGCGAGCACGACGACCTCGCGGTTCAGGAGCGCGAGCGCCGCGGCGATGATGGCGAGCGCGACCGCGCCGCCTGCCAGCCCCTGCAGCAGCCCCAGGTAGTAGAACGGCCGGCGGATGAAGCCGTCGGTGGCGCCGATCAGCTTCGACACTTCGATCTCGTCGCGTTGGGTCAGGATCTGCAGGCGGATGGTGTTGAAGGTGACGGCGACCAGCGCCGCCCCGAGCAGCGCGGCGAGCACCCACAGGCCGAGCTGCGCGATCGCGGTGATCGCGGCGAGGCGCCGCGCCCACACCGCGTCGGCCTGCACCTGCGCCACGCCCGGCAGCCTGCCGAGCTCCGCGACGAGCGGCTCGATGCCGCCCGGCGCGCCGCCCGGCCTCGGCGTCACCACGAAGGCGTCCGGCAGGGGGTTGCGGCCGAGCGCCGCGACCACTTCCGACAGGCCCTGCACCGCGGCCATCTCCTTCAACGCGTCCTCGCGCGCGATGAAGCGCACCGCGGCGATGCGCGGATCGCCGCGCAGCCGCGCGCCGAGGGCGTCGGCCTCGGCGCGCTTCACCTGCGGCCGCAGGAAGAGCGTGAGCTGCGGCTCGACGGTGACGCGCGCGCCGACCCCGCGCAGGCCTTCGAGCAGCGCGTAGCCGCCGGCGGGCAGCGCGAGCGCGATGCCGATGACCAGCGCGTTCAGCCAGCCCATCCGGCGCGTGGCCAGGGCGAGCGCCTGGCGGTGCTGGCGCAGCCACGCGCTCACCGGATTGTTCCTTCCTCGAGATGCAGGATCTTTTTTCCGAACTTCGCGATCAGGGCCTGGTCGTGGCTCGCGATCAGCACCGTGACCCCGACCTGGTTGAAGGCGGCGAAGATCTCGAGGATGCGCGCCGCCGACTCGGCGTCGAGGTTCGCGGTCGGCTCGTCGGCGACCAGCAGGGCCGGCCGGTTGACCACCGCGCGCGCGATCGCGACGCGCTGCTGCTCGCCGCCGGAGAGCTGGATCGGGTTGGAGCGCTCGCGCGCCAGCAGCCCCACCTTGTCGAGCGCGGCGCGCGCGCGGCGCGCCGCCTCCTTCGGCGGGTGCGCCGAGAACGCGAGCGGCAGCATCACGTTGTCGTAGACGCTGCGGTCGTAGAGCAGCTTCTGGTCCTGGAACACCAGGCCGATATTGCGCCGCAGGTAGGGCAGCGCCGCGCGCTTGAGCGCGCCGACGTTCTGCCCGTTGACCAGCACCGAGCCCGAGCTCGGCCGCTCGATCGCCGGGATCATCTTGAGCAGGGTCGACTTGCCCGCGCCCGAGCGCCCGGTGATGAAGGCGAGCTCGCCCGCTTCCAGCGCGAAGCTGACGTCGCGCAGCGCCTCCTGGCCGCCGGGGTAGCGCTTCGCCACGGCCGAGAAGCTAACCAACCAGCGCCTCGGCGAAATCGCGCGCCGCGAACGGGCGCAGGTCGTCGATGCCCTCGCCGATGCCGACGAACAGCAGCGGCACCGGCCGTTCCTTGGCGATGGCGCAAACGATGCCGCCCTTCGCCGTGCCGTCGAGCTTGGTGAGGATCAGCCCGGTCAGGCCGAGCGCGTCGTCGAACGCCTTGACCTGGGCGAGGGAGTTCTGGCCGGTGTTCGCGTCGAGCACCAGCAGCACCTCGTGCGGTGCGCCTTCCTGCCCCTTGGCGGCGACGCGCTTGACCTTCTTGATCTCCTCCATCAGATGCAGCTTGGTCGGCAGCCGGCCG
>CAZNVH010000048.1:0-58223 GCA_964576525.1 uncultured Enterobacteriaceae bacterium
GGCACCATGATCCAGTTGGTTCCCGTGGCGAGGACGCGCGTGATCTCCATGCCCATGCGGAAGCCCACCGCGCCGATAGCGCCGGCGTTGGTGCAGTGACGGTCGTTGTCGAAATAGAACATGCCGGGCCGCAGCAGGCCGGTTTCCATCGGGAACACGTGACCGTGGCCGCCGCGGCCGACGTCGAAGAAGCGCCCGACCTTCCAGCTCTTCGCCGCCTGGCGGTTCAGCACGCCGTAGAGCGCGGCGCGCGGGCTGCCGTAGAGCACCTCGTGGTCGGTGACCATCACGACCTTCTCGGGTTCGGCCAGCCGGTCGATGCCCAAGCCATCCAGCGCGCGCTTCACGCCGGGCAGCACGTTGTCGTGAATCATCACCATGTCCGGCGAGGGATAGAGCACGTCACCGGCGCGCACCGATGCAGCGCCGCTCGCGCGCGCGATGATTTTTTCGACGGCGGTCATTGCCTGCATGGGCGAAGAATACTGGAATATTCCGCGATAATTGCGAAATGCCGGCCGCGAGCACCAGCCACGCAATCGACTTCCGCCCGGATGCGCCCGAGTTCCTCGCCGATCCGTTTCCGATCTATCGCCGCATGCGGGAGGAGGACCCCGTGCACTGGAGCCCGCGGCTCAAGGCCTGGGTGCTGACCCGCTACGAAGACGTCAAGCGGGTCTGCCTGGACAGCGCGATGTCGTCGGACCGTTTGCGGCCGTTCTTCGCCGCGCTGCCGCCGCCCGAGGCGGCGCGGGTCGCCGATCTGGCGCGCTACCTCACGCTGTGGATGGTGTTCCGCGATCCGCCCGAGCACACCCGCCTGCGCCGCCTCGCGGCCAAGGTGTTCCACGTGCGCTCGATCCACGCGCTGCGGCCGAACGTCGAGGCGCTGACCGGCTGGCTGCTCGATGCGATCGGCGAGCGGCGCGAGTTCGATTTCATTGCCGATTTCGCCGGTCCGCTGCCGGCGCTCGTCATCATGGACATGCTGGGCGCGCCGCGCGAGGAGCTCGGGCGCCTGAAGCGCCTGTCGGACGAGATGGCGCTGTTCATCGGCAGCGCGCGCGATGCGCCGGAGAAGTACGAGCGCGCGGCAGCGGCCACGCGGGAGATGGCGGGCCTGTTCCGCGAGCTGATCACCGCAAGGCGCGCCGCCCCGCGGCGCGACTTGCTGACCGAGCTGGTGAACCTCGATGACGCCGGCGACCGCCTGTCGGAGGACGAGCTCGTCGCCACCTGCATCCTGCTGCTTTTCGCGGGGCACGAAACGACCACGCACCACCTCGCCAACGGCCTGCGGGCCTTGCTGCGCTTCCCGCTCGAGCTGGAGAAGCTGCGCGCCAATCCGGCGCTGGCGCCGGCCGCGGTCGAGGAGCTGCTGCGCTACGACGGCCCGATCGGCGCGCAAGTGCGCATCGTGCAGGAGCCCCAGGTCTTCCACGGCCGGGAGCTGCGCCCGGGCGAGCGCGTGTTCGTGCTGATGAACGCGGCCAACCGCGACCCGCGCGCCTACCCGAATCCGGACCGGCTCGACCTCTCGCGCAACGGCGTGCCGCACCTCAGCTTCGGCTTCGGCGCGCATATCTGCCTGGGATTCCCGCTCGCCCGGCTCGAGGGCCAGGTGGCGCTGCCCGCAGTGCTGGCGCGCTGGCGCCGCATCGAGCTCGCGGGCGCCGAGCCCGGGTGGCTGGACTCGATGGTGTTGCGCGGCATGAAGGCGCTGCCGGTGCGGGCGATGGCGTGAACCGCGAGCCCGACCACCTTCCGCAGCGCCTGTGGTGGGTGCTCGGCGGCCTGACGCTGGCCTGGGGTTTCAACTGGACCGCGCTGAAGGTCGCGCTGGCCGAGGTGCCGCCCTGGACCTTCCGCAGCCTGTGCCTGGGCCTCGGCTCGCTGGTCCTGTTCCTCGCCTTGCGCGCGGGCGGGCAGCGGCTGGTGCTGCCGCACGGGCAATGGGGCCGGCTGTGGCTGCTCGCCTTGCTCAACATCACCGCGTGGAACATGCTGATCGCGTTCGGCGTGGCGCTCATCCCGTCGGGCCGGGCGGCGATCCTCGCCTACACCATGCCGGTCTGGGCGGTGCCGCTCTCGGTCTGGCTGCTGGGAGAGCGCATCACCGGGGCGAAGCTCGTCGGTCTCGCGCTCGGCCTCGGCGGCCTGGCGCTGCTCCTCGGCGAAAGCTTCGTCAGCCTGGGCGCGGCGCCGCTCGGCTCGCTGCTGGTGCTCGGCGCGGCGCTGTCCTGGGCGCTCGGCACCGTGCTGCAGAAGCGCTTCCCGGTGAGCATGCCGGCCGGGCCGTATACGGCCTGGATCATGCTGCTCGGCGGCGTGCCGATCTTCGCCGGCGCGCTGCTGTTCGAGGACCTGAGCGCTCTCGGCAAAGTGGGGCTGCCCGCGGCGCTCGGCACCGCCTACAACGTGTTCATCGCCTTCGCTTTCGCGCACTGGGCCTGGATCAAGATCGCCACCTCGGTCCCGGTGAGCGTGTTCTCGATCAGCATGCTGATCATCCCGGTCGTCGGCGTGCTGAGCGGCATGCTGTTCCTCGGCGAGCGGCCGACCTGGGCCGAGTACGCCGCGCTCGGCATGGTCATCGCGGCGCTCGTCACGGTGCTGCGGCCGCGCGGCGCGCGGGGATGAGCGCCGGGTTCCAGTTGCGCACCGCCTCGGCGAGGTCTGCGGCCGGCGGCTGGCCGAGATAGGCGAGCGCCCGGCGCAGCTCCAGATGGCGCCGTGCGAGGTCGATCGGCGCCGCCCCGGTCTGCTTCGAAAGCTTCTCGCCGGCGGCGGTGACCACGGCCGGCACGTGCAGGTAGCGCGGCTGCGGATAGCCGAGCAGCCGCTGCAGAGCGATCTGGCGCGCGGTCGAATCGAGCAGGTCGGCGCCGCGCACAACGTCGGTGATGCCCTGCTCGGCGTCGTCGACGACGACCGCGAGCTGGTAGGCGAACAGGCCGTCGGCGCGGTACAGCACGAAGTCGCCGACCTCGGCCTCGAGGTTCCGCTGCTGCGGGCCGAGAACGCGGTCCGCGAAGCGGACGACTTCGCTTCCGACCCGGACGCGCAGCGCGCGCGCCGTCCTGCCCGCCGCCAATCCGCCACGGCAGGTGCCGGGGTAGATCTGCGCGCCGTCGGCCGCGAGGCCCAGGGCGGAGTCGGCGATCTCGCGGCGCGTGCAGCCGCACCAATAGGTATGCGGCTTGAGGCGTTCGAGCGCCTGGCGGTAGAGCCCGGGGCGCCGGCTCTGGTACTCCACCGGCCCGTCCCAGTAGAGGCCCAATCCCTCGAGCGTGCCCAGCAGCGCGGCGGCGGCGCCGGGCTGCTCGCGCGGCGGGTCGAGGTCCTCGATGCGCACGAGCCAGCGGCCGCCCGCGGCGCGCGCGTCGAGCCAGCTCGCCAGCGCCGCGACCAGCGAGCCGAAGTGCAGCGGCCCGGTGGGCGAGGGCGCGAACCGGCCAGCGTACATGGCGGTCTAGAGTACACTGCCGCGTTTTTTGCGAAAGGAAAGGCTCTGGCGACCGTCGAGTTGACCAAGGACAACTTCGAGAAGACCGTCAACGAGAATCCGATGGTGATCGTCGACTTCTGGGCGCCCTGGTGCGGGCCGTGCCGCGGCTTCGCGCCGGTCTACGAGAAGGCCTCGGAGACCCATGCCGACGTGGTGTTCGCCAAGGTGAACACCGACGAGCAGCAGGAGCTCGCCGGCGCCTTCGGCATCCGCTCGATCCCGACGCTGATGGTGTTCCGCGAGAAAGTGATCCTGTTCCAGCAGGCGGGGGCGCTGCCGGGGTCGGCCTTGGAGCAGGTCATCGCCCAGGCCAAGTCGCTCGACATGGCCAAGGTGCACACCGAGGTCGGGCAGCAGAAGTAACATTAGGGCCGCAATGAGCGGCTCCCGGATCGAGAAGGACAGCTTCGGTGCGATCGAGGTCCCCGCCGACCGGCTGTGGGGCGCGCAGACCGAGCGCAGCCGGCGTTTCTTCCGCATTTCCGGCGAGCGCATGCCGCTCGCGGTGATCCACGCCCTGGCGCTGGTCAAGAAGGCCGCCGCCGCGGTCAACCTGGAGCTCGGGTTGCTCGACAAGGCCAAGGCGGAGGCGATCCAGCGCGCCGCCGACGAGGTGCTCGCCGGACGGCACGACGACGAGTTCCCGCTGGTGGTCTGGCAGACCGGCTCGGGCACCCAGAGCAACATGAACGTCAACGAGGTGCTCGCCAACCGCGCCTCGGAGCGGCTCGGCGGCGAGCGCGGGCAAAAGCGCAAGGTCCATCCCAACGACGACGTCAACCTCGGACAGTCGTCGAACGACGTGTTCCCCACCGCGATGCACATCGCCGCGGCACGCGCATTGAGCGAAGACGTGCTTGCGGCGAGCGAGGCGTTGCGCGGCACGCTGGCACAGAAACGCGACGCCTTCGCGACGATCATCAAGATCGGCCGCACCCACCTGCAGGACGCGACCCCCCTGACGCTCGGCCAGGAGTTCTCCGGCTACGTGGCGCAGCTCGAGCAGGCGCAGGCGGCGCTGCGCGCGGCGCTGCCGTCCCTCTACGCGCTGGCAATCGGCGGCACCGCGGTGGGCACCGGGCTCAACACCCATCCGGAATTCGCGCGCCGGGTCTGCCAGCGTGTCGCGAAGGAAACCGGACTTCCCTTTACAGAGGCACAGAACAAGTTCGCCGCCCTCGGCGGCCACGAGGCGCTGGTGTTCGCCCACGGCGCGCTCAAGACGCTCGCTGCGGCAGCCTCGAAGATCGCGAACGACGTGCGCCTGCTCAGCTCCGGCCCGCGCTCCGGCTTCGGCGAGCTGCGCATTCCCGAGAACGAGCCGGGCAGCTCGATCATGCCGGGCAAGGTCAACCCGACCCAGGCCGAGGCGTTGACGATGGCCTGCGCCCAGGTGATCGGCAACGACGTCGCCGTGGCGATCGGCGCCGCCTCCGGCCACCTAGAGCTCAACGTCTACAAACCGATGATCATCCACGCCTTCCTGCAGAGCGCGCGCCTGCTCGCCGACGGCTGCCGCTCGTTCGACGAGCATTGCGCGCGCGGCATCGAGCCGAACCCGCAGCGCATCGGCGAGCTGCTCGAGCGCTCGCTGATGCTGGTGACCGCCCTGGCGCCGCACATCGGCTACGACCGCGCCGCCGAGATCGCGAAGAAAGCGCATCACGACGGCAGCACGCTGCGCGAAGCCGCGCTCGCGCTCGGCTACGTCAGCGCGGCGGATTTCGACCGCTGGGTGCGCCCCGAGGCGATGATCGGGCCGTCGCGATGAGGCGCCGGGATTTGCTTGGCGCCGGCCTGTGCGCCGCGGCGCTCCCCGCCTGGGCGGCCCAGGAGCGCTTCGCTCGCGGCCTGCTGTGGCGCGTGACGCGCAAGGGCGCTGCCCCGAGTCACGTGTTCGGCACGATCCACGTCGCCGATGCGCGCGTCGCCGAGCTGCCGGCCGGGGTGCGCAGGAGCTTCGACGGCGCGCGCAGCCTGATGCTCGAGTTCGTGCCCGACGGCTACGCGCGCGAGCGGTTTCTCGAGGCGGCGATGTTCCTCGACCAGCAGACGCTGGAGCAGAAGATCGGCGCCGAGGATTTCGCGCGCGCCCTGGAGCAGCTCGGGCCGATCGGACTGCCGCGCGAGGTGGTCAACAAGCTCAAGCCCTGGGGGGTGCTGCTCAACCTGCGCAACCCGCGGCGCGCGGCGCAGGTCGCGTCGCTCGATAACCAACTGCTCGAGCTGGCGCGCGCTCGCCGCATGCCTTACGACCAGATCGAAGGCGTGGAGGAGCAGATCTTCACCTTCGACGAGTTCCCGATGGAGTCGCAGGTTGCGCTGCTGAAGCACAGCCTGGTGTCCACGGAAGAGCTGGCCGAGCTGGCCGAGGGGACGCTCGAAGCCTACCTCAAGGGCGACCTGTCGGCGATCTGGCGGCTGCGCGAGCGCTTCGCGGAGCGCCATCCGCAGATCGCCGCGCACCAGGCGGCAATGACCAAGCGGGTGGTCTACGACCGCAGCGTGGTGATGGCCTTCCGCATGCAGCGCCAACTGCGGCGCGGCAATGCTTTCGTCGCGCTCGGCGCGCTGCACCTGTATGGGGAAAAGGGCATCCTCGCGCTCCTCGAGGAAGACGGCTACCGCGCCGAGAAAGTGCTCTGAGTGCTCGTCATCCTGATCTCCGGGCGCGGCAGCAACATGCAGGCGCTGATCGACGCGGGGCTGCCGGTGGCGGCGGTGATCAGCAATCGCGCCGACGCCGCCGGGCTCGCGGCGGCCAAGGAACGAGGCATAGCGACCCGGGTGGTCGATCACCGCGGCCACGCCACGCGCGAGGCGTTCGACGCCGCGCTGGCGACCGAGATCGACCGCTTCGCGCCGCGCGCGGTCGCGCTCGCCGGGTTTATGCGCATCCTGTCGCCGGGCTTCGTCGAGCGCTACCGGGGCCGGCTGCTCAATATCCATCCCTCGCTGCTGCCGGCGTTCCCGGGCCTGGACACGCACGCGCGCGCTCTCGCCGCGGGCGTCAAGCTGCACGGCTGCACGGCGCATTTCGTCACCGCCGAGCTCGACCAGGGACCGATCGTGGCGCAGGCGGCGGTGCCGGTGCGCGCCGCGGACGACTCGAGCGCGCTCGCGGCGCGCGTGCTGAAGCAGGAGCACCTGATCTACCCTCGCGCCGTGCGCTGGCTGCTAGAGGATCGGTTAGCGATGCGCGACGGCGTAGTGCACCTCAAAGGCGGCGATGCGCAATTCGTACTGGCTCCTGACTAGCCTGTTGCCGGCCCTCGCGGTGGCGCAGGCTGCGCCCCCGGCGCGCGTCGAGATCGCGTACGAGGTGACGCGCAACGGATCCGCGATGGCCGAAGTCGTCGAGCGCCTCGAGCACGGCAACGGGACCTACCGGCTCACCGAGACGTGGAAGGGGCTCGGCGTGTACGCCCTGCTCGGCCGGGCGAAGCGCAGCAGCGAGGGCACGCTCGGCGCCGGCGGCCCGCGGCCGCGCGAGTTCAGCGACGAGCGCAGCGGGCGCGACACCGCGCGCGCCGCGTTCGACTGGAGCGCGAACACCCTGACGCTGAGCTACAAGGGGAAGTCGCGCACCGAGCCGATTCCGCGCGACGCGCAGGACCGGCTGTCTTTCCTGCTCGCGCTGGTGTTGTCGCCGCCGAAAGCGCAGCGCAGCTTCCATGTGGTCGACGGCCGCGGCGTGTCGAGCCACACCTACCGCGCAAACGGGCGCGAGCGCGTCGCGACCCCCGCCGGAGAATTCGACGCGCTCAAGCTCATCCGGCGCAACGAGGGCTCCGGCGAGGTCTCCGAGATCTGGCTCGCCGCCAACCGCGGCCACCTGCCGGTGCGCATTCTGATCGTCGAGAAGGATGGCACGCGCCTAGAGCAGGTGGCGATACGCATCAGCAGCCCGCCGTGAGGATCAGCCGCGCGCTGCTGGCGCATGCCGGCAGCGCGGCAGCGCGGGTGTTGCAACTGGACGCGCCGGCGGACCAGCTGCTGTCGCGCTACTGGCGCGAGAACCCCGCCCTGGGGCAGAGCGAGCGGGCCTTCGTCGCCGAGGTGGCGTTCGCCGTGCTGCGGCGCAGGCGCTCGCTCGAGGCGGCCGCGGGCTCGTCCGAGCCTCACGCCCTGGTGGCCGCAGCCTTGCTGCGGGTGCTCGGCTTGTCAGGGCGCGCGCTGGAGGGCCTGGTCGACGATGCCCTCCTCAGGCGCATCCGCGAGGCGCGCAGCGACGCGCTCTCCGCGGCGCAGCGCGCCGACCTCCCGGACTGGCTATGGGAGCGGCTCGCCGCACGCCATGGCGAGAGCGAAGCTCTGCGCATGGCGCAGGGCCTGCTCAACGCCGCTCCGCTCGACTTGCGCGTCAATCTTGCCCGCCTCGCGCGCGAGGCCGCCGCGGCGCGCCTGGCCGAAGGCGGGCTCGAGCCCGCGGCGACGCCGTATTCGCCCGCCGGCCTGCGGCTCGCCGGCAGGCCGCCGATCAACCGCCATCCGCTGTTTGTCGATGGCCTGGTCGAAGTCCAGGACGAAGGCAGCCAGCTGCTCGCCTGGGTGCTCGCGCCGCGCCGCGGCGAGCTGATCGGGGACTATTGCGCCGGCGCCGGCGGCAAGACGCTCGCGGCGGCGATGCTGATGCGCGGCACCGGGCGCATCTATGCCATGGATGTGTCGGCCAGGCGATTGGCTGCGCTCGCGCCGCGCGCGGCGCGAGCGCGCGTCACCAGCGTGCATGTGGTCGTGCTGGGCGACGGCGACGCGCGCGCCAAGCGCCTCGCGGGAAAGCTCGACCGCGTGCTGGTCGACGCCCCCTGCAGCGGCTTCGGCACCCTGCGCCGCAACCCGGACCTGAAGTGGCGCCATGGCCCCGAGGCGATCGTCGAGTTGGCGGCCAAGCAGCGCGCAATCCTCGGGGCCGCCGCGCGGCTGGTGAAACCCGGCGGCAGGCTGGTGTACGCGACCTGCAGCATCCTGCAGGAGGAAAACGACGCCGTGGCCGACGCTTTCCTGGCGGACCAGCCGGAATTCCGGGCGCTTTCCTGCGCCCAGTTGCTGGCCGCCCAGCGCATTGATCTCGACACTGGCGGGCGGCTGCGGTTGTGGCCGCACCTGCACGGAACCGATGCCTTCTTCGCTGCGGTTTTCGAGCGTGGAGATGAACCTTTGTCAAGGCAGGCTGTCTCAAAAAGTTCTTTTGCAAACAGGGCTTAGGGAAACCAGGCCCCCCCGCGGGGCATTCGCGTAGAATGGCCCGCGCCTCCACCATATAACTACGACTAGGGCACACGAATCTGATGCTTTTCTCCGGCTGGCTGGACCTCTCCTGGTGGGAATACGTTCTCGCGGCGCTTGCGCTGACGCACGTCACCATCGCGTCGGTAACGATCTTCCTGCACCGCAACCAGGCGCACCGGGCAGTCGACCTGCACCCGGTGGTGTCGCATTTCTTCCGCTTCTGGCTGTGGCTGACCACGGGCATGGTGACCAAGGAGTGGGCGGCGATTCATCGCAAGCACCACGCCAAGTGCGAGACGGTGGACGATCCGCACAGCCCCCAGGTTCACGGCATCAACCGCGTGCTCTGGCTCGGGGTAATTCTCTACGTCAAGGAGTCCCAGCATCCCGAGACGATGGAACGCTACGGCCACGGAACGCCCGATGACTGGGTAGAGCACAACCTATACGCGCCGCATGCGCTGTGGGGCCCGTTCCTGATGGGGGCGATCGATATCGCGGTGTTCGGCCTGGTGCCGGGCTTGGCCATCCTGGCGGTCCAGCTGGTCTGGATTCCCTTCTGGGCTGCAGGCGTGATCAACGGGGTCGGTCACTTCTGGGGCTATCGCAGCTGGGACGTGCCGGCGCCCGATGCGAGCCGCAATATCTCGCCGGTCGGCATCCTGATCGGCGGCGAGGAGCTGCACAACAATCACCACGCGTTTCCCGCTTCCGCCCGCTTCTCGGTGAAGTGGTACGAATTCGATCTCGGCTGGATGTACATCTGCATCATGGAGGCGCTCGGCCTGGCCACGGTGAAGAAAGTGGCGCCCAAGCCGCGCTTCGCCGAGCCCAAGGCGACCGCCGACCTGGAGACGCTGCACGCGGTGATCGCCAACCGCTACGAGGTGCTGTCGCGCTACGCCAAGTCGCTCAAGCGTACCTACGCCGAGGAGATCGAGCGCCTGAAGCACTGGTCGCCGCGCGACGCGGAGACGCTGCGTTCCCTGAAGCGCGCGCTGCTGCGCGGCCAGGAAACCGCGGGCGGCGAGCGCGCCAAGCTCGCCGAGGCGCTGAAGAACTCGCGTGCGCTCTCCACTGCTGTAGCCATGCGCCACGAGCTGGTCGCCCTGTGGGAGCGCTCCAGCGCCTCCAAGGAGCAGCTGCTGCGCCAGCTGCAGGACTGGTGCCGGCGCGCCGACGCGAGCGGCGTCGCGCCGCTGGTCGATTTCTCGCAGCGCCTGCGCTCCTACGCGCTAGCCTAAGCCGGGGTACCGCAGACCAGAAAAGGCCCGCGAACGCGGGCCTTTCTTATTTGAGCTTGGCTTCCTTGTAGAGCACGTGCTTGCGCGCCTTGGGATCGTACTTCTTGATCTCCAGCTTGTCGGGCGTGGTGCGCTTGTTCTTGGTGGTGGTGTAGAAGTGGCCGGTGCCGGCCGAGGACTCGAGCTTGATCTTCTCGCGCATGGCTATTTGCCTTTGTTCCGCGCCTTGATCTCGGCGAGGACGGCTTCGACGCCGAGCTTGTCGATGCGCCGCAGACCGGAGGTGGAGACGCGCAGCCGCACCCAGCGGTTCTCGGTTTCGACCCAGAAGCGGCGGTAGTGCAGATTCGGCTGGAAGGTGCGGATCGTCTTGTTGTTGGCGTGCGAGACGAGGTGGCCCTTCATGGGTTTCTTGCCGGTGACCTGGCAGACGCGGGACATTGCGATGCTCCAGAATGCGCGGAAGGCGCGGATTTTACTATAACAATCCACGCTCGGCGAAGGAAATGGCCTGGTTCCCAGCGACGATGAAGTGGTCGAGCACCTTGACCTCGACCAGCGCCAGAGCCTCTTTCAGGTTGCGCGTCAGCAGCTCGTCGGCCTGGCTCGGCTGCGCCGCCCCTGAAGGATGGTTGTGGGCGAAGATCACCGCCGCGGCGTTCCTGGCGAGCGCCGCCTTCACGATCTCGCGGGGGTAGACGCTGGTCTGGGTCAGGGTGCCGTGGAACGCCTCCTCGAAGGCGATCACCTTGTGCCGGGCATCCAGCCAGATGCACACGAACACCTCGTGCTCCCTCCGCCCCAAGGTCAGGCGCAGGTAGTCGCGCACCGCACCGGGCGAGGTAAGCGCCGAGCTCTCCTTGAGCTTCTCGTCCAGCGACCGGCGCACGAGCTCCAGCGCCGCCGCGAATTGCGCCCGCTTCGCCGGGCCGAGGCCCTTGGTCGCTGTGAGGTCCGCGGCTTCGAGCATGCGCGTTACCCCCTGGTACTTTTTCAGGAGATCGCGGGCCAGCTCGACCGCGCTTTTCCCGGCGATTCCGGTCCTGAGGAGCACCGCCACCAGTTCGGCATCGCTCAGCGTGGCCGCGCCCTTCGCCAGCAGCCGTTCCCGCGGGCGTTCGGCGGCGGGCCAGTCGGAAATCGCCATCTTGCGGCCTTTCCCTTAAAATCCGTTCCCCCTTAACGAGGGTCGGTTTAATGACGTTGACCGGCAAGCGACTGCTCCTGGGCATCACCGGCGGCATCGCGGCCTACAAGGCCGCCGAGCTGACGCGCCTGCTGGTGAAGGGCGGCGCGGACGTGCGCATCGCCATGACCGAGGCGGCGACGCGCTTCATCGGCACCGCGACCCTGCAGGCGCTCTCCGGGCAGCCGGTGTGGACGGACCTGTGGGACGCCCGCGTCAACGACGCGATGGGGCATATCGAACTTTCGCGCGACCGGGACCTGATCCTCGTCGCGCCCGCGTCGGCCGACTTCATGGCCAAGCTCGCGCACGGCCTGGCCGACGACCTGCTGTCCACGCTTTGCGTGGCGCGGCGCTGCCCGCTGATGGTGGCGCCGGCGATGAACGTGGAGATGTGGCAGAACGCGGCGACCGCGCGGAACGCCGAGACGCTGCGCGCCGACGGGGTGCAGATCGTCGGGCCCGCCTCGGGGGGCCAGGCGTGCGGTGAAATGGGCATGGGACGCATGACCGAGCCGGCGGACATCCTCGCCGACGTGCAATTTTTTTTTCAGCCGAAGCGCCTCGAAGGCCGCCGCGTCGTCGTCACGGCGGGTCCGACCGAGGAGCCGGTTGACCCGGTCCGCGTCCTCACCAACACCAGTTCGGGAAAGATGGGCTACGCGGTCGCGCGCGCAGCGCGCGAAGCCGGCGCCGAGGTGACGCTGATCAGCGGCCCGGTGTCGCTGCCCACCCCGGCCGGCGTGGCCCGCGTCGATGTGCGCACCGCGCGGGAGATGTTCGACGCGGTGAAGAAGGACGCGAAGGGCGCTGACGTCTTCATCTCCGTCGCCGCGGTCGCCGACTACCGCGTCAAGAATCCGGCTGCGCAGAAGATCAAGAAGGCCAACGGCCACCTCTCGCTCGAGCTGGAGGAGAATCCCGACATCCTTGCCTGGGTCGCCGCTCTGGCGAAGCCGCCGTTCTGCGTCGGCTTCGCCGCCGAAAGCGAGAATCTGGCGCGCAACGCCAAGGCGAAGCTGGCGAAGAAGAAGCTGCCGCTGATCGTCGGCAACCTGGTGCAGGAAGCGCTCGGCCGCGACGACAGCGCCATCACGCTCTACGACGCGAGCGGCGAGCACCCCCTGGGGCGCGGGCCCAAGCTCGAGCTGGCGCGCAAGCTGGTCGAGCACGTCGCCGGCAAGCTGCCGCGCCGCAAATGAGGACGCTGGAAGTCAAGATCCTCGACGAGAGGATCCGCGGCATGCTGCCGCGCTACGCCAGCGCGGGCGCCGCCGGCCTCGACCTGCGCGCATGCCTGAATTCACCGCTGGTGCTGGAGCCAGGGGACAGCCAGCTCGTCTCCTCGGGCATCGCCATCCACGTCGGCGACCCGGGCTACGCCGCGGTGATCCTGCCGCGCTCGGGCCTGGGCGCGAAGAACGGCATCGTGCTCGGCAACCTGGTCGGGCTGATCGACTCCGATTACCAGGGACCTCTGATGGTCTCGCTCTGGAACCGCGGCAAGGCCGCGTTTACCCTCCAGCCGCTCGATCGCATCGCGCAGCTGGTGGTGGTGCCGGTGGTGCAGGTGGAGTTCGAGGTGGTCGAGGACTTCGCCGCCAGCGCGCGCGGCGCCGGCGGCTTCGGCTCTACCGGGAAAAGCTAGGCGAGCGAATCAGCCCAGATGGTGCGGGCCCAGTTCCAGGCGAACGTTCCCTCGGCTTCGCTGCGCGCGGCCGACACGCCGCCCGAGCCTTTCACCGCGGCCAGCGTGCCTTGGCCCGCTTCCCACTGGTGCACCGACGAGACGCGGATCGCCTCGCGCTGCGAGACGAAGCTGTAGCAGGTGTTGATGATCTTCAGCGGCTCCGGGGGGCGGCCGTTGAGGAGCTCGACGATCGCCGCGGCGGCGATCTTGGCGTGGTTGTTCGCCATGCTGGCGGATTTCGGCATGCCGGGGGCCGAGAGCGTTGCGTCGCCGAGCACGTGCACGCCCTTCACCGCCTTCGATTCCATGGTTCGCCAGTCGACGTCGCACCAGCGGTTGTTGGTGGTGATCAGCCCGGCCTTGGCGGCGATGTCGCCGGCGCGGTGTGGCGGCACCACGTTCAGCACGTCGCCCTTCACGTCGTCGAGCTCGAGCTTCACGCTCTTGCCGCCGGCGTCGACCGCGACCGCGCGCGAGTTGCCGCGGTACTCGATGATGCCGGGGTAGAGATCGCTCCAGGCGCGCTTGAACAGCGCGCCCTTGGACGTCACGTCGGGATTGGCGTCCAGCACCAGCACCTTGGAGCGCGGCTTCGCCTGCTTGAAATAGGCCGCGACCATGCTGACGCGCTCGTAGGGCCCCGGCGGGCAGCGGTAGGGGGCCAGCGGGATCGACAGGACGTAGACGCCGCCGTCGCTCATCTGCTCGAGCTGGCGGCGCAGCGCCGCGGTCTGCGGCCCGGCCTTCCAGGCGTGCAGCACGCTGCCGGCCTGCATCGCCGCCTCGTAGCCCTGCACCTCGCCGAACATGAAGTCGATTCCGGGGGACACGATCAGCCGTTCGTAGCTGATCTCGCCGCCGCGCGCCAGGCGCACCGATTTGCCCACCGCGTCGATCGCCGTGACTTCGTCCTGCACCACCTGCACGCCGTGGCGCCGCAGGCCGCCGTAGCCGTGGCTGATTTCCTGCATGTTGGAATAACCGGCCAGCACCAGGTTGGAGATCGGGCAGGAGACGAAGGCGCTGTCGCGCTCGACCAGCACGACGTCGATCGACGGGTCCCACAGGCGGATGTACTTCGCCGCGGTGGCGCCGCCGAATCCGCCACCGATCACCACCACGCGGGATTTCGAAGGCGCCGCGGTGGCGCAGCCGGCGAGAGAGACTGCGCCTGCCAGCTTGAGGAAGTCGCGTCTTTTCATGGCGTCACCTCTTCTGCGCAGCGAACCAGGCGGCCACGGCGTCGATCTGCGCATCGGTATAGCCCTTGGCGATCTGGTGCATCGCCGTCGCCGGCCGCGCACCATCGCGGAAGGCGCGCATCTGCGAGGCGATGTGGTCCTGTGGCAGGCCGGCGAGCGGAATGACCGGCGCTCCCGCTGCGGGCTTGCCCTGCGTTCCGTGGCAGATGGCGCAGCCGGCGGCGAGGTTGCGGCCGCCCGTATCCTGCGCCCAGGCAGCGCCGCTCGCTGCCAGCGCGATTGCAAGCACGACCGCTTTCATGGCGGGACCCTCCTGCTGTAATGCCGGCTAAGCGACCGCGGCCGGCTCTTCCTCGTACTTGAGCCGGATTTTCTCGTCCTCGCCGATGTCGATCGTCACCTTGCCGCCGTGCTGCAGCTTGCCGAACAGCAGTTCGTCGGCCAGCGCGCGCCGGATGGTGTCCTGGATCAGGCGCGCCATCGGGCGCGCGCCCATCAGCGGGTCGAAGCCCTTGCGCGCGAGGTGCAGCTTGAGTTCGGGCGTGAACTGCGCCTCGACCTTCTTCTCGGCGAGCTGCTCCTCGAGCTGGATCAGGAACTTGTCGACCACGCGCAGGATGATCTCGTGGTCGAGCGCCTTGAACGAGATGGTCGCGTCGAGCCGGTTCCTGAATTCGGGCGTGAACATTCGTTTGATCGCCTCCATCTCGTCGCCGGCCTGTTTCGACACGGTGAAGCCCATGCTGTTCTTGGCGAGCGACTCGGCGCCGGCGTTGGTGGTCATGACGATGCAGATGTTGCGGAAATCGGCCTTGCGGCCGTTGTTGTCCGTGAGCGTGCCGTGGTCCATCACCTGCAGCAGGATGTTGAAGATGTCCGGGTGCGCCTTCTCGATCTCGTCGAGCAGCAGCACCGAGTAGGGCTTCTTGGTGATCTGCTCGGTGAGCAGGCCGCCCTGCTCGAAGCCGACGTATCCCGGCGGCGCGCCGATCAGGCGGCTGACCGCGTGGCGCTCCATGTACTCGGACATGTCGAAGCGGATCAGCTCGATGCCCATGCAGTAGGCGAGCTGGCGCGCCACTTCGGTCTTGCCGACCCCGGTCGGCCCGGAGAACAGGAAGTTGCCGATCGGCTTCTGCGGGTTGCCCAGGCCCGAGCGCGCCATCTTGATGGCGGCGGCGAGCGCGTCGATCGCCTGGTCCTGGCCGAACACCACCGCCTTCAGGTCGCGGCCCAGGTTGGCGAGCGCGCTGCGGTCGTCGGACGAGACGCTGCGTGGCGGGATGCGGGCGATCTTGGCGATGATCTCCTCGATCTCGCCCTTGCCGATGATCTTCTTCTGCTTGGCCTTGGGCGCGATGCGCTGCGCCGCGCCGGCCTCGTCGATGACGTCGATCGCCTTGTCCGGCAGATGGCGGTCGTTGATGTAGCGCGCGGAGAGCTCGGCCGCAGTGGTGAGCGCGTTGGCGGTGTACTTGACGCTGTGGTGCGCCTCGAAGCGGCTCTTCAGCCCCTTGAGGATCTCCACCGTCTCGTCGACCGAGGGCTCGACCACGTCGATCTTCTGGAAGCGCCGCGACAGCGCGTGGTCCTTCTCGAACACGCCGCGGTACTCGTTGTAGGTCGTGGCGCCGATGCACTTCAGCTGCCCGTTGGACAGCACCGGCTTGAGCAGGTTGGAGGCGTCCAGCGTGCCGCCGGAGGCCGCGCCGGCGCCGATCACGGTGTGGATCTCGTCGATGAACAGGATGGCGTTCGGGTTGTCCACCAGCTGCTTCAGCACCGCCTTCAGGCGCTGCTCGAAGTCGCCGCGGTACTTGGTGCCGGCGAGCAGCGCCCCCATGTCCAGCACGTAGACGGTGGACTTGGCGAGCAGGTCGGGAATCGAGCCTTCGACGATGCGCCGCGCCAGGCCCTCGGCGATCGCGGTCTTGCCGACCCCGGCCTCGCCAACCAGCAGCGGGTTGTTCTTGCGGCGCCGGCACAGCGTCTGCACCACGCGCTCGAGCTCCCGGTCGCGGCCGATGAGCGGGTCGATCTTGCCGGCGAGCGCCAGCGCGTTCAGGTTCTGCGTGTAGTTGTCGAGCGGGCTGTTGGAGGTCTCGGCCGGCTGCTCCTCGCCGGCCTCCTGCTCGCCCTTGCCCTGGTGCGCCTGCGGCGTCTTGGTGATGCCGTGCGAGATGTAGTTGACGACGTCGAGGCGCGCGATGCCCTGCTGCTGCAGGAAATACACCGCGTGCGAGTCCTTCTCGCCGAAGATCGCCACCAGCACGTTGGCCCCGGTGACTTCCTTCTTGCCGGAGGACTGCACGTGCAGGATGGCGCGCTGGATCACGCGCTGGAAGCCGAGCGTCGGCTGGGTGTCGACCTCGCGGTCGGCGGCGATGCGCGGGGTCTGCTCGGCGATGTGCTGCGTCAGGTTCTTGCGCAGCTCGTCCATGTTCGCGCCGCAGGCGCGCAGCACTTCCGCGGCGGTGGGATTGTCGAGCAGGGCGAGCAGCAAGTGCTCGACCGTGATGAACTCGTGGCGCTTCTGCCGGGCCTCGACGAACGCCATGTGCAGACTGACTTCGAGCTCCTGCGCGATCATTGCCTTACGTTTCCTTCCGCGGTTACGTCTCTTCCATTACGCACTGTAACGGATGCTGGTGCTTTCGAGAGTATGCCGCGACTTGCTGCACTTTGGTGGACGCGACGTCGCGCGGATAGACCCCACAGACGCCGATGCCTTCCCGGTGCACCTTGAGCATCACCTGGGTGGCCCGCTCCCGGGTCATGGCGAAGAACTTCTGCAGCACCAGCACGACGAATTCCATCGGCGTGTAGTCATCGTTCAGCAGCATGACCTTGAACATCGAAGGAGGCTTCAGCTTGGTCCGCTGCGCCTCGAGTATGGTGTCGTCCTTGTGCCGCGCCATGCCGCCTTGCTACGCGCCCGCCTCGTCGCCTCCGGTGGCCTGCCTGCGGACTATCCTAATCAATGTAGGGGGCCGGTGCAACGCGACGCACTAGCGTCCGGCGGCCGGATTACGGCGTTCTTTCAGGCTCTTGACGAGCCTCGGAGGGGCGGGTACAAGGGCGCCAGTGTTTGGATTCAGGCTGTCTGTTTGCCGATAGGGGCGGCGGGGCGTGGTTCAGGCATGGCTCGGGTACAGCGCCCGGCAGCTCAATCAACGGGAGAGGGTATGGCAACAGGCACCGTGAAGTGGTTCAACGACGCGAAGGGCTACGGCTTCATCACGCCGGACGACGGCAGCGAAGACCTGTTCGCGCATTTTTCGGCGATCAACATGTCGGGCTTCAAGACCCTGAAGGAGGGGCAGAAGGTGAGCTTCGACGTGGTGCAGGGGCCGAAAGGCAAGCAAGCCTCGAACATCCAGAAAGTATAAAAAAACAACAACGCCAGAAAAACAACAACGCAAATGAAAAGGCCGCCGGGAGGCGGCCTTCTTGTTTCTGCCGGCGGTTCCTACATCCGCTCGATCATCGCCTTGCCGAATCCCGAGCACGACACCTGCTTCGCGTCCGGCATTTGCCGGGCGAAGTCGTAGGTGACGATCTTGTCGCCGATCGCCTTCTCCATCGAGTTGACGATCGCGCCGGCCGCCTCGACCCAGCCCATGTGGCGCAGCATCATCTCCGCCGACAGGATCTCGGAGCCCGGGTTGACGTAGTCCTTGCCCGCGTATTTGGGCGCCGTGCCGTGCGTCGCCTCGAACATGGCGACGCTGTCGCTCATGTTGGCGCCGGGCGCGATGCCGATGCCGCCGACTTCGGCGGCGAGCGCGTCGGAAATGTAGTCGCCGTTCAGGTTGGTGGTGGCGAGCACCGAGTACTCGGCCGGCCGCAGCAGGATCTGCTGCAGCATGGCGTCGGTGATCACGTCCTTTACGGTGATGTCGGGTCCGCCTTTCGGGTTCTTGAACTTGTGCCAGGGGCCCTTGTCGATCGGCTGGGCGCCGAACTCCCTCTTGGCGAGCGCATAGCCCCAGTCGCGGAAGCCGCCCTCGGTGAACTTCTGGATGTTGCCCTTGTGCACCAGGGTGACCGAGTCACGCTTGCTGTCGATCGCGTACTGGTAGGCGCGGCGGATCAGGCGCTCCGAGCCCTCGATCGAGACCGGCTTGATGCCGATGGCCGAGGATCCCGGGAAGCGGATCTTCTTGACCTTCATCTCGTTGATGAGGAAATCGATCACCTTTTTCGCCTCGGCGGAATTCGCCGCCCACTCGATGCCGGCGTAGATGTCCTCCGTGTTCTCGCGGAAGATCACCATGTCGATCTTGTCGGGCTCCTTGAGCGGCGAGGGCACGCCCTTGAACCAGCGCACCGGCCGCAGGCAGATGTACAGGTCGAGCTCCTGGCGCAGCGCGACGTTGATCGAGCGGATGCCGCCGCCGACCGGCGTGGTGAGCGGGCCCTTGATCGAGACCACGTACTCCTTCGCCGCGGCGAGGGTTTCCTCGGGCAGCCAGACGTTCTCGCCGTACACCTTGCAGGACTTCTCGCCGGCGAACATCTCCATCCAGACGATCTTCTTCTTGCCGCCGTAGGCCTTCTTCACCGCGGCGTCGACCACCTTGAGCATCACCGGAGTGATGTCGACGCCGGTGCCGTCGCCCTCGATGTACGGAATGATGGGGTTGTCGGGGACCGACAGCGAGAAATCCGCGTTGACCTTGATCTTCTCGCCGCCGGAAGGAAGCTTGATGTGTTGGTAGGCCATAGCAAGCCATTATATAAGGCCGAGCTCGAGATCGAACACGCGTTCGACCATCCAAAGCATCGCGACCAGAGCGATCGCCGCCGAGCCGCCGACAAACACCACCTTGCGATAGACCCAGGTGCCGCGCATGGCGTAGGCGAGCGGCAGAAAGACCGCGACGAGCGCAAGCTGGCCGGCTTCGACGCCGACGTTGAACCCCACCAGCGCCACCAGCAGGCTGTCCTTCGGCAGCCCGAGGTCGGCCAGCACGCTGGCGAAGCCGAAGCCGTGCACCAGGCCGAAGCCGAAGGCCACCGCCCACCGGCTGCGATGCACCAGCGGCCACAGGTTGTTGAGCGCGGCGAGCACCACCGACAGCGCGATCAGCGACTCGACCAGGCGCGAGGGCAGCTCGATTACGGCAAGGGCGGCGAGGGACAGCGTGATCGAGTGCGCGACGGTGAACGCCGTCACCACCTTGAACACGTCCCAGAACACGGGAGCGAAGCGCCCCGCCGGCGACCACGCCCGGGCCGACAGCGCGAACACCGCAGGCAGCAGCAACGCGAGCAGGAACAGCACGTGGTCGAAGCCGATCCAGATGTGCCAGACGCCCTCGCGGCCGTAGTCGAGGAACTGCTCGGCGCCGGAACGCCCTTCGACGCTCAGCGCGAGGCGCGGCCGGTCGGGGCCGAGCACGCCGGTGACGGTCTGCGCGCCGAGGCGCGCGCGCAGCAGCCCGCGGTGGGTGGGATCGAGGTCGGCGAACAGCGAGTACTCGATCTCGACCCCGCGCGCCGCCGTCTCGCCGCAGGCCGCGCTGAACTGCAGCACGGCATAGGCGCCATCGGTGTGGTTGTCGACGAGCAACGGCCCCGGCGCGATGCTGCATCCGCGCAGCGCAAGGCGCGCGAACGCGTAGGCCGAGATCTCGCCATGCTTGCCGCGCAGCTCGCCCCAGGTGATGTCGCCGTCGCCATTCGCGTCGAGGCCGATCGCGTACTCGAGGTCGCGCAGCGCGATGTCCCATTGCCCGCGCAGCGCGCCGCCCTCGGCGGTCAACGCGAGGTAGCTGTCGCTCGGCTTGTGCGCCGCGGCGGCTCCCGCGAGCAGCGCCAGCGCCAGGAAGGCCAGGACCCTCAATTCAGTTGCGCCGCAAGGCGGCGCAGGCGCGCGCTTTCGAAGCGGCTGTCCTCGATCCAGCGCAGCACCGGCGCGGCGGCGGCGGCGTCGCGCACGGCGGCCGCGGCCTCGAGCAGCACGGCGGCGTCGCGCGGCTCGCGCTGGGTTTTCCAGTTCTCGGCGGCGAGCCCGAGCGCCGCCCTGGCGTCGCCTTTCAGCTGGAGCTGGAAGCGCGCTTCTTCCGCGAGGTGCAGCCGCTCGCCGCGCAGCGCCGCGGCCGCAAACCGGTCCGCCAGCGCCTTGGCATGCGCCTCGGCCTCGGGAAGGCGCAGCGTTTTCGCCGCGAGCGCGAGGCGCAGCAGCAGCGTGTCGGAGCGGGTCCAGCTGCGCAGCAGCTGCACCACCTCGCCGGGACGGCCCTGCTCCAGCAGGAAGTCGGCGTACGCCGCGAGCAGGAAGTTGTCGTTCACGCCGAGCGCGAGCGCTTCACGGAAGTGCCGCTCGGCGCCGCCGGCGTCCTCGAGGCGCCAGGCCATCTCCCCGAGCCGCGTCAGCGCCCACAGCCGGATTTCGGGGGCCGCGTCCGGCCGGCGCGCCAGCGCTTCGCCCAGGTCTCGGTACGCCGTGCGCAGGCTCCCGGTTGCGGCGTCGACGTAGGCGCGGCAGCCGGTGGCGAGCAGCTCGCTGGCGATCGGCTCGAGCGCGGCGCATTCCTGGCGCGCCGCGGCGTAGTCGGCGCCCACCATGAAGATGGCTGCGCGCCAGGCGTGGGCACCGACATGCCCGGGATCGCGCTGCGCGGCCGCCGCCAGGTCCCGCAGCGCGCCGCCGAAGTCGTGCCGGTACTGGCGCAGCAGGGCGCGGGCGAACAGCACCTCGGCCGGGGCGGCGTCGCTTCCCGCCCAAGGGCGCAGCGCCGCCTCCGCGTAGCCCACGTAGCGCGGATCGCCGTCGGCCTGGGCGAGCTCGAAGTAGCGCTGCGCGAGGCGCGCCGCACGCGACGCGTCCTGCGGTGCGGCGGCGAGCGCGGCGCGCAGGCGCCGCAGGTCCGTGGCGGCAGGATCGCCCGGCCGGAGCGGCAGGCGCTCGAGCACCGCCGCCTCATCCTTCGGCTCGTAGGGGGCCGACAGCGCGCTGCCGCACAGCAGGGAAGCAGCGAACGCAAGGATAAGGCGCGGCACGGCGACTGTCGTTAAAAAACAACACCTTATCATGGCGACAGAGGGACTCCTGCTTCTTTTGTCTAGAATGCGCGCCGTGGGAAGTCCCACGGGAGGCTCGGGTAGACGAGGTCAACCCTGCGAACCGGTGGCGCGTTGTAAGCCCCGGGAAGCGGCGAAACCGTCGCGATAGCCCGAGTTCGAACACTAACTAGGAGAAGGAAATGAGCAAAGTGCTGTCCGTGATCGTAGCCGTGATGTTTGCGGCGGTGAGCGCTTCCGCCTTCGCGGCGTCGCACGCCGGCGCACCGATGAAGAAGGACGAGAAGAAGACGGAGAAGAAGGCCGACGCCGCGAAAATGACCGACGCGCAGAAGGCCGAGGCCAAGAAGAAGGCCGAAGCCAAAGCCGCGAAAATGACAGACGCGCAGAAGGCCGAAGCGAAGAAAAAGGCAGAAGCCAAAGCCGCGAAAATGACCGACGCGCAGAAGGCCGAGGCCAAGAAGAAGGCGGAAATGAAGAAGTAAGCAGCCCGCTTCCGCAACGAGAAAAAGGCAGGGAGATCTCCTTGCCTTTTTTATTCATGCGACCCCTTGCCGTCCTGATGCTCGCTGCCGCGCCGGCCTTCGCGCAGCAGCTCCCGGTCGTGCAGCTCAGCGCCGGCATGCACCTGATCCGCGCCGAGGTAGTCGCGGACTTCTCCAGCCGCGCGCGCGGGCTGATGCAGCGCAAGGGGCTGGCGCCGAACGCCGGGATGCTGTTCATCTTCGACGAGCTCGCCACCCACTGCATGTGGATGAAGAACACCTATATCCCGCTGTCGGTGGCCTTCCTCGACGAGCAGGGCACGATCATCAATATTCCGGACATGCAGCCGCACAGCGAGCAGTCGCATTGCGCGGCGCGGCCGGCGCGCTACGCGCTCGAGATGACCCAGGGCTGGTTCGCGCAGCGCGGCATCAAGCCCGGCATGAAGCTCGGCGGGCTGGACAAGCTCCGCTAGACCAGCCCCAGTAGCGGCGTGGGGTTAGAGCCCGCCGTTCTGCTGCGCCACCATGCAATACAGCATCGGAATCGAAAGCATGGTGTTGAAGCGCGAGGTCATGCCGGCCAGCTTGGCGGCCGCGGCCTTTTCCTCCGGGCTCACCTGCACGATGCCGAGCGCCTTCTTCTGATTCGGCCAGATGATGAACCAGACGTTGAACCACATGATCACGCCGAGCCACATGCCGATGCCGATGGCGGTATTCGGCGCCTGCAGGCTGATGGCGCGCTCGAAATAGCCCGGATACATGGTCGCCAGGATCAATCCGGTGACGATGGTCGCCATCGCCGCCCAGCGGAACCAGAACAGCGCAGCCGGCGCGATCACCTTGCCGATCGCCGGTTTCTGCTCGTCGGGGATCTTGGGCATCGAGGGCGTCTGCACGAAGTTGAAGTACCACAGCAGCCCGATCCACATCACGCCCGAGAGCACGTGCAGCCAGCGGAAGAAGAACCTCCACCAGTTCATGTCGCCGAGCTTGTTGAAGGTGCCGGCGATCAGCATGATGGCGACGAGGATCACGGCGCCTGCGGTGATCGTGCGTCCGAGCGACTGGAAGATCGCACCCATGTTTTCTCCCTCTTTAGGTGATGGGTTTGCGGCGAAAAAAGTGTAGCACGCGTCAGTGGCCGCCCGCTAACGCACCGGACGCCGCGAGCAGCAGCACCGCGGCCTGCGCGATCGCCATCAGCGCCGCGAGGCGCTCGCCGTGCGCGAGCTGGATCGGCAGGATCCGCAGATAGCAGACCACGGTGCACAGGGCCAGAACGGCGACGCCGAGCAGGTTCAGATAGTCCCCGCTTCCCAGCCACCGAAGCCAGCCCCAGCCCGCGGGCGCCCCGGTGAGCGCCAGGTACCGGTCGGCGGAAAGGCCCCAAAGCGCCGGTAGGCTATCCAGCGGGACCAGCGGCGGCACCAGCCCGAGGATGTAGGCGAGAAACGCCCCGATCAGTAGCGTCAGCCCGAGGCGCGTTCCCCAGTCGAGCCAGCGCGCGTAGACCTGCTGTTCCTGGCTAACCATGGATCAGTTCCATACGCCGAGACCCTTCAGTAGCGCGCGCACGCCGGCCAGCAGCAGCAGGGCGATGACCGTGCGGCGCACCGCGGCGGCCGGCACCACCCGCAGCAGGCGCACGCCGATCCTCGCGCCGAGCATGACGCCGATGATCGAGGGTGCAACCAGGATCGGAAGCACGGCGCCGCGATTGATGTAGATCCACGCCGCGGACGTATCGACCACCGAAAGCATGAATCCCGAGGTGCCGACCGACAGCTTGAGCGGCACGCCCATGAGCAGATTGAACACCGGCACGTTCGCCCAGCCGGCCCCCAGCCCGAACATCCCGGCGAGCAGGCCGATGACGGCGAAGGCGAGCATCGCCGCCGGCGTGCGGCGCGCGGTCCACTCGACGTCACGGCCGCTCGAGGGATCGTGGTACACGCCATGCATGCCAAGCGCCGCGGCAAGCGCGTCAGGCTGTGGCGGCGCGGCGCGCTCGGCGGTCGGGGCGCGCCAGAGCATGAGCGCCGCGATGCCCAGGATCGTCGCGCCGAGTGCCGTTTGCACCACCGCTTCGGGCAGGGCCAGGCCGAGTAGCGCCCCGCCGATCGCGGTGATGGAACCGACCAGCGCGAGCGGCAGCGCCAGCCGCAGGCTGGCGAGTCCGCTGCGCAACAGGCTCGGCCCCGCCGAGAGCGCCCCGCACAATGCGAGCAGCAGTCCCGCGCCGCGCACGAAGTCGAGATGGAAGGGAAAAAAGCCGCCGACGATCGGCACGAACAGCACGCCGCCGCCGACGCCGGCCAGCACCGCGAAGGCGCCGAGCACCAGCGTGAGCAGGAACAGGGCGATCGGCCAGATCCACCAGGGCGTCCCGCCGCCGTCTGCCGCGAGCGCCGGCGCCGCATGCAGCAGGGCGAGAAGGAGGAATGTTGGGCGGGACAGGGCGGGGCCGCGATCTTCCGCGTTATGCTAACCCGATGCCGAAACTCGCGGCCAACCTGTCGATGCTGTTCACCGAGCTCGACTTTCTCGAACGCTTCGCGGCCGCGGCACGGGCGGGCTTCCGCGCCGTCGAATACCAGTACGCCTACGACTGCAAGCCCGAGGACATCGCGGCGGCGGCGCGCGATGCGGGGGTCGAGGTCCTGCTGCACAACATGCCTCCGGGCGACCCCGCGCGCGGCGAGCGCGGCACCGCCTGCCTGCCGGGGCGCGAGGGCCGCTTCCGCGACGACCTCGAGCGCGCGATCGAGTACGCGCGCGCGGCACGCTGCCCGAACCTGCACCTCATGGCGGGCGTGGTTCCTGCGGGCGCCGAGCGCGCCGTGCTGCACGCGACCTACGTGTCGAATCTGAAGGACGCGGCGCGGCGCCTGGCGCGCGAGGGCATGCGCGCGCTCATCGAGCCGCTCAGCGAGCGCACCATCGCCAACTGCTTCCTGCGCTCGAGCGCGCAGGCGGCGCAGGTACTGGACGAGGTCGCGGCCGACAACGTGCTGCTGCAGTACGACCTGTTCCACATGCAGCTCATGGAGGGCAACCTCGCCCTGACCATCGAGCGGCTGCTGCCGCGGATCGGCCACATGCAGATCGCCGACGTGCCCGGGCGCAACGAGCCCGGCAGCGGCGAGATCAACTTCGACTTCCTGCTGCGCCACATCGACCGGCTCGGCTACGCCGGCTGGATCGGTTGCGAATACAATCCCCTGGGTGACACGGTCGAGGGATTGAAGTGGGCGCGGCCCTACCTGTAGTCAAGGCGTTACTCGAGTTCCTGCCGCAGCGCGCGGTTCTTCACGAGGAAGAAGACACCCGGCCGTACGAGTGCGACGGCCTGACCGCGTACCGGCAGTTGCCGATGGTGGTGGCACTGCCGGAAACCGAGGAGCAGGTGCAGCGCATCCTCAGGACCTGCAGCGCGCTGGGCGTCCCGGTGGTGCCGCGCGGCGCCGGCACCGGGCTTTCCGGCGGGGCGCTGCCGCTGGGCGACGGCGTGCTGCTGTCGATGGCGAAATTCATGCGCGTGCTGCGCGTCGACCCGCTGGCGCGCGTCGCGGTGGTGCAGCCCGGCGTGCGCAACGCGGTGGTCTCGGAGCGCGCCGCCCCCTTCGGCCTGTACTACGCGCCCGACCCTTCGAGCCAGATCGCCTGCACCATCGGCGGCAACGTCTCCGAGAACTCGGGCGGCGTGCACTGCCTGAAGTACGGCCTGACGCTGCACAACGTTCTGGGCCTGCGCGGCTTCACCATCGACGGCGAGCCGCTGGTGCTCGGCGGCGAGGCGCCGGACGCGCCCGGCTACGACCTGCTCGCGCTCGCGGTCGGCTCCGAGGGCATGCTGATGGTGGTCACCGAGGTGACGCTCAAGCTCCTGCCCAAGCCGCAGTGCGCGCGCCTCATCATGGCTTCGTTCGACGACGTCGAGAAGGCCGGCGCGGCAGTCGCCGAGGTCATCGCGGCGGGCATCGTGCCCGCCGGCCTGGAGATGATGGACCGGCCGGCGACGCGCGCGGTCGAGGAGTTCGTCGCCGCCGGCTACGACCTCGAGGCCGCCGCCATCCTGCTGTGCGAGTCCGACGGCACGCCCGAGGAAGTCGAGGACGAGATCGCCCGCATGCAAACACTGCTGTTGCGCGCCGGGGCGACACGCATGACGGTGTCGCGCGACGAAGCGGAGCGGCTGCGCTTCTGGTCGGGGCGCAAGGCGGCGTTCCCGGCGGTCGGGCGCATCTCGCCCGACTACTACTGCATGGACGGCACCATCCCGCGCAAGCGGCTCGGCGAAGTGCTCAACTTCATCGCCGCGATGGAGAAGAAGTACGGCCTGCGCTGCCCCAATGTGTTCCACGCCGGCGACGGCAACCTGCACCCGCTGATCCTGTTCGACGCGAACGATGCCGACCAGCTGCGCCGCACCGAGCTGTTCGCCGGCGAGGTGTTGGAGAAGTGCGTCGCGGTCGGCGGCACGATCACCGGCGAGCACGGCGTCGGCGTGGAGAAGATCAACCAGATGTGCGTGCAGTTCCGCCCGGCCGAGCTCGAGCTGTTCCACGCGGTGAAGCACGCCTTCGACCCGCGCGGCCTGCTCAATCCGGGCAAGGCGGTGCCGACGCTGGCGCGCTGCGCCGAGCACGGGCGCATGCGCGTCCACGGCGGCAAGCTGCCGCATCCCGAGCTGCCGCGCTTTTGATCGAGTCCTTCGCCGAACGGATCCGCGAGGCCGCGGCGCAGCGCAAGCCGTTGCGGCTGCGCGGCGGCGGCAGCAAGGACTTCTACGGCAACGCGCCGCGCGGCGAGATCCTCGACACGCGCAGCCACTCGGGAATCGCGAGCTACGAGCCGACCGAGCTGGTGGTCACGGCGCGCTGCGGCACCCGGCTGTCCGACCTCGAGAAAGCCCTCGAGGAGAATCAGCAATGCCTGCCGTTCGAGCCGCCGCACTTCGGGCCGGAGGCGACCGTCGGTGGCTGCGTCGCCGCCGGGCTGTCGGGGCCGCGGCGCGCTGCCGCCGGCGCGCTGCGCGACTTCGTGCTCGGGGTGCAGATTGTCGACGGGCGCGGCCAGGCGCTCGTGTTCGGCGGCCAGGTGATGAAAAACGTCGCGGGCTACGACGTGTCGCGCTTGCTTGCTGGCTCGCTCGGCACCCTCGGGCTGATCGCCGAGGTGTCGCTCAAGCTCGCGCCCCGGCCGCCGGTCGAAGCCACGCTGCGCCTCGAGCTGCCGCTGGGGCGCGCGCTGGAGGCGATGAACCGCTGGGCCGGCCAGCCGTTGCCGGTCAGCGCGACCGCCTGGCACGACGGCGAGCTGACGGTGCGTCTGGCGGGCGCGCAGGCGGCGGTGCGCGCAGGGGCAGCCAAGATCGGAGGCGCTGCGGTGGACCCGGCTGCTGCCGCGGCGTTCTGGACCGGAATCCGCGAGCACCGCGACGGGTTTTTCGCCGGCGGCGAGCCGCTGTGGCGGCTGGCGCTGCCTTCCGCCGCGCAGCCGCTCGAGCTCGAAGGGCGCCAGCTGGTGGAGTGGGGCGGGGCGCAGCGCTGGCTGCGGTCGAGCGCGCCTGCGGCCGCGGTCCGCGACGCGGCGCAGCGCGCCGGGGGCCACGCCACGCTGTTCCGCGCCGCGGACAAGGCCGCGGGCTGCTTCACGCCGCTCGACCCGGCGCGCGCGCGCCTGCATCGGGAGCTGAAGGCGCAGTTCGACCCGGCCGGGATCTTCAACCCGGGCCGCCTGTACCCGGAGCTCTAGGGCTTGGCGAGCTTTTTCTTCTGCTCCTCGACCGCGGCGCGCGCCTGCGCGGCAAGCGCGCTTGCCGGGTACCGTACCAGCAGCCGGGCATATAGCTGGATGGCGAGCGCCGGCTCGTCGGCCTGCGCCGCCTTCGCCGCCGATTCGAGCAGCAGCTTCTGCTGGGGCAGAGTCGGATCGACCGCGATCACGACCGCGACGGCGGGGGCCGGCGCCGGCGCCGCCGGCTTTGCCTGCGCCATGAAGCTGGCGAAGCGCTCCTCGCCGGCGCGCCGGCGCTCCTGCCAGCGCTGCCGCCAGGTCCAGAGGGCGTATCCCAGCACGCCGATCGACGCGATTATCAGTAGCCACACCAACGGCCTCATGCGAAAAGTATAGCCGCCGATGCAGACCCAGCTCGCCGACTTCATCCGCGACACGCCCGAAGGCCGCGAGGCCGACGCCATCCTGCGCAAGTGCGTGCACTGCGGCTTCTGCACCGCCACCTGCCCGACCTACCAGCTGCTCGGCGACGACCTCGACAGCCCGCGCGGCCGCATCTACCTGGTGAAGCGCGCGCTCGAGGGCGCGCCGGTGACCGGGAAGACGCTGCAGCACCTCGACCGCTGCCTGACCTGCCGCGCCTGCGAGACCACCTGCCCGTCGGGCGTGCGCTACGGCCGGCTGGTCGACATCGGCCGCGCCGTGGTCGAAGCGCGCACGCGCCGCGGCCTGTGGGACCGCTTGCGGCGTGCGGCGCTGTCGTTCGGGATTCCGCGCACCGCGTTATTCACGGCGGTTTTGCGGCTCGGGCAGATCCTGGGCAAGGCGCCGCCGACGCGTCCCGCCGGGACCTGGCCCGCGGCACGGCATGCACGCAAGATGCTGGCGCTGCAGGGCTGCGTGCAGCCGGCGCTCGCGCCCGATATCAACGCCGCAGCGGCGCGCGTGCTCGACCGCGTCGGCATTTCGCTGGTCGCGCTTCCCGCTGCCGCCTGCTGCGGCGCGCTGCGCTTCCACCTCAACCGGCAGGACGCCGGGCGCGACGACATGCGCGCGCTGATCGACGCCTGGTGGCCGGCGGTGGCGAGCGGCGAGGCCGAAGCGATCGTGATGACCGCGAGCGGCTGCGGCGCGACGGTGAAGGAGTACGGCGAGCTGCTCGCGCACGATCCCGAGTACCGCGACAAGGCGGCGCGCATCTCGGCAATGACCCGCGACCTGTGCGAAGTGCTGCCGCCGGAGGCGCTGCCGGCGCGACCATCCGGGGAGCGCATCGCGTTTCATTCCCCCTGCACCTTGCAGCACGGGCAGCAGATCCACGGCAGGGTGGAGGCGTTGCTCGAGCGCGTCGGCTACCAGCTGGCGCCGGTGCGCGACGCGCATCTGTGCTGCGGCTCCGCCGGAACCTACTCGCTGCTGCAGCCGGAGCTCTCCGGCGAGCTGCGCAGGCACAAGCTCGCCGCGCTCGAGGAGCACGGGCCGCAGGCGATCGCGACCGCCAACATCGGCTGCCTCGCGCATTTGCAGGCGCCGACGGCGACCCCGGTGCGCCACTGGATCGAGCTGGTCGACGCCGCGCTGGCGTAGAATCCTCCGATGGTCGAAGTAGTGCGCGTCGCCTGCCCGCACGACTGCCCGGACACCTGCGCAATGCTGGTTACGGTCGAGGGAGGCGTCGCGACCAAGATCCAGGGCGACCCGGGAATGCCGTTTACCGAGGGCACCCTGTGCACCAAGGTTGCCCACTACCTCGAGCGCACCTATGCGCCCGATCGGCTGCTCCATCCTCTCAAGAGAACCGGAAAAAAAGGCGAGGGCAAGTTCAAGAGAATCTCTTGGGATGAAGCCCTCGACGAGATCGCCGCGCGCCTGAAGAGCCTCGCCGCCGAGGATCCGCAATCCATCCTGCCGTGCAACTACGCCGGCACCATGGGCATGGTGCAGTACATGTCGATGGACCGGCGCTTCTTCAACAAGCTCGGCGCCTCGCAGCTCGATCGCACGCTGTGCTCATCGGCCGGGAAGTTCGGCATCAAGGCCACCCTCGGCGGCTCGGTCGGCATGGATCCGGAGCGCTTCGACGAAGCGCAACTGATCATCCTCTGGGGCGCCAACCCGGTGGTGTCGAACCTGCACCTGTGGTCGCGCGTGCAAACGGCCAAGCGGCGCGGCGCCAAGGTGGTGGCGATCGATCCCTACCGCAGCCTGTCGGCGGAGAAGTGCAACGAGCACGTTGCGTTGCTGCCGGGCACCGACGGCGCGCTCGCGCTCGGCATCATGCACGTGCTGATCGCCGAGGGAATGGTCGACCGCGACTACATCGAGCGCTACACCCTCGGCTACGCGGCTCTTGAGAAAAGGGTCCTGCAGGACTACACGCCGCAGTGGGCGGCGCGCACCTGCGGCATCCCGGTCGAGCAGCTGGTGCAGCTCGCGCGCGACTACGGCAGCGTCAAGCCGGCCGCGATCCGGCTCAACTACGGCATGCAGCGCCATGCCGGCGGCGGCATCGCGGCGCGCACCATCGCCTGCCTGCCGGCGCTGACCGGCGCGTGGCGCGACCCGGCGGGCGGCATCGTGCTCACCACCGCCGATTTCTACGGCTTCGACCACGCCGCGCTCGAGCGCCCCGATCTGCTCGCCGGGCGGCGGCCGCGCGTCATCAACCACAGCCGGCTGGGCGAGGCGCTGACCTCGGCCAAGCCGCCGGTGCGCGCGACCATCGTCTACAACAACAACCCGGTCGCGGTCTGCCCCGACTCGGAAAAGGTGATCGCCGGGTTCTCGCGCGAGGACCTGTTCACGGTGGTGATGGATCACTTCCAGACCGACACCGCCGACTACGCCGACATCGTGCTGCCCGCCACCACGCAGCTCGAGCACTACGACGTGCACAAGTCCTACGGCCACCTCTATGTGCTCGCCAACAACCCGGCCATCGCGCCGGTGGGCGAATCGCTGCCCAACTCGGAGGTGTTCCGGCGCCTCGCCGCGCGCCTGGGCTTCGACGAGCCCTGCTTCCGCGATTCCGACGAGGACTTGTGCCGCGCGGCGCTCGCCTCATCCAAGCCGACGATGAAGGGCATCGCCTGGGACGCGCTGAAACAGGCGGGCTGGCAGAAGCTCGAGGTGCCGCAGCGCTTCGCGCCATTCGCCGCCGGCGGCTTCCCGACGCCCTCGGGCAAGTGCGAATTCCACAGCGAGTGGCTGGAGAAGCAGGGCATCGACCCGTTGCCGTTCTTCAATCCGCCGGCCGAGCTCGGCGATGCGCAGCTGGCAGGCCGCTATCCGCTCGCGTTCCTGTCGCCGCCAGCGCGCAACTTCCTCAACTCTTCGTTCGCCAACGTGGTGCGTTTCCGCGAGCTGGAAGGCGAGCCGCACCTCGACATGCACGCGCGCGACGCCGCGGCGCGCGGCATCGCCGACGGCGACCGGGTGCGCGTGTTCAACGACCGCGGCAGCCACACCCTGCGCGCCCGCGTCAACGGCAAGCCGCGGCCGGGCGTGGTGGTGGCGCCCTCGGTCTGGTGGAAGAAGTACGCGCCCGACGGCGGCAACGCCAACAACCTGACCTCGCAGCGCATCGCCGATCTCGGCGGCGGGGCCACGTTCTACGACTGCCGGGTGGAAGTCGCCAAGGCGTGAGCCCGCCGGACAAGCAGCACCTGCGCGAAGCGAGCCCGAGCCTGGCCGAGGCGCTGGCGATCCGCGGAAGCGACCCATACCGCGACGGCCTCACCGGCCTGCCCAATCGGCGCCTGCTCGATGACCGCTTGCAGCAGGCGATCCGCCTGGCGCAACGCCGCGACCGCATGGTGGCGACGGTGCTGCTGCAGCTCGACGAGTTCCGGCAGGTGAGCGCCCTCGGGCGCGGCGCAGGCGAGGCCGTGCTGTGCGAGGTCGCGCAGCGCCTCGCCGCCTGCGTGCGCAAGTCCGACACGCTGGCGCGCTCCGGCACCGACGAATTCGCGATCGTGCTGTGCGACCTCAAGGAGGCCGCCGACTGCCGCGGGGTCGCCGCGAAGCTGCTGCAGGCGCTCGCGCCCGAGTTCCGCGCCGGCGCGCGCCGGCTGCCGCTGGCGGCGAACCTCGGCATCGCGCTGTTCCCCGCGCATGGCGGCGACGGCGAGGCCTTGCTGCGCAACGCCGAAGCCGCCATGGCCCACGCGCGGCAGCTCGGCCCCAACCGCTTCCAGGTCTACGGCCGGTGAAGCTGCCGCGCCGCTCGGCAGCCGGCCTGCTGCGCTTCGTCTCGCCCTACCGCGGGCGCATCGCCGTGGCGCTCGTCGCGCTGCTGGTCGCATCGGCCTGCGTGCTGGCGCTCGGCCGCGGCCTGCAGCACGTGGTCGACCGCGGCTTCGGCAGCGGCGACCCGCAGCTGCTCGACCAGGCCCTGGGTGCGATGATCGCGGTGATCGTGGCCTACGCCGCGGCCACCTGGGTGCGCTTCTACTTCATGATGACGGTTGGCGAGCGCGTGGTCACCGACCTGCGCCGCGCGGTGTTCGACCACCTGCTTGCGCTCGAACCGGCGTTCTTCGAAACGGCGCGCACCGGCGAAGTGGTGTCGCGGCTGACCAACGACGCCACGGTGCTGCAGCAGGTCATCGGCTACCAGCTGTCGATGTTCGTGCGCAACAGCCTGATGATGGCCGGCGCCGCGGCGATGCTGTTCGTCACCAGCTGGAAGCTCGCGGCGCTGGTGCTGGTCGGGGCGCCGGCGACGCTGCTGCCGATCCTGCTGCTCGGCCAGCGCGTGCGGCGCCTGTCGCGCGAGAGCCAGGACCGGGTCGCCGACGTCTCGGCCTACGTCGACGAGGCAGTGCACGAGATCCGCACGGTGCAGGCCTACGCGCACGAGGATGCGGACCGCGCGAGCTTCGCGCGCCATGCCGAGGCGGTCTATGCCACCGGCCTGTCGCGCATCGCCAACAAGGCTTTCCTGATCGCCTCCGTGATCCTGATCTCGCTCAGCGCGGTCGGCATCATCCTGTGGATCGGCGGGCACGACGTGCTCGCCGGGCGCCTGAGCGCGGGCGAGCTCTCGGCCTTCGTGTTTTACGCCACGGTGGTGGCGGTCGGCGCCGGGACCATCGCCGAGGTCTGGGGCGAGCTGCTGCGCGCCGCGGGCGCGAGCGAGCGGCTGGTCGAGCTGCTCGAGACGCCGCCGGGAATCGTCGCGCCGCAAGCGCCGGCAACGCCGCCGCGCTCCGGCCCGGACGGTGCACCGCCCGGCATCGCGTTCGAGCGCGTCGGCTTCGCCTATCCGGCGCGCCCCGGCATCGCGGCGCTCGAGCATTTCAGCCTGCAGGTGGCGCCGGGCGAGCGCGTCGCGCTGGTCGGGCCCTCCGGCGCGGGCAAGTCGACCGTGTTTGCCCTGCTGCTGCGCTTCTACGATCCGCAGCTCGGCGCGGTGCGCATCGACGGCGTGGACGTGCGCAGCCTCGACCCGCGCGCGCTGCGCCGCCTGGTCGCGGTGGTGGCGCAGGAGCCGGTAATCTTCGCCGCCAGCGTGCTGGAGAACGTGCGCTACGGCCGGCCCGAGGCCTCGCGCGAGGCCGCGCTCGCCGCCTGCGAGAAGGCCTGCGCCATGGAGTTCATCGAGCGCCTGCCGCAGGGGATCGATACGCCGCTCGGCGAGCGCGGGGTGACGCTCTCCGGCGGCCAGAGGCAGCGCGTGTCGATCGCGCGCGCGCTGCTCGCCGACCGCCCGATCCTGCTGCTCGACGAGGCCACCAGCTCGCTCGACGCCGCCGCCGAGCGCCTGGTGCAGCAGGCGCTGGAGACGCTCGAGCAGGGGCGCACCACGCTGGCGATCGCGCATCGCCTGGCGACCGTGCAGCACGCCGACCGCATCATCGTGCTCGAGCGCGGCGCCATCGCGGCGCAAGGCACGCACGCCGAGCTGATGCGCCAGGGCGGGCTCTACGCCAGCCTGGCGCGGCTGCAGTTTCTCGGCGCGCCGCCGCGGCCGCTCGAGCGCGTCGCCTAGCCGCGGTAGAATCCGCACCCGACTCCACGGAGAAGCTTGATGAGAATCGGCGTGCCCGCCGAAATCCGGGCAGGCGAGACGCGTGTTGCCGCGACCCCGGAGACGGTGAAGAAGCTCGCGGCCAACAGCGAGGTTCGCCTCCAGGCCGGCGCCGGCGCTGCCGCCAGCTTCCCGGACCGCGACTACGAGGCGGCCGGGGCCAAGCTGGTGGGATCGGCCGCCGAGGCTTACGACGCGGACATCGTCCTGAAGGTCCGCGCCCCGACCGAGAATGAAGTTGGTTTTCTGAAAGAGAAAACCATTCTGATCGGGCTGCTCGACCCGTACAACGCCAGCGGCTTCGAAAGCATCGCCAGGCGCGGCGTCACCGGCTTTGCGATGGAGCTCCTGCCGCGCACCATTTCGCGCGGCCAGGCGATGGATGTCCTTTCCTCGCAGGCCAACATCGCCGGCTACAAGGCGGTGGTGCTCGCGGCCGCGGAGATCGGGCGGTTCTTCCCGATGCTGATGACCGCCGCCGGCACGGTGAAGGCGGCACGCGTGCTGGTGCTGGGCGCGGGTGTCGCCGGCTTGCAGGCGATCGCCACGGCGAAGCGCCTGGGCGCGGTGATCGAGGCGTCCGACGTGCGGCCCGCAGTGAAGGAGCAGGTGGAGTCGCTCGGCGCCAAGTTCGTCGACGTGCCCTTCCTCACCGACGAGGAGCGCGACATCGCGCAGGGGGTGGGCGGCTACGCGCGGCCGATGCCCGCCGACTGGATGCGCAGGCAAGGCGAGGCCGTGCACCAACGCGCGACCCAGGCCGATGTCGTCATCACCACCGCGTTGATTCCGGGAAGACCCGCTCCCAAACTCATTTCTGAAAATACTGTGAAAAGCATGAAGCCCGGCGCGGTGATCGTCGACCTTGCGGTGGAGCAGGGCGGCAACGTCGAGGGCATCGAGCGCGGCAGGATCGTCGTGAAGCACGGCGTGAAGCTGATCGGGCTGGAAAATCTTCCCGCCACGGTGCCGACCGACGCCTCGGCGCTCTACGCGAGGAACCTGTTCAACATGGTCAGCCTGATGCTCGACGCCAAGACCGGCGAGCTGAAGCTCGACCGCGCCGACGACATCCTCGCCGGCACGCTCGCCTGCGAGGGCGGCGCCATCGTGAAGAAGGCCTGACATGACCGGAACCGTCGACCCGACCGTCGTCAACCTGATCGTGTTCGTGCTGGCGGTGTTCGTCGGCTACCACGTGATCTGGAACGTGACCCCGGCGCTGCACACGCCGCTGATGAGCGTCACCAACGCCATCTCGTCGGTGATCATCGTCGGCGCGATCCTCGCCGCCGGGCCGGCGCAGGTCGACTTCGGCTCGGCCATGGGCGCAATCGCGGTGGGCCTCGCCGCGGTCAACGTCGCGGGCGGCTTCCTGGTGACGCGGCGCATGCTGGAGATGTTCCGCAAAAAAGACCGGGCCAAGTGAGCGCCAACCTCGTCGCGCTCTGGTACCTGGTGGCGTCGGTGTGCTTCATCCTGGCGCTGAAGGGCCTGTCCTCGCCGACCACCGCGCGCCGCGGCAACGCCTTCGGCATCGCCGGCATGACCATCGCCGTGCTCACCACGCTCGCGGTGGCGGCGAAAGGGCGCGTCGACCTGATCATCGTCGCGATGCTGATCGGCGGCACGCTCGGCGCCTATGTCTCGCGGCGCGTCGAGATGACGCAGATGCCCGAGCTGGTCGCCGCCATGCACTCGCTGGTCGGGATGGCGGCAGTGCTGATTGCCGTCGCGGTGGTCAACAACCCGGCCTCGTTCGGGCTGCCGGCGCTGATCCCGGCGGGCAACAAGCTCGAGCTCGCCATCGGCACTTTCGTCGGCGCGCTCACCTTCTCCGGCTCGGTGATCGCCTTCGGCAAGCTCGCCGGCCTGGGCAAGAAGTTCCGCCTGTTCTCGAGCGCGCCGGTGGTGTTCCCCGGCCAGCACTGGCTCAATCTGGGGCTCGCGCTGGTAATGGTCGGCTTCGGCGCCGCGTTCTTCCTCACCGAGGGCCAGGCCTGGACGCCCTTCGCCGTCATGACCGCGATCGCCTTCGTCCTCGGCGTGCTGATCATCATCCCGATCGGCGGCGCCGACATGCCGGTGGTGATCTCGATGCTCAACAGCTACTCCGGCTGGGCTGCCGCGGGCATCGGCTTCTCGCTCAACAACCCGATGCTGATCATCGCCGGCTCGCTGGTCGGCTCCTCCGGCGCGATCCTGAGCTACATCATGTGCAAGGCGATGAACCGCTCGTTCATCTCGGTGATCCTGGGAGGGTTCGGCGCCGCGGAAGGCGCGGCGGCCAGCGGCGCGGGCGACAAGACGGTGCGCTCGGGCTCGGCGGAGGACGCGGCCTACCTGATGGCGAACGCGGAGAGCGTGATCATCGTCCCCGGCTACGGCCTGGCCGTGGCGCGCGCGCAGCACGCGGTCAAGGAGATGGCCGCCAAGCTCGCGCAGAAGGGCGTCAACGTGCGCTACGCCATCCACCCCGTGGCCGGGCGCATGCCGGGCCACATGAACGTGCTGCTGGCGGAAGCCGAGGTGCCCTACGACCAGGTGTTCGAGATGGAGGACATCAACGGCGAGTTCGGCACCGCCGACGTCGCGCTGGTGCTCGGCGCGAACGACGTGGTGAACCCGCTCGCCTACGAGAAGGGCAGCGCGATCTACGGCATGCCGATCCTCGACGTGGTCAAGGCCCGCACGGTGCTGGTCAACAAGCGCAGCATGGCCTCGGGCTACGCCGGGCTCGACAATCCGCTGTTCTACATGGACAAGACGATGATGGTGTTCGGCGACGCCAAGAAGGTCGTCGAGGACATGCTCAAGGCGCTGCACTAGCGCATGAGCCTGCTCGGCGTGCCGGTCGATTTCATCCTGTTCGGGTTGATGCTCGCCGGGGTGGCGCTGTTTCACCGCCACACCCTGCAGGTCGCGCTCACCGGGCTGGCCGCGATCACGCTGTACAAGCTCGCCTTTGCCGGCTTCAAGACCGGCCCGGGACTAGGTGGGCTCGCGCTGCACATGGCGCACGAGTGGGTGATCCTCGCCAACCTGCTCGGCCTGCTGCTCGGCTTCGCGCTGCTCTCCAATCATTTCGAGCGCAGCAAGGTGCCCGACGTGCTGCCGCGCTTCCTGCCCGACGACTGGAAGGGCGGCTTCCTGCTGCTCGTCATGGTGTTCGTGCTGTCGTCGTTCCTCGACAACATTGCGGCGGCGCTGATTGGCGGCACGATGGCCGGCGTGGTGTTCCGGAAGAAGGTCCACATCGGCTACCTCGCCGGGATCGTCGCGGCGTCGAACGCCGGCGGCGCCGGCAGCGTGGTCGGCGATACCACCACCACCATGATGTGGATCGACGGCGTCAGCCCGCTCGCCGTGCTCGACGCCTACATTGCCGCCAGCGTGGCGCTCGTCGTCAGCGGCATCATCGCCGCGAAGCAGCAGCATGCCTATGCGCCCATCGTGAAGGATGCTCCTGCCGGCATCGCCGTCGACTGGACCCGGGTCGGCATCGTCGCTTTTATCCTGGTGTCTGCGATCGCCGCCAACGTTATCGCCAACCTCTGGTTTCCGGCGGCGCTGGACCGGTTCCCGGTGATCGGCGCCGCGGTGTGGGTGGCGATCCTGCTGTGCGTGCCGCTGCGCCGGCCCGAGTGGAGCCTGCTGCCGGAAGCCTCCAAGGGATCGGTCTTCCTGCTAGCGCTGGTGACCTGCGCCTCGATGATGCCGGTGGAGAAGCTGCCCGCCGCCTCGTGGCAGACCACCTTCGGCCTGGGCTTCCTCTCGGCGGTGTTCGACAACATCCCGGTTACCGCGCTCGCGCTCAAGCAGGGGGGGTACGACTGGGGAATGCTGGCCTACGCCGTCGGCTACGGGGGCTCGATGATCTGGTTTGGTTCGTCGGCGGGCGTGGCCATCGCGAACACCTATCCCGAGGCGAGATCGGTGGGGCGCTGGCTGCAGCAGGGCTGGCACGTCGCCCTGGCGTACGTCCTCGGCTTCGCGGTCCTGATGCTGGTCCTGGGCTGGCACCCGACCGACAAGCGGGGCAAGCCGCTCGCCGTATCTTGCACTGCGGGATACACCCTGGCCCCGGACTGTTCTAGAATCGCTGGCTAGGCTGCACTTCACTAGGCACTTCACCATTTACCGGAGGAGGAGAAACCCAATGACCGTCCAGCAAGACAAGCCGCAGGCTTCGCGTCGCAAATTCCTGAGGGGCGCAGCCGCGGCGACCGGCGCCGCCACCCTCGGCTTCCCGATGATCGCCAAGGCGCAGGGGCCGATCTCGATGCGCTGGCAGAGCACCTGGCCGGCGAAAGACATCTTCCACGAGTACGCCAACGACTTCGCCAAGAAAGTGAACGACATGACCGGCGGCGACCTCAGGATCGAGGTGCTGCCCGCCGGTGCGGTGGTGCCGGCCTTCGGCCTGATCGACGCGGTGTCCAAGGGCACCCTCGACGGCGGCCACGGCGTGCTGGTGTACCACTACGGCAAGCAGAACGCGCTCGCGCTGTGGGGCTCGGGCCCGGCGTTCGGCATGGAGGCCAACCAGCTGCTCGCCTGGCACAAGTATGGCGGCGGCAAGGACCTGCTCAACAAGCTCTACGCCTCGATCGGCCAGAACGTGGTGTCGTTCCCGTACGGTCCGATGCCGACCCAGCCGCTCGGCTGGTTCAAGAAGCCGATCACCAAGGTCGAGGACTTCAAGGGCCTCAAGTTCCGCACCGTCGGCGTCTCGATTGACGTGTTCACCGGCTTGGGCGCGGCGGTCAACGCGCTGCCCGGCGGCGAGATCGTGCCGGCGATGGACCGCGGCCTGCTGGATGCGGCCGAGTTCAACAATGCCACCTCCGACCGCCTGCTCGGCTTCGCGGATGTCTCCAAGGTGTGCATGCTGCAGAGCTACCACCAGAACGCGGAGCAGTTCGAGATCACCTTCAACAAGACCAAGTTCGACGCCCTGCCGGCGAAGATCAAGGCGATCATCGAGAACGCCGTCGAGGCGGCCTCGTCCGACATGTCGTGGAAGGCGGTCGACCGCTACTCGAAGGACTACATCGAGCTCCAGACCAAGGACAAGGTGCGCTTCTACAAGACGCCGGACTCGGTGCTCGCGCGCCAGCTGGTGGTCTATGACGAGGCGGCCAAGAAACGGGCCGGCAACGCCATGTGGGTGGAGATCGAGAACTCGCAGCGCGTTTTCGCCCAGCGCGCGGTGCGCTGGTTCCTCGACACGCAGGTCAATCCGCGCATGGCCTACAACCACTACTTCGGCAAGCCGGCGGCCAAGCCCGCAGCCAAGAAGGCCTAGGCCGGGGAGCGATCGACAGCCATCCGGCGCCAGCCGGATGGCTTTTTTCTGTCATGCAAAAACTCCTGCTCTTGATCGACAGGGTCAGCACCTGGGTCGGCCAGGCGTTTTCCTTCTGCATCGTGCTGCTCACGCTGCACGTCTCGTGGGAGGTGTTCTCGCGCTACGCGCTGGACAATCCGCGCGCCTGGGCCTTCGACGTCATGATCATGTTCTACGGCACGCTGTTCATGATGGCCGGCGCCTACACGCTGTCGAAGAACAGCCACGTGCGCGGCGACGTGCTCTACGGATTTTTCCAGCCGCGCACGCAGGCCACCCTCGATCTGATCCTGTACATCGTGTTCTTCATCCCCGGCGTGTTCGCGCTGACCTACGCCGGCTTTTTCTACGCCGAAGAGTCCTGGCGCATCAACGAGCATTCGACCATCACCTCGGAGGGGCCGCCGGTCTACCCCTTCAAGACGGTCATCCCGCTGGCCGGGGCGATCCTGCTGGCGCAGGGCATCGTCGAAATTGTCCGCTGCATCATCTGCCTGAAGGTGGGCGCGTGGCCTTCGCGCGAGCAGGACGTCGAGGAAGTCGACGTCGAGAAGCTCAAGGCCGAGCTGCACGTCAAGGATGAGGACATCGCGAAGCTCGACGTGTACGTCACCAGGGATCAGGCGAAGTGAGGATCCGCAAGGAACTGTGGTTCGGTTTCTCGCTGATGGCGATCATCGTGCTCGCGATTCTCGTGTTCATGCCCTGGACCAGCATGACCAACGGCCATATCGGGCTGCTGATGCTCGCGCTGATCGTGGTGGCCATCATGCTCGGCTTTCCCACGGCCTTCACGCTGATGGGCATGGGCGTGATGTTCGCCTGGTTCTACTACCGCGGGGTCAACCCTGCGCTCGCCGTGCAGCAGGTGCTCGATCTGTTCGTGCAGCGCACCTACGGCGTGATGTCGAACGACGTGCTGATCGCGATCCCGCTGTTCCTGTTCATGGGCTACCTGGTCGAACGGGCGCAGCTGATCGACCGGCTGTTCCACAGCCTGCACCTCGCCACGGTGCGCGTGCCGGGCTCGCTGGCGGTGGCAACCATCGTCACCTGCGCGATCTTCGCCACCGCCACCGGCATCGTCGGCGCCTGTGTGACGCTGATGGGCCTGCTCGCGTTTCCGGCGATGCTCAAGGCCGGCTACAACGTGAAGGTCGCGGCGGGCGCGGTCACCGCCGGCGGCTGCCTCGGCATCCTGATCCCGCCCTCGGTCCTGCTGATCGTGTACGGCGCGACCGCCGGGGTGTCGGTGGTTCAGCTCTACGCCGGCGCGTTTCTCCCGGGCTTCATGCTCGCCGGGCTTTACGTCGGCTACATCATCCTGCTCGCGTGGTGGAAGCCGGCGCTCATGCCGCCGCTTGCGGAGAGCGAGCAGCGGGTCCCGCTTCCGTCCCACCTCCAGGCGCTGGCGCAGCATGGCAACCACGCCCTTGCGGGGTTATGGCGCGCGCTGACCGGGCGCGACAGCGCCGGAGTGGCAAAGCGCACTGTGGCCGGGCAGCTCGTCGTGTCGCTGCTTCCGGCGCTGGTCATCGTCGCAGTGCTCGGCGTCATCTTCAGTTCGGCGACCGCGCCGGTGGTCGAGGCGAGCACCGCCGGCCTGGTCGAGGCGGGCGGCGAGGTTGCGGCGGACATCAAGGAGGAACCCGCGGGCCTCATCGGCGCGGAGCCTGAGGAAGAGGAGAAGGGTAAACCCGAGGCGACGGCGAAAGATCCCGCGTCGCCTCCGGCCGCCGCCCCGGTCGCGGCACAGGAGCGCCTGCCTGTTCCCACCTGGTTCTGGATCGTGCTGGCTGCCGGCGTCGCCCTCATCGCCTTCATCGGTCGGATCTGGAGCTGGGAGCGGCTCGAGGTCTTCAAGCAACTCCTCACCTCATTTTTTCCTCTGGCGATCCTGATCCTGATGGTGCTCGGCTCGATCGTTTTCGGACTCGCGACGCCCGCCGAGGCGGCGGCGGTCGGCGCGTTCGGCGGCTTCTTCCTGGCCGCGGTCTACCGCTACGTCGGGCATTTGCGGGAAGGGGCGGGAGGTCCGTTTTCCGGCGCCGTCGTCGGCGGCACGCTGAGGGATTTCGGCACCATCATCAAGGAATCGTCGCTCCTCACCGCCAAGACGAGCGCCATGGTGTGCTGGCTGTTCGTCGGCTCGGGCATCTTCGCGGCGGCGTTCGCGTTGTTGGGAGGCCAGGAGGTGATCGAGAAGTGGGTACTGTCGATGGATCTCAGCCCGCTGCAATTCATGATCCTCGCCCAGTTCATCATCTTCATCCTCGGCTGGCCGCTCGAGTGGACCGAGATCATCATCATCTTCATGCCGATCTTCATTCCGCTCCTGCCGCACTTCGGCATCGATCCGCTGTTCTTCGGCCTGCTGGTGGCGCTCAACCTGCAGACGGCGTTCCTGTCGCCGCCGGTGGCGATGGCGGCGTTCTACCTGAAGGGCGTGTCGCCGCCGCACGTGATGCTCAATCAGATTTTCGCCGGCATGATGCCCTTCATGGGGATTCAGGTCATCGCGCTGATCCTGCTCTACACGTTCCCGCAGATCGGACTGTGGCTGCCGAGCGTCTTGTATGCGCGATGAGCGCTCGCTGATGCTCTCCGCGGCGGACGCCGCGCAGCAGATCCGTGACGGCAAGCTGACCTCGGAAGAAGTGGTGCAGGCCTGCCTCGAGCGCATCCGCGCGCTCGAGCCGAAGGTGCAGGCCTGGGCGTTCCTCGACGAGGAGCACGCGCTGGCGCAGGCACGCGCGGCGGACGAGCGCAAGCGCAACGGCGAGCCGATCGGCCCGCTGCACGGCGTTCCGGTCGGGCTGAAGGACATCATCGACACCGCGGACATGCCGACCGAGAACGGCACGGTGCTGCACCAGGGCCGCACGCCGCGCGAGGATGCGGGCGTGGTGACGATGCTGCGCGCCGCGGGAGCCGTGATCCTCGGCAAGACCGTGACCACCGAGTGCGCGTACTTCACGCCGGGCAAGACGCGCAACCCGCACAACCCCGAGCACACCCCGGGGGGTTCTTCCAGCGGTTCGGCCGCCGCGGTCGGCGCCGGCATGGTGCCGCTGGCGCTCGGCAGCCAGACCGCCGGCTCGGTGATCCGTCCTGCGGCGTTCTGCGGCGCATACGGCTTCAAGCCTACCCACGGTCTCATCCCGCGCCACGGCATCCTGCAGCTGTCGCGCACCCTCGATCACGTCGGCCTGTTCGCGCGCAGCGTGGACGATCTCGCGCTGCTCCTCGAGCAGCTGCAGGGCTACGACCCGCTCGATCCCGACACGCGCCCCCGCGCCCGGGTGCCGTTCGTCGGGCTGTCCCGCGAGGCGCCGCCGATCGAGCCGATGCTGGCGTTCATCAAGACGCCGCACTGGGAGCGCGCCGACGCGGACACGAAGGAAGCGTTTGCCGAATTGGTGGAAAGCCTCGGCGACCGGATCGAGGAGGTCGAGCTGTTTCCCTCGGCAGCCGAGGCCTGGGAGTGGCACAAGACGATCATGGAAGCCGAGATGGCGGCCAACCTGGAGCCGCTGTGGCTCGCCGGGAAGGAGAAGCTCTCGGAGCGGTTGCGCGCGCTGATCGAGCGCGGCCGCGAGGTGCGCGCCGTCGACCACCAGCGCGCGTTGCGGCGCATCCCAGGCGCGGTGGAAAGCTTCGACGAGCTGTTTCGCGAGCGCTATGACGCGATCCTGACGCCGCCGGCGCTCGGTACCGCGCCGAAAGGTCTCGGCGCGACCGGCGACCCGGCGTTCTGCTCGCTGTGGACGCTACTCGGCATGCCGGCGATCACGCTGCCGCTGATGCAGGGGGAAAACGGTTTGCCGCTCGGCGTGCAGCTCGTCGGCCGCAAGGGCTATGACGCGCGCCTGATGCGCACCGCGCGCTGGTTGGAACAGCGGGTCGGCGCCTAAGGCGCCGCGGCAGCCTCAGGCCGCGCGGCGTCGCGCGCGGACATCGAGTAGCAGTAGCGCCGTAGCCGGTTGAAGTCCGCGGTCTCGATGGTGGCGCGCAGGAAATCCATGTTGCGCTCGATCTCGGTCTGGTACAGGCTCGGGCCGTCGAAATGCGCCTCGGCGTAGCGGTCGACGCTGCCGAGCTTCTTCTCGATGCGCGCGCGCGCCACGTACTCGTAGAAGCCCGGGGTCTTGATGATCAGGTCCTGGGGCGAGGCATAGCGCACCACCTCGTGGCCGTCGGGCAGCCGCTCGCGCGCGATCTTGCCCCAGACGAACTCCTGGTACAGGAACTCGCGGCATTTCTCGAGGTACATGCGGTCCGACATCTGGCCGATCAGGTCGGCGGTGCCGACCAGGCAGCCGACCATGCGGTCGCGCGGGTCGTCGATGCGGATGTCCTCGATCTCCATCTCGTAGCCGGTGAAATGCACCAGGCGCGCCGCGGTCTGCGCCTCCTCGGCGAAGCCGACCTTCGGCAGGTAGGCGGCGATGAAATCGGCCCCGCGGCTGACGTGGGTCTTGGTGAACACGGCGCCGTTCTCGATCGCGCTCTCGGAGTTGCGCCGCAGGTAGCCCGAATCGTGCAGCAGCGCGATCAGCACGCCCAGCACCGCTCGGCGCGGCCCCAGGCGCTGCGACAGCCCGCAGCTGCGCTCGTGGCCGTCGATCAGGCGCGCCATCGCCAGCGTCATGTCGAGCGTGTGGCGCATGTCGTGGTACAGGGTGTCGCAGGCGAGGTAGCCGGGGAAGTCGCCTTCGAACAGCGCCTGGAAATCGGCGAAACCCCGCTTTAGCGCGCTCAGGTCGGCGTTCGGGTAGCGCGCGCCGAACAGCGCCACCACCGCGTCGCGCACGCGCACGGGTTCTTCGACGTTGACGCGATTCGTAACGTCGTTCTGGTTGAGACGGTCCTGCATTCGACAGGCAGCGGCAGAACCTGCGCCGCTGTACTCCTCCCCTTTAAGCAGGCGATTATTCCGCGCACCGGTCCGGGAGGCAAGAAAAAAACGGGGGGAGACGGCCGGTAAGCCGGGTTCTGTGGCCCCGGCCGGGGTTTAAGCCGGCGGGGCCGGCAGCCATTCCTCTGGACCCCGGGTTACCCCGGGGTTCTAGCCACCTACCCGCAAGCTCGGCCGAGCCGGCCATATGGCGTGTCGCCACGCCGCGCTTGCCTATTTGGTGTTGCTCCGGATGGAGGTTGCCGCGTTTCACCCCGACCTGCGGTTGCCCGAAAGCCGGACTCGTCTCTGTGGCCCTAGTCGTCGCGTCGCCGCGCCAGGGAGTTACCCTGCATCCCGCTCTGCGGAGCCCGGACTTTCCTCTGTGCTTGCGCACAGCGGCTGCCTGGCCGACTCCCGGTGGGATTTTATCGCGATTCCTTCGCCAAGGGCCTGAAATAGCGCGTGTCTTCATAGAAGGCGGCGCGATCGCCCGAGGCGAGCCAGCCGGGATAGCCGAATATCGGCAGCGCTGCCAGGCTGCGCGGCGTCGCCCCGGGCTCGAGCGCGGCGAGCCAGGCCTGCACTGCGGCATCGGGGTCCGCGCCCGCGGGCGCCACGATCGCCTTGCAGGTGATTCCCGGCCAGGGTTCGAGCGCCTGCTCCAGCACCGCGTGGCCGAAGACGACGATGCGCATCGCCTCTCGCACCCTGTCGCGGTGGTCCCAAAACAGCGCTTTCCATTGAAAATTCTTGAGAAGGTGCAGAAGGTCCGCATCGTCACACTGCACGATCGCGCCGCCCTCGTCGAAGATCGTCAGCAGGTCGCGCAGGCGGCCGCGCCGGCCGGCCTCGCGCGGGATCTCCGCGGCGTGCAGGGCGTTGAGGCGCGCCTTGCTGCGCGGGAAGGCGAGCCAGGCGAGCGCGTTGAACCAGTCGTGCAGGTTGTCCGGCCGGGTCGCGACTTCCCCGGTCTCGAACACCTTGATCTCGTAATAGCTGTCGCGCGGGACCGGCGGCACGAAGCGGACGGATTGGCCGCTGTCGGTTTTCAGATCAATGGATCGTGCGGCCCGGTTGAGCCGCTCGAGCGATCGCTCGAGCGCGAGCCACGGCCGCACGCCGTCGAACGCCGCGTGCGCTAGATCAGCTTCCAGGGCACGGTCTCTCCGGCGCGCAGCGGCACCAGCTCCTCGGCGCCGAAGGGCAGGCGCTCGGCGACGCGCCACTCCTCGCGCGCCAGCGTGACGCTGCCGCGGTTGAGCGGCAGGCCGTAGAACTGCGCGCCGAACACGCTGGCGAAGCCTTCGAGCTTGTCGAGCGCGCCGGCCTCTTCGAACGCCGCCGCGTACAGCTCCAGCGCGGCATGCGCGGTGTAGATCCCGGCGCAGCCGCACGCCGCTTCCTTCGCGCCGCGCGCATGCGGCGCGCTGTCGGTGCCGAGGAAGAACTTCGGATTGCCCGAGGTCGCGGCGTCGACCAGCGCCTCGCGATCGGTCTCGCGCTTGAGTACCGGCAGGCAGTAGTGGTGCGGCCGGATGCCGCCGAGGAACAGGGCGTTGCGGTTCATCAGCAGATGATGCGCGGTAATCGTCGCGGCGACGTTCGGACCGGTCACCTCGACGTAGTGCACCGCTTCGCGCGTGGTGATGTGCTCGAGCACCACCTTGAGTCCGGCGAAGCGCTCGAGCAGCGGGCCGAGGACGTCCTCGATGAAGACCTGCTCCCGGTCGAACACGTCGATCGCCGGGTCGGTGGATTCGCCGTGCACCAGCAGCGGCAGGCCGAGCTCCTGCATCTTCTCGAGCGCGTGGAAGCAGCGCGACAGCCGCGTCACGCCTTCGTCGGAATGGGTGGTCGCGCCCGCGGGATAGAGCTTGACGCCGAACACGCGGCCCGAGAGCTTGGCTCGGGAGATCTCCTCCGGCGGCGTGTCGTCGGTGAGGTACAAGGTCATCAGCGGCTCGAAACTCGCACCGTCGGGCAGGGCGGCGAGGATCCGCTCGCGGTAGCCGAGCGCCTGCTGCGTGGTGCGCACCGCGGGCTTGAGGTTCGGCATGACGATGGCCCGGGCGAAGCGCCGCGCCGAGTCGGCGAGCACCGAGGCCATCGCCGGGCCGTCGCGAAGGTGCAGGTGCCAGTCGTCGGGGTGCCTCAGGGTGAGCCGGTCCATCAGGCGAATTTTACTTGGGACGCTTCAGCGCCCTCGGGTAGAGCATTTTTTTCGGTACGCCCGTAATGCGCGCCGCCAGCCGCGCCGCCTCGCTCGGCGCCAGCGACTCGAGCAGCACCTCGAGCACGCGCTGGGCGTCGGCCTCGCCGGCCGCGCGGCCTTCCCCGGCCTGCAGGACCAGCACGAACTCGCCCTGGCTGCGGTGCGCGTCGGCGGCCAGCCAGGCGCTCGCCTCGCCGAGGGGCAGGCGCGCCACCTCCTCGAACTTCTTGCTGAGTTCCCGGCCGATCACCAGCTCGCGCGCCGCGCCGAAGCGCTCGAGCAGGTCCTCCAGCGTTTCCGCGATGCGGTGCGGCGCTTCGTAGATCACCACCGGCCAGGGCAGGTCGAGCGCGGCGAGCGCCTTGCGCCGTGCCGCGCGCGTCGCGGGCAGGAAGCCGGCGAACAGGAATCGCGCCGCGGGGAAGCCCGACACCGAGACCGCGGCGGCCGCAGCGCTCGGCCCCGGCAGGGGGCTGACCCTGATACCGGTGCGGTGCGCCTCGCCGACCAGCCAGGCGCCCGGGTCGGACAGCGCCGGCGTGCCGGCATCGCTCACCAGCGCGACGCTCTTGCCCTCGCGCAGCGCAGCGATCAGTCCGGCCGCGGCGCGCCGCTCGTTGTGCTCGTGCAGGGCCACGGTGCGCCCCGCGATGCCGAAGCGGGCGAGCAGCGGCCGCGTGGTGCGCGTGTCCTCGCAGGCGATCAGGTCGGCGCCGCGCAGGGCCTCGATCGAGCGCGGGCTGGCGTCGGCCAGGTTGCCGATGGGGGTGGCCACCACGTAGAGGATTCCGGAGCTCATGCTGTCAACCGCGCTTCCGCGGCCGCCGTTAAGCCTGCCATGAACTGCGCCGGGGCGCGAGCCGAAGAGTTGTGCGCCGGGCTGCTGCGTGCCGCCGGCCTGCGCCTGGTCGAGCGCAACTGGCGCTGCCGGCACGGCGAGATCGACCTGATCGCCGAGGAGCGCGGCACCGTGGTCTTCGCCGAGGTGCGCATGCGCAGCGGCTCGGGCTTCGGCGGCGCTGCCGAAAGCCTGACCGCGGCCAAGCGCGCCCGGCTGCTCGCCGCGGCGCGGCTCTACCTGTCGCGCCGGCCGGACGCGGCCTGCCGTTTCGACGTGTTCCTCATCGACGGCGGGACCGCGCGCGTGCAATGGATCCGGAACGCCTTTGGCGAGTAGCCGCTTTTCTCGTTCTTGCATGGGGAAATCTTCATGCAGAAGAACGGGTTCGCCTGCTGGTGCAGGATTCGCCGCTCGCCGGCTTCCGCTACCACGCCGCGGCCGGGGTGTGGCGCGAGCTGCGCGTCGGCGACCGCCTCGAGCTCGCGCGCGAGCACGACAACCCGTACGACGCTAACGCGGTGGTGCTGTTGTGGCGCGGCGTCAGGCTCGGCTACGTGCCGCGGCGCGAGAACGCGGCGCTGGCCTGGGGCCTGGACCGCGGCGCGCCGCTGCGCGCACGCATCAGCGCGCTCGCCGATTCGCCGAACCCGGCGCGGCGGCTGCGCTTCGAGGTCTACGTGGAATGAGGAGTCGAGCGACGGTGTAAAATCATCGCATGGCACAAACGCAGGCAGCGCCGCAGGATGCAATTCGGGCGCGCGTAGCCGCGCACTTCGCCGAAAGCGGGAATCTCAAGCTGTCCGCGTCGCAAGCGCTCGCCGCCCCGGTGGCGCGCGCCGGCGAGCTGCTGGCGGAGACGTTGCGCGCCGGCGGCAAGATCCTCGCCTGCGGCAACGGCGGCTCGGCGGCCGACGCGCAGCACTTCGCCGCCGAGCTGGTGAACCGCTTCGAGATGGAGCGCCCGCCGCTCGCCGCGATCGCCCTGACCACCGACAGCTCGACGCTGACCTCGATTGCCAACGACTTCTCCTACCAGCAGGTGTTCTCCAAGCAGCTGCGCGCCCTCGGCCGCCGCGGCGACGCGCTGCTCGCGATCTCGACCAGCGGCAACTCGGGCAACGTGGTCGAGGCGATTTCGGTGGCGCACGAGCTCGGCCTGCGCGTGGTCGCGCTCACCGGCAACGGCGGCGGCAAGATCGGCGCGCTGCTGCGCGCGGAAGACGCGCACCTCTGCGTGCCGCACAAGAGCACGGCCCGCATCCAGGAAGTCCATCTCCTTTGCCTGCACTGTCTATGCGACGCAATCGACACGCTGCTGTTCTCGCGCTGATCGCCGCCCTCGGCCTGCAGGGCTGCCCCGCCGTGATCGGCGTGGGCGGCGTGGCCGCCTTTACCGCGCTGGAAGACCGGCGCACCACCGGCACGCAGATCGACGACGAAGGCATCGAAGTGCGCGCCGTGAGCCGCATCGGCGAGCGCTTCGGCGAGCGCGCGCACGTCAACATCACGGCGTTCAACCGCTCCGTACTGATGACCGGGGAGGTCTGGGACGAGGCGACGCGCGGCGCGATCGAGAAGCTGGTGCTCGGCGTGCCCAACGTTCGCGGCGTGACCAACGAGCTCCAGGTGTCCGGGCTGTCGTCGGTCACCTCGAGGGCCAACGACACTTCGCTGACGGCGAAGCTGCGCGGCCGCCTGCTCAACGCCAAGGAGTTCAACCCGATTCACGTCAAGGTCGTGACCGAGTCCGGGGTGGTCTATCTCATGGGACTGGTCACCGAGAGCGAAGGCGCCGCGGCGGTCGAGCTCGCGCGCACCACCGGCGGCGTGCGCAAGGTGGTCAAGGTGTTCGAATACTGCAAGAGCACCGACGAGCAGTGCCGGCCGGCGCCGCCGCCCACCGCCAGGCCGAAGCCGCCCCGGGCGTGAAGCCGCCGTTCGAGGCGAAGATCGGGTCCCCGGATGCGCTCGGCGGCTGGATCGAAGGGCTGGCGCGGCCGCTGGTGTTCACCAACGGCGTCTTCGATCTCCTGCACCGCGGTCACGTCACCTATCTCGCCCGGGCGCGCGCGCTCGGTGCCGCGCTGCTGGTGGGCCTGAATTCGGATCCTTCCGCAAAGCGCCTGGGAAAAGGAGCCGACCGCCCGCTCAATCCGCTGGCCGACCGGCTGGCGCTGGTGGCGGCGCTCGAGTGCGTCGATGCCGTCACCTGGTTCGACGACGACACGCCCGAGGCCTTGATCGCCGCCTGTCGCCCGCAGGTGCTCGCCAAGGGCGGCGACTGGCCGGTGGAGCGCATCGTCGGCGCCGGCAGCGTGCTCGCGCGCGGCGGCCAGGTGGTCTCGATCCCGTTCGAGCACCAGCGCTCGACCACCGAGCTGCTGCGCCGGATCAGGAAAGCCTGAGCTACTATCCCCTTGCATGCGCCTGCACCAGATGAAAGTCGACTACGAGGCGGAGCAGGACCGGCTGCTGATGCTGGTGGCGACCAGCGAGGGCATCGAGCTGAGGCTCTCGCTGACCCGGCGCTTCGTGAAGCTGCTGTGGCCGCTCTTGGTGAAGCTCGCCGAGGAGGCGAGCCCGCGCATCCGCACGCAGGCGAGCCCCGAGGCGCGCAAGGCGCTGCTCGGCCTGGAGCACGAGCACGCCGTGTCCAAGGCAGACTTCTCCAAGCCCTACGACGCCGCGGGCAGCGAACGGCCGCTGGGCGAGGCGCCGCTGCTGCTCGCGCGCATCCAGACCGGGCACGACCGCAGCGGCCAGCCGGTGGTGGCCTTGCACCCCGCCCACGGCCAGGGCGTGACGCTCACTTTCGACTCGGTGCTGCTGCACTCGGTGTGCCGGCTGCTGCAGGCGGCGGTGAAGAAGAGCGACTGGGACATGGAGCTGAAGCTGCCGGGGACCGAAGCGCAGGAAGGCGAGCGCGCCGTGCGCACGCTGAATTGACTTATAATTCAGCATTATCCCTTCAGCTTTTGAACAACTCGGTCTAATCCCGCCGCTCGCTGCCGCGGTTGCGGAACTCGGTTACGACACGCCAACGCCGGTGCAGGAGCAGGCGATCCCGCTGGTGATGTCGGGTCGCGACCTCATGGCGGGCGCGCAAACCGGCACCGGCAAGACCGCGGCGTTCGCGCTGCCGATCCTGCAGCGCTTCGCGCCGCTCGCCAGCACCTCAACTTCGCCCGCGCGCCATCCGGTGCGCGCGCTGATCCTCACGCCGACGCGCGAGCTCGCGGTGCAGGTCGCCGAGAGCTTCCGCGACTACGGCAAGCACCTGCCGCTGCGCAGCACGGTGGTCTACGGCGGCGTCGACATGAACGCGCAGATCGCGCAGCTGCGCAAAGGCGTCGAGGTGCTGGTGGCCACGCCCGGGCGGCTGCTCGACCACGTGCAGAACAAGACGGTCATGTTCAACCAGGTTTCGGTGCTGGTGCTGGACGAGGCCGACCGCATGCTGGACATGGGCTTCCTGCCCGACATCAAGCGCATCATCGCGCTGCTCCCGGCGCAGCGGCAGAACCTGCTGTTCTCGGCCACCTTCCCCGACGAGATCCGCACCCTGGCGAAAACCCTGCTGCGCGACCCGGCCGAGATTCAGATCGCGACGCGCAACGCCGCGGCCGAGGGGGTGACGCACGTGCTGCACCCGGTGGCCCGCGAGAAGAAGCGCGAGCTGCTCGCCTACCTCATCCAGACGCGGAGCCTGAAGCAGGTGCTGGTGTTTTGCGGCACGCGCATCGGCGCCAACCGCCTCGCGCACCAGCTGCGGCGCGACCACATCCACGCCGACGCGATCCACGGCGACAAGTCGCAGGCCGAGCGCGAAGCGGCGTTGCAGGACTTCAAGGGCGGCAAGATTTCGGTGCTGGTCGCCACCGACGTCGCCTCGCGCGGCCTCGACATCGAGGGCCTGCCGCAGGTGATCAACTTCGACGTGCCGCATTCGCCCGAGGACTACGTGCACCGCATCGGCCGCACCGGCCGCGCCGGGTTGACGGGAGAGGCGATCTCGCTGGTGTCGCCCGAGGACACCGAGGCGATGGCGGCGATCGAGCGGCTGATCAAGCAGCGCATCGAGCGGGTGCTGGTGGCCGGATTCCAGCCCGGCGGCACCAGCGTCGCGGGGATGATGAGCGGGCCGGGACCCTCGGCGCGGCGCGAGCGCGACAACGGCAGGGAACGACAGCGGGAGCGCCGACCCTCGACGCCCCAGCCTTCGCGGGCTTCGAAACCTCCTTCCGACCCGATTTTCTCCAAGCCCTACGAAACCAGTACACCGCCCGCAGAGCCGGCGCCGAAATCCGAATCGCCTCAGCAGTCCAAACGCAAGCAGCCGCAGGTCGCCGCTCTACTGGGCGGGCTCAAGCGCGCCTAGAAGTCACGGTTTAGATGCGTCGTCCACCAGCCCGTCGGGGAGCGAGCCTTCCCTGAACACGATTTTTCCGGAAGGATCGGTTTGCGCCAGCGAGACGGAATCGGCCGGCGCGTCGATCATATTGACCATGTAGGCGCGGAACCGGGTCCTTGTCGTGTTCGCCGTGGGGTTGACCTTGACCTCGGTCTTGGTGACAGGGATGCGGGTCTGGCACGGCTCGTAGACGGCGAACTGCTTCACGCCGGCCACGCAGTTGCCTCTGTTATAGGAAGCACAGCTGTCCTGGCGAAATTCCTGACGGTAGCCGCCCACGCACTGCATCTCGACTGAGGTCTGCATGTGACTGCCAACGGCGAACTGCATCGCCACGGCATCGAGTTGCGACTCGATGACGATGCCGGAGAGGCCGCTCCCGGCAGGCAATCGAGACCGGATACCGGCGGCGACTTCCTTGCCGAGACTGTCCCAGATTTGCCTGGCAAGTCTCGGCTCGGGGCTGGTCCCCGCTTCGCGATTCTTCTCGCCGAGAGTCTTGACGCTGAGAGGCACCTGAAGATAGAGCGCGCCGCTCAGCCTGCGCACCCATACCACGTCCGCAATGTCCGCTCCGAGTTCGGGCCGCAGAGCGAGCAGCGTCGGCAGCGTCTCTTTCAGCATCGGATTCAGCTTCTCCTGCAGGCGGCGCGTCTGCTCATCCCGATGTGCCGCGGGGTCAGCCACCAGGCTGCGACTTTCCAGCCTCGCCACGACGCGATCATCCTTCGCCGACACTTCAAGCGTGCGCGGCGTGAATGCGGGCCGCTCGAACAGGATGCGCAGCACCGAGATTTCGCTGTGGAACTCTGCGGCATAGTCGAGCGGCGTCACGCCGAGCGGAACACGCTGCGCACCGCGAAGCAGGTACACCCGCGCGCCGGAGGGCTCGGACTCAAGCTGCAGGGTCTTCTGTATCTCTGCGGCGGCGGACTGCGTGCCGCAGACCGTCGCGACGAAAAGCGCGGTCCTCAATGCCCAGCGCCTCATCGCCAGGCGCTCAGAGCACCCCTGCCGCGATCAGATTGTTGCGCAGGAATGTCTGGAACTGGCCCAATTCCCGACCGGAACCGTGCGTACCGACCGCCCACATTCCATTGGACAGACTCGTGCACTTTTCGTTGAGCTTCAGTGCGTGCGCGGTAGCCGTGCCCAGGCTGAAGACGGTCACAGTTCCCACCGGCGCCATGGAACACTGTCCCTGAACCTTGGAGGCAATCGTCACCTCGCTCTGCTTGGGTTCCAATTCCTTGACGGTGATCGCGTAATAGAAAATGTGCTCGGTCGGCCGGAGGTAGTCGGTCCCTGCAGGTACCATCGGCACGGAGCGAGTCGCGAGGATCAAGCCCTTCGACTTGTCAGCGCGCTCGACATTCAGCTGCGCCTGGCTCGCCGCGACCGTCGCAGCCCGAAAGACATCCTCGTAGGACGCGGCAAAGAGTCCCTTCCTGATCGCATTGGAAGCGGCGGCGGGCGGCTGGATCTCGGCACCGGACTTGAAGGCCTGATCGACCGTCAGGAACTGCTCCGGAACGAGTTGTGGTCCTCCACATCCGACGAGCGCAACTACACAGAAAGGCAGAACCGGTCTGAGTTGTTTCATCGTCTATTTCCTCCCCGGATGCAACGCTACTCGGGCAAAGGGCTAAAGGCAATCCGAAAGCGGGGTTAGGACCTACACGCAGCGCGCGCCGTCAACCTCGATGCACACCCCGCTGACCATGGAAGCTTCGTCCGAAGCGAGGTAAAGGCAGGCGTTGGCGATGTCGAGCGGCGTCGAGAAGCGCCCCAGCGGGATGGTGGCGAGGAATCTTTTCTTCGCCTCTTCGGTCACTGCGCCGCCGGCGAATTCGGCCGACAGTCCGGTGTCGGGACTGAACACCGGATTGACGCAGTTGACGCGGATTCTGTCCGGGCCGAACTCGGCCGCCATCGACTTCGACATCAGGATCACCGCGCCCTTGGAGCTGTTGTACACGGTGAGCCCGGGCCGCGGGCGCAGCCCGGCGGTCGAGGCGATGTTCACGAAGCAGCCCCCGCCGCGCTTGCGGAACACCGGCACCGCGTGCAGCGCCGACAGGTAGATGCTCTTCACGTTCACGGCGTAGACGCGGTCGAACTCGGCTTCGCTGACCTCCAGGTAGGGCTTGTTACGGTGCGTCCAGCCGGCGTTGTTGACCACGATGTCGAGGCCGCCGCCCGCGGCGCCGATCAGCCGCGCCCAGTCGTCGCTCCGGGTGACGTCGGCCTGCTGGAAGGCGGCGCCGATCTCGCGCGCGACGCGATTGCCGGCCTCCGCGTTGATGTCGGCGACGATCACTCGCGCGCCTTCCGCGGCGAAGCGCCGCGCGATGCCAGCGCCGAAACCGGAGCCTGCGCCCGTAACGATTGCGACTTTGTCCTTCAGTCTCATTTCTCCTCCAGTTTCTTGAACGGACTATGCTCGTTCAGCTCATCCACGTAGCGGGCGATCCCGGCGCCCTCGCGCTCCAGGAAGTCCTCCACCGCGCGCGCGAACTTCGGGTCGGCCAGCCAGTGGGCCGAGGAGGCCTCGACCGGGAGCAGTCCGCGGAAGATCTTATGCTCGCCCTGGGCGCCGCCTTCGAACACTTTCAGGCCGCGCGCGATGGCGTACTCGATCCCCTGGTAGTAGCAGCACTCGAAGTGCAGCAGCGGCAGGTGTCCGATCGCCCCCCAGTAGCGGCCGTACAAGGAGGTGGAGTCCATGAGGAACATCGCGGCGGCGATCGGGCCGGATTGCTTTTCCGCCATCACCATCGCGACGTTCTGCGGCAGGCTGGCGCCGAGACGCAGGAAAAACTCGAGGCTGAGGTAGGGACTCGAACGGTGCGCCGCATAGGTGCCGCGGTAGCAGCGGTTGAAGAATTCCCAGTGCCGGCGTTCGATGGCGGCGCCTTCGAGCCAGCGGAACGTCACTCCGGCCTCGCGCATCCGGCGGCGCTCCTGGCGGATGTTCTTGCGCCGGGCGTGGGTGAGCTTCGCCAGGAACGCCTCGAAGTCCGCGTAGCCGTCGTTCTTCCAGTGGAATTGCACCGTGCGCCTGATCATCATGCCGCGCGCGGAAAGCACATCGACTTCGTCGGCGCGGGCGAACAGCAGGTGAAGGGACGACGTCTGCTTGGCGAGTTCCAGGGCGGCATCGGCGAGCAGTTCCTGGTCCTGCGTCCGCTGGGCCAGCAGCCGCCGGCCGGTCACCGGCGTGAACGGCACGGCGCCGAGGAGCTTGGGGTAGTACTGGACGCCGTGGCGCTGGTGCGCGTCCGCCCAGGCCCAGTCGAACACGTACTCGCCGTAGGAATGCGATTTGACGAACAGCGGCATCGCCCCGGCCAGGGCGCCCGCGCGGCGCAGCAGCAGGAACTGCGGCAGCCACCCGCTGCGGGCGGCCGCGCAGCCGGTGTCGATCAGCGCCGACAGGAACTCGTGCCGCACGCAGGGCTGCTCTCCGGCCAGCGCGTTCCACTCCTGCGGATCGACGCCGGCCAGCGAATCGACGACTTGGATGCTCTCCAACGCTATCTTTCCAGGGTCGCGCGCGATCGCTCCAGCCCGTGCCGGGCGCGCTCGAGAGTGGGGTCGGCTCCGAGCGCGCGCTCGAACCGGGGAATCGCCGCGTCGTGGCGCCCCATGCGCTGCAGGAGGAAGGCGATGTTGAAATGCGCGGCGGCATCGGCCGGGTCGAGCGTGACGGCATGCTCGAAGGCTTCGATGGCCGGCTGGAACTCTTCGCGCGCGGCGAGCAGGAAGCCGATCGCGCTCCAGGCCTGCCGGTGACGCGGGTCCGCCCGCGTCACGGCCCTGAACGCCTGCAGCGCCCGCGAGCGGCGCTTGAGCAGCATGAGGAACCGCCCGTACCGGTACAGGAGCGGCGGGCGCAGCGCCATGCATTCGATTCTACGCTGTACAATTCCTCTATCCGCGGAGGGAACAGGGCATGAAGAAGATCGAAGCCATCGTGAAGCCGTTCAAGCTCGACGAGGTGCGCGAGGCGCTCTCGGAGGTCGGCGTCACCGGGTTGACCGTGACCGAGGTCAAGGGGTTCGGCCGGCAGAAGGGGCACACCGAGCTCTACCGCGGCGCCGAGTACGTGGTCGACTTCCTGCCCAAGGTCAAGATCGAGGTGGTGGTGCCGAACGGCCAGGTCGAGGGCGCGATCGACGCCATCGTCAAGTCGGCGCGCACCGGCAAGATCGGCGACGGCAAGATCTTCGTCACCTCGGTCGAGCACGTGGTGCGCATCCGCACCGGCGAGACGAACGAAGCCGCGGTCTAGGTAGCGACGCCGTCGAGGTACTTCTCGGCGTCGAGCGCGGCCATGCAGCCGCTGCCGGCGCTGGTGACGGCCTGGCGGTAGACGTGGTCCTGCACGTCGCCGGCCGCGAACACCCCCGGAACGCTGGTGGCGGTAGCGAGGCCTTCGCCCCCGCCGCGGGTGACGATGTAGCCGTCCTTCATGTCGAGCTGGCCGGCAAAAATACCGGTGTTCGGCGTATGGCCGATGGCGACGAAGAAGCCTTTCGCCTGCAGGGTCTTCAGCGCGCCGTCCTTGAGCTTGCGGATCCGCACGCCCGCGACGCCGCCGGCGTCGCCCAGCACCTCTTCGACCACCGCGTCCAGCTCGAGGCGGATCTTGCCCTCGGCGACGCGCTTCATCAGCTTGTCGACCATGATCTTCTCGGCGCGGAACTTGTCGCGGCGATGCACCAGCACCACGCTCGAGCAGATGTTGGCGAGGTACAGCGACTCCTCGACCGCGGTGTTGCCGCCTCCCACCACCACCACGTCCTGCCCCTTGAAGAAGAAGCCGTCGCAGGTGGCGCAGGCCGATACCCCGCGGCCCATGAACTTCTGCTCGGAGGGCAGGCCCAGATACTTCGCGGTGGCCCCGGTGGCGATCACCAGCGCGTCGCAGGTATAGGTCGCCGCGTCGCCCTCGAGGACGAACGGCCGCGTGCCGAGGCGGGCGGTGTGCACCTGGTCGCCGACGACCTCGGTCTCGAAGCGCTCGGCGTGCTTCTGGAAGCGCTGCATCAGGTCCGGACCCTGTACGCCGTCGGCGTCGGCGGGCCAGTTGTCGACGTCGGTGGTGGTCATCAGCTGGCCGCCCTGCGCGATGCCGGCGACCAGCACCGGGCGCAGGTTGGCGCGCGCCGCGTAGACCGCCGCGGTGTAGCCCGCGGGGCCTGAGCCGAGGATCAGCAGACGGGAATGTCGTGTCGTCATTCGCAAAATGCTAACATTTCGACCATGGCAAGCACGGTCTCCACGGCGGTCCTGAAGGCGGTGCCGCTGTTCACCAGCTTTCCCGAAGACCAGCTGCGCATGCTGACCCTGGTGGTCACGCGCAAGAGCGCGCCGCGCTCGACCACCATCATGGCGGGCGGCGACCCGACCGACTCCCTGTACATCGTGCTGTCCGGCCGGCTCAAGGTGATGATGAGCGACGCCGAGGGCAAGGAAGTGATCCTCAGCATCCTCAGCCCGGGGGAGTTCTTCGGCGAGATGGGCCTGATCGACGACGAGCCGCGCTCGGCCACGGTGGTGACGATCGAGCCCTGCGAGCTGCTGTCGATCGCCAAGCGCGACTTCAAGAAATGCCTGGCCGAGAACTTCGAGATGGCGCAGGCGGTGATGCGCGGCCTGGTGCGCCGCCTGCGCGAGGCGGACCGCAAGATCGGCAGCCTGGCGCTGCTCGACGTCTACGGGCGCGTCGCGCGCCTGCTGCTCGACATGGCCGAGAACGTCAACGGCGAGAAGATCGTCACCAAGCGCCTGCCGAAGCAGGACATCGCCAAGATGATCGGCGCCTCGCGCGAAATGGTGAGCCGGGTGATGAAGGACCTCCAGACGGGCGGCTATATCGAGATACGGGGCTCGACCATCGTGTTGCGCGACACGATCATGCTCCCGGAGTGATCCTGGCCGTAGCCAGCAAAGCCGGCACCCCCCTTCCCGCCAAGCTGGCGGGCCTGTTGCGCGAAGCGAAATGGCTGCTGCTGGCCGCGCTGGCGCTGTACCTGCTGCTGATCTTCGCCACCTACCACCGCGCCGATCCCGGCTGGTCGCACAGTGCGACCGCCGCGGTGACGCGCAACGCCGGCGGCGCGGTCGGCGCTTGGCTCGCCGACCTGCTGCTGTACCTGTTCGGGCTCTCCGCGTACTGGTGGGTGGTGCTGTGCGCCTACGTGGTGCTGTGGGGACACCGCAAGGCCGAGGGAAGCGCCGCGCGCCTGCAGTTCGCGCTGGCCGGCTTCTTCCTGCTGCTCGCCGCGAGCTCGGCGCTCGAGCGGCTGCGCCTGCACAGCCTGGCGATCGAGCTGCCGCTCGCCCCGGGCGGCCTAGTCGGCGAGGCCGCCGCCGGCGCGCTCGGCACGGCGCTCGGCTTCACCGGCGCGACGCTCGCGCTGCTCACCCTGGTGGCGATCGGCTTCAGCCTGTTCATCGGGGTTTCGTGGCTCGCGATCTTCGAGGGGGTCGGGGGTTTGCTGGAAAAAGCCGGTGTGGCAACGCTGGGCGCGTGGGAGCGCCGCCGGGACCGCAAGCTCGGCAGCCGCGCGCGCGAAGAGCGCGAGGCCGTGGTGCAGATCGAGAAGCGGCGCGAGGAGGAGCATCCGCCGCTGCGCATCGAGGCGCCGGTCGCCGAGATCAAGAAATCCGAGCGCGTGCAGAAGGAGAAGCAGGCGCCGCTGTTCGACCACCTGCCCGACACGCCGCTGCCGCCGCTCAAGCTGCTCGACGAGCCGGTGCAGGGGGTGGAGAACGTTTCCGCCGAGACGCTGGAATTCACCTCGCGGCTGATCGAGAAGAAGCTGTCGGACTTCGGCGTCGTGGTGAAGGTGCTCGCCGCCTACCCCGGGCCGGTGATCACGCGCTACGAGGTCGAGCCCGCGATCGGCGTCAAGGGCAGCCAGATCGTCAACCTGATCAAGGACCTTGCGCGCGCGTTGTCGGTGGTGGCGATCCGCGTCGTCGAGACCATTCCGGGCAAGTCCTGCATGGGCCTGGAGATCCCGAATCCCAACCGGCAGACGGTGCGCCTGACCGAGATCCTCGGCTCCGAGACCTATCATGGCAGCCATTCGCCGCTCGCGCTCGCGCTGGGCAAGGACATCGCGGGCAACCCGGTGGTGGCCGAC